>CAVYIO010000016.1:0-4487 GCA_963768565.1 Rhodothermales bacterium
CTACGTTTCACCCGACGCGCGCGGCGACAGTATGCCAATCAATACCGACGCGTTCATCTATGCCGGGCTTTTCGCACCGGCAGACAGTCTCTCACACACGGTTGAAGACGGCCGCGGCGTGTGGATACAGGTTGTCCGCGGAAAGATGAACGTCGCCGGTCTGACGCTGGAGTCCGGGGACGGCGCAGGTATCACGAACGTCAATCGTCTCGATCTTGGTTTTGACGAGGACAGTGAGATTCTCCTCTTCGACGTCCGCATGGACGTGCCACTTCTCTGGACGTGACGACCCGTCTGCAGCCGGGTCAGGCATCGACCTGAACTACTGGATCGTGTTGCTGACGAATGCGATCCTCTTACTGTCCGGCGACCACGACGGCACGTTGATCGTCCCCTGACCACCGTAGACATACGCGATCACCTTCGGAGAGCTACCGTCCACCGACATCATCCGGAGAAGCACGTGCCGGTAGAACGGATGATCGCCAGGGTCCACGTCCGAATGAAACGACAGAAAGACGATTCGCTTTCCGTCCGGCGACACATGCGGAAACCAGTTGTTGAATGAGTCATCCGTCAATTGCTCCGGCTCACTGCCGTCGGGCCTCATGCGCCATATCTGCATCGTGCCGCTGCGAACAGAATTGAAGTACACGTACTTGCCGTCCGGGCTGTATTCGGGACCATCATCCAGACCGGGCTCACTCGTCAATCGAATCTCGTCGCCACCCTCTACGGGGATCTTGTAGATATCATAATCTCCATCGCGCCCGGCCGTGTACACGAGAAATTTTCCGTCGGGCGACCAGCCATGGAGGTAAGAAGGCCCTCTGGCCGTAACCCTGTGCGGTGTACCCCCTTCGACCGGTATTGTGTAGATGATCGACGTCTCGTCGTCCTCAGCGCTGTGATGGCTGATCGCCAACTGCCGTCCGTCAAATGACAGCACGTGGTCGTTGTTGTTCTGCGTTGCGAAACCCGTGTTGATCGCGACCGGCGTCCGGGTCTGCAGATCGAACCGGTACAGAAGTCCATTGCTATTGTAGATGAGCGCTTTGCCATCCGTGGTCCAGTTCGGTGCCTGGAGCGATTCGGAAGATCGATGAAGGATCTTTCGACGGCCGGAATCGACATCCATGATTTCGAGATTGCTCCCGATATAGTCCTGATAGGGCACGAACTCATCGGGGGCCGGGGCGATAATGCGCACATTCTGAAACACTGCCTCTTCGAGTACATCCTCGTTGTGTGATGAGACAAAGAGACCGACGTACACACTCTCGCCAAGAACAAGGTCGGCCGTCTGCTCCGTGACGAGCGAGTCACCGAAACGGGCAAAAGACACGGTGTAGCTACTCGCGCGCCGCTCAAGTTGAATCACATCCGCCCCCGTAATCGACGCGCGTACTTCCTCCGTCTGTCCGCCGACCGTTCGACGCATCTGAAGCGAAGTCAGACCATCGCCGTGCACCACGGCGTTGACGTGCGTCGCGTTCGAATCAAGGCTCGATCGCACCATCCATCCCATTTTTCGGTGGGGATCAACCCCCTCTCCGATGAATTGCGCGCGGGCCCGTACGATGAAGTCACCGCTGAGTCGTTTCCAGACGAAGTGAAACTCATCGTGATCGAACCACACGTTGTAGCCGGCACCAGAAATACGGTACTCCTCAACCTCGGCGTCGAATGTGGCCGCGCCGCGTATTCTGACATCGCCGACGTCAGTGTGACCTTCGAATACGCCTACGCTTTGCGCCGACAAGGGTGAGACAAGTAGCATGGTAATCAGGCTGAAGTATCCGGAGCGGAGGGTCGTCTTGTGGTCCATCTTTGTCTTGCCAGGGTTTCTCGAGGTTCAAGGGTTCGGTGAGCACGTCGACCGAACGGTTTTCGTATTTTCATTGGTACTGGTTTAACCGTCTTGATCTCCGAATCTAGCGTGACGGCAGGAGCCGAACACCCTATTCCCAAAGCCCGTCGGAAGACAATGAACCACTCGCCTATTCTGCTCACCTTGTTCGCTCTCGCGGTCACTCTCCTGGCCTGCGCATCCGGCCGGGCTGCAGACCACGACAATGACGCCGTCATGAACGATACAACACACAAGCACATTACGTTCGAAGGTGACTTCGAAGGACCGCTCGGCCTGCAGCTCTGGAGTCTGCGCGAGTATACTGCCGGCGACCTCGCAGGCGCACTTCAAACAGCCCGTACGATGGGCTTCCGCGAGGTCGAACTGGCCGGAACATACGGACTGACGCCCAGCGCCTTTCGCAAAATGCTTGCCGCCGCGGACCTGAAGGGCACCTCGATGCACGTAGACCACGACCGCATCCGGGACAGTGTCGACGTGGTGCTCGACGAAGCCGTGGCCCTTGCTGTCGAGTATGTCGGCCTTGCCTGGATACCTGCCCAGTACCGCGAACCGTTCACCTTCGAAACGGCGCGGACGGAAGCCGATTACCTCAACACGTGGGGAGCCGCCGCGAAGGCACGGGGCCTGCAGTTCTTCTACCACGTCCATGGCTACGAATTCGCACCCGGACCCGACGGGAGAACACCATTTGATGTGATCGTTGAAGAGACCGATCCGGGGCTCGTCGAGTTTCAGATGGATGTCTTCTGGGTCGCCAACACGGGCACCGATCCCGCCGCCCTCCTGCGTCGGTATCCCGACCGCTGGACACTCATGCATGTCAAGGACATGAAGAAGGGGCACCAGACCGGCGACCATTCCGGTGGAGCGCCGGCCGAGGCCGACGTTGCCGTCGGAACCGGACAGATCGATTACGCGGGAGTCCTTAGAGCCGCGAAGGAAATCGGCATCAAACGGTACTACATCGAGGACGAATCGACCGATCCGCTCGGGAATATCCCGCAGAGTGTGGCGTTCCTCGAGAAGGTCCAATTCTGATCGTCGGCCTGTGGATGTCGGAATAGTTCTCGGGGCTCGGGACGCCGACCGCGACCAGAATCGTCAACGACTGCTGTTGAACGGCATCGTCTTGTCCGGAAGCACCAATCCTGTCGGGTCGGTCGAAATCCCCGCAGTCTCCGGAAGACCGTGCCGAACAGGATTCCGACCTGCCGATGCGATTGCTTCGAATACTGAACGCAACTCAGGTTGTCACCGCCACGCGTCCGTCCTGAACGGTGACGCCGGAAGGCCTTCCGAATTATAGAGGTTCGCACTTTCAGGGTTGTCGCCCCAGGCATATCGGACCGCAACAGGCTCCGGCACGTCGTCGCTCCATACAACGACGTTGCTTGCTTCCACCAGTGCTTTCGCCCAGACAAACCGTCTATCGGCTCCTGCGACAGCGAACCCGCTCAAGTTCTCTCCTCGAGTCACGAGCCCGCCGCCGACGTGATCGAACCGGACGATCGAGCGACCATTCTTGATCTCATGGCCGGCATACGTTGGTCCGGAATGGACCACGTTCTTGCCATAGGCGATCTTCAGTGCAGCCAGGGCCAGACGCTTCCCCACGTCCTTCTTGTTGCGCGGATGGATGTCGTCGGCGTCACCAATGTCGATCAGGATTGCCTGCCCCGTGTTCGGGAGTGACAGCGCTGCGGACTGCGCCTCCCGCAACGCCGCCCAACTACTCGACGCCGGTGGATCCTCATCGACGGCCATGTAATTCGCGAGCTGCGCCCACAGGAACGGAAGATCACCCTGACCCCACTCCGCACGCCAGCTCTTGATCATGTCCGCGAAGAGTCCAGCGTACGCATCCGTATCCTCGAAATTGCCCGCGTTCGATTCTCCCTGATACCAGATGAAACCGTTGACGGGAAACGGCTGAAGCGGATGTATCATCTTGTTCCACAGCAGAGTCGGCAGCTGACTTTTGTTGCCTGCCGCCTCGAGACTGATTTGCCCGAACATAAACCGCCACGTATCGGGAAGCGGGCGCTGCTCATCTCCAACCTCGACGAAGACGGTCTCCGGGGTACCAGCGATACCGCCGGCTCCCCAGACGTCGGTCACCCGCACGGCAATCACGTTCTCGCCCACTCGAAGGACTGACGCCGGTACCTCGTAGCGGCGGGCCTCATTCCAGGCGTTGTCCGTCCGGCCTACTTCGACTCCATTCACCCAGCTGATGTCGGAGTCATCGATCATCCCGAGTCCAAGCGTGATGCCACCGGCAATTTCACGCTCCGTCAGTTCGAGTCTGGTGCGATACCACGCGACACCATCTACTCCTTCGAAGCCCGCCGCCTCCCATGTCGACGGGACGGCGATCTCAAGCCAGGCGCTGTCGTCCAGTTCCGGGTCCGCCCAGTGAGCGACACCGTCGATAAGGCCCACGTCGCTATCCGGAATAACGCCGATGCGCGACCTCAGACGTTCGCGTACCGCTTCCTTTCGAGCACGCTCGTCCGCGCGGAGTTTCTCGCGCTCAGCTTCATCAATGCCGAGTGTCCTTGCGCTCATCCACGGCTCGATCCTGCTTCCACCCCAGGATGTATTGATGATC
>CAVYIO010000017.1:0-34499 GCA_963768565.1 Rhodothermales bacterium
TACACACTGGGCACTCGCGAAAGCGGGTTGAGCATTGGCAATACACCGCGTACGAACGGTGTGCGGATCAATTTTCGGGATCGCGGGCTCGAGTTTGTCAACGGCGTCAACGTGACCATCTGGAAGCCCCACAAGCCCGTGAGCGGAACCGTGTCGGGAGCCTCAGTGGGCGTCCTGATGTCGGGCGCGAATAGAATCCAGGGACTCTCGTTGGGGACTCTCGGCATAGAGGCAGAGGAATCGATCACCGGAGTTGGCTTCGGCGGACTTGGAGTTGGCGCCGGTCGCAATATGACGGGCGTGTTCTTCGGTGGTCTCGGAGCAGGTGCGGGTGAGGATCTTGCCGGGATCGTGTTCGGAGGCCTCGGCGCCGGTGCCGGCCGGAACGCTCGTGGACTGATGTTCGGCGGTCTGGGAGCAGGAGCCGGGGAAGATCTCGAAGGTCTCGTTGTCGGAGGACTCGGTGCCGGAGCAGGGCGTGATCTTGTCGGTGTGGTATTCGGAGGCCTCGGCGCCGGAGCAGGCCGCGATCTTGTGGGCCTCGTGTTCGCCGGTCTCGGAGCCGGCGCGGGACGAGACTTCAAGGGGGTGGCGATCGGAGGTCTTGGCGTCGGCGCCGGCCGCGATGCCACGGGCCTGTTCGTGAGTGGAATCGGTGCGGGTGCAGGGAGCACCCTGGGCGGGCTTGCGATTTCCGGCGTGGGAGCCGGAGCCCCGACCGTTCGTGGAGTGCTCATCGCCCCGGTCGTCGGAGGTCAGTTCATGACGGGAATTCTGCTCGCACCCGGATACGCCCGCCTGGAACCCGACGGGGTGATGCGAGGCTTTTCAATCAGCGCGTTCAATCACATGCGCGGCGATGTACACGGCCTTACGATCGGGATCCTCAACTATGCGCGTTCCCTTCACGGCGTGCAGATCGGTCTGCTCAACTTCGCCGGAAACAATCGGCGTGGCCTCAAGTGGCTTCCGATTGCGAATGCACATTTCGACTAGCGTTCGCCGCAGGCCGGACGAAGTCTTTCAAGCGGCGATCCCTGGTGCGACGACGGGCGCACGATCGCTACCCGCTGTCCTCCTTCTTGTCCCCTTCCTCGTCTGACTCTTCCTCGTCCAACATGGCGGGCCTGTGGGGAACTATGCTCGAGAGATTTCGGACCGCCGCAACGGTCGAAAAGTCACGCAATTCCCTTCCGAGCGCAGAGAACAGTTCGACAACGACCACCTTCTCTTCTACCTCTCCCAACTCCGAAACCATCGACAGCCTGTGAACAGCGTACAGACCTATCGAGAACGACACGAAGAAGAGAAAATCCCACTCCTGGAGATTGATAAAGTCGACGGTCTTCACACCCGAAGGACCCATGTAGTTGATGGTCCACGTCAATTCACGCGAGAATTGTGCGTCGATTCCCGCACGAGATGAATCGTCTCATATTGACCTCATTCACTCAAAATGACCGCTTCCCCGAACGGCGCATCGAAGTCTGCATGCCAGACGATGTTCCGCTTCGCGGACGTGAGCCGTACGAATTCACGGGCTTGCACGACCCACGCTAATAGTGGATAAGTACGAGGATCTCGTCCTGCTTCCGGAGCGTCCAGGTTTCACCAGGTGCCGGGTTCAACACAACCCCCGCCCCGGCATCCTCTTCTTCGATGTCGATTCTCACACCCAACGCGATTTCGCCGTACTCAAACGCCGTCTTCCGAATCTCGCGAAATGAGATTGTGCGTCCCTCGAGCCCGAAGTCAGCTACAGGACGGAAGAAGATCTCCGCGCCTCCTGGCCCGAACAGTTCATTGAACACCGAGGTCAACTCGCGACGGAGCGCTGCATGAGCCAGCATATGGCTGAGGATCACAGGACTAATGATGACCTCACCGGGGCGCCGCGCAAAAAGATGCGCGTTCTCGGAATCGATGAGTTCGACAAGGATATCGGTGCGGCCATCGTCTTTGCCGAGCGTCGCACGAACCGCCGAGTATCCAAGGATCGTACGAGCATCCGTCTCGACGGACGAATCCAGCCAGTCGCTGCCCAGGAATACGACGTTGTCATACGAGTCCCAGTCAATCCGCTGGAGATCGGACGGGCGCGTATAGTCGCCCAGTGTGTGCGTGACCTGTACACGGTCGGCCGGTATGTCCAGGTGATTCAACTCCTGCTCGCGCCGTGCGACATCAACCAGCGAAAAGATCTCCAGCGAAAACCGCTCGTTCGGATAACCGCCGAGCTCGTGCAGCAAAGCACTGACCTTGTGACTCCACCCCAGCACGAGAAGTCGTCGGAGTGGCTGAAGTTCAATCGATGCAGGCGTTCGACTCGCATGTTCCGCTGATACCGGTGGTGAAGCTTTCGAGATAGAATCGGGCAACGTTCGCTCGTACGAGTCCGCGATGAGTACGATGCTGTCGTCCTTCTCGATTGCGAAGTCGGCCGAAGGATTGAGAATCGGAATAAAGCCTCGTCCTTCGGGTCGAACCACTCCCAGCACCACGGCTTCGGCAAAACATTCTATCACATCCGCGAAGCAGAGGCCGTCAAACTCCTCGACGTAGCGGACATACACCTCGTTTCCGTGTTCATGCGACAGCAGTTCGCCGTACACGTGTGAGAGGCCGCGGTGGCGTACAGTCTGTGCGATGAGCCTGCTGATGAATGCATCACCCGCGATGATATTGATCGGGCCGTCGTACACCTGCATTGCGATCGGCACCTTCTGTGCGTCGAAAATCTCCGCGACCACAGCGGGCAACGATTCACCGGGTAACTCGTCGACACCGTGTCGGGAGATCGACATCAGCGTCTTGACAACGCGGGTGTCGGTGGCTTCCGGACCACCGAGCTCGAAGTCCGCTCCCGGGATGATGATCGCACTCGCGCGGGCAAAGTCGACTCGGTGCAGATGCTCGATGCGCATCGAAGACCCGGATCGCAGGACGAGAGATACTCGCCCGACGCGACCACCAAGCACATCCTTTATCTCCTGACGAAGGTCACTCCCCACCTCGTCGGCGAGGATTACGATCTTCAGTCGGCGAACGCCTCGTCTTCGAAGATATCGACGAACCCTGCCTTCCGATAATACCAGTTCGCGCAGGATGGACGGCGTGCGATTCGTCCATCCCAGGATCAGGAAATGATCCTGAATCGAGATCGGTGTCAGCCCGCTCTCCAGACTGCGGATCTCCTTGTTCAGCCACGCCGTCATGATGGCAATCAGCGAACCCATAAAGAGCACGTAGCCGGCGACCGTGACGGCCGTCGAAATGGACCTCAGTACGGTGCCTTCATCGTCCCCGAGATATCCAGGATCCGTGAGGCGGAGAAAGGCCCACCACGCCGCTTCGCCAAAGCCGCCGAAGACGTTTGTCGCAATGAACGCCAGCAGTCCGCCCAGAAGGGCCACGAGCACCACCAGCGTCATCATCAGGAGCAACTGGTGGAGTGCGCCTCGCTGGATCCAGTGCTCCAGGAAGAAGCGAAAGCGTCTTCGAATTCGGCCTGACATCGGTCTACCTGAAATGTGGAATGATGGTGTGATAAGTTACCGGCCGGGCTCGCGAGCCCGCGCATCCAGAAGCTGGTTCAACCTGCTTTGCATCTCGTCGACAGCAGCCTGTAGTTCCCGCTTGGCAGTCGGCGTCGTGAAAGGAAAGCCACCACATTCGTAATGATAACAAGTCCGAGGAACATACGAGCACTCGTCCGGCGCATGCACATCGAAGGACCGTCGGGAGGCGCGGGAGATAGTGAACTCGGTGCCCGTTGCAAGCCTGCGGACAGTACCGCGGGAATCGCAGCGTACCCAGAACGCAACCTCGTCCCGATCGCTCTAGACAACACAGGAAAACGGGTGCGACCTAAGACCGAGTCCGACCACGAATCGGTGGCGACGGCATCGAGACGCCTTCGTCTTCGTCGAGCAGTGCATCGTCCATGCGACCCCGACGCTGTTCCGGCGCAACACCGCGCTCAGGATCCAGGACGAATTGCTCAATGCTTTCCGTGAGTTTTGCCGCCCGTCGAGTCTCTTTCCGGTTCACCTTTGCCAGTATTCCTCGCATTCCGAAGTAGTAGAGGATCAGCCAAAGGCCGATAGCGAGCGCCACAACACCACCAGTTGCCGCTACCGCCTCGATCATCAGGGCCGCAACGATTGCCGTGGACGACGCCATGCCTGGAAAAAAGAAAGCGAGCCAGTTTGAGTAATCCGAACGTGCGCTGACTCTCGTACGGCCGTTTCTGGACGTGACCGTCACCTGTTTCTCAGGATCCGGAAACCCCGTGTGGCCCCAGCTCAGTTGATTACCGACCTGTCCGACGGTGCCGAATTCACCGAACAGCGACCGGATCTCACCCACAACGTCCTCCCACCGATCGGGATCGATCTCACCTCGCAAAAGATGCGTTTCGTCGGACGTGAGCGGCAACAACAAGGACGCCACGGAGTCATCTCGTTCCGCAACACCGTGCTCAAGATCGAACGAGGCGGTGTCGACGTGCGACGGATCAATGCCTACTTCGCTGGCTATGTGCTTGAGCTCGCGAAGCGTAAGGCCTGTCGTGCCGGAAGTGTCAGTCTCCGTCTGAAGTTTCGCACTTCGACGTAGAATGGACGCAATCTCTTCTTCAGAGTAGAGCCTTTCGTTCTCGGGGTCGCCGGTCATACGATCGCTTCACGGCAGTGGAATGCATCAAAAACTGTTACGGGAGTACCCCCGTGAGGTTGCCGACTCCTTGATCTTGTCACCCGCTGCCCGTTGATTGCAGCCGCCCCGGCGCGTCGCCCGTTACCTTACCTACTGGCGCGGTGCGTGTCCCTGCTGAATTGTAGACAGCGAGTATGTCTTCTGTCGTACAAATACGAAACCTGAGTCGTCGATTTGGCCACGTCAAGGCCGTCGACGGTCTGACGCTGAACATCGAACAGGGTGAAGTCTTCGGGCTGCTAGGTCACAATGGCGCAGGCAAGACCACGACCATCCGAATTCTGAACGGCATTCTGGCCCCGACGGAGGGACATGTCAGCGTCATGGGACTCGATCCGATGACGGATGGCTCCGAGTTGCGGCGGCGGACCGGCGTCCTCACCGAAACCCACGCGCTCGACGAACGCCTGACGGGTCGGGAGAACCTGGAAATCTTCGCCGAACTGTATGACGTGCCAAACGAAAAGGCGCCCGAGCGAATCGACCAGCTACTCGAGGCGTTCGGGCTCGCAGACCGGGCCGCGGACCGGGTACACGGCTACAGCAAGAAGGTGTAGGCATAGTCATCGTCGACGTTTGGATTTTGATTTGTATTAGATCTCTATCAAGCACGTCACATGAGCACGAATCCCATCGATACCGGCATCGATCTCGCGACCCTGCACAGTCCCTATTCCATTACGCCCGAGCAGGTTGCATTCTATAGAGAGCACGGCTTCGTCAAACTGAAGGATGTCCTTCCACCGGATGTGCTCGACTACTTCGGTGCCGCCATCACAAGGACCGTGATGGAACTGAAGAAGGACAAGGGGCCGATGGAAACGCGAGACACATACGGCCGCGCGTTCATCCAGGTGGCCAACTTGTGGACGAAGAGTGACGTCGTGAAGCAGCTTGTATTCAGCCGACGACTTGGTCTCATCGCCGCCGGGTTGATGGGCGTTGACGGCGTACGGCTCTATCACGATCAGGCACTGTACAAGGAGTCCGGCGGAGGATTTACACCGTGGCACGCCGACCAGTACTACTGGCCCCTCGCGACGAACCACTGTACGACCGCGTGGATTCCTCTTCAGGCGACGCCACTGGAAATGGGACCGCTTGAGTTCAGCGCAGGCAGTCACCGGATTGCGGCCGGACGCGCCTTGAAGATCAGCGACGAAAGTGAATCGACGTTACAGAAACTGCTATCTGACGCGTCGTTCGAACATGTGGTCGAGCCGTTCGACGCAGGTGAGATCAGCTTTCACGCGGGATGGCTATACCATAGAGCAGGCCCCAACACAACGGATGTCCCACGCAAAGCGATGACCGTGATCTACATGGACAAGGACATGCGGTTGAAGGAGCCCGAACACGAGCACCAGCAATTAGACCGCGACGTCTGGTGCCCGGGCGCCGAGGTCGGGAGGATCATCGATTCACCGCTGAACCTCGTGATCTAAGACGCGACGTAGTTCTCAAACCAATCGTCGGCGTGACGGATCGGCGCGTCGAAGGAAGAATCTTAGACAGCCGCGTACCGGTTTTGCCTATCTTGCGCGGCCTGCTTCAAATTATTACGGAACCAACAGCCATGTCCCTTTCGATGCGAACGGCCTCTTTCCTTCTGATCCTGGTTGGCATCACTTTCGGATGCAATGTACCTGAGGACCGCACCATCAGTCCCGAGCTACTTGAACGAGCGACCATGCTTGCGCAGGATATGATTATCGCGGACGGTCATATCGACGTCCCGTATCGGAACTGGCGAACGCGTGAAGACATCAGCCAGACAACGGAAGGACACTTCGATTATCCACGAGCGAAGGCCGGTGGCCTCGACGCTCCATTCATGTCGATCTATCTGCCGGCCCGGCGCCAGGAGCAGCCCGGAAGATCGAAGGCGCTTGCGGATTCATTGATTGACATGGTCGAGGGATTCGTAGCATCGGCGCCAGACAAGTTTGCTCTTGCCTACTCCGTCGCGGACGTTCGCGCCAACCACGAGAAGGGTGTGGTGTCCCTTCCGATGGGCATGGAGAACGGATCGGGGATGGAGGATGACCTCGCCAACGTCCAGCACTTCTACGACCGCGGCATCCGATACGTCACGCTCGCTCATTCGAAAGTGAATTTGATCAGCGACTCTTCGTATGATTCGGTTCGGACCTGGAACGGCCTCAGTGACTTCGGCATGGATGTCGTTCGGGAGATGAACCGCGTTGGAATCATGGTCGACATATCGCACGTGACGGACAGTGCGTTCTACGATGTGATTGCGGTTACAACCGCGCCCGTGATTGCGTCTCACTCTTCGGCCCGACATTTTACGCCGGACTGGGAACGCAACATGAGTGACGACATGATCCGCACGCTGGGCGAGAACGGCGGCGTGATCATGATCAACTTTGGATCGATGTTCATCAGCGAAGAGGCTCAGAAGGCGAGCGACGAGATCTCCGCGTACGCAAGCGCACGCGGGCTTGACTACGACGACGAGGAAATGGTTCAGTACATGGAGGAGCATGCGGTACTCTCCGACGTGTGGGCGGTCGTCGACCACATCGACCATGTCGTCGAGCTGGCCGGAATAGACCATGTCGGGCTGGGGTCGGACTACGACGGCGTGTCGTGGCTACCGGTCGGATTGGAAGACGTATCGACGTACCCGACGTTGATCGCCGTGCTGCTGGAACGCGGCTACTCAGAGGATGATATCAGGAAGATACTGGGGGGCAACCTGTTGCGCGTATGGAGCCAGGTTGCGTCGACTGCCCGGTCGGCTGGATGACAATCTGAATCCGCTGCGGGCGCCCGGTGAGCCGCCGGGCCCGGTCGGATCGCTAGATCTTGATCGCCTTCCACGTTCCGCGCCGAAAAGCGATACTTGCAATAACGGCCATCAGAGTTTCGGCGGTCAGGATCGCGTAGTACACGCCCTGCGGTCCCAGGCCAAGCGACTTCGCCAACACATACGCCAGCGGGATCTCTACCATCCAGAAAGCGACAATGTTGATGATCGTTGGCGTCACGGTGTCCCCCGCCCCGTTGAACGCCTGCACCATCACCATCCCAAGCGCGTAGATCACGTAGCCGTAGGAGACGATCCGGAGACACTCGGCACCGAAGGCCGCGACCTCGGTATCATTCGTAAACAAGCCGATGAAAAACCGCGCCTGGAAAACGAACGTCAGCCCGACCGTCCCGAGAAACGCCATGTTGTACCACGCCGTCATCCACACCGCCTTCTCCGCGCGGTCCGGATTTCCCGCACCCAGGTTTTGACCGACCAGCGTTGCCGCTGCATTCGACATTCCCCACGCCGGCATGAAGAAGAAGATCAGTATGCGGATCGCTAACGTGTAGCCCGCAATGGCGGCCTCGCCAAAGCTCGAGACTATTCGAATAAGGACGACCCAGCTTGCTGTCGAGACGAGAAACTGAAAGATTCCGAATGCCGAGACCCGGAAGAGCCGCAACATGACCGGAAGAACAAGCCGCACTTGCTCGGGCAGGATCTTGACGCGCGACCTCCTGCGGGCAAGCACATGGAACTGGTAGAGCACACCGGTGCCTCGACCGATTGTGGTAGCGACAGCTGCTCCGGTAAGACCCATCTCCGGAAACGGGCCGAGTCCGAAAATCAGACACGGGTCAAGGATGATGTTGACGAGATTGGCGAGCCATAGAGACCGCATGGCCATCGATGCATCGCCGGCGCCGCGAAACACCGCATTAATCAGAAACAGGAGGAAGATGACCACGTTGCCTGCGAACAGGATACGTGTGTATCCGGTACCGACGGCCCTGATCTCCTCCGTCGCGCCCATCACGTCAAGGAGGTCCCCCGCGAAGACGCCCCCGATGACACCGACTACGGCCGCAATCCCGATACCGAGTGCGATGGCTTGAACGGCCGCCACCGAGGCGGCGGGCAGATCTCCCTCCCCGATCCGTCGAGCGACCATCGCCGTCGTTCCCATGCTGAGCCCGATCGCCAGAGCATACAGCAGCGTCAGCAACGCCTCGGTCAGACCGACGGTCGCGGCGGCTGCAGGCCCGAGTCGCAGCACGAAGAAGACGTCGACGACGGCAAACACCGACTCCATCGACATTTCGAGCATCATCGGGACCGACAGCAGCAGGATCGCTCGCCCGAGCCGGCCCCTGGTATAATCAAACTCGACTCCGCGAATCGAATCGCGTAGGTCTTCCCAGATGCTCGAATGTGCCTCTCCGGCCACCATGGTGTCGGATGTCATCTATCGAATAGAAGGTCAACGGGACCTCGTCGGTCTCCCCGTGAGGCCGCAATATCGGGCTCCTGTTGAATTTGAGGACGCACTTCACCAATTTGTCGGCCCTCAACTCCCTATTCGCCTGACAGTTATGAATACTATGAAATTGATTGGAGCAACCGGACTGCCGGCATTGGCCGCCCTCGTACTACTCGTCTCGGCATGTGCGCCTCCTCCGCCTGCGGAACTGACCGAAGCTGACAAATCAGCCATCACCGCTGCGGAACGAACCTTTCAGAAAGCTTTCAATGACAGCAACTGGGACGCTCTCGCCGCTCAGTACACAGAAGATGCGGTCGTGATGCCTCCGAACGGCGCTACCGTCACAGGCCGAGAAGGAATCAAGGCGCTGTTTTCAAGTTTCCCGCCCGGGACCGTCGTCGAACTGAAGATCGTCGACATAAAAGGCGTTGGTGACCTGGCGTACGTCCGCGGCGCGTCCGCACTGACGATCCCCATGGGTGACGTCACCGCGACAGACCTCGGCAAGTACATCGAGATTCGGCGAAAACAGGCTGATGGATCCTGGCTGATGACCGTCGACATCTTCAATTCGGACACTCCGCTGCCCGTTCCAGAGATGTAAGAAAGGCTTCACGACACCGGTCCGGCGGGACGCGTACGGCTGACGCGCTCCTCATCGACATGACTCGAACCAGGTCCGGCGTACGCCTCAAGAGCCCGGTCACTAATGTGACTGGAGTTCGCCTTTGTTGGCCAGCTGCGCGACCCGGCTGCATACTATGCAACCACATTGGCGGGCGTGACGATTACAGACGCCGGCAGCTACACTGGAGGTTCGACGAAAGCAGGGTGACGTATCGTTGATCGTCGCACATTTGTGCAACTCCGACATGACGCTCCCGCCCGAGGGAATGCCCGGGTAGACCGACGCCATTCGTCCGCACAAACAATATGCTACGATGATTTCGTCGTGCTTCAACCGGGTCGGGCGTCGTACTTGCGAGTCTCGCTCGTCATCACCGTAAGTATGTGGCGGTAAATAGAGGGTGGAGCGGCCATTCGCGGCGCTCTGGAGACAGGTGGGTCACCTGCCCTTTCTTTAGTCGCGCTTTTTCGATACCTCCCGTTATTCACATGAGCGACCGATGGTGACGATGCCTGCATCCCTGTTCAAATTCGGACTACTGGTCGTGGCGACCGGCACGGCGCTGTCGGCGTGTGATTCGACGACTGCAGAGATCGACGAAGCCCCCATCGTTACGGCGATGGAAGAGATCCCGCTCCAGGAGCAGATTCTCGGACTCTGGGAGAGGGACTTCGGCAGCACCACGGTAGGCTGGCTGTTCAAGGAGGGCGGTGGTTTCCAGGCCGGTGAGGCACGTCCGTTCTTCCCGGTTGTTGGTACGTGGTCGCTCGAGGGGGACACCCTGGAGCTCTTCGACGCGCGATGCGTCGATCGAGGATTCTATCGAATCGAAATCGAAGAGCTCGACCTGACCGCCAGCATTGTTGATGACACCTGCGGCGGACGCGAGGAGACGCTGGTCGGTACCTGGCGGCGATTCGTGTACGGGCAGTAGGGCCCGTTCCCCGCCTATCCGTAGACCCCGCCGCCGCACTGCTGTAGGTAGAAGCCCGGCCAGCGTCCGCTCGTTCACCGGATTGCCTCCGTCCGGACCGCGTCGTACGATGCATATCCTGGAAAGAACCGATGCGAGGTCGCCATGGCACACAACATTCGAAGCGTCAAGTACTACTACACGACGGTGAACGACGAGCCCGGTGAGGGGTACCGGTTGCTCTCGCTGCTGTCGGAACTCGGAGTTAACCTTCTTGCCTTCACCGCCGTGCCCTTCGGCCCGACGCGCACGCAGTTCACGATATTCCCGGAGGATGCCGGCAAACTGGCTGCTGAGGCTCAAAAAGCCAATCTGTCACTCGACGGGCCCCACCCCGCTATCCTCGTCCAGGGTGACGATGAGCTGGGAGCGCTTGCAAACATCCATCGCAAGCTGCACGGCATCGGCGTGAATGTTTACGCATCTTCAGGCGTCGCCGACGGAAGCGGGAGCTACGGTTACCTGCTGTACGTGAAGCCAGAGGACTTTGACGCTGCAATTCATAACCTCGGCAGCTGATCGCGACCGCAGCCAGATTGCTACACGTCTTCGATCGGAAAGCGACCGTACGAGCGTAAGTAGTAGAAATGATTCGTGGGCCCGTGTCCGGACCCGATCGGTAGCCCGTGCTGTATCGCGGCAGTAACGTAGCGTTTGGCCCGCTCTACAGACTTGACGAGGCTGTAGCCCTTCGCGAGGTTCGCAGCAATCGTAGAAGCAAATGTGCACCCGGTACCGTGAGTGTGAACCGTATCGACTCTCGGCACCGAGAACGCGTGCATAGAGTCCCCGTCAAACAGAAAGTCGACGGCATCTGTCACGCCCTCGAGATGACCGCCTTTCACGAGCACGGCCCCGGGACCCATGGCGTAAATGGCGCGGGCCGCTTCTCGCGCACTTTCCGCATCCCGGATCTCAATGCCCGACAGGCGCGAGGCCTCGTGAACGTTCGGCGTCAGCACGGTGGCCAACGGAAGAAGCCGCGTCTTCAACACCTCGATCGCGTCGTCCTTCAGCAGTGAAAAGCCACTCTTCGAAATCATCACCGGGTCGACTACAATCGGGATGTCGGCCGCGTGCTTCGAGAGCAGGCTGGCCACCATCTCGATGACCGACGACGACGACAGCATACCCGTCTTCACGGCCGAGATCGGTATGTCACTCACTACCGCTTCAAACTGAGCGCGAATCATCTTCAGCGAAAGCTCCTTCGCCATCGTCACGGTCTGCGTGTTCTGCGCCGTGACCGCTGTGATCACCGTTGCCGCATACACGCCGTTCGCCTGCATCGCCTTGATGTCGGCCTGGATTCCCGCGCCCCCACCCGAGTCGCTGCCCGCGATCGATAGTGCTACTCTGATATCCGATTCACGCCGAAGTAGCATGTTCAGACCTCTTTCAGTTCGGTAAGGAAAGCGTGTGCTGCTGCCTTGGGATCGTCAGCGTTGGCGATCGTTGACGCAGTCGCGATACCGGACGCACCCGCCTGGATGCATCGTTTCACCCGTTCCGGCCGAAGGCCTCCGAGTGCATACACTCGCCTCGGGGCAAGTGCTGCGCACACGTCACGCAAGGCGTCGACTCCCTCACCGGGGTGATCCGGCTTTGACTTCGTCGGAAAGATCGGACTGTAGAAGACATAGTCCGCTCCGGCGTCAAACGCGGCCCGGGCCACGTCCAGACTGTGAGCCGAGTAACCCACGGGCCCGTTGATCCCTTCCATTCCCTTGATCTCCGAGACAGCCGGTCCGTTCGCACCGACGTGCACGCCGCAGTACCACTCCGCGGCAAAGTCTGCATGGAGATTGATCGATATCAGCACGTCCTCATCGGCGCGGCGAAGCCGACCGACCACGACACGACCGATTTCCCAGAACTCTTTCTTTGAAATCGTGTGATCGCGCAGATGCACCCACTTGACTCCCGCCTGCACCGCTCGAACGGCGTTGTACGCCACATCTCGAACGCTGAAGCGATCGGCGATCAGTACCATCCGCGGCAGGTTTTTCAGGGCCTCGGGCGTCCAGATCTTGATCTTCAGTTCAGGAACTTCAACGTGAAGGAGCATCGTGGCGGGTCAGGAACAGTTGAACGTATTCGGGAAGTCGAGTCTCGCATCAACCTACGACGTATCGGATCGCAACGTTTCCACATGACGTCACGACGGCTGACAGAAGACGTGAACGACGGCTCTCGGTAACGACGGAAGGTACGCAGGCCCTCGTAGATGTGTCCAGTCATCAGTGACAGGCGGGGGGCTCGCATGAAGACAACATCTTATTTCCGAAACTGCGTACTCCGGAGGCGCCCGTACATCCGACCCGAATGGTGCCTCCAGGCCGTTACGAATCCAGCGTTCATACAGACACAGCCAGACGGACGAATCCGGCACTGGATATTCGTGGCAGAACTTGAACGCTATTTGCGCGTGGTAACCCTGGCGGACAGGGAGACTATTCACAACGCGTTTCCAGATCGAGGTTTCAGACCACACAGATCATGAAATTCGAATACTACTCGGATACAGACACGTTGTACATCTCCCTCAGAGATGAGCCGGGTACCGATGCCCGCGAAGTAGCGCCCGACATCGTCCTGGACGTCAGTGACTCGGGTGATGTCGTTGGGATCGAGATCGAGAGGGCCAGTACGCGGACCGACCTCTCCGAAGTCAAGCTGTCGCACCTGCCGGTACGCGAGCTGGTCTGAGGGAGCGACAGCGAAGTCGCAGGAAGTTTGTCGGCAATTCGGTTCTCGCACGGCAAGCCGGCGTCAGCGCCCGACTCGTCCCTCCATGGAGGAT
This sequence comes from Rhodothermales bacterium, assembly GCA_963768565.1. Taxonomy (GTDB): domain Bacteria; phylum Bacteroidota; class Rhodothermia; order Rhodothermales; family JABDKH01; genus JABDKH01. The sequence goes on from CAVYIO010000017.1 coordinate 13,383, forward strand.
GACGCCTGGGCATAGAATCGACGCGGAATCCGACCGGCCCGGTAGGCCGTTCGACCGGCCTCGACGGCCTTCTTCATGGCGGCTGCCATCTCAACCGGGTGCTTTGCCCGCGACACGGCTGAGTTGAGAAGAACGCCATCATAGCCCAGCTCCATCGCGCGTGCGGCATCGCTTGCCGTTCCGATGCCTGCATCTACAACGAGCGGCGTATCGGGGATAAGCTCCCGAATCAGCTGCAGGTTGTACGGGTTGACGAGTCCCATTCCGCTTCCGATCGGTGAAGCAAGCGGCATCACCGCGGCACAGCCCAGATCCGCCAGCTTCCGGCACGAAATCGGATCGTCGTTGCAGTATGCAAAGACCGTGAAGCCGTCATCAATCAACGTCTTCGCCGCACGCAACAGCTGTTCAACATCCGGCATCAGCGTCTCGTCATCGCCGATGACTTCAAGCTTGATCAGGTCCGTCTCCAGGGCCTCTCGAGCAAGCTGGGCAACGAGTACGGCCTCGGTGGACGTGTAGCAGCCGGCCGTGTTTGGAAGAAGCGCAAAGTCGCGGCTCGAGAGCAGGTCCATGAACCCCCCCTCGGACTGGTCCTTGAGATTCACACGACGGATTGCGACGGTCACCAGCTCCGTGCCGGAGGCGTCCAGCGCTTCCAGCATCGTGCCGGGATTTGGATAGCCGCTGCTGCCAAGGAAGAGCCTCGACGTCAACTCAAGCGGCCCCAGCTGAAGCACGTCGCGCACACCGAGGGTGGCGGTCACAGTATCGTCCATCATTCGTGTCGTTTTGATTGCGACGGAGCACGCCAGAGCGCCTCGCGGAAGCAAGGCGACTGACGCATTCACATGATACCTGCGCCACCGCGAAATGATACCCGATCATCGTGAAAAATGAGTGTTGGCGCACGGATCGACTGAAGCACTGCGGCACGTCAATACCCCGATAATCCACGGAAGTATCTTGAAGATGCGCCGCCGGGTTGCCGATCTTTCAACCATCGACCCCTACCTACATGTGACCATGATTAAGAAGCAACCCATCAAGAAGTCGAAAAAGATCAAGGTGACGTTTGTTCTGCCAGGCGATCACCCATACGGAAAAATCTCCGTTGTGGGCGATTTCAACGGCTGGGACCCGTCGGCGAATTTGTTCGGCAAGCGCAACAACGACACCTACAGCACGTCGGTCAAGCTCGATGCGGGCCAGCGCCTCGGCTTCCGGTACTACGCGGACGATGGTCGCTGGGTCGACGAAAACGAGGCGGACGGCCATGAGCCGACCCCGTTCGGGTCGGTCAACTGCATCCTCGAGACCTGAGACCGGCAGGATCTGCGATACCGGCTCCTGTCACGATCCACAGCGTCTTTGCCTCGCGCAGGCAGGACGCCGCGTCGAATCCCTGCAGAGCGTTGGGCCGCAATTATATGCAGCCGAGAACAGAGGAACCGTGCGGCGGGCCCGATCTCGTTGTGCCGATGCCATTCCACGTCGTCCGAAGCAGGCCGGAATGACGCCCGGCCCGCGACAGCCTAGCCCCCCTGCTGAGCCGCGACGATCTCTACTCGATCGCCCGGGGCAACGCGCGTGTCGGCCCAGGCTTCACGACGAACCACCTCGTCGTTCAGGGCCAGCGCAACACCGCGCACCGTATCGGGGTTCAGCCCGGTCGCGCGGACGACATCCGTCAACAGAGCTCCGTCCTCTACCTGAATGGCGTCACCGTTAACGGTGACGGTGTACGTGCTGCTCTTGTTCATCTGGTGGGATTCAGTGCGTTGAGACGGGATTCGACGGTGCGAAAGGCGCGATCCACGGGCCGGGCTCTCCCGTGAGGACGAGGCGTGCTATTTCCTCCGCCGTGATCGGCGCCAGCATGACGCCATGACGGTAATGACCCGTCGCATAGATGATGCCTTCAGCGGCCTCTCCCAGCAGCGGCCTGTGGTCCTGGCTTGCGGGTCGCAGTCCGGCCCACACATCCACGAGCGGCAGATCGTAGATGCCCGGCACCGTCTCCCAGGCGCCCTCGAGAATCTGATAGATACCGCCGGCCGTGACATCGGTGTCGAACCCCATTTCTTCGCTCGTCGCCCCGACGAGCAATCGGCCGTTCGACTTCGGAGCCAGATAGGCATGGGGCCCGCGGATGACGTGCGTCAGGTTGAACGGAGGGATCACTCGCAGCTCGGCCATCTGCCCCTTCACCGGGCGAACCTTCGGGCGAAGCTCCGACGGTATTCCGCCAATCTGCCGGGACCATGCACCGGCCGCAAGAATCACGCGGCCCGCCTCGATGGTGTCGCCTTCTGACGTCAGGACTTTCGCGGGCGCTCCGGAGTGGATCTCCGCGACCTCGCAGTGCTCCTTCAGCTCGCCCCCGGCCTTCCTGAATACGTCAACAAGCGCCTCGACCACGGCCCGATTGTCTACCTGATGGTCGTGCGGAGAAACAACTGCAGCGGTAATACGGGGACCCAGAAACGGCTCTATCTCCAGGGCTTCGGGCCTGGTCAGCCACCGCATGTCGAGACCATGCTGCATCTGAAAATCGTACACCCGCTTGAGGGCCTCGGCGCTGTCGGGGTCATCGGCGACGATCAGCGTCTCTTCGGACCGGAAATCAAGATCGCACCCGGATGCAGACGAAAGCCGGTCGGCAAACGCGGGCCAGCGCAGCATGCTTTCCCTGCTGAGTTTGTAGACTTCGAGTTCTTCAAACCCGATCTCCGCGCTGGCCGCAAGCATACCGGCGGCCTGCCACGAAGCGGCACGTCCCGCCCGGTCACGTTCAAGAATTGTTACCTTTCGACCGGCGTCTGCGAGTAGCCACCCGATAGAAAGTCCAATTATTCCGCCTCCGACAATGACAATCGGATCAGCAGGGGTTCCGTTGCTCAACAGACGTCCTCACAGCAGACTGTTACATTTGGTTTACGCATTGTGCCGAAGGACTACGACATAGTCATCGCCGGAGCGGGCCTTGCCGGCACATGCTCCGCGTTACACCTTGCAAACCGGGAAAGGATTCTACTGGTTGATTCCGGAAATCCGCCCGGCGGCGCGACTGCGGCTGCGGCCGGCCTGGTCAATCCTTTCATGGCCCGCAAGGCGCGACCGGCGTGGCGCCACACAGAAGCCCTTGAGGCGCTCAAAGCTACGCTGCAAATGGCGAACTCGGCCCACCTGTTCCGGGCGAATGGCGTGCTACGACCAGCCCGGGACCTCGAGCAGGCGGCGTTCTTCAAGGTGACGGCGGCATCGCACTCCGAGTGCAGCTGGCTGACTCCGCCGGAAGCGCACGAGCGGTATCCGGAAGTGCGCAGTCCCCACGGCTGTCTTCTGGTTGCTTCCGGCGGCGCGGTCGGAATCTCTGCCTTCATCGAGGGCGCCCACACCCGTCTTCGTCAGCAGGGCGTATCCATTCGGCTGGGCGCAACGGTGAGCGGCTTCACAGAATCGTCGGATGAAGTGGTCGTTGAATTTCGAGATTCGCCGGACGAAAGCGTGCGATGTACGACGCTTCTGCTCGCGTGCGGAGCGGGCTTCCGGTCGTTCCCGTCCCTCGAATCCCTCCGCCTGCACGCCGTGAAGGGACAAACCGCCGACGTGCGACCCCGCCGGCCGCTTGTCCATCTTCCGCATATTGCCGGGGCCGGCTACGCGGTAGTCGACGACTTCCGGGTGACGATCGGCAGCAGCTTCGAGCACGATTTCGCGGATCAAGCGCCGGACCCCGCGGTCGGCCAGCAACTCATCGCGCGGGTCGCCGAAATGCTCCCGTCGATTGCGAACGCAGACGTGATCGGCCACCATGCCGGGCTCCGGGTATCGGTTGCAGGACACCGCCTTCCGATTCTTGGTCCTGTGCCGGGTCACGATCGAGTCTGGACGTTTACCGGCCTCGGTTCCAAGGGCCTCTTGATGGCGCCCCTCATTGCAAAAGACCTGTCCGCATACCTTGACGCGCCCCAGGGGTGTACCGCCTGAGATTCGGATTCCGGGTTGAACCCGACCTTTTGCCGGAATTTCGACCGGGACCGCGGCGCCACGCGCGTGAATCACGCGTGGATCCCGATCTCCGGCTGTTCTGTGCGTTGTCGTCCGCGACATGCATTCGTACCTTTCAGTCTTGCGCAATCGACGTCGCAAACTTTCGAAATTGAAGCATAAACCAGATCGATACCGCCGAGGATTACCATGGCAGAAGTGACAACCTCCGCATTGGCCGACATACTTGGAGAGAAGGCCGGCTACCTGCTGGACCACCAGTGCAAAACCATATCAAAGGACGACCTGATCCTCCCGGGACCAGACTTTGTCGACCGCGTCTTCTCCGCATCGGACCGCTCTCCGCGCGTACTTCGGTCGCTCCAGACTCTTCTCGGCCATGGTCGCCTGGCGAACACGGGTTACGTGTCGATTCTTCCCGTGGATCAGGGTATCGAGCACTCGGCAGGCGCGTCCTTTGCCAAGAATCCGATCTATTTCGATCCGGAAAACATCGTCAAGCTCGCCATCGAAGGCGGCTGCAACGCGGTGGCTTCGACGTTCGGCGTGCTCGGGTATTGTGGCGCGCAAGTACGCCCACAAGATTCCGTTTGTGCTGAAGATCAACCACAATGAACTGCTGACGTATCCCAACACGTATGACCAGATCATGTTTGCCAGCATCGATGATGCGTATGACATGGGATGTGTCGCGGTCGGCGCCACGATCTACTTCGGATCGGAGGAATCGGGCCGTCAGCTTCAGGAAGTCTCAGAAGCCTTCTCGTATGCGCACGACCTCGGGATGGCTACCATCCTCTGGTGCTACATGAGAAACAGCGGCTTCAAGGTGAATGGTGTGAACCACGAAGGAAGCGCCGACCTCACGGGCCAGGCGGATCACCTCGGCGCCACCATCGAGGCCGACATCGTGAAGCAGAAGCAGCCGACGCAGACGGGTGGCTACAAGGCGCTGAATACGGGCGACTCGAGCTACGGCAAGCTGGACGAGCGCATCTACACGGAGCTCAGTACGGATCATCCGATTGACCTCACACGATATCAGGTGGCGAACGGCTACATGGGCCGCGTCGGACTCATCAACTCCGGCGGCGCATCGGGATCGAACGACCTGCAGCAGGCCGTCCAGACCGCCGTGATCAACAAGCGCGCGGGCGGCATGGGCCTGATCTCAGGCCGCAAAGCGTTCCAGCGTCCGATGAAGGACGGAGTCGGCATTCTGAACGCCATCCAGGATGTGTACCTCAACGACGAGGTGACGATTGCCTGACGACGGCAGCGGACAGAAATTCAAGGCGCTCGCGGTTGAACTGCGGGCGCCTTTTTTCTTTGATCACGCCGGCCCCACCCGTCACCCAGTGCCGACGCAAACGAACGCACGGGGCACTGAGGTTGACTTGTCGATCCGCTCGAACGAAACTCTCTCATTCCAACACTCTCTCGATCCGAACAAGGCGTCATGAAAAGATCATCCTTCGTGTTTCTCGCGGTTGCCCTCGCTGCAGCTACTTCCGTCCCGGGAGCCTTCGGTCAGGACGGGCTCAAAATCTACATCTCGGCAGATATGGAGGGTGTGGCAGGGGCCGTGACGGGCGAACAACTCGGTCCCTCCGGCTTCGAGTATCAGCGCTTTCGGCAGTTCATGACCGATGAGGTCAACGCGGCCATCGAGGCGGCTTTCGCGGCGGGCGCAACCGAAATTCTCGTGAGCGACTCACACGGCAACGGACAGAACCTGCTCATCGATCAGCTGCCCGAGAACGTCAGAGTGATTCGATCGTGGCCTCGGCCGCTGGGCATGATGGCCGGAATCGACGCGTCGTTCGACGGCGTTATTTACATCGGCTATCACACGAGTACGACCAATACGGAGGGGGTGCGCGCGCACACTATGTCAAGCGCCCGACTGACGGCAGTCAAACTGAACGGCGTGCCCGTTCCTGAGGCGGCATTCAACGCAGCCATCGCCGGGCACTACGGAGTTCCTGTGATCATGGTCTCCGGTGACGACGCCATAATCGAGGAGACCCGACAGATCGTGGGCGACGTGGAGGGTGCGGTCGTCAAGCGAGCGCTCGGCTTCCACTCGGCCGAGACGTTGACCCCCGCTGCAGCCAACCGTGTCATTCGTGACAGGGTCACGGCGGCCGTCAGCCGCATCGATGACTTTCAGCCATACCGATTGGAAGGCCCCGTCGAACTCGAGGTGAGCATGAAGAACTATCGCCCCGTGGAGCTGCTCGGCTATCTGCCGAACGTGGATCGCGTGGACTCCCACACCATTCGCTTCGTGGCAAAGGACATGGCGGAAGCGTCCGGATTCATGACGTTCATTCTCAGCTACAACGCCGACCTCGCGCCCTGAAGCACCTGATCGGGCATTCATCCGTTCGAACCCTTTCCCGACGTCGGAGCGTACCACGAAGGGCGACCGACGACCGCGACAGGCCGTTCGCTCGCCGGCATTTCAACGGCGTATATTCATCGGATATCACTAAGAGAAGAAGGCAGAAATGACGGAGATAACGAAGGCGGAACAAGACATCAGGACGCCCGACCCGGACGGGGTCGCGATCATCGACGAGGACCTGCTCGACCGATATACGGCTCACTATCCCGAGTGGGCGAAGGAGTTTGCGCGCAAGTACTTCACGAAGACGTTCACGCAGTTCATCCTGTACGGCAACGTTCGTGATCTCGTGCCGACGGAGGACAAAGATGGCAAGACCATCTACGAGCCGTTGCGACGATTCCTGATGAACGATCTGTTCGCGGCGCGCGACTATGTCATCTTCTTCGACCGCTCCTCCGGTATCCACTTCGCCGACAAGGCATCGCAGGCCGACTTCAATCGCGCGCTATCGGGATATGACACGATTTTCGGCACCGACTTCGCCAAGAAGCTGCCGAAGGATCCGGTACGCGTGCTATCCGTCCTGGAGAATTATTTCCGGCTGCGCCTGGCCGACGGCAAACGCGTCGCCTGCGTGATCGACTACGCCGAGACCATCGTGCCCATGGCTGAGGCGTCGATGTATTCTTCGGAAGACCGGAATGCTCTCGTCTTTCTACAGAAGTGGTCGCACGACCCCACGTTTCTCCGAAGTGACTTCACGGTCTGTCTCGTTACCGAGAACCTCCGCGACCTGAATCAGCAGCTCGTTCAGAGCCCGTACACGGCGGAGATTCAGATTGTCATGCCGAACGAGGGCGAACGTCTCAAGTACGTCCGCGCGTATCTCAGAGACAAGGAGAAGATCTGGCAGGATAGATCCGAAGTCACGGTAGAGGCCCTGGCACAGAATACGGCCGGCCTGAACCATGTCCAGCTGCGTACCATTCTGGCCGACGTCCTGGAGAATCGGACGGAGCTCACGTACGACACGCTGTCCGAGCTAAAGAAGGCCTTCATCGAGGCCGAGGCGTACGGACTGCTCGAATTCATCGAGACCGACTTCACGCTTGAAATGGTGGCCGGTCACGAGCATGCAATCAAGCATTTGCGTCAGGCGGCTGCCGCGCTCAAAGAAGGGCGCCGCGACGTCATGCCGATGGGCTACCTGGTGAGCGGACCGGTCGGGACCGGCAAGACCTTCACCATCACATGCTTCGCGGGTGAGATCGGCATCCCGATGGTGAAGTTGAAGAACTTCCGTTCTCAGTGGCAGGGCGTTACTGAGGGAAATCTCGAGAAGATCCTGCACCTCCTCGAGGCCATGACCCCCGTCGCCGTCATGATCGACGAGGCGGATGCACAGCTCGGTCAGCGCGACGTGCAGGGTGACTCCGGTGTGTCGAAGCGTGTGTTCGGACAGATCGCTTCGTTCATGAGCGACACGAAGCACCGTGGTAACATCATCTTCTTTCTCGTGACTGCTCGGCCCGACCTGATGCCGATCGACCTGAAGCGGCAGGGCCGCGCCGAAGAGCATATCGCCCTGTTCTATCCGGCGTCTCGCGAAGAGCGCGAGGAGCTCCTGACCGTGATGATGAAGCGCACCCACGTCTCCCTTCCCATGGAGGAAATCGATGATTCGTTGCTCAATGGTGAGGTAACTCTCAGTGGAGCCGACATGGAGGCGCTCTTGACGCGCGCCAAGTTCAGAGCAGCGCAAACGGGTACCGTTACCGCCGACATATTGAAGCAGACGGTCGAGGACTTCATCCCGCCGACGTACCCGCTGGAGGTAGAGCTCCAGACGCTTTCGGCCGTGCTCGAGTGCACAAGCCGCGCCCTGTTGCCGGAGAAATACCGCAACATGAATCGGGAATCCATCGTGCGACGTGTCGAAGAGTTGAATCGCCTTATTCGTTAGGTTCGCATGTTCATCTGCAAAGTCACGGGTACGGTCGTCGCCACGCGCAAACCCGAGGTCTTTGAGACCTCGAAGCTGCTGATCGTGCACCCCGTCGATCTCGATGGCGAGTGCGAGGGCGACGAGGATATGCTCGCGCTCGATCCTCGTTACAATGCGGGTGAGGGCGACTACGTGCTTGTGGTACGTGAGGGAGCAGCGGTGAGGCAGCTGGTCGGGGAAGACGACGTCCCGACCAACGTCGTGATCGTTGGAGTTGTGGACGAGTGGTCGGTGGACACCGACGCCTAGCCGCCACTCACGCTGAAAGCGACGGCAATCGATTGCGGTACTCTGTCGAGAAGATCGTTGGGGCTCGATAGCCAGCCGCCGGACCGGACGCCCCGGGCAACCGCTCGGCGCTCAATCGAACAAGAATCCGCTACCCCTCCTGCAGCAAACACCCCTCGAGCGTCAACCCGGGCCCGAATGCCATCGCGATCGCGGTCTTCGGGCCATGCCGCGCATCCGCCTCCTCCCTCCTCCGAAGCAACCGGTCCAACACAAACAGAATCGTCGGCGAGCTCATGTTGCCATTCTGGCGGAGTACGTCGAGGCTGTCCGCCACCTGGTCGTCGCTTAGCTCCAGCGCCTGCTGCGCCCGCTCGACGATGGCCCTGCCTCCCGGATGGATTCCCCAGAAATCAACATCCCCTCTGGACAGGTCGTTGCGACTCAACATCCCGTCAAGGAACGGTCCCACGTGTGATGCAATCACGGCCGGCACCCGCGGCGAAAGACCCATGTTGAACCCCGTATTTCCGATGTCCCACGTCATGTAATCTTCCGAGTCGTCGTCGATAAGCGAGGCGTTGTCCGTGTAGACGAGTTTGCCCGCCGCATCGCTCTCGTCACATGACGACAGCACGGCGGCAGCCGCGCCATCCGAGAACAGCGAGTTGATCACCGCGTCCTCCATCGAGTCCGTTACCTGGAAGTGCAGCGTGCAGAGCTCCGCGCACACGAGCAGCACGCGGGCCCCCGGATGCGACTTGCAGAAACCGTCAGCTACGCGAAGACCATTGAACGCGGCATAGCATCCCATGAAGCCTATAAGCGCACGCCGCGTCGACGCGGGAAGTCCGAGCCTCTTGACCAACATGATATCCAGTCCCGGCGCAAAGAAGCCGGTGCAGCTGACGGCAACCACGTGCGTGATGTCATCCGCCGTGAGCCCGGCGGCGTGGATCGCATCTCGGGCGACCTGCTCCGCCATCGGGAGTACCGCCTGGCGGTACATGGTATTACGTTGTTCGGTGGTCGGCGCCGGCGTGAGATCCCAGTTGGGCGGGTAGAACTCGAATCGGGCAGGATCGTCGTGCAGATAATCCGGGATGCACGAGTATCTGTACTCGATTGCCGACTTCTGGTACAGCTCCGGTATGCGACTGCGGATGCGGTCCGGCAGAGACGTGATCCTGCTGATGAACTCGGCCGCCTCGGACTGCGGCCGACCGTACGGCGGATGCCCGGTGGCTATCGACTCAAGGACGGTTACCATAGACGGCTTCCAGATAAATTGACGACCGACACTTCGGGGACCGGCCTGGGTGTGATTCAGTCTTCTGCTCGCTTGGCCTCGTCCCAGAGGGCATCCATCTCCTCCAGGCCGGCGTCCACAACCGAACTGCCGCGCGCATCAAGCTCCGACTCGATGTACTGAAACCGATCCGCGAACTTCCCGATTGTGTGCCGGAGGGCGTTCTCCGCGTTCAACCCGGTGAGGCGGGCGTAGTTGACGAGGGAGAACAACAGATCGCCGAACTCCCTGTCACGCTCGTCGTCAGCGGACGAGGTTCGATCCAGTCGCTCGAACTCTTCCAGCTCCTCGCGCACCTTGTCCCAGGCATCGGCGGGTGTGGGAAAATCGAACCCTACGCCGGCCGCCTTCTCCTGCATGCGGTGGGCGCGCAGAAGCGCCGGAAGCTGAGCCGGAATACCCCCGATTACAGACTTCCGGTCACCTTCGCTCAGCTTGATCTCCTCCCAGTTGGCGAGGACCTCGCCCACGTTTTCCACATCCACATCGCCAAACACGTGCGGGTGCCGTCGGACAAGTTTTTCCGTCTCCGCCTGGATCACGTCTTCTAACGTGAAATAGCCATTCTGATTTGCTATAACACTATGGAACACAACATGAAGAAGGATATCACCAAGTTCTCGCTTTAACTCCGGCCAGTCGCCTGCATCGATGGCGTCGACGGTCTCGTAGGCCTCTTCGATCAGGAGATGTTTAACGGAATCGTGCGTCTGCTCGCGGTCCCAGGGGCAGTCCCGCCGGAGCTGTCGAACTATCGCGACGAAATCGGCATAAGCGTCGATCCCGGCGCTACTTTCTTCGAACTGAGAATCGTAAATTTTCGACATCAGGAAACTGGTTGACGCTTCATAATACAACCGGCCTCAGTGTCTCCCCGCCGATTTGCCATTCCACACACATTCTTGTGTGAAGAGCGGCAAGAGATTACAAATGGCTGCGCGTTTCGAGGTTATTCCGGGGCACCGGAATGTGTCTTAACAGTTAACTGTACCCCGCGGTGAGTCGCCGGGGGAAGTTACATCTCCTGGTGGATTCGTGCTGAAGAGTGAACAGCCGGAATGTCCGGTGGACTCGTAAAGGAATCGCCAGGGGCTCATGTTATAGTTAATTAGTCAGGAGGTGTAATAATGGCACGTGGACTGAACAAGGTTATGCTGATCGGCAATCTCGGCCAGGACCCGGAGTTGCGCTACACAGGATCGGGGACGGCTGTCTGCAACATCAGGCTGGCGACAAATGAGTCGTACAAGGATGCCAGCGGTCAGCTCGTCGATCGAACGGAGTGGCACACGGTGGTGGCATGGAGTCGTCTGGCGGAGATCTGCGCCGAGTACCTGAAGAAGGGCTCCCAGGCCTACTTCGAAGGCTCCCTGCAAACGCGTTCGTACGAGGATCGTGATGGAAACACGAAGTACGTCACCGAGGTGAAGGCCCGTGAGATGATGATGCTTGGTGGGCGTGGCGCCGAGAACGGTATGGGCGGCGGCAGCACGTCGTATCAAGACAAGGCTCCGGAACCGGCAGCGGTTTCGGACTCGAGCAACGCAGCCGCAACGTTTGAGCCGGACGACGAATTGCCGTTTTAACGACGATCGTCAATCCCGATTTGAATCCCCTTCGCACGCTGCGGAGGGGATTTTTTTCTTGAACGGCAGACCCGAGCCGACGGTACATGAACGCAGGGTGGCAGGGAACGAATCCTCCGTTCGCTGACGATCGTGGCGGCCCAATGTCTCCATGATGTCACGTTTTTTGTCGACTGTGTTATCTTCCGACTTCGCTCGACGTACGGCCACCCCAAGCAATCCGGAATAACTCATGGCGATCGCGCCCTCCGACCGAGGATTATGGACCTCGAAGACCGGCTTCATTCTGGCCGCAGCGGGATCTGCGATCGGTCTTGGCAACATCTGGCGTTTCCCGTTTACGGCGGGTGAGAACGGTGGCGGAGCGTTCGTGCTCATCTACCTCATGTTCGTTGCGTTGATCGGAATACCGGTCCTCCTCGCGGAGCTTTCGATAGGCCGTCAGACCGAACGGAATCCCGTCGGCGCATTCAAGGCACTGGTTCCGGGCTCCTGGTGGCCTTTTGTAGGCGGACTCGGCGTTGCCACCGGATTCGGCATCCTTTCCTTTTACAGTGTCATCGCAGGGTGGACGCTCGCGTATCTCTACAAGGCGATTGTCGGCGGCTTCGGCATGAATCTCACGGCGGCAGATAGCGAAGCGATATTCGTAGAGATCGTCGGTGATCCTCTGCTCGCGATCGTCCTCACCGTCGCCTTTCTCCTGCTCACCATCCTCGTTGTGCGTGGCGGCGTCTCCGGAGGAATCGAACGGGCGACGAAGGTCCTGATGCCACTTCTCTTCATCCTCCTGGTCATTCTTGCGATTCGGTCCGTGACGCTGCCCGGCGCGATGGAGGGCGTGTCGTATCTGTTCAAGCCTGATTTCTCCGAGATCACGACGAGCGTGGCCATGAACGCGCTGGGGCAGGCACTCTTCAGCCTGAGCCTGGGGATGGGTGCGATGATCACCTATGGATCCTACTTCCCGAAATCGGAGAACCTGCCGGTCGCCGGCGCCTCGGTGGCCGTCTTCGATACGCTGATAGCCGTCTTGGCCGGATTGATCATCTTCCCGGCCCTCTTCGCCGTGGGCGTGGAGCCGGGTGCGGGTCCGAGCCTGGTCTTTGTCGTGCTGCCGACCATATTCGACAGCCTGCCAGCCGGAGGCTTCTTTGCCATCGCGTTCTATTTCCTGCTCACAATCGCCGCTCTCACGTCGACAATCAGCTTGCTCGAGGTTGTCGTCTCATATTTCGTGGACGAGCGTGGCTGGACGCGCAACAAAGCAGCGTGGGTGCTCGGAAGCATATGTATGGTGCTGGCTGTGCCGTCGGCGCTGTCGCAGGGTGCCAATGATACGTTGACGAACATGGTCGGCGGCGGCTTCCTGAATCTGCAGAACATTATCTGGGGGAATTTCTCCCTGAGCATCGGCGCGCTGCTGATATGTGTGTTCGTCGGTTGGAAATGGGGTGTCCCTGCCGCTCGCGCGTCGCTGGAGGGCGGCGGTTTCGCCTTGCCGGCCGCAGGGATGTGGAGCTTCCTGATCCGCTTTGTATGCCCGGTAGCAGTCGCGATTGTGCTGATCTTCATCATCGTGACGGGCAACTACTTCTAGGCTCGCAGACAGCCACGGACGTAGGGGTGCGTGCGGCAGCCACCGATGCGTTATATTTGACCGACCTCCACTGTTTGCGCCGTTGAACTAATCGAGGGCGTTACCCTCGCCTGCCTTGGACCCCGCCCCTGCGTCTGAGACGCTAGCCGTTCTCCTCTTACAGACCGCCGCAGTCCCTTCCCTGGACCTGACGACGCTTGCGGTGGAATTTCTCATCTTCTGCGTACTCCTGGGCGCGTCTGCAATGTTCTCCGGTAGCGAGGTGGCCCTGTTCTCCCTCGACTGGAGCGCTCGCGATCTCCTCGCCGAATCGACCGACAAGGCGAGCAAGCGGGTACTGAAACTGCTTGAGCATCCCCGCGAGCTGCTCGTTTCGATTCTCATCCTCAACACGATCGTCAACGTTGCCGCGGCCATGATCGCGGCAGTCGCGACCGCTCAGGTTGCTCTTGCGTTTCAGTGGAACCCGGTCCTCACCGTAATCCTCGAGGTCATCGTTCTTGCGTTCGTCATTCTGGTCGTGAGCGAGATCACACCAAAGCTGCTCGCACGGCGCAACTCGATTCGTTTCAGCCGCCATGTGTCGACCGTCCTTCTTCCATTCCACAAGATCCTGCATCCTCTGTCCCGCGCAATTTCAGGCCTCACGAAATCTCTCCACGGTCGCTTTAGTCCACTGCGACCGCTCTCCGGCGACGACGTAAAGGTGATGGCAGAAATCGGTGAAGCGCATGGTACGCTGGAAGAGGCGGAGCGAGAGCTGATCCACTCCATCGTTGAGTTCGGAGAAACGACGGTCAAGGAAGTGATGGTGAGCCGTCTGGATATTATCGCGATCGAAGTGTCCACCGGAATCGATGACGCGCTCGACATCATCCGATCAAGCAGCCATTCGCGCCTTCCGCTCTATGTCGAGCACCTGGACAACATTCTAGGCATCATCCACGCGAAAGACCTGCTTCCCAATCTGACCCACAACGGTGAGCCGAACCGCGCCGTCAACTGGCAGTCTATCGCGCGCAAAGCCATCTTCGTCCCCACCGGAAAAAAGCTGGATGATCTGCTGAAAGAGTTTCAGGCGACAAAGACACATGTCGCGATTGCCGTCGACGAGTACGGCGGAACAGCCGGACTCGTGACACTTGAGGACATCCTCGAAGAGATCGTGGGAGAGATTCGTGACGAGTACGACGATGCGGAGGAAGCACTGTACGAGAAGATCGGGAAGCACGCATATCGTTGCGACGCGCGGCTGGATCTTGACGACCTGAATGACATTGTCGGTGTAGAGATAGTTACAGAGGCGTTCGACTTCGAAACACTCGGCGGACTCATACTGCACCTTTCAGGAGCCATCCCGTCCGTCAGCGACGTCTTCACGTATCATGGTCTCAAGATCACGGTGAAAGAGGTCGACAATCGGCGAATCAAGTCGGCCGATGTCGTGTTGATCGACCGGGACGTCTCATCAGCCGGCGGATGAATCGGTGAACAATCCGAAGAGCACCAGAACGAGTCGATCGAGAGGCCCTGCCCTTCTGATCGTGCTCGCGCTCTGGATGTGCGACACCGGACACGCACAATCGCTGCACTCTGATTTCACGACGGATTCCGGATCATACGTTCGGGCGAGGATGTTGCACGCGGCACCACTCGTGCAGCCACACGATACGGCATTGCTACGCACCTCAAACGACCCCTGGCTGGGATTCGACAAGGTGCAACACGCAACGTTTGGCTTTCTGTTCACGCTCGGTAGCCAGTATGTTTTCGTCAACAAGGCCGGACTCACAGAGCACGAAGCACTTCCGCTGTCAATCGGTATCGCGGCCTCAGCAGGGCTCGCCAAGGAACTGAGAGATCGACGAAGCGGCTCGGGTGTTTTCAGCAAGCGCGATCTTGCGGCCGACCTGTTTGGTATCTTGGTAGCGACGACGCTCATTCTGATTTGAGAACCACACGAAGAACCACAAACAAGGCCAGATGAGAGAAGTCAAGGAATACTGCGGCGTCTTCGGCATTCTCAACTCGTCCGATACGTCACGCTCGATTTACTACGGACTGCACGCCCTGCAGCACAGAGGACAGGAGTCGTGCGGAATCGTGACCTCCACGTTCGACGAGCATAAGAAGCGCAAGGTGATGCCCACGCATCGCGACTTCGGCCTGGTGCTGGACGTGTTCGACGATCCCGACATATTCGACACGAAACTGCTGGGCGCCGCAGGAATCGGCCACAATCGTTATTCCACGAGCGGGTCCGCGGGCAACCGATCCAATATCCAGCCCTTCGTCGTGAGCTATCGGAACGGGAACCTGGCGCTCGCTCACAACGGCAATCTCTCGAACGCCCGCGAACTTCGCCGAACGTTCAGCGAGCGCGGTACCCTGTTTCAGTCGACAAGTGACAGCGAGCTGATCCTACATTTGATCGCGCAAAGCCGGCGCCGGAAACGCATCGATCAGATACTCGATGCCCTGACGCAGCTCGAGGGCGCGTTCTCACTCGTGATCCTGACGGACGAGGAACTCATCGCCGTCCGCGATCCGAATGGTTTTCGACCTCTCGCCCTGGGGCGCGTGCCCGGCGGGGGCACAGACGGCAGCGACAGCTACTGCGTCGCAAGCGAGACCTGTGCGTTCGACTTGATCGGCGCCGAGTACGTTCGCGATGTACTGCCTGGAGAGGTCGTCGTCATCGATCGCAATGGATGTGAGAATGGAGACTTCCGGTCGTATTCACTTCCGAGCAGATACGGCGTAAGTCAGTGTGTTTTCGAATACGTCTATTTCTCGCGACCCGACTCCAAGGTTTTCGGCGAGATGGTCGACAAAGTCCGGCGAAAGATCGGAAAGCAGCTGGCACACGATTCACCCGTACCCGTCGTACCGCCGGAGGAAAAACAGCCGATCGTGATATCCGTGCCGGACTCGTCGAATACGGCCGCCCTCGGGTATGTGTCTGAATGTCAGAAGATGGGGCACCGCTGTCGATTTGAGATCGGCCTCATTCGAAATCACTACGTGGGCCGGACCTTCATCTCGCCGGGCCAGGACATGCGTGAGCAGCGGGTCCGCTGCAAATTCAACACGGTGGAAGGCGTGCTGAAGGACAGAATTGTCGTGGTAGTCGACGATTCAATCGTCCGAGGAACGACGGCCAAACTGCTGGTCCGAATGCTTCGGCAGGCGGGTGCGCGCGAAGTCCACTTTCGGGTCTCGTCACCGCCGGTGATCAGTCCGTGCTATTATGGGATGGACTTCCCGAGCTACGAGGAGTTGTTTGCCAATCAGTTCGACAACGAGCTGGCGAGAATGCAGTCGTGGCTGGAGGTGGACTCTCTCGGCTATCTCTCTGTCGATGGCCTGATGGACGCGGTCAAATCGTCCAGCCGATCCGAGCACGGTTTCTGCAACGCGTGCTTCAGCGCCAACTATCCGGTACCGGTGGAGATAGGCGTTACGAAAGAAGAGAACGACTGGTAGGCGACCGGCTTGCCGCTTATCGTCCCCGATCTCGCTGGGAAGATTTCATCGTCGGCGCATCTCTTCAGCGTCATCCCGATCCGCAAACGAGGCGCAGCTTTGAATGACGTGCGCTCGCTGGTCTCAGCGCTAGCGCGACGTGCGCTTCGGGATCTGCAAGCCGCCCCGTGCTGCGCCGCGAGTGCGTACGAAGGTCGCCGACAGGGCGTACGACGCTGAGACGGATTCGGGTCAAGATCTCCGGAGGACGACGCCATTTCAGCCCGGCAGCGGACGATGTCTAATCTGTTGCAAGCCTTTGCGATGACCGCGGGGATTCAAGCGACGAAGGAGAAATCGACTCGAAGAGTACGTTTAAATATGTAGATTCCGTGAACTTTTCGTGATGGTTCGTTATGAAGCACCTAAACCGTGAAAAAATAAGTTGCAATAGACGATAACTTTTTTAAGTTCATCCCTTGTTCACTGTTCTTATCAACCCCCCCGACTGACATGCGCAATCATGTAGACCTGGCAATCAGGAACACATCCGTATGGGCAGGGATAGTGGGGCTGCTTGCCTTCGTGGTGCTACAGCTGCTCTAGAAGAACTTGCCTCTCGTCTCAGATCCATCCTGGATCACATCATCAAGCACGGTCGCCAATACAGCGAACGTGCTTTTTTCATTTCGAGTTCGACCCAACTTGCCTCACATTTGCGTAGTGTTGAATTCAAGCAACTTCTCGACAAACGCCTGCAATCCGTTCGGCCATCATGCCCCCCTCCCCTCGATTACTCGTCGTGGTCAATGTCTATTCGCCTGACCTGGGCGGGAGGCATCCGTTCAGCGACCTGCTCGAAGGACTTGTCGAGCGAGGGGGGTCGACGTCACCGTACGATGTGCATACCCGTACTACCCCGAGTGGACAGACAAGACGGGGCGCAACGGCCTCGCGATCCACCGCTACGAGGACCGCGGTGTCCACGTGGAGCGACTCGGGATCTTTATCCCGGGCAATCCCAACTCTCTCGTGCAACGCATGGTGTATGAGTCCTCGTTCTTCCTTTCTCTTCTACGGACGCTGCCCGGAAGTCGCCGGTTCGATCTCGTGATGGCGTATTGCCCGCTGGTCGGTGGCGTGGCATTTGGAGCGGTACTTAAGCTGCTGTATCGCAAGAGACTGTGGCTCAATGTTCAGGACCTCTCAGCCGCAGCGGCGGCGGCCGGTGGAATCGCTTCGGGTGGCACCATCGGAAAAGTGCTGGAGTCCATTCAGTCGGTGCTATTCAACCGTGCAGAAGTGTGGAGTACCATCTCTCCTGTCATGCGCGAAAAGCTTCGCCCATCGCCCGTCACGACCAGCCCGTGCTGCTTTTCCCGAACTGGATGCATCGATCGCTGGAACAGGCTGTGCAGCAGTTTCCCAGGGACCCCGATCACCGCCCCGCTTCGCCTGTTCGCCTGCTGTACTCCGGAAATCTCGGTACGAAGCAGGACCTTCAGCGCCTGTGCGAGAGTCTTCGGTCGAGCGATGTGGATTTCATCTTCGAGATCCGCGCGGCGGGGAGCACCACCCAGGCTCTGCGCGAGTGGGCCGCCAGAGAACAGGACGATCGGTTTCAACTCTCGGGACTGTCCGACGAAGACGAATTTGCAAAGGCCCTTCAACAGGCTGACCTGTTTGTGATTACGGAGAAGAGTGGATCCGGAGGATCATTTATTCCGAGCAAACTCGTGCCGGCTGCAGCCGCCGGTACACCCGTCCTCGCCATCAGCGACCGCGACAGCCCGCTCGGCGCCGAAGTGATCGAGAATCAAATCGGAATCCACCACACGTGGGAAGACGTGCACAGGGTCGCCGACACGCTCGCCGGCCTCGCTACGAATCCGACGTACTCCTCGTGGCAGAAAAACAGCCGGAGCCGGGCGTCTTACTACGGGCGCGACGCGGTCATCGATCGTTATTACCGACACATCGTTAAGGTCGCAACGGACGGGTCGCCGTCTGCTGACGACCGCGGGTGAGCCCGCCCATCGCGGTCAGGCAAGGCCACGATCTCCGCGAACCTTCATCGGGTTGATGTCGTCCGGTGGAAGGTCGGACTCACCCTCCTTGAGTCCGAGGTACCGTCGCACCTCCGCGAGCGGCAGATCCTCCCACGTCCCGTTGGCGTAAAGCAGCCACACGATATCCTTGAAGATATCCAGCTTCTTGATTCGCCCTTCGCCCGCCGGCGTATTCACGACGGTGTCCACTCGGGGGAATCGTCGCAGCGTGCTCATGTACTGTTCGAGTTCGTAGTTCAGGCAACACTTTAGCCGCCCACATTGTCCGCTGAGTCGGACTGGATTGAGAGGCAGGTTCTGGGTCTTCGCGGCCTGCGTCGTGACCGGCTTGAATTCCTGCAGCCATGTCGAGCAGCAGAGCTCACGCCCGCAGGATCCGATCCCCCCGATTCGCGCGGCCTCATCTCGAGCACCGATCTGCCGCAACTCAACGCGAGCGTGAAAACGCCGGGCGAGATCCCGTACGAGCTCCCTGAAGTCGACGCGATTGTCCGCCGTGAAGTAGAACGTCACTTTCTTGTGATCGAACTGCCACTCCACATCGACGAGCTTCATCGGCAGATTGCGCCGCTCGATCGACTTCCTCCCCACCAGGAAGGAATCCGTCTCCTTGCTTTTGTTCTCTTCCCAGCGATCGACATCCGACGAGGTAGCCTTACGAACGATGGCCGGAAGATCACTTTCTTCGTGGCCCCCTTTAGACTTGAACCGCAGCCGAACCAGCTCGCCCGACATGTGGATCGTCCCAAAGTCGAGGCCCCGATCGGCCTGCACCAGGACAAAGTCGCCAGTACGTACCTGCAGATCTCTCTGATTTCGGAAGAAGCTGCGTCGGCCTCCCTTGAACGAAACCTCGAAGACGTCGTAGTCGACGGCTTCGCCCGATGCGCTCACTTCATTCAGCCAGTCGAAGACGTGCATCGTCGAGCACCCGGACCCCGATGCACAGCCGCCCCGGCAGGCTCCGCCCGCCTGGCTCCCTCCGCCGGCTGAACAAGATCCGCAACCCATATATGCCCTCGCGTATCGTTCTTGCGACAAGATGAACTATTCGCACCGCCTCATGGAGCAGGCACCGACGCCTCAGCCTGAGTCCACTCGACGAGCGGTACGTACAACCGGTCGACCTCCTCTCCTCGCATGGCGCGCCGCAACTCATTATACAATCGCGAAACCAGCAGCGTGAGGTGAACGTTGCGCTGGATCAGTTCGAACGCCTCCTCGACCAGCCCGATCATGCCCGGCACGTTGGCCTCTGACAGGTTGTCCGCGAATTTCTGCACCTGCTCTGCCTGGTCGACATTAACGAGGAGGTCTACCTGACCGGTTGCGCGATACGTTACGATATCTCCGAGCCAGCCCAGCATCAGGCGCAGGAGATTCTTCAGGCGCTCTCGTCCGAGTCCGGCATGCTGGGCCACCATGTCGCTGAACATATCCAGGTCGTCGGGCTTTCCGCTCCCGTCAACCAACCATATCACGCGGAACAGCCCTACGACGCTCGCGCGCATCGCCATCAGGCCGCTGTCACCTGCGAGGTCGAGCGCCCGGCTGAACGACCCGTCCGACATCTGGGCAACAACCGCCGCATCCTCGGGCGTGAGATCGGTCTCCTCGATCAGGCGCGACGCGATCTCGGCCGGCGGAAGCGGTGCAAAGACGACTCTCTGACAGCGCGAGAGGATCGTGGGAAGAATGTGGTCGATGCGGCTGGTCGTCAGCACAAAGACGGTGCGGGGTGACGGCTCCTCAAGCAGCTTGAGAAACGCGTTCGCCGACTGCCCCCCCAGCAGGTGGGCATCCGTGAGGATACCGATCTTGTATGCCCCTTCGACCGGCTTGAAGCTGAACGCCCTGTGCAACTCCGAATGCACCCTGTCGATGAGATATCCCGCCTGTTTGCTTGATACACGCTCGGGATCATCAAGCACGGGTCGGCGCGCGAAATCGACTGTGGCGTAGGGATTTTGGAAGAGTCTCGATAGCCGGTTTGCTACATCGGTCGGATCAGCATCCTTTGGCTGCGGGATCAGAACGTGCAGGTCGGGGTGCACACCGCGCGACACTTTCTGGCACGGGATGCAGGCTCCGCAGGCCACGCCCGATGCCTTCTCACACAGAAGGGCCTTCGAAAATTCCAGAGCGACGGCGCGTTTTCCGACCCCGTCCGGTCCGTGGAAGAGGTAGGCGTGGGCCACTCGCTCGCTGGCGATGGCGCTGCGCAGCGCCTCCCGGGCCCGGGTCTGATTGATGGGGATCAAGGTCGACATGCTCCAAGATCGTCCGCGGCGACAAGAAAGTCTAAAGGTGCTGTTTTCCGCACGGGTGTGCCCTGATCGTGACCGCGGCGGTCCGCGGAACTTTGGAGCGGCGTACCGTATTTTAGGGCTGCCTCGTACGTACGAGGTGAACGCGGCGCGGTAGCTCAGGTGGTCAGAGCGACGGATTCATAACCCGTAGGTCGGCGGTTCAAGTCCGCCTCGCGCCA
>CAVYIO010000018.1:0-7861 GCA_963768565.1 Rhodothermales bacterium
CGCGGGAGATAGTGGACTCGGTGCCCGTTGCAGGCCTGCGGACGTACCGCGGGAATATAGACGTACCCAGAACGCAACCTCGTCCCGATCGCTCTAGACAACACAGGAAAACGGGTGCGACCTACGATCGAGTCCGACCACGAATCGGTGGCGACGGTATCGAGACGCCTTCGTCTTCGTCGAGCAGTGCCTCGTCCATACGACCCCGACGCTGCTCCGCCGCAACATCGCGCTCAGGCTCCAGGACGAACTGCTCGATGCGTTCCGTGAGTTTTGCCGCCCGTCGAATCTCTTTCCGGTTGACCCTTGTCAGTATTTCTCGCATTCCGAGGTAGTACAGGATCAGCCACAAACCTATGGCGAGAGCGCCGACGCCACCGCTTGCCGCCATCGCCTCGATCATCAGGACCGCAATCATCGCCGTGGACGCGGCGAGGCCCGGAAAAAAGAAAGCAAGCCAATTCGAGTGATCCGAACGCGCGCTGACTTTCGTACGGCCGTTTCTTGAGGTTATCGTCACCTGCTTCTCTGGATCGGGAAACCCCGTGTGGCCCCAGCTGAGTTGACCGCCGACCTGTCCGACCGTGCCGAATTCACCGAACAGCGACCGGATCTCACTCACCACGTCCTCCCACCGATCCGGGTCGATCTCACCTCGCACAAGGTGCGTTTCGTCGGAAGTCAGTGGTAACAACACGGATCCCACGGACTCATCTTTTTCCGCAACGCCACGCTCAAGATCCAACGAGGCCGCCTCAACGTGCTCCGGATCAATGCCTGCTTCGCTGGCGATGTGCTTGAGCTCGCGAAGCGTAAGGCCTGTCGTCCCGGATGTGTCTGTCTCCGTCTGTAGTTTCGCGCTTCGACGTAGAATGGACCCGATCTCTTCTTCAGAGTAGAGCCTTTCGTTCTCGGGGTCGCCGGTCATACGATCGCTTCACGGCAGTGGAATGCATCAAAAACTGTTACGGGAGTACCCCCGTGAGGTTGCTGACTCCTTGATCTTGTCACTCGCCGCCCGTTGATTGCAGCCGCCCCGGCGCGGCGCCCGTTTGATAGGCGCGACGCGTGTCCCGCAGAATTGTGACAGCGAATTATGTCTTCTGTCGTACAAATACGAAACCTGAGTCGTCGATTTGGCCACGTCAAGGCCGTCGACGGTCTGACGCTGAACATCGAGCAGGGTGAAGTCTTCGGGCTGCTCGGTCACAATGGCGCGGGCAAGACCACGACCATCCGAATTCTGAACGGCATTCTGGCCCCGACGGAGGGACATGTCAGCGTCATGGGGCTCGATCCGATGACGGATGGCTCCGAGTTGCGGCGGCGGACCGGCGTCCTCACCGAAACCCACGCGCTCGACGAACGCCTGACGGGTCGGGAGAACCTGGAAATCTTCGCCGAACTGTATGACGTGCCAGTCGAAAAGGCGCCCGAGCGAATCGACCAGCTACTCGAGGCGTTCGGGCTCGCAGACCGGGCCGCGGACCGGGTACACGGCTACAGCAAAGGCATGAAACAGCGGCTGGCCCTCGCCCGGACCATCCTGAACGACCCGCTCCTTTTGTACCTCGACGAGCCGACATCCGGTCTGGACCCCGTGGCTGCCTATGAGGTCCGCGAGATGATCCAGCTCTGGGGCGACGCACCGGACCGGACCGTGTTTCTTTGTACCCACAACCTCGTCGAGGCACAGGAACTGTGCGACCGCGTGGGTGTGCTTGAGGGCGGCCGGCTTCGACTCATCGGCACACCGGAGGAACTCACAAATCAGCACAACGGCTCCGTGCCGGTCGACATCCTGCTCGATCCCCTCGACATAGCTGAAGCCCGTCGACTGCTTGATGGAAAAGCAGAGTTCCTGGAGACCACAGAAGCCGACCGACTGACGGTGAAGGTCGAGAGCCGTGAGGCGATCCCCGCGCTCGTGAATCTTACACGCGAACTGGGTCTGCGTATCTACGGGATCGTTCCGCACCAGCGAACCCTGCGCGACGTGTATCTGTCCATGTATCTGGATGATGTTCATGAATAGCCGCGCCACGCGAGCCATTATCAGGAAGGACCTCATGGTCGTGCTGCGCACAAAATCTGTAGCGCTGCCCATGCTCCTTGTCCCGCTCATGGTGCTGATCGTGCTTCCGATTCTGCTGGCGATCCTTGCACAGTATGCATCGGATCCGGCTTTGCGGGCGGATGTGGACATCAGAATGCTGCTCGAAAATCTGCCCGGCCCGGCGCGGACCGCTCTCGTCGGTCTCACCGTGGAGCAGCAGTTCGTCTACGTTTCGCTGGTCTACATCATGGCGCCGCTGTTCCTTCTGATTCCGTGTGTCGTTGCGGTCGTCGTGGCGGCCGACAGTTTTGCCGGTGAGAAAGAGCGGCGGACGCTCGAAGCGTTGCTCTATACGCCGCTGACCGATCTGCACCTGTTCCTGGCGAAGGTGCTGTCCGCGTGCGTACCGGCTATCGTCCTCGGGGTCGGGTCGTTCCTTATCTACTGCGTTGTCGCGAACGCTGCGGCGTGGCCTATCATGCAGCGCCTGTTCTTTCCGACCAACATGTGGCTCGTACTTGTCTTCTGGCTCGCACCCGCCGTCGCGATGCTTGCACTCGGCACGACCGTGCTCGTATCCGCCAGGGCAGGAACGTTTCAGGCGGCGTACCAACTCGGGTCACTCGTCGTGCTTCCGATTGTCTTTCTGATCGTGGGCCAGGCGAAGGGTCTTCTATTCTTCCAGGTGTGGGTCGTGTTTCTTCTCGGCCTCGCATTCTGGGCCGTGGGCGGAGGGCTCGTGTATCTCGGGGCACGATCGTTCCGACGGACGACCGTAGCAACGAGAATCTAGCGGCACCGGTAGGTGTAGGCATAGTCATCGTCGGCGTTTGAATTGTGATTTGAATCAGATCTCTATCAAGCACATCACATGAGCACGAATCCCTTCAATACCGGGATCGATCTCGCGACCCTGGACAGTCCCTATTCCATTACGCCCGAGCAGGTTGCATTCTATGGAGAGCATGGCTTCGTCAAACTGAAGGATGTCCTTCCACCGGAAGTGCTCGACTACTTCGGTGCCACCATCACCAGGACCGTGATGGAACTGAAGAAGGACAAGGGGCCGATGGAAACGCGAGACACATACGGCCGCGCGTTCATCCAGGTGGCCAATCTGTGGACGAAGAGTGATGTCGTGAAGCAGCTTGTATTCAGCCGACGACTCGGTCGCATCGCCGCCGAGTTGATGGGCATTGACGGCGTGCGGCTCTATCACGATCAGGCACTTTACAAAGAACCGGGCGGAGGATTCACACCATGGCACGCCGACCAGTACTACTGGCCTCTCGCGACGAACCAGTGCACGACTGCGTGGATTCCTCTCCAAGCGACGCCACTGGAAATGGGACCGCTTGAGTTCAGCGCAGGCAGTCATCGGATGGCGGCCGGACGCGCGTTGAAAATCAGCGACGAAAGTGAATCGACGTTACAGAAAATGCTATCTGACGCGTCGTTTGAACATGTGGTCGAGCCGTTCGACGCAGGCGAAATCAGCTTTCACGCGGGATGGCTGTACCATAGAGCGGGCCCCAACACAACGGATGTCCCACGAAAAGCGATGACGGTGATCTACATGGACAAGGACATGCGGTTGAAAGAGCCTGAACACGAGCACCAGAAACTGGACCGCGACGTCTGGTGCCCGGGCGCCGAGGTCGGGAGGATCATCGATTCACCGCTGAACCCCGTGATCTACGACGCGACGTAGTTCCCAATCCTGCCGTCGGCGAGACGGATCGGCGCGTCGGAGGAAGCATCTCAGCCGGCCGCGTACCGGTTTTGCCTATCTTGCGCGGCCTGCTTCAAATTATTCGGAACCAACAGCTATGTCCCTTTCGATGCGAACGGCCGCTTTCCTTCTGATCCTGGTTGGCACTCACTTTCGGATGCAATGTACCCGAGGACCGGACGATCAGTCCCGAGCTACTTGAACGAGCGACCATGCTTGCGCAGGATATGATTATCGTGGACGGTCATATCGACGTCCCGTATCGGAACTGGCGAACCCGTGAGGACATCAGCCAGACGACGGAAGGACACTTCGACTATCCACGAGCGAAGGCCGGTGGCCTCGACGCTCCATTCATGTCGATCTATCTGCCGGCCCGGCGCCAGGAGCAGCCCGGCAGATCGAAGGCGCTTGCGGATTCATTGATCGACATGGTCGAGGGATTCGTAGCATCGGCGCCAGACAAGTTCGCTCTTGCCTACTCCGTTGCGGACGTTCGCGCTAACCACGAGAAGGGTGTCGTGTCACTTCCGATGGGCATGGAGAACGGATCGGGAATGGAGGATGACCTCGCCAACGTCCAGCACTTCTACGACCGCGGCATCCGATACGTCACGCTCGCGCACTCGAAAGTAAATTTGATCAGCGACTCGTCGTACGATTCCGTTCGAACATGGAACGGCCTCAGTGACTTCGGCGTGGATGTCGTTCGGGAGATGAACCGCGTTGGAATCATGGTCGACATATCGCACGTGACGGACAGTGCGTTCTACGATGTGATCGCGGTTACAACCGCGCCCGTGATTGCCTCTCACTCTTCGGCCCGACATTTTACGCCGGACTGGGAACGCAACATGAGTGACGACATGATCCGCACGCTGGGCGAGAACGGCGGCGTGATCATGATCAACTTTGGATCGATGTTCATCAGCGAAGAGAGTCAGAAGGCGAGCGAAGAGATCTCCGCCTACGCAAGCGCACGCGGGCTTGACTACGACGACGAGGAAATGGTTCAGTACATGGAGGAGCATGCGGTACTCTCCGACGTGTGGGCGGTCGCCGACCACATCGACCATGTCGTTGAGCTGGCCGGCATCGATCACGTCGGGCTGGGGTCGGACTACGACGGCGTGTCGTGGCTGCCGGTCGGACTCGAAGACGTATCGACGTACCCGACATTCATCGCCGTGCTACTGGAACGCGATTACTCAGAGGATGATATCCGGAAGATACTGGGGGGCAACCTGTTGCGAGTGTGGAGCCAGGTTGAGTCGACTGCCCGGTCGGCTGGATGACAATCTGAATCCGCAAGCGGGCGCCCCGTTAGCCGCCGGTCCCGTTCGGATCGCTAGATCTTGATCGCCTTCCACGTTCCGCGCCGAAAAGCGATACTTGCAATAACGGCCATCAGGGTTTCGGCGGTCAGGATCGCGTAGTACACGCCCTGCGGTCCCAGGCCAAGCGACTTCGCCAACACATACGCCAGCGGGATCTCTACCATCCAGAAGGCAACAATGTTGATGATCGTTGGCGTCACCGTGTCCCCCGCCCCGTTGAACGCCTGCACCATCACCATCCCCAGCGCATAGATCACGTAGCCGTAGGAGACGATCCGAAGACACTCGGCACCGAAGGCCGCGACCTCGGTGTCATTCGTAAACAAGCCGATGAAAAACGGCGCCTGGAAAACGAACGTCAGCCCGACCGTCCCGAGAAACGCCATGTTGTACCAGGCCGTCATCCACACCGCCTTCTCGGCGCGGTCCGGATTTCCCGCACCCAGATTCTGACCCACCAGCGTTGCCGCTGCATTCGACATTCCCCACGCCGGCATGAAGAAGAAGATCAGTATGCGGATCGCTAACGTGTAGCCCGCGATGGCGGCCTCGCCAAAACTCGACACAATTCGAATAAGGACGACCCAGCTGGCAGTCGAAACAAGAAACTGAAAGATTCCGAATGCCGAGACCCGGAACAGCCGCAACATGACCGGAAGAACAAGCCGCACTTGCTCGGGCAGGATCTTGACGCGCGACCTCCTCCGGGCAAGCACATGGAACTGGTAGAGCACACCGGTGCCTCTACCGATTGTGGTAGCGACAGCTGCGCCCGTAAGACCCATCTCCGGAAACGGGCCGAGTCCGAAAATCAAACACGGGTCAAGGATGATGTTGACGAGATTGGCGAGCCATAGAGACCGCATGGCCATCGATGCATCGCCGGCGCCGCGAAACACCGCATTAATCAGAAACAGGAGGAAGATGACCACGTTGCCTGCGAACAGGATACGTGTGTATCCGGTACCGACGGCCCTGATCTCCTCCGTCGCGCCCATCACGTCAAGGAGGTCCCCCGCGAAGACGCCCCCGATGACACCGACTACGGCCGCAATCCCGATACCGAGTGCGATGGCCTGAACGGCCGCGACCGAAGCGGCCGGCAGATCTCCCTCCCCGATCCGTCGAGCGACCATCGCCGTCGTTCCCATGCTGAGCCCGATCGCCAGAGCATATAGCAGCGTCAGCAGGGCCTCGGTCAGACCGACTGTTGCGGCGGCTGCAGGCCCGAGTCGCAGCACGAAGAAGACGTCGACGACGGCAAACACCGACTCCATCGACATTTCGAGCATCATTGGGACCGACAGCAGCAGGATCGCTCGCCCGAGCCGGCCCCTGGTATAATCAAACTCCACTCCGCGAATGGAATCGCGAAGATCTGCCCAGATGCTCGAATGTGCCTCTCCGGCCACCATGGTGTCGGATGTCGTCTATCGAATAGAAGGTCAACCGGACCTCGTCGGTCTCCCCGTGAGGCCGCAATATCGGGCTCCTGTTGAATTTGAGGACGCACTTCACCAATTTGTCGGCCCTCAACTCACTATTCGCCTGACAGTTATGAATACTATCAACGTGATCAGAGCAACCGGACTGCCGGCATTGGCCGCCCTCGTACTACTCGTCTCGGCATGTGCGCCTCCTCCGCCTGCGGAACTGACGGAAGCTGACAAATCAGCCATAACCGCTGCGGAAGAAACCTTTCAGACGGCTTTCAACGAAAGCAACTGGGACGCCCTCGCCGCTATGTACACAGAAGATGCGGTCGTGATGCCGCCGAACGGCGCTACCGTCACAGGCCGAGAAGGAATCAAGGCGCTGTTTTCAAGTTTCCCGCCCGGGACCGTGGTCGAACTGAAGATCGTCGAAATAAAGGGCGTTGGTGACATGGCTTACGTGCGCGGCACGACCGCACTGACGATCCCCATGGGTGACGTAAGCGTGACAGACCCCGGCAAGTACATCGAGGTTCGGCGAAAACAGGCTGATGGATCCTGGCTCATTGCCGTCGACATCTTCAATTCTGACACTCCGCTGCCCGTTACCGGAGATGTAGGATAGGCTTCACGACACCGGTCCGGCGTGACGCGCAGGCTGCCGCGCTCCTCATCGAGACGACTCGAACCAGGTCCGGCGTGACGCGCAAGGCTGACGCGCTCCTCATCGAGACGACTCGAACCAGGTCCGGCGTATGCCTCAAGAGCCCGGTCGCCAGTGTCGGTGGAGTTCGCTCGATCCAAACCTGGTTGTGGCGGCTGAAGATCAGTACGCTCGGCTCATTCCATCCCACATGCTGTTCTCACCCGAGGGCCACACATTGTATGCAGCGACCGGCGCATGTCGGATAGTCAGATTCGCGATGTCCTCAGTAGATATATGCGCGACTGGGACAGCTGGTCGCGAACCGGTGAGCATTTCGATTGGATGAGGACTAGGCTTTCTAGAGAGAAACCGAGGGTGGAGCGGCCATTCGCGGCGCTCTGAAGACAGGTGGGTCACCTGCCCTTTCTTTAGTCGCGCTTTTTCATTACCTCCCGGTATTCACTTGAGAGACAGACGGTGACGATGCCTGCATCCCTGTTCAAATTCGGACTCCTGGTCGTGGCGACCGGCACGGCACTGTCGGCGTGTGATTCGACGACTGCGGAGATCGACGAAGCCCCCATAGTTACGGCGATGGAAGAGATCCCGCTCCAGGAGCAGATTCTCGGACTCTGGGAGAGGGACTTCGGCAGCACG
>CAVYIO010000019.1:0-149478 GCA_963768565.1 Rhodothermales bacterium
CTTCGTGCACCCGCCGACCATTCCAATTCTCGAATTCCCCATACGCTTCTGTGACTGTGCCGTTCGCCCGCCAAACACTGTTTTTTCCATGACGTGCAGTGGTTGAACCTGCATCGTCTCCAGCCAGTAGTAACTCTGTCTCAGCAGCATTCCAGATTTCGAATCTGCTCTCGAAGTGAGATGCTTGTCCGGTGATCGACATCGGTAGAACCATCCACCATTGTATTACCCCTTCGATGTCTCCGCTAATAGTTCCTTTCCATCCAAGTATCTGGTCTCCAGCTCGTCGAGCCCGGGTTCGTCGTCCGGGCCGCTGATCTGGCAGGCTCCGGACAGGACCAGAAGCGGTATTATCATGGCCGGCGCCAGTCCGAAAATCAATCTACGCATGATCACAGGTTTTTCGAACGCTTGCATCACGGTCACGTTCAGGAGAGGTAATGCCGCGCCCCCGTCAGAGTTTCCGGCGGAGCGGACGCCGATCTGTCATCCGCCCCGGCCATGGTGTGAACACGACTTCCGCGCCCCCGTTTTCCCTATTTGACGACAGCCATCTTGCCGGCCACGCTACCGTGGTCGGTGGTAAGGCGGTACACGTAGGTGCCGCTGGGAAGTCGTCCGGCATCGAACGGCATGCTGTACGAGCCGGCTGTCTGCTGCCGGTCAACCACGCGTTGAATCATCCGCCCCTGTACGTCAAAGATCGACAGGTCGACATGCGAGGGTCGCGCGAGCGTGTATGAGAGGGTGGTCGTGGCGCTGAAAGGATTGGGATAGGCCGGCCGCAACGCGAATGCTTCCGGGACCAACTCGGGCTCGGTGCTCGTAGGCACGGCCGGGTCTGCCACGAAACCAAGCCGCTCAAAGGAGCCACCAAGTACCTGATCAGTGGCTGTCTCCGGCAGGCCGAACCAGTCCATGAGGACGGTTGAGTAAATGCTTCGGAAGTCCACCCCGAATTTCATGTTGCCCGTCAGATCAAGGTCCGTCAGATCGGGCTGAGCGCCCAGGAGTCCTCCCGATACGCCGCTCCCGAGAACAAACAGAGGTGCCGCCGTTCCATGATCGGTTCCGCCTGATCCGTTCTGGTTGACTCGGCGGCCGAACTCCGAGAAAGTCATCGCCATTACGCGCTCATTCATGCCGGCGATTTCGAGATCCGCGTAGAAGGCAGTAAGGGCCTCCGAGATGTAGCGCAGCAGATTGGCGTGCGGACCAGGCTGACCGGCATGCGTGTCGAAGCTGCCAAGCGACGCCACGTAGATGCGTGAACCCAGGTTTCCCTTGATCAGCTGTGCGATGACCGCGAGGCTGTCCGCCAGCGGATTCGGCGACGGGTATTCGTAAGGCGCTCCGCTGTTGCTCGCTGCATCCTGAACCGCAGATGCGTAAAGGAACGAGTCGTTAGCGACTGAGCGCACAAACTCCATCTCATTCCCATACGCGGTGTTCGGCAGATTCGTGACGTCGTACACCAGACCGGTCTCCGCAATCTGCGAGAACAACTGGACACTGGCCAGACTCATCCCCATGTTGGCCGAAGGCCCCTGGAAGATCATGCTTGACAGGCCGCCCACCTGCACGGCGAGTGGATACTCGGGTGGCTGTTCGCCGAAGTCAGGGAAATCCGCATCGAGGTAACGACCCATCCACCCGGTATTCTGCACAACATCCGAGTCGCTTGCCGAAACCCAGATGTCCGTCGACCTGAAATGAGAAAGGTTGGGTTCGGGATAGCCTACACCCTGTACGACAGCCAGGTGACCATCGTCCATGTGCGACTTGAGACCGCTCAGTGATGGATGGAGCCCGACTTCCGGAGAGAGAAGCGTAGCCTGCGATTTCGCGATCGCGATACCCGGTCGATTTGCGTAGTAGATATCGTTCTCGACGGGAATCACCGTATTCAACCCGTCATTGCCGCCGTTCAACTGGATCAGAACCAGGATACGATCGGTCTCGACGGCCCCGAGCGCCCGAAGCAGCGGGCTCTTCCCGTACGTTGAAATTGGAAGGCCGCCCATGGCCACTGTTCCCCCGACCGTCATGCCCATCGTCGTGAGGAACGAACGACGCGACCATGTGCTGTGGTCGCCTGAATGCGCATCACCATGCGAGAGGCAGCTCCCCGCACGTACCGTCTGTTTGTTCGTTGCGTCACTCATGACTCGATCTCCAAACCGTACATCTAGATGAGCTGATAGTCGGGTAGCTGAAAAAGAAATCTGAGGTACAGATAGATCTTGATGTTTGCGCCTGCCTCGTACAGATTCCAGTCGTGCCAGGGGAGGCCTCCGAGGAAGACTTTTGCAAGATCAAGTACATACGGGGGACCGTTCAGGAATTCGTCCGGGATGGGATAGGTGACGAGGTCGCCGGCGAAGTCGCCGTCTATTGGTGGGAAATCCAGCTCGTCGACCGGCACGGCCAGCACGTGGCGTGCGAGCGCGACGGGCAGGCGAAACGCGGCGTGCGGATCGCCCGGATCCACAAGAAGTGATGCAAGCGGAATCATGTCCATCAGATCCGTCCCGGTGCCGTTGGTCAGCAGGAAGTCGGGCGTGAGCCAACGGATCGGCAACGTCGTGGTCGAAACCCACGCGTGATGTCCGGGCCACCCCGCCACATTCGGTGGATTCAAAACCACTTGCTCAAGAAAGAAAGAGAGTCGGCCGGCGATGGAGAACACACCCGATGGGAGGGGGCGTGTGACTCGATCAGCATTCCCGTGACGAGCTCTGCCGGGCTCTTGATCCTGGCGCCTGCTACGGCGTTATCGAAGAAGTGTGCGCTCTGTAGCAGCGTTTGCACGACGGGCTTCAGTTCGAAATTGTTCTGAACAAGAATCTGAGCCAGCTCGGCAACGATCACCGGGTCGGGTACGGCATACACGAACTCTGCGTAGAGTTTGGCGCATATGAACTCCGCGATGGCCTGAGCGCGTTCCTCGAAGATGATATCGACAACGTCCGCGTATCCCCACGGTCCCGTCCGCTGCATGAACGTCTTCAGATCGCCATCGTGATAGAAGGCCACGAACGACGACTGCAGCGAGAAGAAGTTGACCTTCCAGCCTGTCAAGGCGCGGGCAATTTCCTGGATATCGGATTCCGTGTAGTTCGAGATTCCCTGCGCGTCCACTTGCCCCATCGTAAAGAGCTCGAGCAGTTCGCGAGCGTAGTTTTCGTTGGCCGTACCGATTTCGTTTTGTGTGCCGTTCAGGTACAGCAGCATGGCCGGGTCGATGCCCACTTCGTAGACGAGGTCCTTGAAGTTTCCGAGGGCATGCGTGCGCAGGAGCGTCAGGTAGCGGTAGGCAAACGGGGCGAGGAAGTAGGCGCCCGTCGAGGTTACGAAGTGGTCGTGCCAGAACAGCGTCAAGCGCTCCCGCAGGCCGTAATAGTACATCCGCTCGAACCAGTCGTACCGGTAATCCACCAGCCACTGATTGTTGTCGGTGATGTAGGTCTGGAACTCGGGGGTATTCGGATCGCCGTTTGGTGGAGCCATCTCCGCCCAGAACGGTGGATCAGGCAAGGAAAGGGAATAGGCGTCGTCGACGATCGCAGCGGCCGCTGCAGATGCCTGAAGGCCGACGAGTTCGGACACTCGGTCGGGTGCCGCGCCGAAGCCGGTGCGTCGTAGCAGGTGCGCCGCCATTCTTTCGTCAAGGACGGCGTCACTCGGTTCGAGGCCGGCCTCAATCGATAGAGGTAGAGCGCTCGTCCTGTTGTCGGCTCCAGCGAGCCGGCTCAGGAACGCCCTGCGATCCATGTGTGGGGTCGAGTGCAACATACCATAGAGAATACGGGATCACTCGGCCCCGGATGTCACAGAATTATGACGATTCCTCGTCGATCGGTCGATCAATCAGTTGGAAACCACACGTATTTTCCGCGCGCATCCACATAGCCGAACGTGGTCCGCTCGCCGACGAGACGTACCACGCGTCCCATGCCGTTCTCGAAATCAGAGACCTCGTCGAACTCTGCAGCTACTAACTGATTACCGTTGCGGTCGATGTAGCCCCATTTCTGATTCACCATCACGGCTGCCACGCCGTCGTAGAACGATCTTGCATCCTCGTACGAGGGCTGAATCACCATCGTGCCTGAGGCATCCACGTAACCCCAGGTGTTTCCTCCGTCTCTTACCGGCGCGAGCTTGTTTCCGAAGCTGCCGGCGCTGATGTACTTCGGACTGATGACCGTCTTCTTCTGGCGGTCGATGAATCCCCATCGATCGCTGATCTTGATCGCAGCTTTGCCTTCCGAGAATGCACGCGCCGATGCGTACTGAGCCGGTATCACCGGATTCCCGTCCCGGTCAATAAAGCCGTAGCTGTCATCGGATCCCTCATACAGCGCGACTCCCTCCGAGAACGTCGTGTACTCGTGATTGTCGAGGCGAGGTGTCTCCGACGTGCGCACTATTTCGCCGTCGGTGTCGATGTACTCCCAATCGTAGTCCGCTGTGCGAACGAATGCCCGGTCGTCCGAGAAAGGCCCGGCGTTTACAAACGTGGGATTGATGACGACGCTACCGTTCTTGTCGATATAGCCCCATCGTCCATCGATTCGAACGGCCGCTACACCGTCCGAGAACGGTTCTGCGTATTCGAACCTGGGCTCAATGGCGAACTCACCTGTGCGGTCGATGTAACCGAACCGGTATGATGACCGGACGGGAGCTAGTCCCTCCGAAAATGAGCCGGCTGACTGGAAGTCTGGCTCGATCACCATACGCCCGTTGGAGTTGATGAATCCCCACTCTCCGTCGAGGAGCACAGGGTAGAACGATACCATCTCGTCGTCGGAATCGCCGATTCCAGGGATCATGTCGCATCCGTTCAGTAGCGTCGCCGACGACAGGAGCACGCCCAACATCAGCAATGTCAGAATGCGATCCGGATTTCGTGTAGTCATTTTCATCGTGAGTTGGGATCTGTCAATTGGTGGGATACCAGACGTATGAACCGAGTTTGTCGATGTAGCCGACATTTTCGGACTCGGAGTTGCCGGTGAACACGCGGGCAACGCCGCCTTCGAAGTCCTCGGCCCTGTAGAATTCACGGTCGATTGCAATGGTGCCGCTCTTTTGACCGATATAGGTCCACCTGTTATTGAATCTCACGGCCGCATAGCCCTCGGAGAACGGCCGCGCTTCACGGAACTGCATGGGAATGACCGTACGGCCGGCCTTGTCGATATATCCAACGAGCTCGCCCCGGACTGCAGCCAGACCATCGGAGAACGCCGCCGCCGACTCGTACTGTGGCGAGATTGCGGGTGAACCATTGCGATCGAGGTAGCCCCATCCGTTGGATGTTGCAAACGCGGCGAGACCTTCCGAGAAGTCGCCGGCGAATTCGATGGCGAACGACGGATCGATCGTGACTGTACCGGTGGTATTGATATAGATCCAGCCGTCGACGCCTTCGACTGCGGCCATACCATCAGAGAAGGATCGCGCGTCCGCGTAGGTCGGCGGCACCACCATTGTGCCGTTTGTTGATACGAAGCCCCACTGCCCGCTCACGCGCACGGCGGCGTAACCCTCGGAGAAGGGTTTGGCCACATCAAACTGAGCCGGAATGACTTCGTTACCGAAAATGTCTATGAAGCCGTACTGCGCCGCAAGGTCAGATCCGCGCACGGCGGCCAGGCCCTCCGAAAAGCGACCGGCAATCCGGTACTGGGGCGCGACCGCGACGTTGCCGCCCTCGTCGATATACCCCCAGTCAAGTCCGACCTGAACCGCAGCCCGTCCTTCTGAAAAATCGTCTGCGCCGTCGTAGGCAGGGACGACAGCAATGCGACCCTCGCTTGACACGAAGCCCCACTGCCCGTCAATCTCGACGGGGTGCATTGCGGAGTTGACACGGACCTCCTCGCTGCTACCTCCGATGAAGTCGCAGGAGGCGAGCATGAGTGCGGGAGCGACCATTGCCCAGGCGGCGAGCCGGGCCATCGGGAGCGAGATTGCAAAGGTGTTACGTGACATGGTTGTCGTGGTCATCGGTAGTGGTGAGGGTGGGTTACTTCGCAAGGATCATTTTCCGATTCAGCACGCTTGAGCCTGTTTGCAGCTGATAGAGATACGTGCCGGACGGAAGGGCGTCGGCATGGAAGTCGATCGCATGATTACCGGCCGCGACGGTTCGATCAACGAGCGTCGTCACGCGACGTCCTTCGATGTCATACACGGTCAGCCTGACGTGAGAGCTGGACGGCAGGTCGAAACGAATCTGGGTGCTTGGATTGAACGGGTTGGGGTAATTCTGGTGCAGCTCGAACGATCGGGGAACTACGGGATCGTCGACTCCCACGGAGGCTCGGTTCTCCACAAAATCAAGGTGCGAAAACGTGCCGCCCAGTACGGTGTCGACGACATCGCCCTCCAGCCCCAGCCAATCCTGCATGAGGGTGGAGTACACGGCCCGATAGTCGGTCGAATACCTCGGGTCGCCACCGTAGAGGTCGACGAGGTCGGACTGGGTGCCGTAGAGACCGCCCGCCAAACCCGCACCGAACAGCATCATGGGCGCGCCCGCGCCGTGGTCCGTACCGCCGGATCCGTTCTCGCGAAGCGTCCGCCCGAACTCCGAGAACGTCATGACGACGACGCGCTGGTCGAGTCCATCCTGCTGGAGGTCGGCCATAAAAGCGGCCACGGACTGAGCGATGTCACCGAGCAGGGACGCATGACCACCCTGCGGGCCGCCCTGGTTGGAATGGGTGTCGAATCCACCCCTGGATACGGTGTAGAGGTTGGTCGGAAGTCCGCCGCGAAGCATCCGGGCGATGACGGCCAGTGACGAAGAGAGTCCGCTGTCCGGATATTCGGAGAGGTTGCTGCCGGCCTGGGTGGCATTCTGAACAGACTCGACATAGCGGAACGAGGCGTTCGTCACGCTGCGGATGTATGCAAGCTCGTCGCCGTAGAGGGTAGCCGGCACATTCTCCGTGTCGTAGAAGCCACCCTGCTCCACGAATCTGTCGAGATCACTCGCATCACTGAATGTAACCGCCAGGTTGCCCGAGCTACTCTGGAAGAGAGTCGCCGGCCCGCCGACGCGAACCGCCAGCGGATAGTCCAGTGGGTTCGAAAAGAAGTTCGGATTTTCGTTGATCAGATAGCGTGCAAGCCACCCTGTGCTCTCGGGTGCTCCCTGATCGCGACCGGTTGACCAGTTTACCGTGCCCTCAAAATGGCTGCGCGTCTGATTCTCGTATCCAACGTTATGAACCACTGCCATCCGACCATCCAGCCACAGATTCTCGAGCGGACTCATCGCCGGGTGCAGTCCCGTTTCGTTGTCGAGTAGGACGGCCGAGCTCTTTGGGATTGCGATGGTCGGGCGGTTGTTGTAGTAGATGTCGTTCTCGACGGGCACCACCATGTTGAGGCCGTCGTTGCCGCCATTCATCTGGATCAGAATCAGAATCCGATCTGATCCTGATTGCTGCAGTGCGCCGAGCAGTCGTGACTGTCCGAACGCGCGGACGGTGTGGTTCCCGACAGTCAGAACGGTACCTGCTGCCGCGAGGCCCATTCGCGTCAGGAAGTCGCGCCTTGACCAGGCCGCGTGATCCTGTTCGTGCGCTTGGCCGTGGTGCAGGCAAGCGCCGTGACGATGGCCGCTTTGCCGCAGAATATCTCTTTCACTTTTCGTCATGTTGAAAGTGTCTGAATGACTTCGGTCAGGATTAGGTGAGCTGATATGCAGGCAACGCGATCAGATAGCCGAGATAGGCACGAAGCAGGCTGCGCGCTTCCTCGACCCGGGGGTTGCTGTCGTCGATGATGATCGGCCACTCGTGATACGGTGTGCCGTCCAACAGCAGCTTGACAAGGTTTTGCTCATGCGCCGGTGCGTTCACCACGTAGCCCGGCAGCAGCGAAGGGTCGCCTGCAAATGGCTCCGAAACCTCGCGAATTCCTGTTTCCGACAACGGAACCGGGATCAGAACCGTCGCGAGATCGATGGCGATCCGGTACGGATCAGAGGGGTCGGATACCTTGGAGACGAGCTCGAATGGATCATAGTTCGCACCATTCCGCTGGTACAGAACGTCGCTGGCGACGGTCCAGCGGTCCGGCAGGGTGCTGGTCGTCAGCCAGGTGTGATGTCCGGGGTTGCCGCTTGCATCCGGCGGGTTCAGTCCGGGCCAGCCCGCCACGTTCGGCGGATTGAGAAGCTCCTGGCCGAGGTTGATCGCGCTAAGCACTTCTCGCAGTTCCTCCCACAGCGCCTGGGTCGGTACCACTTCCACTTCACGAAGAAAACCGAGGGCAAATTCAACCGGACTCTTGATTCGGGCTCCGATAACCGTCGAACGATAGAAATGCTCACTCTTCAGGACCTTGCGCAGCACGGGCGCGACTTCGAAGTCTGCCGCGATGAGCTCGGATGCGATGTCTGCCACAACGGTGTCGTCGGGAATCGCGTGCACAAAAAACGTGTACAGTTTTCTCGCGATGTAGTGCGCGATGGCGGACGTCCGTTCCTGAAAGATGATGTCTATGACATCGTCATACTTGAACGCTCCGGTGCGTCCGAGGAATGTCTTTGACCCGCCGTCGTGTAGGCCCGGGTCGAACGAGGTCGTCCGATTCTGCGTCACCGCCCATCCGGTAAGCGCACGTGCAATCTCCTTGATGTCGTTCTCGGAGTAGTTCAGTTCGCCCGAAGGCCCATACTGGCTCATGGTGAAGAGCTCGAGCAGTTCGCGCGCGAAGTTCTCGTTGGCCTGTCCGACCCTGTTGAGATAGCCGTCCAGGTACAGGTGCATCGATGCGTTCAGGCCAACCCGCCGAACCAGTTCACGGTAGTTGCCGACTGCGTTCTGGCGAAGCAGCTTGTAGTAGTCGTACATGATGTGTCCGACCGACAGCGACGTCTTGTTCTGATTGATACTCCACTGTGTCGGCAGGTGGTTGTGCCAGAGCAGAGTCAGTTTCTCGATGAGGCCGATGGTCCGCATGTCGTTGAACCACGACTTCTGCAGATCATAGATCTCGTTGACGCCGGTGCTGGAGCCCGATGCGTACCAGGACGGAGCTTCGGGCAGGGGAGACGCGATCGCTTCGTTGACGAGTCGATCGACGGCGGCGCCGACGCTGCCGTCGTTGAGGGCGCGGTCTACGTCACGCTTCAGTGCCCCGAATCCTGTTCGTGCAACGAGGTGACGTGCCTGCACCCTGGTCCACGATCCCGAAAAAGGGGCGAGTGACAGTGAGCCGGATGCGGCCGTGGTGGCCGTACCTGTCGGAGCGTACGTCGTGGTTCTCGACATATGAGCGAGTCGATCGTCTTGATGGTGTGCCCCCGACATCACCAGACGACCGCCGCCGTGACGAGTGGTCGCTTTCAGGAATGAGCCTGAATGCGGCCGGCGCTGGAACAGGGATAGTGGTTGGGCTGATTGGAGGGATCGACGGGCTGGCCGATCGTTTTAAATCGCTTCACAGCCGTCGAACGGGAATCCGGGTCCGGTGAATACGGGAAAGGGTCTGACCCTCAAAGGGGACCAGACCCTGTAAATTCCTGTACCCCAGCGGCTCAGTCGATTACCGATCCACCAAAGTAGGGTTGAAGAACAGGTGGCACGTCGATGGTGCCGTCGGAACGCTGGTTGTTCTCCAGGATGTCGGGAACGGTACGCGGTAGAGCGAGCGCACTTCCGTTCAGCGTGTGGACGAAATCCACCTTTTTCTCACCCGCGGGCCGATATCGCGTCCGCGTGCGTCGGGGCTGGAAGGTCATCGGAATCGACGAGACTTCGAGCGATTGTTCCTGACCCGCGCTCCAGATCTCCAGGTCGAGTTCCTCGGCCTGGCCGAACCCCATGTCACCGGTGCACATCAGGAGTCCACGAGGCTCAACGGCGACTCCTGATGTGCACGGGTGACATGGGATTCAGCCAGGCCAAGAAATACGACCTGGAGATCTGGAGCGCGGGTCAGGAACGATGGCTCGAAGTCTCGTCGATTTCAAATCTTGAAGCCTTCCAGGCCCGACGCACGCGGACGCGATATCGGCCCGCGGGTGAGAAAAAGGTGGATTTCGTCCACACGCTGAACGGAAGTGCGCTCGCTCTACCGCGTACCGTTGCCGCCATCCTGGAGAACAACCAGCGTTCCGACGGCACCATCGACGTGCCACCTGTTCTTCAGCCCTACTTTGGTGGATCGGTAATCGACTGAACCGCTGGGGTACAGGAATTTACAGGGTCTGGCCCCCTTTGAGGGTCAGACCCTTTCCCGTATTCACCGGACCCGGATTCCCGTTCGACGGCTGTGAAGCGATTTAAAACGATCGGCCAGCCCGTCGATCCCTCCAATCAGCCCAACCACTATCCCTGTTCCAGCGCCGGCCGCATTCAGGCTCATTCCTGAAAGCGACCACTCGTCACGGCGGCGGTCGTCTGGTGATGTCGGGGGCACACCATCAAGACGATCGACTCGCTCATATGTCGAGAACCACGACGTACGCTCCGACAGGTACGGCCACCACGGCCGCATCCGGCTCACTGTCACTCGCCCCCTTTTCGGGATCGTGGACCAGGGTGCAGGCACGTCACCTCGTTGCACGAACAGGATTCGGGGCACTGAAGCGTGACGTAGACCGCGCCCTCAACGACGGCAGCGTCGGCGCCGCCGTCGATCGACTCGTCAACGAAGCGATTGCGTCTCCCCTGCCCGAAGCTCCGTCCTGGTACGCATTGGGCTCCAGCACCGGCGTCAACGAGATCTATGATCTGCAGAAGTCGTGGTTCAACGACATGCGGACCATCGGCCTCATCGAGAAACTGAAAGACTCTGCTCTGGCACAACCACCTGCCGACACAGTGGAGTATCAATCAGAACAAGACGTCGCTGTCGGTCGGACACATCATGTACGACTACTACAAGCTGCTTCGCCAGAACGCAGTCGGCAACTACCGTGAACTGGTTCGGCGGGCTCGGCCTGAACGCATCGATGCACCTGTACCTGGACGGCTATCTCAACAGGGTCGGACAGGCCAACGAGAACTTCGCGCGCGAACTGCTCGAGCTCTTCACCATGAGCCAGTATGGGCCTTCGGGCGAACTGAACTACTCCGAGAACGACATCAAGGAGATTGCACGTGCGCTTACCGGATGGGCGGTGACGCAGAATCGGACGACCTCGTTCGACCCGGGCCTACACGACGGCGAGGTTAAAAGACATTCCTCGGACGCACCGGAGCGTTCAAGTATGACGATGTCATAGACATCATCTTTCAGGAACGGACGTCCGCCATCGCGCACTACATCGCGAGAAAACTGTACACGTTTTTTGTGCACGCGATTCCCGACGACACCGTTGTGGCAGACATCGCATCCGAGCTCATCGCGGCAGACTTCGAAGTCGCGCCCGTGCTGCGCAAGGTCCTGAAGAGTGAGCATTTCTATCGTTCGACGGTTATCGGAGCCCGAATCAAGAGTCCGGTTGAATTTGCCCTCGGTTTTCTTCGTGAAGTGGAAGTGGTACCGACCCAGGCGCTGTGGGAGGAACTGCGAGAAGTGCTTAGCGCGATCAACCTCGGCCAGGAGCTTCTCAATCCGCCGAACGTGGCGGGCTGGACCCGGACTGAACCCGCCGGATGCAACGGCAACCCCGGACATCACACCTGGGCTGACGACCACACCCTGCCGGACCGCTGGACCGTCGCCAGCGACGGTCTGTACCAGCGGAATGGTGCGAACTATGATCCATTCGAGCTCGTCTCCAAGGTATCCGACCCCTCTGATCCGTACCGGATCGCCATCGATCTCGCGACGGTTCTGGATCCCGGTTCCGTTGTCGGAAACAGGAATTCGCGAGGTTTCGGAGCCATTTGCAGGCGACCCTTCGCTGCTGCCGGGCTACGTGGTGAACGCACCGGCGCATGAGCAAAACCTTGTCAAGCTGCTGTTGGACGGCACACCGTATCACGAGTGGCCGATCATCATCGACGACAGCGACCCCCGGGTCGAGGAAGCGCGCAGCCTGCTTCGTGCCTATCTCGGCTATCTGATCGCGTTGCCTGCATATCAGCTCACCTAATCCTGACCGAAGTCATTCAGACACTTTCAACATGACGAAAAGTGAAAGAGATATTCTGCGGCAAAGCGGCCATCGTCACGGCGCTTGCCTGCACCACGGCCAAGCGCACGAACAGGATCACGCGGCCTGGTCAAGGCGCGACTTCCTGACGCGAATGGGCCTCGCGGCAGCAGGTACCGTTCTGACTGTCGGGAACCACACCGTCCGCGCGTTCGGACAGTCACGACTGCTCGGCGCACTGCAGCAATCAGGATCAGATCGGATTCTGATTCTGATCCAGATGAATGGCGGCAACGACGGCCTCAACATGGTGGTGCCCGTCGAGAACGACATCTACTACAACAACCGCCCGACCATCGCAATCCCAAAGAAGCTCGGCCGTCCTACTCGACAACGAAACGGGACTGCACCCGGCGATGAGTCCGCTCGAGAATCTGTGGCTGGATGGTCGGATGGGCAGTGGTTCATAACGTTGGATACGAGAATCAGACGCGCAGCCATTTTGAGGGCACGGTAAACTGGTCAACCGGTCGCGATCAGGGAGCACCCGAGAGCACAGGGTGGCTTGCACGCTATCTGATCAACGAAAATCCGAACTTCTTTTCGAATCCACTGGACTATCCGCTGGCGGTTCGCGTCGGCGGGCCTGCGACACTCTTCCAGAGTAGCTCGGGCAACCTGGCGGTTACATTCAGTGATGCGAGTGATCTCGACAGATTTGTGGAGCAGGGTGGCTTCTACGACACGGAGAATGTGCCGGCTACCCTCTACGGCGACGAGCTTGCATACATCCGCAGCGTGACGAACGCCTCGTTCCGCTATGTCGAGTCTGTTCAGAATGCTACCCAGGCCGGCAGCAACCTCTCCGAATATCCGGACAGCGGACTCTCTTCGTCACTGGTCGTAGTCGCCCGGATGCTTCGCGGCGGACTTCCGACCAACCTCTACACCGTATCCAGGGGTGAATTCGACACCCATTCCAACCAGGGCGGCCCGCAGGGTGGTCATGCGTCCCTGCTCGGCGACATCGCTCAGTCCGTGGCCGCTTTCATGGCCGACCTCCAGCAGGATGGACTCGACCAGCGCGTCGTCGTCATGACGTTCTCGGAGTTCGGGCGGACGCTTCGCGAGAACGGATCCGGCGGTACGGACCACGGCGCGGGCGCGCCCATGATGCTGTTCGGTGCCGGTTTGGCGGGCGGTCTCTACGGCACCCAGTCCGACCTCGTCGACCTCTATGGCGGCGACCCGAGGTATTCGACCGACTATCGGGCCGTGTACTCCACCCTCATGCAGGATTGGCTGGGGCTGGAGGGCGATGTCGTCGACACCGTACTGGGCGGCACGTTTTCGCACCTTGATTTTGTGGAGAACCGAGCCTCCGGGGAGTTGGACGATCCCGTAGTTCCCCGATCGTTCGAGCTGCACCAGAATTACCCCAACCCGTTTAATCCGAGCACGCAGATTCGTTTCGACCTGCCGTCCAGCTCTCACGTCAGGCTGACCGTGTATGACATCGAAGGACGTCGCGTGACGACGCTCGTTGATCGAACCGTCGCGGCCGGTAATCATGCGATCGACTTCCATGCCGACGCCCTTCCTGTCCGGCACGTATCTCTATCAGCTGCAAACAGGCTCAAGCGTGCTGAATCGGAAAATGATCCTTGCGAAGTAACCCACCCTCACCACTACCGATGACCACGACAACCATGTCACGTAACACCTTTGCAATCTCGCTCCCGATGGCCCGGCTCGCCGCCTGGGCAATGGTCGCTCCCGCACTCATGCTCGCCTCCTGCGACTTCATCGGAGGTAGCAGCGAGGAGGTCCGTGTCAACTCCGCAATGCACCCCGTCGAGATTGACGGGCAGTGGGGCTTCGTGTCAAGCGAGGGTCGCATTGCTGTCGTCCCTGCCTACGACGGCGCAGACGATTTTTCAGAAGGACGGGCTGCGGTTCAGGTCGGACTCGACTGGGGATATATCGACGAGGGCGGCAACGTCGCCGTCGCGCCCCAGTACCGGATTGCCGGTCGCTTTTCGGAGGGCCTGGCCGCCGTACGCGGATCTGACCTCGCGGCGCAGTACGGCTTCATAGACATTTTCGGTAACGAAGTCATTCCGGCTCAGTTTGATGTGGCCAAACCCTTCTCCGAGGGTTACGCGGCGGTGCGTGTGAGCGGTCAGTGGGGCTTCGTATCAACAAACGGCACAATGGTGGTGCCGCCGACCGTACGCGGACGCGCGATCCTTCTCTGATGGTATGGCCGCAGTCGAAGGCGTCGACGGCTGGATCTATATCAATACCACCGGTACAGTCACGATCGATCCGTCGTTCGCCATCGAATTCGCCGGCGACTTCTCGGAAGGTCTCGCCGCGTTTGCAACATCCAACGGATGGGGCTACCTCGATCGCAATGGTTCACCCGCAATCTCGCCACAGTACGAGTCGGCGGCGGCGTTCTCCGATGGTCTGGCTGCAGTCCGGGGCGAGCTCGTTGGATATATCGACAAGGCCGGCCGTACGGTCATTCCCATGCAGTTCCGTGAAGCGCGGCCGTTCTCCGAGGGCTATGCGGCCGTGAGATTCAATAACAGGTGGACCTATATCGGTCAAAAGAGCGGCACCATTGCAATCGACCGTGAATTCTACAGAGCCGAGGACTTCGAAGGCGGCGTTGCCCGCGTGTTCACCGGCAACTCCGAGTCCGAAAATGTCGGCTACATCGACAAACTCGGTTCATACGTCTGGTATCCCACCAATTGACAGATCCCAACTCACGATGAAAATGACTACACGAAATCCGGATCGCATTCTGACATTGCTGATGTTGGGCGTGCTCCTGTCGTCGGCGACGCTACTGAACGGATGCGACATGATCCCTGGAATCGGCGATTCCGACGACGAGATGGTATCGTTCTACCCTGTGCTCCTCGACGGAGAGTGGGGATTTATCAACTCCAACGGGCGTATGGTGATCGAGCCAGACTTCCAGTCAGCCGGCTCATTTTCGGAGGGGACTAGCTCCCGTCCGGTCATCATACCGGTTCGGTTACATCGACCGCACAGGTGAGTTCGCCATTGAGCCCAGGTTCGAATACGCAGAACCGTTCTCGGACGGTGTAGCGGCCGTTCGAATCGATGGACGATGGGGCTATATCGACAAGAACGGTAGCGTCGTCATCAATCCCACGTTTGTAAACGCCGGGCCTTTCTCGGACGA
This sequence comes from Rhodothermales bacterium, assembly GCA_963768565.1. GTDB lineage: Bacteria > Bacteroidota > Rhodothermia > Rhodothermales > JABDKH01 > JABDKH01. The sequence goes on from CAVYIO010000019.1 coordinate 15,297, forward strand.
CCGGGCATTCGTTCGCACAGCGGACTACGATTGGGAGTACATCGACACCGACGGCGAAATAGTGCGCACGTTCATGCCGGAGACACCTCGCCTCGACAATCACGAGTACACGACGTTCTCGGAGGGAGTCGCGCTGTATGAGGGATCCGATGACAGCTACGGCTTTATCGACCGGGACGGGAATCCGGTGATACCGGCTCAGTACGCATCGGCGCGTGCATTCTCGGAAGGCAAGGCTGCGATCAAGATGAGCGATGATGGGGATCGATCGACCGCCAGAAGAAGACGGTCATCAGTCCGAAGTACATCAGCGCCGGCAGCTTCGGAAACAAGCTCGCGCCGGTAAGAGACGGAGGAAACACCTGGGGTTACGTGGATGCCTCAGGCACGATGGTGATTCAGCCCTCGTACGAGGATGCAAGATCGTTCTACGACGGCGTGGCAGCCGTGATGGTGAATCAGAAATGGGGCTACATCGACCGCAACGGTAATCAGTTAGTAGCTGCGGAGTTCGACGAGGTTTCGATTTCGAGAACGGCATGGGACGCGTGGTACGTCTCGTCGGCGAGCGGACCACGTTCGGCTATGTGGATGCGCGCGGAAAATACGTGTGGTTTCCAACTGATTGATCGACGGATCGACGAGGAATCGTATAATTCTGTGACATCCGGGGCCGAGTGATCCCGTATTCTCTATGGTATGTTGCACTCGACCCCACACATGGATCGCAGGGCGTTCCTGAGCCGGCTCGCTGGAGCCGACAACAGGACGAGCGCTCTACCTCTATCGATTGAGGCAGGCCTCGAACCGAGTGACGCCGTCCTGGACGAAAGAATGGCGGCGCACCTGCTACGACGCACCGGCTTCGGCGCGGCACCCGGCAGAGTGTCCGAACTCGTCGGCCTTCAGGCATCTGCAGCGGCCGCTGCGATCGTCGACGACGCCTATTCCCTTTCCTTGCCTGATCACCGTTCTGGGCGGAGATGGCTCCACCAAACGGCGATCCGAATACCACCGAGTTCCAGACCTACATCACCGACAACAATCAGTGGCTGGTGGATTACCGGTACGACTGGTTCGAGCGGATGTACTATTACGGCCTGCGGGAGCGCTTGACGCTGTTCTGGCACGACCACTTCGTAACCTCGACGGGCGCCTACTTCCTCGCCCCGTTTGCCTACCGCTACCTGACGCTCCTGCGTACGCATGCCCTCGGAAACTTCAAGGACCTCGTCTACGAAGTGGGCATCGACCCGGCCATGCTGCTGTACCTGAACGGCACACAAAACGAAATCGGTACGGCCAACGAAAACTACGCGCGCGAACTGCTCGAGCTCTTTACGATGGGGCAAGTGGACGCGCAGGGAATCTCGAACTACACGGAGTCCGATATCCAGGAGATTGCCCGCGCCTTGACAGGCTGGAAGGTCAACTTCTTCTCGCTGCAGTCGTCGCTTGTCGCCTTCTATCACGATGGCGACCTGAAGACGTTCATGCAGCGGACGGGACCGTGGGGATACGCAGACGTTGTGGATATCATCTTCGAGGAGCGCGCTCAAGCCATCGCTGAGTTCATATGCGCCAAACTCTATGCTGAGTTCGTCTATGCCGTACCCGACCCGGTGATCGTTGCCGAACTCGCTCAGATTCTTGTACAGAACAATTTCGAACTGAAGCCCGTCGTGCAAACGCTGCTACAAAGCGCACACTTCTTCGATAACGCCGTGGCAGGCGCGAGGATCAAGAGCCCGGCCGAGCTCGTCACGGGAATGCTGATCGAGTCACACGCCCCCCTCCCATCGGGTGTGTTCTCCATCGCCGGACGACTCTCTTTCTTCCTGGAGCAAGTGGTTTTGAATCCACCGAATGTGGCGGGGTGGCCCGGACATCACGCGTGGGTTTCGACCACGACGTTGCCGATCCGTTGGCTCACGCCAGACTTCCTGCTGACCAACGGCACCGGGACGGATCTGATGGACATGATTCCGCTTGCATCACTTCTTGTGGATCCGGGCGATCCGCACGCCGCGTTTCGCCTGCCCGTCGCGCTCGCACGCCACGTGCTGGCCGTGCCGGTCGACGAGCTGGATTTCCCACCAATAGACGGAGACTTCGCCGGCGACCTCGTCACCTATCCCATCCCGGACGAATTCCTGAACGGTCCCCCGTATGTACTTGATCTTGCAAAAGTCTTCCTCGGAGGCCTCCCCTGGCACGACTGGAATCTGTACGAGGCAGGCGCAAATATCAAGATCTATCTGTACCTCAGATTTCTTTTTCAGCTACCCGACTATCAGCTCATCTAGATGTACGGTTTGGAGATCGAGTCATGAGTGACGCAACGAACAAACAGACGGTACGTGCGGGGAGCTGCCTCTCGCATGGTGATGCGCATTCAGGCGACCACAGCACATGGTCGCGTCGTTCGTTCCTCACGACGATGGGCATGACGGTCGGGGGAACAGTGGCCATGGGCGGCCTTCCAATTTCAACGTACGGGAAGAGCCCGCTGCTTCGGGCGCTTGGGGCCGTCGAAACCGATCGTATCCTGGTTCTGATCCAGTTGAACGGCGGCAATGACGGGTTGAATACGGTGATTCCCGTCGAGAACGATATCTACTACGCGAATCGACCGGGTATCGCGATCGCGAAATCGCAGGCGACGCTTCTCTCGCCGGAAGTCGGGCTCCATCCATCACTGAGCGGGCTCAAGTCGCACATGGACGATGGTCACCTGGCTGTCGTACAGGGTGTAGGCTATCCCGAACCCAACCTTTCTCATTTCAGGTCGACGGACATCTGGGTTTCGGCAAGCGACTCGGATGTTGTGCAGAATACCGGGTGGATGGGTCGTTACCTCGATGCGGATTTCCCTGACTTTGGCGAACAGCCACCCGAGTATCCACTCGCCGTGCAGGTGGGCGGCCTGTCAAGCATGATCTTCCAGGGGCCTTCGGCCAACATGGGGATGAGTCTGGCCAGTGTCCAGTTGTTCTCTCAGATTGCAGAAACAGGTCTGGTGTACGACGTCACGAATCTGCCGAACACCGCGTATGGGAATGAGATGGAGTTTGTGCGCTCAGTCGCTAACGACTCGTTCCTTTACGCATCTGCGGTTCAGAACGCAGCGAGCAACAGCGGAGCGCCCTACGAATACCCGTCGCCGAATCCGCTGGCGGACAGCCTCGCTGTCATCGCACAGCTGATCAAGGGAAACCTGGGTTCACGCATCTACGTGGCGTCGCTTGGCAGCTTCGACACGCATGCCGGTCAGCCTGGTCCGCACGCCAATCTGCTGCGCTACATTTCGGAGGCCCTTACTGCCTTCTACGCGGATCTCGAAATCGCCGGCATGAATGAGCGCGTAATGGCGATGACTTTCTCGGAGTTCGGCCGCCGAGTCAACCAGAACGGATCAGGCGGAACCGATCATGGAACGGCGGCACCTCTGTTTGTTCTCGGGAGCGGCGTATCGGGAGGACTCCTGGGCGCTCAGCCCGATCTGACGGACCTTGATCTGACGGGCAACATGAAATTCGGGGTGGACTTCCGAAGCATTTACTCAACCGTCCTCATGGACTGGTTCGGCCTGCCGGAGACAGCCACTGACCAGGTACTTGGTGGCTCCTTTGAGCGGCTTGGTTTCGTGGCAGACCCGGCCGTGCCTACGAGCACCGAGCCCGAGTCGGTCCCGGAAGCATTCGCGTTGCGGCCGGCCTATCCCAATCCTTTCAGCGCCACGACCACCCTCTCATACACGCTCGCGCGACCCTCGCATGTCGACCTGTCGATCTTTGACGTACAGGGGCGGATGATTCAACGCGTGGTTGACCGGCAGCAGACAGCCGGCTCGTACAGCATGCCGTTCGATGCCGGACGACTTCCCAGCGGCACCTACGTGTACCGCCTTACCACCGACCACGGTAGCGTGGCCGGCAAGATGGCTGTCGTCAAATAGGGAAAACCGGGGCGCCGAAGTCGTGTTCACACCATGGCCGGGGCGGATGACAGATCGGCGTCCGCTCCGCCGGAAACTCTGACGGGGGCGCGGCATTACCTCTCCTGAACGTGACCGTGATGCAAGCGTTCGAAAAACCTGTGATCATGCGTAGTCAAAGATTGATTTTCGGACTGGCGCCGGCCATGATAATACCGCTTCTGGTCCTGTCCGGAGCCTGCCAGATCAGCGGCCCGGACGACGAACCCGGGCTCGACGAGCTGGAGACCAGAATTCTCGCGTTGATAGGCGAGGCACCTGCTCAGGAAGCGAGTTCATGCCGTGCGATCGCGTTCGGATCGAAACCCTGCGGCGGTCCGTGGTCGTACCTGATCTACTCGACAGAATTCACCGACGACGCGGAGCTTGCCGGTCTCGTTGAAGAGTACAACCAGGTTCAGGCGCGCGTCAATCGAGAGAAAGGCACCGTGTCAGACTGCATGTTCGTCACTCCGCCCGACATTGCACATCAAGGCGGGTACTGCAAACAGGCTGCGGACGCGCAGTGATTCGCTCTGCACTCTGATTAAGCCCCGCACGCAACGACAATCAGCCTTCCGTTTCCGGTGAGGTCGGTGCCTCGACAACGGCACCATCACCCCCGGACAAAACGTTCGACCCCGGGAATTGTCTAACGTGACCTATGGCAACCGGTCGTCCCTCACCGTTTGCGACGGGTGAGGACTCGTGGATCACGTAGTCCGAGTTGGGCAGAGTATCGTTGTGAAGCCGCGAGGCCGTTGCAGCCTCACGCATCGAGTCGTCCGCGTTAACCCGCAGCTCTCTGAACGTGTTGAGAATCCTCAATTCAAACAGATCGAATGCGTGCTGGAAAGCTGTTCGGTCTCGCTCGTAGACTTCGCCGCGTTCACCGGAACGAAGAAGCTGATCCATCTTTGAGGCCGACGCGGTCATCGCAAAGATGTACATCGCGACGTTCGCCAGACGGGCCTGATCGACCTGCCGTTGAATGACTTCCTCACGGTGCCACTTACTGACGAGCTTGAAGTAGTGTGTGTGCTCGCGTACCAGTCTCGAGATACGCTCCGCGTATGAACTGAGCGACGGATGCAATCCACGTACGACCGGAGCCGGTGGCTTGAGTCCCAGGAACAGCTCGGCACCGAGCTTGATCGAGCGCCGAAGAATAGTCGGCTTCAAGCCATTCTCAAGAATACGGTTCAGGTTTGCGGAGATCGACTCGTCGGCGTCCCACCCCATCGCACCCTGAATCAACAGCATGTGCTCCGCCAGCTGCTTGCCGCCGTACGCGAAGACGAACGACTGCATGACTTCGTTCGATCCCTCGACGATGCGATGAATCCGGTTGTCGCGCCAGAGCCGCTCGAACTCGTTCTCGGTCATGTAGCCTTCGCCGCCCATGATCTGCATCGCGTCATCGATGGTTTCCCATCCCATCTCCGAGCAGAACACCTTGCAGATTGCCGTCTCGAACATGATGTCCTCGTCGCCGCGATCAAGAATCCCCGTTACCGCATAGAGCATGGCGTCCATGGCAAACGTCAGAGCCGACATTCGGGCGATACGCTCTTGCACCAGCTCGAAGTCCGCGATCGGGCGCTCGAACTGGTACCGGGTCTGCGCCCACTTGGTCGCCTGGTCACGCGATCTCTTGGCCGCACCTGTAACGCCTGCTGATAGCGTGCATCGTCCGTAGTTGAGACACGTCAGCGCGACGTTGAGTCCTTTGCCTTCGCGGTGCAGCAGATTCTCCTTCGGCACGCGGACGTTCGTGAATCGAATGCGTGCCTGCCACGTGCCCCGAATGCCAGTCTTGCTCCGGTTCTTTTCAAAGATGTCGACGCCTTCCATGTCCGGCGTGCAGATAAGCGCCGTGACGGCCTCGGTCTCCTTGCCGGTCTTCGGATCGCGAATCATTTGCTTCGCCGTTACGGTCAGCATTCCGCTCTTGTATGCGGACGTGCTCCACTTCTTCTCTCCGTTGAGGACGTAGTACTCACCGTCCTCGATCTTCTCGCAGCGCGTCTCCTGCCCGCCGCGTCGCAGCCGACGTGAGGCTCCGAAAGACAGAACGCCGACAGGTATTCGCGCGCAACCTTGGGCAGAAATCTGTTCTTCTGATCCTCGGTTCCGAACAACATCAGCGCCTTGCATCCGATCGACTGGTGCGCAGAAACCATCACCGCCGTCGAGCCGCAATAACTTCCGATGCGCTCAAGCACCCGGTTGTAGCTTGATACGCCCAGCCCCAGTCCGCCGTACTCCTCCGGGATGGTCATCCCCATGACACCGAGATCGAAGAGCCGCTCGATGACCCAGTCGGGGATAAACTCCTCCTGGTCGATCTGCACTGCCGGGTGCTCGTCGCGCAGGTAACTCTCGAGTCGCTCGAGCAGCGTGTCACACTTTACACGCTCGTCGTTCGAGACATGAGGGTAGGGAAAGACAAGTTCGCTCCTGAATCGGCCCCAGAAGAGGTTCTTGACAAAGCCCATTTCGGAGGGCTCCGGACCGAGCATCACCTCGATGTCCTCGATCATCTTGCGGTCCCGCTCGGAGACCTTCTTCAGGGTACTAAAACTTGCAGTCGACATATAGAAAACTCCTTTACATTCGTTGCGGCCGCAGCCTTATGTGGTCTGTCGGAATCGGCCCGTCGTGGCTCTCATGATAACACAACATACGCCGCGGCGAGGGTCGCTGGAAGCGCTTTTCCACGCAGTCTGTGACACTTGCATGTCCTCACTGTTCCGGCCATAAATCACGGCACATTTCATTTCACACTAAACGAGACAAGACGCGGATCTTGTCTCCGCATCCGGTGTCTATCTTCGGCCAAACTGACCTCCTCGATTCGTGTCCGCCACCAGATCATTTACCGATAAACTGCAGAGGTCCCAGGACGACACCGGCTCTCTCGTCTGTGTCGGCCTGGATCCTGACCGCGCGCGACTCCCCGACGTCCTTTCCGGCTCCGTGTCGCTGCACGAACGAGTTTTCACGTTTTGCTGTGACATTCTGGAAGCCACACGTGACTACGCGTGTGCCTACAAGCTCAATTTCGCGTTTTTCGAGGCCCTGGGAGCCGACGGGTGGAACGTCCTTGAGCGTCTGGTTTCAGTAATACCCGATTCAAAGATCAAAATCGCCGACGCGAAACGCGGCGATATCGGAAACACCGGCCGCTTCTACGCAGAGTCCATACTGCAGGCTCTCAACTTCGACGCATGTACGGTTTCGCCGTATATGGGCAGAAGCTCCGTCGAGCCGTTCCTGCAGTATCGGGGTAAAGCGGCCTTTGTATTAGCCCGCACGTCAAATCCTGATGCGCGGGAAATCCAGGAGTGGTCTCAAGCGGGTGTACCCCTCTACCGACACGTGGCCCGCAGCGCGGTCTCGTGGGGACGTGAACTGGACGGCGAAGTCGGACTCGTGGTCGGGGCTACCGACCCTGTCGGCCTCGCCCACCTTCGGGATGAATGTCCGTCGACCTGCTTCCTCGTGCCTGGAATCGGTAGCCAGGGAGGAGATGTTTCTCGCGTCCTGGCAGCCGGTTTGACGGCCGACGGTCCCCTGATCATCAACAGCAGCCGCGGCATCCTGTATGCCGACTCGGGGGCCGACTACGCCGCGGCAGCCGAACGCGCCGCGCGTGACCTGCGAGACGAGATCGAACGAAACAGGCCGGGCAACGCGTAATTGCCACCCGTCGCGTTATGCCGTGGCCTGAAGCCGTGTCATAACAGAGGCGGGACGCCAACGGTCGGTTTAAGGATACCCTCTCAGCACGCCTATGCTCGCTCGGACCTACGGGCAGGCCGCGGTCGATTCCTCTCTACTATGTGAAGAGTCGCGCGCGCGGATTCACGAGTTGCCGGAAGCACTCGTGCACGACATCTGGAACAGACGAGAATACGATCACAAATTTCTCGAGACGGTCCGGGGCGAACCGGTGCTCGTGCTTCAGACCGGTCAACCAAACCGGGACGCTGGACCGGACTTCCTCGACGCGCGCATCAAGATCGGTCGAACCGAATGGATTGGAGACGTCGAGATTCATCGCACCTCGAGCGAGTGGCTCCAGCATCGCCATGATCGAGACGCTCGCTACAACCGGGTCATTCTTCACGTCGTGCTCGTGGCCGATCTGTGGACGGGCCGGCTCCAGCGCAAGGATACGACGCTCTTGCCCGAGATTGCGCTTTCGGGGTTTCTGCGCCGGCCGCTTCGGCAACTGCTCGTACAGCTTCATAGAAGCAACGGCACGGCCCTGCCATGTGAACACGCGTGGCCACGAATCCCCCAATCATTGACGGGTTCCTTTGTTCGGGAGATGGCTGAGGTCCGACTTTCACGGCGCGCTGTAGAAGTTCAGACCGAGTTCGACCGATCCGGAAATCTGGATCAGGTTGTGTATGCCCGTGTACTCGCTGCACTCGGATACTCCAAGAACCAGGAGCCCATGCATGAGCTCGCGCACCGCGTTCCACTGGCAGAACTTCACGGGTGTGCCGACAGGATCGACGCCGAGGCACTTCTGATGGGTACCGCAGCGCTGATTCCCTCACCGGAAGAGGTTGAAGGTGACCGGGACTCCGTTGCCTACGTCGATATGCTCAGACGCAGGTACCGGAGCATTGCGCGACGGGCCGACCGGCCCGCAATGAACCGGACACAATGGACTTTCTTCCGCTTGAGACCATCCAACTTTCCGCCAATCCGTATCGCGCAGGCCGCCGCTCTCGTCGCTGACGGATTTCTCGGCCACGATCAACCCGGAGCCAGGCTCCTGGGAATTATCGAGCGGTCAGACAGCCCTCTGAAGACGCTCCGCCAGATCATGGCCGTCACGATGAACCCGTTCTGGCTGTCACATGTCCGACTGGAAAGACCACTGCGAGGCTCTCCAACCTCGCTGGGTACCGGCCGCATTGATCACATCTTGCTTAACGCGATCCTCCCGGTTCTTGACTTTCAGGCCCTGAGATCCGGAAGAGCCGAAATCAGACAACAGATCCGCCGGATATGCCGCGAACTTCCAGCCGAGAACGACGAGATAACACGTCGCTACACCGACCTTGGAATTCCGCACAACAGTGCAGAGACCACCCAGGGGATACACGAAATGCATGGCAGCCTTTGCATTCGACACGGGTGCCTGAGATGTCAGATCGGACGCTTTATATTGTCGGGGTAGATGCGCCTCCAACCACCCTCCCGCCATGGATCCAGTTATCGTCCGGCTTGTTCGCATGACCTTCCAGACGGAGAAGGTCGACGACTTCCTGCAGCTGTTCAGTCGGGTTGCCGGCTACATCCGGTCGTTTCCGGGGTGCAAGCGGCTTGAGTTGCTGGAGGACCACACACAGCCGAACGTCTTCACGACATACAGCATATGGGCTTCGGACCGCGACCTCGACGAATACAAACTCAGCCCTTTGTTTGAGGAAACGTGGAGTGTAACCAGGGCGATGTTTTCAGAAAGCCCGACCGCCGTCAGCTACCGCGTGGTTCGCACGGCAGAAGAGATCGACCAGCTTGCCGGAACCCTCGGCAGCGAATAGAAATCAAGACCACCTGTCACGGATCCCTGCGAATCATCCGTCCACGATCCGATGCAGCGAGCGTGTACTCTACGCCCACATAAAACGGCGGCACGTGCTGATACGTAGCCGGTTCTCGAAGGATCGGGCGCATCCAACCAGCATCCTCAGCCACCCGGCTCACAACATCGTCGTACCGATTCGCGATCAGGTGGTGGTCGGTGACAATACTTCCGAGGAGCCGACTCGAGGATCGGTATCCCGCCCAACCGGACGTCAGAAGCGACAACTCCTTTCGGTGTGACTCAGCCAGGAGTACGTGATCAGCAACAATCGACTCGAACCGGTCTGCGTGAACGGCCAGTGCTGGATTGGCGGACACTTTGCTACGGAGCGCGGCAAGGTCGTTCTCCGCACGGGCAAGCGAACGCTCGAACTGGTCGTTCGCCTGCTCAATCTCCGTAATCGTCTTCTCTTCCGTGCCATAACCTCCGTACATCCGACATCCGGAAAGCATTAAGACAGAAAAGATTGCGAGGGCGACAGTTCGCGAGGCTGCTGTGATATGATCCACGGTTGAGCAGGTCTTATTGTGTGTGTACGAGAACGACAGCGCATACGGTGTCGAGCAAGACAATCGAAAACGAACAATCGTGATTCGATGATCCCCGCGTGCATCCAGCGCGACGCTGCTCGCCGTCAAATAACCGTACCGGCCGGAATCGACACGTTCTTGGGCACGACGATGATGCCGTCGCGGATGACAAAGCCCTCTCCCTCACCTTCCTGGACTCCTGCCGCATTCGCAATCACGCAATCTTCGCCAATGCTGACATTGCGATCGATGATCGCATTCTCAACTCGCGAGCGCGCTCCTATTCCCGGCCGGTCCGGGCCATTCTTGACCTCTCTGATCTCCGGTTCGGTCCAGGGGTAGTAATCCGCGCCCATGAACACCGAGTTCTTGAGAACGGATCCATGATCGAAGAAGGACCGGATCCCGACGACTGAGTTGACTATTTCGGCGTCCACAATGACGCACGATTCGGCCACGATGGAACGCGTGATGCGGGAATTCTGGATCTTCGCCGGCGCAAGCATCCGGGCATTCGTGTACAGCGGCATCTTGGGATTGAACATGTCGAAATCGGGCTCCTCCTTCGCGAGCATCAAATTCGCGTCGTAGAACGAGCGGATCGTTCCGATGTCACTCCAATAGCCTTCGAACGGATAGCTCACAACGCGCAGCGTCTTGATCGCCGACGGTATGATTTCCTTGCCGAAATCATGTGCGGTCGGATGAGCATCCAGTAGTGACCGAAGGACCCCCTGATTAAAGACGTAGATACCCATGGACGCCAGAAACGTCCGCCCCTGGGCCTGCATCGTTGCGCTGACCGGGCTGACCTTATCCGTAAGTTCGTCACGAAGGGGCTTCTCGTAGAACTCCGTGATCACGTGATCCTCGTCCGTCTTCAGAATACCGAAACCAGGTGCCTCATCGGCGGTGACGGGAATCGAGGCAATCGAAATCTGGGCCTCCGACTTCTTGTGGTGCGCCAGAAGTTTCCGATAGTCCATCGAATAAAGCTGGTCGCCCGAAAGAATCAGGGCGTAGTCGTACCGGTAGCTGACAAGGTGGTTCATGCTTTGCCGAACCGCATCGGCCGTACCCTGAAACCAGTCCTTCGACAGCGGGGTTTGCTCCGCAGCCAGGATATTGACAAAGCCGTTTCTGAATCTATCGAATTGATATGACCGGGCGATGTGACGGTTCAGGCTGGCCGAATTGAACTGCGTCAGGACAAACATGCGATTGATGTCCGAGTTGATGCAGTTGGAGATGGGAATGTCGATGAGCCGGTACTTGCCGGCGAGCGGAACGGCCGGCTTTGATCGTGAAGTGTCAACGGGTGCAGGCGACTTCCGGCACCGCCTCCAAGAATCACACTGATAATTTCGTCCATTCTCTCCTCCCGCGCCGAGCGGCGCTCTAAGGTCGACCCAGCTATTGATCGTTGTGAGCGCACGAAACGGAATCGTGCATAGCGTGAAATATACAATCCCGGAGCACGACTCATTGTAGGTGGAAACAGGAAGATTCGTCACCATGAAATTGCAGGCATAGCGTGCCGAAACACGAGCAACGGCGGGTGGTACATGCACCTGCACCCCGCCCCACCAAGCGTTATGAGTGAATCGACTCGACAGGCCGTTGACGCCATCAGGCGCAAGCTTCGTGAAGCGCGCCGCAGGCTCCTGTTTGCCCGACTGGCTCAGGGACTGGTGGCTGGACTGGCTTGTTCGGCTGCGATCTGGCTGCTTCTGGCCGGAGCTGAAACGCTGCTGTGGATGCCGTCTGTCGCACGCACAGTGTTGGTCATCGGCGCGATCGCGATCCTGGTTTTCGTTGTTTCTCGATTCATGCTGGACCCCGCAGCTCGACTTGTCGGACTGCTGGCGCATCCCGAAGAGGAAACGGTCGCCCGCATCGTTGAGAGCAAAGTGCCGCCGGCAACGGATCGACTGCTCAACATACTGCACCTCTCCAGCGGCCGACACAGCCGCAGTACGGACGGCCTTGTTGACGGCGCGATCAATATGCTCAGTACGCCTATTGCGGGCATCTCTTTCGATGCAGTAGAGGACTTTGAGCGCTTCCGGCGCACCGTACGCTACGCCATGATTCCGCTGGCGGGTCTGATTGTCGTGCTGCTGACGGCCCCGGGACCGTTCTTTGGCGCTACAGCGCGTCTGATGCATCTTTCCGAGTCGTTCGCAAAACCGGCACCGTTCGTCATCGATGTTGAACCCGGCGATGCAGAGATCATCCGCGGTGACTCGCTCATGGTCCGCATTACGATCCGCGGTAAGGCGGACGTGAGTCCGGAGCTCGAGTTTCGACGTGAAGGCGAACGATCTGTCTCCAGGTCGAGGCCGACACGCGGCTCCCCGACTTCGTTTGACTACACGGAATCGAACGTCAGACAGAGTTTTGATTACCGCGTTGTGGCCCGGCCCGTAACATCTACCTGGTACAGGGTTGACGTCGTCGATCGGCCGGTGGTCCGGGAGTTGAGTGTTGCCATTGAAAGCCCGCGATATTCTCGCATCGGACGACAGGAACTGGGAGCGAATGTCGGCGACGTGAGTGCTCTGCCGGGTTCACGGATCATCTTGACGGCTGAACTGGGTGGAAGTCCCGCCGGTACGGCGGATGTCGTGTTCGACGACGGAACGCGTCGTTCACTGTCGATCGTAGATGGGGTGGCATCGGGTGATTTCACGCTTGTCCGATCAGGCTCCTACCACGTCGAATTGGCCAGCGATGAAGGAGTCAAGAGCGTCAGCCCGATAACGTATCGACTCGGACTTCTCACGGACGGACCGCCGTCCGTCTCCATCATCAAACCAGATGTAACAGCGGAGCTATCTGAACCGTTCGAGCCAGCCCTGACAGCGCGTGTGATGGACGACTATGGCGTGCACAGGGTCAGCCTGATGTACCGCCTTGCACAGAGTCGATTCGGATCCGTTCGGGAGTCGTTCACCGAGCTGCCCATCGAGACCTTCAAGGGGACTGACCTTGACCAGGTGATCGAGCGAATCTGGAAAATGAAATCCGAGTCCGGATTGTCCCCGGTGCCGGGCGACGTCTTCGAGTACTTCATCCGTGTCTGGGATAACGACACGTACAGCGGATACAAGTCCGCCGATTCCAGGACGCACACGTTCGTCATGCCGTCACTGGCGGATCGATTTCGAGAGCTCGAAGAGGAATCGGACGAGACAACGGACGAGTTGGAGGATCTTCTGGACAAGGCGGGAGAAGTGGGTGAGCGCTTCGATGAACTCCGCGACGAGTTGAGGAGCAAACCTGAAGCGGATTGGGACGATTCCCGCGAGCTTGAACAGATTCAGGACCTCCAGCAGGAGGTCGACCAGCAACTCGAGGACATCTCACAAGACGTCAACGATCTCGTCCAGCAGCTGCAGGACAACAGCTTGCTCAGCGATGAGACGATGGAGGTGTACGAGCAACTTCAGCGCGCCATCGAAGAGATCAGTTCGCCGGAACTCATGGAAGCGCTCCAGAAACTTCGTGAAGCCATGCAGTCCATGGATCCGCAGCAGATGCAGCAGGCCATGCAGGACTTCGAATTCAACGAGGACCAATTCAAGGAAAGACTGGAGCGAGCCCTGGAGCTGTTCAAGAGACTCAAGGCCCGTCAGGGTCTGGAAGAGGCCGCCCGACGAGCGGAGGAGCTTGCCGGAATTCAGGAGGAGCTTCAAAAAGAGACGCAAAAGCTGCTGGACGAGAAGGAATCCTCAGGCCAGGAGAAGCCGTCGGACGAGCGTGAAGGGGCCGATCCCGATGAGGGTGCCGAGAACAACGAGCAGGCTGAGGATCTGGCACGTCAGCAGGAGCAAGCCGAGGCGGAGATGAAAGATCTTCAGGAACAGCTCGAACAGCTGCAGGAGATGCTGGAGGAGATTCCCCGCGTGCCGTCAAATCAACTGGAGCAGATCCGATCGCAGCTTGAGAATCAGGACATTCCGCAGCAGATGAAGGACAACGCGGAGCAGCTGCGTCAACAGCAAATGCAGCCTGCGAAGCAGGGGCAGCAGCAGATGCAGCAACAGCTGCAGAACCTGCAACAGCAGCTCAGCGATATGCAGCAGAGTATGGCAGGCAAACAGCTTCAGGTCAACATGGCGGGGCTGCGCCAGGCGCTGAACGACGTGCTCATACTATCGCAACAACAGGAGGCCATGAAGGCAGATGTTGAGGGCACGGCCTCCGACAGTCCGACGCTCAGACAATATGCCAAACATCAGATCGAGCTTGGCGAAGGCCTTCGCGTTGTGAGTGACACACTTCAAAAGCTATCCCGCGAGATACCGGAGATGTCGCGCGAAGTGCAGGCTCATACGGGCTCGGCACTCCGCGAGATGAGCCAGGCCACGGTGGCACTCGCCGATCGATCGGCCCGCAGAGCGGCTGGCCATCAGAAGGGTTCCATGATGCATCTGAATGAACTGGCCCTCCTGCTGAGCGACTTGCTCAACATGCTGATGAATCAGCAGATGAATATGGGTGCGCCGTCAATGCAGCAGATGCTGGATCAACTGCAGCAAATGGCTGGACAGCAGCAGCAGCTCAATCAGCAGATCCAGGAAATGCTCAACGACATGCAGGGACAGCGACTCACCAATGACATGCAGGCGCGGATTCGGCAGTTGGGTGAGCAGCAGGAAAAGATCAAGCAGGAATTAAAGGAGTTGAGCCGCAACCCGGAACTGAGAGGCAAGGCGCTTGGCGATCTGGACCGCATCGCGGAGCAAATGGAAGAAACCATCCGCGAGCTGCAGCAATTCCGGAACGACCGGAACATGATGCAGCGCCAACAGGAAATCCTGACGCGCTTGCTTGATGCCTCGCGTTCAATGAACAAGCGCGGCCGCGAAAAACGTCGTGAAAGCCAGTCGGGTGAAGAAATCGATCGCGAAAGCCCGGGCGAATTCACACCCGATGAGCGAGCGGACCAACTCCGGAGAGACCTTATCCGTGCTCTTGAGAGTGGCTACTCCCGTGACTACGAGGAGCTCATCAAGCGCTACTTTGAACTGCTCCAGAACGCTCCACCGGTCAATTCTGAGTGATCGGGCTGCCAGCCGGGCTCTAGTCGGACAGAAATCGACGTCGCTCAGACGGCGTCGGAACACGACAGGCGTCGCGCCGCCCGAACCAGCGATACCGATTCGCCGCAACTCGGCGATACAGCCCGTCGCGCCACTTCTTCGGGACAATGACGCCGATCGCCGCCATGGACCACGGGAATCCGAGGCCCCTCGCGATTCGGATCACCGCGTCGGAGAGCGTGTGAATTCCGTCCCCATCGATCAGAATAATCGAGTCCTCTTGCGGGAGCTCCAGGCCCCTCTCCCTCACCGACCGCAACGCGGCCTCGGAGTCGAGCGAGGCAAAGACGAAGAGCTCACGGGAATCGTGACGCAAAATGAAATCCACCGCCCCGTTGCACAGATGGCAGAATCCATCGAAAAGAACGGTCGACCCATGCATGATTAATCCTGCATCAGATATTCAGTGAACCATCTTTCATCGTGTTGTCCCCCACGGCGGTCTTGTGCATCCGTTCCCGAATCCGGGCCGATCGGTCCTGGCCCTCGCCCGAAAACGGCTATGGTGGATGCAGAGGGCTCTTTTTTTGCGACCCAGAATTCTGTATATTTAGGGGCTAATTATAGGGCCTGAAACAACGTAGCGTGTGAAGGGCCGGTCATCGAGACAGCGAAAGATCGACGTTGCCTCGCTAGTCTGCAGCCGAGTTTTTTGCTGGATGACCGGTAGCTTCAATTTGCACTTCCTCGTCAGGTCAATGAAGGATTCCATCTAGCATTCAAAGGTTCAAATCACGTATGGCAGACGCGATAAGGATTCTTTTCATCTCTGGAGAGGTTGCACCATTCACCGCGGAAAACGGGCTTTCCCATCTGGTGAGGAATCTGCCCGAGCAGATTCACAATACGGGCTCCTTCCAGACACGCATCATGATGCCTCGATACGGCACGATCTCCGAGAGGCGGAATCGCCTGCATGAGGTCATTCGCCTCTCCGGAACCGAGGTAGAAATGGGCGAAGAGAGCCAGACGTTGAAAGTCAAGGTCGCCTCGATACCGGGCATCCGGCTCCAGGTGTACTTCATGGACAATACCCATTATTTCAAGAGAAAGGGCATACTCGCTGATCGCGACTCCAAGCCCTTCTCGGATAACGGCGAACGAGCCTTGTTTTTCGGACGCGGTTGTCTTGAGACGATCAAGAACCTCGGATGGGCGCCGGACATCATCCACGCCTTCGGCTGGGCCGGCTCCCTCGTTCCGCTGGTGCTCCGCTCCGAATTCGGATCCGATCCGTTGTTCGAGAACAGCAAGTGCATCTATACGCCCGATGACGTCGATCCGAGTGCGCTGATGGACGAAGAGATGATCGTTCAATTCGGCCTGGATGTCGACAAAGAGCTGATCGGTGGCGATCTCTGCCAGGTCGGACTGGCCTACGCCGACGGCATTGCGTATCCGTCACATATCGACCCGTCGACGCCCGACGTACCTCAGTTCTCGATGGACCTTGATGAGATCCGGGACCTGGGATGCGAACTGTACGAACAGGTGTGTAGCGACGTGGCCGTCTGAGTAGCGCATCAACAAATCGCTAGTCGGAAGCCCCAGCGGTCTGTGCCGGTGGGGTTTTTCGATGAAGCAGAAACAGTGTCATACGAAACGGCTACCATACGGCGTTACCTCGATTCCGCATCCCCACGCTCTCTTCCCCTCCACCCATTGATGAGACCTCTCTACGCGAAGCTCGCCTTCGTTCTACTTGCAGCGACTCTGGGCTGTGATGACCCGACCGGTGTCGGCGTCGAACTCATCGACATTCGTTCCGGCGCACCTCAGATCGAACAGCTGTCTCCTGCCTTCCAGACCAATCACGTCGTTAACGATGTAACGGGAAATGCACGGCGGGCATTGTTGGGATCGGTAGTAGATCCGCTGGCTGGCGGTACGCGAGCCGCCGCCGCAATGGATTTTGCCATACCGTCAACGCTGGTCCCATCCGCCGACTTCCAGCAAGGGCCCGTCGAGTACGCGGAGCTCCAGCTCGTCCCGGATTACATCTACGGGGACACCACTTCAACGATCGACGTCTCGCTCAGCGAGATCTTTGAGACGTGGACCGCGACCGGGAATAACTCATCAGCCTCCATCCCGTCCGGTCCGCAGATCACGACAGCCACGCTTGGTGCTGCCGATACGCTTCTGGTGATCCCACTTCCCGAGTCATGGTACAAGGACCCGGTCACGGAAGCCAACCTCCGATCGCAGGACTTCGTCACGCTGTTTCAGGGCTTCCTTGTCGAACCGTTGAGCGACGGCGTGGTATTCGGAATCGACTTCGACGAGAGCAGCATGTTGGTCGTCTCAGGCGGAGATACCCTCAACTTCCTGCTCAGTCGGAATCTGAGTCTGGTGTCGCGTACATCACCCGGCAGTCCGCCACCGGGAAGAGTCGTTTTGCAGGATGGACATGGTTCCGGGTTGGGTGTCGAGTTTAAGTTCGATTCCGTCGACCTGCAGAACGTCGCTGTATCGCGAGCCGTCCTGCGTGTTTCGTACGACTCCCTGGCGGCCGACCAGCAGCTTCCGCCCAATTTTGTGCGTCCGGCGTTGACACAGGTCGACTTCGTAGGGATAACGTCAGACAGCGTCGCCGTGCCACTGGCGACCAGTTTCGTAGCGAACGGAGTGTTGCTCTTTGATGGCCCGGTACTTCGCGCGACGTTTCAGGACGCTCTGATCGGTCAGTCCATCTTCGACTCATTCGCGCTCATGGGAAGCATCGACCTGCAACCTGTGCAGAACACAGCCAACGTCCTCATTCTCAGTGACGGAACGGTCGACACGGACGGACCAACGATGGCTCTCACCGTAATCAAGCCGGCCGAACTGTAGTCAAGGATTTATTACCCGCATGTTGATGTTAAGACCGCAGGGAGCGTCCTACGTGAAAATAGTCGTCAGCCTTGCCGCTGCGTTGATTGTACTTTCGCCGTGTGTCTCCTTAGCACAAAGTGGAGGTGACGGGTCGATCTATTCGAGATTCGGGATCGGCGAACTGCGTTCCTTCGGTTCGTCGCAGGCGGAAGCCATGGGCGGCGACGGATTTGCGCTCGGATCTCCGCTTCGAGGCAACTTCTCCAACCCCGCGGGTTGGGGCGACCAGCTCCTGACGAGGTTGGGTACGGGTCTCCGCTACGAGTCCGTTGCTGCCACAAATGCTGCAAACGAGAAAAGCGAGGTGGGATTCGGTACGCTCGATCACGTGTTCTTCAGTTTCCCGTTACTCTCGCGACGGCTCGGCATGGGCATGGCGTTCGCACCCTTCTCGCGCGTCGGCTACACGGCGCGACAGAATGGTGTACTGGAGGACCCGAATGGAGTCCAGGACCCTGCCGACTATTCGGTCGAGTTTACCGGCGGCGGCGGGCTACAGAAGATCGACGTGGGCCTGGGAGCGAAAGTCGGATCCTTCCTGTCGATCGGCGCTACGGCCAACTTCATTTTTGGCATCATCGACGAAGTCCAGCGCACGTCATTCAGCGACGCCGAGTTCACCGAGACCACCATCTCGTACTCGACGCGACTTTCGGGTGCCTCCGCCACCGTCGGCCTGATCGGACATGCCGGTAGCCTTCTTCGACAGAAGGATGCACTTCAGCTTGGGCTCACATTCTCACTTCCGGCCAAACTTGACGGCCGCAGAGTGTTGACGATCGGACGATCGCTGGACAAGGACACGCTGGGTACCGACGTAGATGTCGACGTCGATCTTCCGCTTCGTGTCGGCGCAGGTCTGGTATATTCTCCGAGTCCGAAGTTCACGGTGATGCTGGACGCCAGGTATGAGCCATGGACGAACTTCAACACGAATGTTGCCTTCCCCGGCGTCACGTCAAGCGGCGCCCAGCTTGAGGATCGCATACGTCTTGCCATGGGCGTTGAATTACTGCCGGGTGGCAACGATCTTTTGTCCTCATACGCGAGCCAGATTGCCTATCGCTTCGGCGTTTTCACCGACAAGTCCTATGTGCAACCAATGCCCGGCCAGACACTCAGATCGACGGGCGCATCGGCCGGGATAAGCTTCCCGACCAGAATCCCTGGCACACGGATTGATATGAACTTCCAGGTGGGTCGCCGTGGAACCACGGACAATGGCCTTATTAAGGAGACCTTCTACAGATTCGGCATTAACGTGAACATCGGAGAACGCTGGTTCCAGAAGACACGGCTCGGATAACCGGAAGGCCCGGGCCCCTCTCGGGACACGCTGAACCAAGATATTCCATGTCTATGAAAACGCTCTTATCCCCGATCGGTGGAGCCGCCATCGTTCTCAGCCTGCTGATGCTGGCACCAGAAACCGCCCTCTCGCAGTCTGGTGACCAGGAAAAGGCCATGTACTACAGCCTCTACTACGAGGACTTCAAGAACGAGAACTACGCGGGTGCGCTGCAGAATCTGCAGTGGATTCTGCAGAATGCGCCAGGGTTTCCTCGTAACAACGATCGAAATTTCGAGCGGGCCGTCAAGGTCTTTCGGGAGATGGCCGTCGCCGAAGAGGACCCCGCCACGCGGCAGGCCTATTTCGACTCAGCGCTGGTCATATTCGACACGGCCGTGTCCAGATTACAGGACGCAAACGCAGAGGTCAGCGAGCGAGACTGGATTTTCGGCAAAGGGCAAATTCATACAGGAGAACGCAGAGCACCTGCCGGACCTGCAGCCCATGATCGGCTGATCTCTACCGGCAGGCTTATGATCTGGAGCCTCAGAAGCTGCAGCCCTACTACATGAACTACATCATCGCCGGCTACGCACAGAAGGGCGACAAGCAAGCGGCGGTTGATTTCATTGACGTCCTCGACGCGGAGTTTCCCGAGAACGACGAGGTGCGCACCATGCTCACCAATTGGCGTGGCGCTCTGTTCACGTCACCGGAAGAGCGATTCGATTTCATTTCCAGTCAGCTTGAAAAGGATCCGACGAACTGCCAGTTCATACTCGAGAAATTTGAGATCGCTCTTGATCTGGGTTTTCGAGATGATGTCTACCAGCTTGAGCAACGCGTGCTGAACTGCGAAGCAACATCAAAGACATTCTTCCTGCTGGGCGTCATGAAGCTTGAGGACGGCGAGCCCGATCAGGCGTTCGGAATGTTCGAGCAGGCGATGGGAATGCCGGACGGCAACGAAAGGGCCAAGGATATCTACTACAACATGGGAATCGCCCAGCAGCAACTGGGTCGACTCTCCAGGGCCCGGACGTACTTCCGGCGTGCGCTCGATATTGATCGCAACTACGGCGCAGCGTACATGGCCATCGGTGACCTCTACGTCACGGCCGTGTCGAACTGCGGTAGTTTCGAACGAGAAGACCGCGCCGTGTACTGGCTCGTCACAGACTACTATGACCGCGCCCGCTCGGTAGACCCGACGGTCGCAGGAGCGGCGCAACGAAAGAGCCGCCAGTATCGAGCCTACTACCCCGACCAGGAGGCCCTCTTCTTCAAGGGTTGGCAGGTGGGCCAGCGCTACATGGTCGACTACGGATGCTATGGCTGGATCAGCGAGGCGACCACCGTCAAGAGCCCATAAACCGAGCGTCTATCGTGATTTGCAAGGGCCGGCCGGAAACTGCCGGCCCTTTTTTGTTGCCTTTCCGCGAAAACGCTTCATTTGTTATTGCCAGTCGCAGTATCGAATTTTCGATACCACCAGACCGTTTGTCGATACCCATCATACTGACCAATTCGTAATTCCCATGTCGATCATCGAAGAAGTAATCGCACGACAGATTCTTGACAGCAGAGGCAATCCCACGATCGAAGTCGACGTCATCACGACCGAGGGGGCCTTTGGTCGCGCGGCGGTTCCAAGCGGCGCCTCTACCGGGGAACACGAGGCGGTAGAGCTGCGAGACGGCGACCCCGACGTGTACCTGGGAAAGGGCGTTCTGCAGGCCGTACGAAACGTGAACGAAATGATCGCGCCCGAGATCATGGGCTTCGAGGTACTGCAGCAAACCGCTCTGGATCGATACCTCATTGACCTCGACGGAACTCCCAACAAGAGCAAGCTCGGCGCCAACGCAATTCTTGGAGTCTCGCTGGCCGTGGCCAGAGCTGCTGCGGATACGCTGGGACTCCCGCTTTACCGGTACATCGGTGGCACGCACACGAACCGGTTGCCCGTACCCATGATGAACATCATCAACGGAGGCCGGCACGCCGACAACAACGTCGACATGCAGGAGTTCATGGTGATGCCGACCGGTGCTGCGTCATTCTCGGAGGCCCTCCGCATGGGTGTCGAGATCTTTCACAATCTGAAGAAGGTGCTGCAGTCGAAAGGCTACAATACGGCGGTCGGTGATGAGGGTGGTTTTGCGCCAGACCTGAAGTCGAACGAGGAAGCAATTGAGGTCATCCTGGAGGCGGTGGAGAAAGCCGGATACAAGGCCGGAAAGGACATGCACATCGCACTCGACCCGGCGTCTTCCGAGATGTTCGAGGACGGCGCTTATGTCTTCTACAAGAGTGACCCCGGAACGCGCCGATCGTCCGATGACATGGTCAAGTTCTGGACAAGCTGGGTCGATCAGTACCCGATCATTTCAGTCGAAGATGCGATGGATGAGAACGACTGGGCCGGGTGGAAGAACCTCACGGAAGCGGTCGGTGACCGCGTGCAGCTCGTCGGCGACGACCTGTTCGTGACAAATACGGACCGGCTTCGTAAGGGTATCGAAGAGGGGTGCACGAACTCGATCCTGATCAAGTTGAACCAGATCGGTACCTTGACCGAAACGCTCGAGGCAATCGAACTGGCGCACCAGAATGGATTTACGTCCGTTATCAGTCACCGGTCAGGGGAAACGGAGGACTCTACGATCGCCGATCTTGCCGTCGCGACAGGCGCCGGCCAGATTAAGACGGGCTCGGCCAGCCGGAGCGATCGGACGGCCAAGTACAACCAGCTTTTGCGGATCGAGCAGGAAATCGGCGCGGTGGCTGAATACCCCGGTCTGAACGCATTTAGATTCTAGGCCAGGATGGAGATCGGACTTCTCACATGGCTGAAGGAACCTCGGGTTCGCAAGCGTTTCGTTCTTGCGGCGATTTCGTTTGTCATAGTCTGGCTGACATTTTTCGACAGCCACTCGCTTGTCAAGCGAATTGCATGGCACCGGGAGCTTGGCCAACTGCAAGAAGCCAACGAGGAGTTGGAACTCGAAATCGGCCACCTGGAAACCGAGATTGAAAAAGGCCTTTCCGATGAACGTGTGGAGCAGATCGCTCGCGAAGAGTACCACATGAAGAAGCCCGAAGAGACTGTCTACCGAATCGAGACGGACGACTAGTCATCTTCGTAGAACCTGACGCTCATGTACGCAATCGGAATCGATCTGGGCGGAACCTCAATCAAGGGAGCCCTCGTTGAGCGCGGTCAGGGGATGGTGCATCAGCATACGCTGGACACGGAGAGTGACGAAGGCCCGTCCCACGTACTCGATCGGATAGCGACCGTCGTTCGCGAGCTTCGATCACATGCCCCCTCTGCATCGGTGGAGGGTGTTGGCATCGGGGCGCCCGGTTCGATAGACTGGACTCGCGCCACGGTTCGAAGACCGCCCAACTTCCCGGGATGGATGGACGTCAATGTCCGCGACGAGATTCAGCAACGGCTCGGCGAGCAACTGCCCGTCCTTGTCGAGAACGATGCGAATGCCGCGGCGCTCGGATCGGCCTTCTATGGCGCGGGCCGCCCGTACGACGATTTCATCATGATCACGCTGGGTACCGGGGTTGGCGGAGCCATCATCTACAAGGATCGCATCTTCCGCGGATCAACCGGCGGCGCCGGTGAAATCGGACACATGACGATTGACTACGAGGGACCGTTCGCGCGCTCCGGTGTGGCCGGCGCGATCGAGGCCTACCTGGGTCAACGCTTCCTCTCTCGCCACGCCCGATATCGACTCATGACTCGGGACGACAGTGTCATCCACAACATGGCGCAGGAAGACCTTCTCGGCATTACGCCCAGGATGCTCTACGATGCAGCGTGCGCCGGCGATGAAGGTGCCCGCGAAGTGCTCGCATGGGCCGGACACAAGCTGGGGTGTGTCCTTGGTTCCTGCGTAAATCTTCTCGATATCCGGACGATAGTCGTAGGAGGAGGACTGTCCGCAGCCGGCGACTACATTCTTGATGCTACCCGCAACGCGATAGTCCGATTTGTCACTCCCGGCCTGCGAGAGAATCTGCTGGTCATCCAAGAAACCCTCGGAAACGAGGTCGGTATGCTTGGAGCCGCCCGCCTGATCTTCGAATACCTAGATGAACAACCGCCGGACAGCGAGGACCCCGTCGATCACAGCCGCCCCTCCGCTTGAGGCAGAATCGACGGTCCACCCCACCGGCGCGGTCCCAACGCGTTCAGGTCCAACACGCATCTTCTTTGCACTGATCCTGGCTCTCGCTCTGTGCGGTGCAACTGGGAGCTCCGCTCAAGAAGTCGACTCGGCGGCGGTCGTCCCCGTCGCAACACCGGCTGCGGTACAAGCCCCACCCTCCGGCTCCGGCGGCCTGAAGAGCGTCGTCAAGTTCGTAGCCCGGGACTCTCTGGTGCTGAGCATCGACAGCACAAACGGCGACATCGGTCGACTCTACGGAGACACGCGGGTAGAGTACGAAGAGGCCGTACTGCAGGCGCAGGGCATCGACATCTTCTTCAAGATAAACGAACTCAGAGCGTACGGATCCGAGTCCGGTTCGTCCACAGAGGCCATGCCGACGTTCAAGCAGGGCTCCGAAACGTTCGCGGGCACCAGGATGGCCTACAACATGTCCACCGAACGAGGACGGGTCGTCGGGGCGAGAACTGACTTCGAGGAAGGGTTCATCAGGGCCGACATCGCCAAGGTGACAGAGGATAGCACGCTGTACATCAAGGACGGTATCTACACGACATGCGATTGCGTGGATGACCCATCGTATTCGCTGAGATCGAGCAAGATGAAGGTGGTCAACCGGAAGTGGGTGTACACCGGGCCGATCCAGCTCTACATCTTCAATATTCCGATGCCACTGTGGCTGCCTTTTGGACTGCTGCCGGCGATGGAGGGACGACGTTCAGGTCCGCTTCCACCGCAGTACGGTGAGGACGAATTCGGCTTCTATCTCCGAGACTGGGGATGGTACTGGGCACTCAACGACTACACCGACCTTCAACTCCAACTGGGCGCCTGGAGCCGCGGGAGTCTGCAGGCCGCTACCCTCTTTCGGTACAATCGGCGCTATCACTACAACGGAAGCCTGAATCTGAACCTGGCCAGACTGAGAAATGGCGAATCCGGTGATCCCGACTTCCAGATTAACCGAACCGCATCGCTCAGATGGAACCACTCGCAAACGCTCAATCCCACTTCCTCTCTTTCTGCTAACGTCGACCTGACAACGTCCGGGTATCTGCGTGCGGTCTCAGAGCTCTACGACGACCGTGTGCGACAGACCGTTTCGTCCGCTATCGCGTACCGGAAGTCATGGCCCGGCAGCGGACGCAACGTGTCAGTCAACCTGAACCAGCGACAGTCTTTCGAAACGGGAAGCGTGAGCCTGACCATACCGAACCTGAACTTTTCGCAGAACACCCGAAAGCCATTCCTTCGCGACTCGCGTGGACCGGGTGAGAAAGAACGATGGTTCGAAAAGCTGTCGTATCGCTATACGTTCAACACTTCGAACGTGTACTCTTTCACTCCTCTCTCGGACGAGGTCCTGATCGCGAGCGGAGATACGTCCGCGACCGACATCAGTTGGTACGATGCGATGTTCTCGGCGGAGAAATACCGGAGAGCAACGGGAAGTGATACGCCGTTCAAAGCAACGGCATCTCACGACATCCCGATCACGGCAACGTTTACGCTGAATCGTCTTCCGCTTCTCGGTGGCATCCGTCTCAACCTCTCACCGTCCTTCAACTACGAGGAGGACTGGTTCATCAGGACCGAACGGCGGACAGTCGTCGACTCGACAAATCGAGTTGCTACTTCGTCGGAGTCCGGCTTCTTTGCACTCCGGCAGTTTTCGTCGGGGGTTTCCGCGAACACGACGTTCTACGGAATATTTCCACTTCGCGTAGGACCGTACTCGGGACTTCGACACACGGTGCGACCTACAGTCGGATTCAGCTACCAGCCGGATTTCTACTCAGATGCGTGGGGCTACACACGTACATACGCGGACACCACCGGTAAGGAGTTCAGGTATGCCATCGCGAGCGGCGTTCGTTCGGGTGAGCAGCGGGCGCTGAATTATTCCATTTCGAATACCTTCGAGACCAAACGAGTCGCCGACGATTCGACACAAACCGGGCCCGCGAGAACGACCAAGCTCCTGAATCTGGACATCAGCAGTCGATACAACTTTGCGGCCGACTCACTGAGAATGGGAGACATATCGCTTTCGGCGCGCACCAGTATCCTCGGGAAACTGGACTTGAATTTCAGATCGGCATTCTCGCCATACAACGTGGATGACACTGGCAGAATCGTTGACGATTATGTGTTCAATTTGCGCGGACTGGATCTCGCTCGACTTACACAGTTCTCCGTCTCCGCCAGAACGTCGGTACGAAGTAGTCGACGTTCGGGAGCGCAGAGACCAGTCGAGAATCCACGGGCGAACCCTGATCCGTTCAGTCCCGTCGCAACGCCGGGGCTCGATCCGACGCTGAACCAGATTGTTGGCAGTACGGCGTACAGCGATTTTTCCATCCCGTGGTCGCTCACGGCCGATTTCACGTATGGACTGACGCGAAGCGGAATATCATCGATCCGGCGTGCCATTCTGAACACAAGCGTCGATTTCAATCTGACGCCGAATTGGAAAGTGTCGGCACGAACGGGGTACGATTTTGAGCAGCGAGATATCGTCACCACGACCGTCGCACTCTATCGCGATTTCGAGTGTTGGCAGATGTCGATCAACTGGATCCCGTTCGGAGACTTTCAGTCGTACGGCTTCGACCTGCATGTCAAGAGTGGCCATCTCGCCGATCTATTACGTCTGCGTCATCCACGTGACGACGTGCAGGACCGATTCACGCGCCTGAGCGGCCTGTAGCGACGTAGCGCCGCTCCTTCCGGCAGGCTCCGTCGAGCTTATTCAGCGACCCAGTTCCACCGGCTTGCCTTAATGGCGACCGGTGTGTCGTGAGTTCCGCCCGTTCCAGTGCGAACGCGCATTTCGCAGTCGCCCGACGCCACCTTGTACTCGACCACCGCACCGAGATACTGTTGACTTACAAGGCGGACCTCAAGCCCGGCGTGTTCCGGTACCAGTTCGAGGTGCTCAGGACGCACCGCCAGTTTCATTCCCGGCGCTGACTCCTGCCCGGTCAGCGCCTGAATGACCCGCGGATCGGACATCACGTTCGCGCCGCCCAGGAATCGGGCCACGAAGGCAGTCTGTGGGTTCTCGTACAGTTCGCGCGGCGTGCCGAATTCGACAAGCGTCCCGGCATTCATGACGCCCAGATGGTCAGACAGCGCGAGGGCTTCCTCCTGATCGTGCGTGACGTAGATGGTCGTAATACCGAGTCGTTGTTGCAGTGCCCGAAGCTCTTCCCGGGTTCGCTCCCGCAACTCCACGTCGAGGTTCGACAGCGGCTCGTCAAACAGGAGGACCTGCGGCTCCACCGCCAGTGCGCGGGCTACCGCCACCCGCTGCTGTTGACCACCCGACAGCATCGTGACCGGACGATCGACCAGACCATCGAGACCCACCCGGCCAAGCGCCTCCGCGACGCGACGCCTTCGATCGGACTTCGGGACGCGTCGTACACGGAGACCGTACTCCACGTTGCCCCCGACCGTCATTGTCGGAAAGAGCGCGTAACTCTGGAAGACCATCGCCGTCGGACGCTCTTGCGGCGGATCCGCAGTCACGTCGCGGCCATGCACAATTACCGAACCTTTGTCCGGTTGCTCGAATCCCGCAACGATTCTCAGCAGTGTCGTTTTGCCGCAGCCACTTGGACCCAGAAGCGACAGAAGCTCGCCCTCGCCAACACGAAGCGTGACACCATTGGCGGCAATCGTCGAGTCAAAGCTCTTGGTAACATCGTTGAGGAGAACACCATCCCCCTCCGATCCGGGTGCGGTCCCGGGACCTGAGCTGTCGCCAGACGACTGTGGCGATTGCGTCACGCCGCAGCGGAGGTCAATGCCTCATTTACCTTCTCTGCAGCCTCCCGGAACAGGATTGCCGTTCGAAGTTCGATGTCGCTATCGTCCAGGATCTGCTTCCCTTCCTCCGCATTCGTTCCCTGCAGACGCACAATAAGCGGTACCGTGATACCCACATTGTGAGCCGCTTCAACCACGCCGCGTGCGACCCGATCGCAGCGAACGATGCCGCCAAAAATGTTCACGAGAATCGTCTTGACGTTCGGATCCTTGAGGATAATCCGGAAACCCGCCTCGACCGTCTCCGCACTTGCACTTCCGCCGACATCAAGAAAATTCGCCGGCTCACCGCCCGCCAGCTTGATCAGGTCCATCGTGGCCATCGCCAGGCCGGCACCATTCACCATGCAGCCGACATTGCCATCCAGCTTGACATAGTTCAGTCCGAAGTTCGTCGACTCGACCTCAAGTGGGTCCTCCTCATGAATGTCGCGCAGCTCGGCAAGCGCCGGATGCCTGAACAGCGCGTTTTCATCCAGACTGATCTTCGCATCGATGGCGAGCACGTCGCCCTGCTTTGTGAGAACGAGCGGATTGATTTCGGCCAGCGAGCAATCCGACTCTTCAAATGCCTTGTACAGGGCCGAGATAAACTTCGTGGCCGACTTGAGCGCCTGGCCTGTAAAACCGAGGCCAAACGCGAGCGAACGCGCCTGATACGCACGAAGGCCGATCGCCGGGTCTACCCATTCCTTGAGAATCTTCTCCGGAGATTTCTCTGCCACCGATTCGATCTCTACTCCGCCCTCGGTCGATGCCATGATCACGTTGGCATTCCGCTGGCGATCAAGGGTGACGCCGACGTAGAATTCCTTCTCGATGTCGACCGCTTCGGCGATAAGGATTTTGCGCACCTTCTGGCCTTCGGGCCCCGTCTGATGGGTCTTCAGCATCATCCCGAGAATCGCCTCGGCTTTTTCCCGCACTCCTTCCACACCCTTGGCGAGCTTGACTCCGCCGCCTTTCCCGCGACCCCCGGCGTGAATCTGAGCCTTCACGACAAAGAGGTCGTTTCCGGACTCATCCGCGATCTTGCGGGCAGCTTCCACAGCCTCGTCAACCGTTGTCGCAACGGCCCCGGGTTGTGTGGTGACGCCGTATTTGAAGAGGATCTCCTTCGCCTGATATTCGTGAAGCTTCATATGGCCGTATCTTGGATCGATTTTGGGAGTTTGAAAGTACGCTCCACCGGGCTACACATTCCAGCAAGAGCGGACCGTTCCACCACCGAAGGGCACGGTTTGCGACGTTTTTCGCGAGGCCTTGATGCTCACGACATTTGATCGGCACATCCTGAAACGCTTTGTGCTCAGTGTCACCCTCCTCATCGCCGCGCTGATCGTTTTCTTCATCGTCCTGCACTATGTAGAATTCGTCGACGATTTCATGGACCGCGGGGCCCGCATGCGGGAAGTGTTCCTCGTGTACTATCCCAATTATATCCCCGAGATCATCAAGCTTACGACCCCGCTTGCGGTGTTCATGTCGTGCGTGTACCTGACCGGGCGCCTTGCCCAGCAGTTGCAGCTCGCCGCGTTGCAGACCAGCGGTGTTTCCCTGCAGAGGCTCCTGCTGCCATACCTGAGTGCCGCCGTGGTCATCACCGGCTTCATGTTCTGGTTTAACGGTTACGTGGTGCCCGGGACAAATGCCGTTCGGCTCGACTTCGAAGAGCGCTACATGAAAGATGCTCCCCGCCAGATCGACGTCAACCACATACACCGCCAGGAGCGTCCCGGCACGGTCGTGACCGTGTCGTATTTCGATCGTGCATCGGAAGTGGGGCACACAGCCTCCCTGCAGCGATACGACAGTGGGAAGCGACTCACCGAGCGAATAGATGCCGTCCGAATGCAGTGGATTGACAGCCTGCGGGTGTGGCGATTCCAGTCGGCGGTCAGGCGCAAGTTCGGCGCCGAGGGCGGCGAGACCCGGACGGTGATGCCCGTGTTCGACACCACGCTCACCGTCTTTCCGCTCGATTTTGCACGTTCGGAGAAAGACGTCGAGTCAATGACAATTCCAGTGGCGTCCGAGTATATCGAATCGCTGAAGCGAGCCGGGGCTGATAATCTTGGTCAGGCCCGTGTCCAGTACTATTCGAAGTTCTCGTATCCGTTGGCGAGTTTCATTCTCGTACTCATCGGCGTGCCGATGTCCGCGGTGAGGCGACGCGGTGGACAGGCAATACAGATCGGTATCGGTCTCTCTACTGCGTTCATCTATCTGGCTCTGATCAAGTTCATCGAGCCGTTCGGATATGCTGAGGCCCTCTCTCCCATTGTGGCCTCGTGGCTACCTCACGGCATCTTTCTTGGGGTAGGCCTGCTCGTGCTCCTCGGAACCCGGAAGTAAGCCTACGCTTCGCCGCTTGGACCGCCGAACTGGATGGGCTGCCCCGCCGGCGTTCGCTCGATGATCTCGCCGTGGCTTCGTTCGTACCGGTCAATATTCTCGGCGAGAGCGCTGAGCAGTCTCCTCGCATGTTGCGGCGTGATGATAATGCGGCTTTTTACACGAGCCTTTGGAACGCCGGGCATCACACGAATGAAATCCAGAATAAACTCTTCGGGCGAGTGCGCGATCATCACGAGGTTCGAGTAGATCCCCTCAGCAACCTCCTCGCTCAATTCGATGTTGAGTTGTGACTGGGCCGCGCTGGTACTCGGATCCTTCTGATTCATTGTGTGCCTTTGTTTTGTCCGTTTGAAGACTCTCGGCCGGCCGAGGCGAGGGTCTCAATAAGATCACTTTTCGTGATGATCTCGAAATGCCCGTCCCCGCCGGAGGCAACCAGGACGGCGCCGTTCCCCGCATTTAGCATGGCAGAAAGCTCCTGCATCTCCACCCGGGGAGAAACGATAGGGAAAGGCTCTTTCATGACACGACCGACATGCTCGAAACGGGCGCCGGGATGTTCAATCAGATGGCTCAGGATTGCAGACTCGTTCAGGCTTCCAACAACCGTCGAACCGTCAACGACGGGTAGCTGGGAGATCCCGAAGTCCGTCATGTAATCGATCGCGTCACCGAGGGTATCGTCGGGAGCGACAACGTACACCTTCCTCCGCTCCGATCGTGAGCGCAGAACACGATCTGCCGTGATTGTCTCCGTGTAATCCAGGAAGCCGTGCCCGCGCATCCAGTCGTCATTGTAGGTCTTGTTGAGATAGCGATAGCCGTTGTCCGGCAATACGACTACCACAACATCGTCCGGCTTCAACTCAGAAGCATGGTCACGCAGCCAATCGAGCGTGCCTGCGACCGCGAGCCCGCATGACTGGCCAACGAACAGGCCCTCTTCACGCGCCAGACGGCGTGTCATGATCATCGACGTCTTGTCGTCCACGCGAACGTAATCGTCAATCGCCTTGAAGTTCATGTTGCCGGCAAGGATGTCCTCGCCGACACCTTCCGTGAGATAGGGGTAGATCTCCTTCTCGTCGAACTCGCCCGTGTGGAAGTACTTGTAGTAGACGGAGCCGAAAGTGTCGATCCCGATGGACTTAATGCGATTGTTCTTTTCTTTCAGATAACGCGTTGTCCCCGATATCGTACCGCCAGTTCCTGCACCACAGAAGAAGTGCGTCACTCGCCCGTCGGTGTCGTTCCACACCTCGGGACCCGTGGTCTCGTAGTGGGCGCGCTCATTGTCGAGATTATCGTACTGATTGAGGTACACCGAATTCGGAATCTCATCGGCCAGTGCGCGCGCGACGCTATAGTAGGAGCGCGGATCCTCGGGGGCGACGTTCGTTGGACAGACGCGGACCTCCGCCCCCAGCGCCCTGAGCACGTCGATCTTCTCCTTGCTTTGCTTGTCGGTCGTTGTGAATACGCATTTGTAGCCCATGGCAATCGCCGCCAGCGCGATTCCTGCTCCCGTATTCCCGCTCGTACCCTCGATGATGGTACCACCCGGCTTGAGATCGCCTCGCTCAATCGCTCCTTCAATCATCGTGGTGGCGATGCGGTCCTTTACCGAACCACCCGGGTTGAAGAACTCGACTTTGGCCAGTACCGTGCAGGGAATGCCCGCCGCGACGTTCGTTAGCCTGACCAGCGGCGTGTTGCCGATAGTCCCCAGAATATTCTCGTGCCACATGTCAGGCGTACCTTGCAGAATATTGTTACGTTAAGCTGTCAGTTTTCTCAGGTATCGGCACTGAAACCTGCCTTTACGCTGAATGTTGTCGCCGTCCAGTCAAGATGGCGTTAAGCCGACGAAACGGGTGTACACATCCAATTTAAGGATGATTTGATGGCGGCCCTAGAAACCTCATTCTCGCTGGAGCCGGAGCTGCTGGTGGCTACGTTCCTTCCGTCCGGCGAGCGTATCGCCCTTAATCACGCGTGGGAAACCGTATTCGGTCCGCAGGATGATGTGTGGTTGCGACTCCCGGATCCAGACAAGGAGTTGGTTCGAGACTACACTTCCGATGCCGCGTCGGGGTCACTGGTCACCAACCGTCTGTTCATGGTGCATCATCCAGCCCGCGACCAGGCCATCCCCGTCCTCATTCATTTCCTTCCCGTGATGCTTCCCGCATCAGGCGACGATGTTCTCGCGATCATGGTGACCGGTGAAGTGCTCGCCGAGCCCACGTCATGGATGCTGAGTCAGACGGAACGGCATCGGATGGAGACGCTGGGGCGCATGACGATGGGCATGATACACGATTTCAACAATCTGCTGAGCGGAATCGTGGGACATACGGAACTGCTGAAAAGAGTCGCCGAGGAGGATCCCGGTTCGGTCGCCGGCTCGGAGCATCTTCAGACCATCGAGCAGGCGTCGCTCGACGGCGCTACCCTCGTGACGGCGAATTCAGCAATATATCCGGCAGGAGCGCCAGAGTGCTTTCGAACCCGTAGATCTGCGAAAGATCGTGGAAGATGCTGTGGCTTTGACGAAGCCCTACTGGTACAACGAGCCACGCCGTCAGGGCGTGGTGATCGACGCCACGCTCGAACCAGTCGACGTTCCGCCCATCCTCGGTTCACCATCAGAGCTCCGGGATGTGTTCGTCAATCTTATTCTGAATGCCGTGCAGGCGATGCCGCAGGGTGGAAAGATTGCCATCCAGATCAATTCGGACGAAAAGGGGCGGGTTCTGGTGTCCGTCAAAGACACCGGCACTGGAATGACGGACCGCGTCCGTGCACGGATCTTCGAGCCGCTTTTCACCACCAAGGGAAAGCGCGGAACGGGAATGGGACTGGCTGTTTGCTACGGCACCGTCCAGGAGCACGAAGGTGACATCGAGGTCGAGACCAGGCTAGGCTACGGAACATCATTCGTCGTGAGCTTCCCGGCGGCAGACATCGACACGAACGCAGTCGAGGCCGTCGAAGACACGGTCATGGCTACGCCGGCACAGATTCTTGTAGTTGACGACGAAGAGATGGTCCGGAACGTGCTTGCCCGATTGCTTCGCCTCAAAGGACACGAGGTAACGACGGCCGAATCCGGGCCGATCGGTCTCGAAATCCTGCAAACCCAGTCCTTCGATCTTATTTTCACGGACCAGGGAATGCCCGAAATGGCCGGCCGCGAGTTTGCGGGGGCGGTCCGAAGCGTCCTGCCAGACATTCCGATAGCGCTCATTACCGGCGATACGGATGTCGGTGAGCCTGACGCCAACATTGACATCGTCATCTCAAAACCCTTCAGAGGAGATCAACTCGAGTCCGCCATCAGGCTGCTCCTGCGTCGTCAATCGCCGGACGGGTGACGCTCTGACACGAAACCGCATCATGAAGGCAGCGGACACATTGGCAGGATATCCCGGTTGGCCCAGTTTTTGACCACCACGCGTGTCGCGACGCGAGAGGCATCTACTCAACACTACGCGCGTATCGCCTGACTTGAACCACACGAGCACCCGCACCCATTACATGACGTACGAACCCCTCTGGTTGACCCAAGACGAAGATCCGGAACAGAGTATTCCCCTCCCCACTCCGGATGAGGAAAAGGAAATGAGCCGGACGGAGGTGCCCGAGGCGCTTCCGATTCTCGCCCTTCGGAATACCGTGCTATTCCCGGGCGTGGTGCTCCCCATCACCGTCGGGCGGGACGCGTCCCTCAATCTTGTCAAGGAGGCGTTCGCCGGCGACCGACTGGTTGGCGTTGTTGCTCAGCGCAGCAGTGATATCGAGGACCCCGAGCCCGGCGATCTCTATGAGATCGGAACGGTTGCGACAATACTGAAGCTGATCAAGATGCCGGATGGTTCGAAGTCGATTGTCATTCAGGGCAAGCGTCGCTTTCGAATTGAAGAGTACATCGAGATCGAACCGTACTTCAAGGCGCGGGTCAGCGCCATCGACGAGCAGCTCGAGGTGGATGACATTGAACTCACCGCGAGAATCCGCTCGATCAAGGAACTGGCCATTCAGATCGTGCACATGTCACCCAATCTGCCGAGCGAGGCCGCGTTCGCGATCCAGAATATTGAATCGCCCACCTTCCTGATTCACTTCATCGCCTCCAACCTCCAGGTGGAGGTCGAAGACAAGCAGAAGCTGCTCGCAACCATTTCGCTTATCGAGCGGGCGGATCAGGTGATGGACCATCTGGATCACGAAATCCAGGTGTTGCAGTTGTCCGAGGAAATCCGCTCTCGCGTAAAGACGGACGTGGACCGGCAGCAGCGCGAGTACCTCCTCCGGCAGCAGATGAAAGCCATTCAGGACGAGTTAGGCGAGTCCGAGGCGTCGGCGTCTGAAGTGGCCGGTCTGCGCGAGAAGGCGGACAAAAAGAAAATGCCCGAGCACGTGACGAAGGCGCTGGATAAAGAACTCGAGAAGCTCGGCCGTTCCAATCCGGCATCACCCGACTACGCGGTGACCAGGAATTACGTTGACTGGATCCTGGACCTGCCGTGGTCGGAGTTCTCGGAAGATCAGCTGGATATCTCGCGATCCGAGGACATCCTCAATGAGGACCACTTCGGACTCGACCAGGTGAAGAAGCGCATCGTCGAGTACCTGGCCGTGCTGAAGCTGAAAGGCGATATGAAGGCACCCATTCTGTGCTTCCACGGGCCGCCGGGAGTAGGCAAGACGAGCCTCGGCAAGAGCATTGCACGAGCGCTGGATCGTCGGTTTGTCCGGATGAGCCTGGGCGGCATGAGGGACGAAGCCGAAATACGTGGCCATCGCCGAACATACGTCGGAGCCATGCCGGGGCGAATCCTGCAGGGAATGAAGCGTGCCGGAACAGCCAACCCCGTATTCATGCTCGACGAGGTCGACAAGCTGGGGGCCGACTTCCGCGGCGATCCATCGAGCGCTCTTCTCGAAGTGCTTGACCCGGAGCAGAACCACACGTTCAACGACCACTACATCGAGCTCGACTACGATCTGTCACGCGTCCTCTTCATCGCCACGGCCAACTATCTCGACAGGATCCCGAATCCGCTCCGCGACAGAATGGAGATGATCGAGATCACTGGCTATACGCAGGAAGAGAAGCTCGAGATCGCCCGACAGTATCTGGTCCCTCGTCAGACCACCGAGAACGGCCTGAAGGATGATCAATTCGCGATCACCGACGGTGCGATTCGCGAAATCATCGATGGCTATACGCGGGAATCCGGCGTTCGTCAACTTGAACGGACGATTGGATCCGTTGCGCGAGGTGTCGCAAAAAATGTCGCTGTCGGAAAGACGAAGTCGGCCGAAGTCACGGAGAATGAACTGGAGGACTACCTGGGTGCCAAGAAGTACTTCTCGGAGGTCGCTCTCCGCACACAGGTACCGGGTGTTGCTACCGGCCTCGCATGGACACCCGTAGGCGGTGACATTCTGTTCATTGAAGCGTCCGTTTCGCGTGGATCCGGCCGGTTGATTCTTACAGGTCAACTGGGTGACGTCATGAAGGAGTCTGCCCAGGCCGCGTTGTCATACGTAAAGGCCAACGCCGACGATCTCGGAATTCCGCACGACGCCTTCCGCTACTGGGACCTGCACGTCCACGTGCCTGCCGGAGCGGTTCCAAAAGACGGACCGTCAGCCGGCGTTACGATGTTGTCGGCGCTGGTCTCGATTTACACGCAGAGATGTGTGAAACACACGCTCGCAATGACGGGTGAGATCACTCTGCGAGGCCTCGTACTACCTGTCGGAGGAATCAAGGAGAAGGTCCTTGCGGCAAAACGCTCCGGCATCAAACGCGTCATCCTTCCGGAGAAGAACAGGAAGGACGTAGAGGAGATCAACAAGGAAGTGCGGAAGGGCCTCCGTGTCACGTATGTGAAGCGCATGGATGAGGTACTGGGCCTGGCGCTGTCCTCGAAATCCAAGGCGGACCCGGCGGAGTTCTTCAAAGTGAAGGATGAAGATCGAAATCACTCCGGCGGTCGAGACACACCGATCGCCGCGACAGTGATCAATTAGACCGGGATCAATCAGGTTGATCCGTCCGATCTCTTGTCGTGCGGCACCTCTGCGTCGGTCCGGCCTCTTTCATCGAGGATCTTGGCGTCCTCAATGTTCGGATCCATGCCCTGCTTGAAAGCTCGCTCCGCGTCCAGATAGACGTCGACCGCGCGATCCACAACCGCATCGATCGAGCCGGCCACGAATCGGAGTGTGGCGCCGCCAACGTAGACGGCCTTCCCGATCAGGTTCAGGCGGTCGAACTCAATGTCTTTCTTCGGATGATTCATTGCCTGAGTCGTCATCGGACGAATGATCATGGTCATCGGACGAATGATCATGGTCATCGTCGCCGGCTTCGTCCGTCGTAACCTCGGCTTGATCGTCGCCCGCTTCGCCCGCTGAATCCTCGGCGTGCTGCTCTGCCCGCTCACGAGCCTGATCGAAGAGCGAGTTCAGCTCGTCCGAAAATGCCTTACCGGCCTGCTCTATGCCCTTCGTGAGCGTCGTAAAGACGGCCTCGACGAGAAACGTGGCTTTATCTTCGAGCGGTAGCTCGTCAAACTTCTCGCGCGTGCGATTATATTTCTTGCTACGCTTCTTTTCCTTATCTGACATCGTGTATCACTCGGTTCGTGGCCTTCTACGTATTCATCGAGTAGACGAGGGTCACGAGTCCATGTTTCACTCCCAGGCGTCGATCTTTGTCGGGTGGCTTCGACATTGCGTCGCGCGAACATGACTACTTGATGGACGAAGACAAACAGGAATCGGTCGGAACGATCTGGAAATCAACCGGGAGTTGGTATGAAGTACAGACCCCGGATGGCATCGTCCTCAGCAAGATGCGCGGCCGGTTCCGGCTTACGCACCAACGGGAGACAAACCCCATAGCGGTCGGTGACGTGGTGACACTGCAGATGGTCGGTGACGGGACGGGGGTCATCACGGGATTGCACGAGCGGCGCAACAAACTCGTCCGTCGGGCGGCCGGACGGCGCATTGGTTTCGAGCACGTGCTTGTCGCGAATGTTGACTTCGCCTGGATTGTTCAGTCGGTGCTCATGCCGAAGCTGAATCCCGGATTTATCGATCGATTCCTGGTGATGGCGGAGGTACACGAGATTCCAGCCGGCCTCATCGTGAACAAGACGGATTTGCTGGACAAGAGCATCCGGGAGCCGGTAGAACACTGGTGCAGGCTGTATGAGAACATCGGGTATCCCGTCCTGCGCATGAGTGCACTGTCGGGCGATGGCGTAGACGATTTGCGGAGTCGGCTTGTGGACCGAATCACCGTACTGGCAGGCCCGTCCGGAGTGGGAAAGTCGTCGCTGCTGAACCGGGTGGAGCCGTCGCTGAGTCT
This sequence comes from Rhodothermales bacterium, assembly GCA_963768565.1. GTDB lineage: Bacteria > Bacteroidota > Rhodothermia > Rhodothermales > JABDKH01 > JABDKH01. The sequence goes on from CAVYIO010000019.1 coordinate 52,468, forward strand.
TCGAACCGGCGAAGTGAGTGAGAAGACGAAAAAGGGTACACACGTAACCACGAATGCCGCCTTCTATCGTCTCACCGACGGCGGTGTGGTCATCGATACGCCGGGGCTTCGGGAGTTTGGAATCATCGATCTCGATCCCGCGCAGCTGTCGCACTATTTCGTCGAATTCGTCCCCTTCCTCAACGACTGCAAGTTCCCGAACTGCACGCATGATCACGAGCCGGAGTGCGCGGTGGTCGACGCCATGGATCGCGGCGAGATCACCGAGGAGCGATGGGCAAGCTACCTCAACATCCTGAAATCACTGAGAATGGGCGACAAGGATGTAGGCAGATAGGCCGATCACTTGTCGTTCTTTTCGGTCGAGCCGGGTGTGCTCTTCGCGACTTTGCCGGTGGTCTTGCGGGCGCTTTTGGTGGCCTTGCTCGTGGACTTCCGCGTCGCGGTTTTCCTGGCTTTGCTCGTCGTCTTCTTCGTGGTCTTCTTGGCCTTGCCCGCAGTCTTCTTTGCGGTCTTCTTCTTCGCAGTCTTCTTCGCGGTCTTCTTCTTCGCGGTCTTCCTGGTGCTTTTCCGAGTCGTCTTCTTCTTCCCGCCTCCCTTGCCCGTCTTCGCCTGCTTCTCGTCGATCAGGGTGACGGCCTCATCCAGCGTCACGTCGCCCGGTTCGGTGCCTTTGGGTAGCGAGACGTTCGTACGACCCATCTTGACGTATGGACCGTAGCGCCCCTCGAACAGGTCGATAGAGTCTCCGGTCTCAGGATGATCGCCGATGGTTCTGAGCGGCTCATTGCGCTTCGCTTTCTTCTGGATGAGTTCCACTGCGCGTTCCAGCCCGACTGTCAGAACATCATCAGCGGCTTGCAACGATGCGAAGGTCTTTCCGTGCTTGACGTACGGACCGTAACGCCCGATGTTGGCAACGATCATATCTCCGGATTCCGGATGCGGACCGACGTCCCTCGGAAGTCGCAGCAGGTCGAGTGCCTTGGCCAGATCTACCTCCGAAGGATCGAGTCCCTTCGGAATCGACTGGCGCCTGGGCTTCTCGTTGTCATCGTTCGTGCCAAGCTGAACGTAGTGGCCGTATGGCCCGTGTTTCGACAGGACGGGCAAGCCTGATTCCGGATCCGTACCAAGCGGTTCATCGCTCTTGCTGGCACCTGTGACGAGCGCCTCCAGAGTCTCGCGTGTGACGTCGCCCGGAGCGAGGTCTTCAGGCAGAGACGCACGAACCTGCTCGCCGTTGTCTTCAAGCTCTACATACGGACCGTACCTGCCGACACGAATCACATATGGCTTCCACTTGGCGAAGCTGATCGTGGAGACCGCTCGAGCATCAATGGCGTCAAGGGCATTCTCGATTCTACTCTTCAGTCCCTTCTCGCCCGAGTAGAAGCTCGTGAGATACGGCTTGGACTTCCGTTCGCCTGCGGCGATTTCGTCCAGCACGTGCTCCATCTCGGCCGTGAATCCGACATCTACCAGATTCTCGAATTGCTGCTCAAGCAGACTGTTGGTCGCGAACGCCGTAAACGTCGGGATGAGTTGTGACCGCAGGCGCCTGACGTATCCACGGTTGACGATCGTGTCCATAATCGTCGCATAGGTACTCGGCCGTCCGATGCCCTCCTTCTCCAGCATCTTGATGAGAGACGCCTCGGAATACCGCGCCGGCGGCTTCGTTTCGTGACCTGTAGCCTCCAGGCTACGATACGTCAGAACCTCATCCACCTCCAGCGGCGGTAGCGGCTGTTCCTGATCGTCGAGAGCAGACTCCGGGTCATCCGATCCCTCAACGTAGGCTCTGAAGAATCCCGCAAACTCAATCCGCTTGCCACTCGCGCGGAAGCTGGCCCTCGTCGTACCATCGGTTACCGAAATCGTGACCGACGTGAACTTCAGCCGGGCGTCAGCCATCTGCGACGCGATCGTGCGCTTCCAGATGAGGTCGTAGACCGCGGCATCGACGCCGGAAAGTTTGATCTTCTCGACCGTCTTCATTTCCCGGCCGGCCGGACGGATCGCCTCGTGGGCTTCCTGCGCATTCGCCACTGTCCCCGTGTAGGTGCGCGGCTTTTTGCTCAAGAATGAATCACCATACTTCTCGACAACAACGCGGCGACTTGCTTCGAGGGCTTCTTTCGAAAGAGTGGTGGAGTCGGTTCGCATGTAGGTGATGTAGCCCTGCTCGTACAACCGCTGAGCAACTTGCATCGTTTGCCTGGCCGAGAGACCCAACTTCCGACTACACTCCTGCTGCAAAGTCGACGTTATGAACGGTGCCGCTGGCGACCGCCGTGCGTCGCGATCCTCCACGTCCGCGACTTTCCACTGCTCGCCGGGCAAAGAACCTGCGTGCCGACCCGCCGTTTTCTCATCCAGGATTACGACGTCGGTGCCATCGGTCAATCCTTCCCGAAGCCGACCTGTCTCGTCGTCGAAGTCCCTGCCAACCGCGACGCGAATATCGTTCAGATGCGAGAGTACAGCCTCAAATTCCCCGCCGTTCTTCGACAGCGCAGCCTTCATGCCCCAGTAGCCGGCCGGAACGAAGGCGATCCTCTCCTTCTCCTTCTGCACAATTAATCGTACGGCAACACTTTGCACTCGACCTGCCGACAGACGCGGCGCGATCTTCTTCCAGAGGAGCGGCGAGATAGAATAACCAACGAGCCGATCCAGCATTCGGCGCGTCTCCTGCGCGTCGACGAGGTCGTAGTTGATTTCGCGTGTGTGATTGAGTGCGTCCTGGATCGCTTCCTGCGTGATCTCGTGGAACACCATCCGCCGGACCGGGACCTTGGGCTTCAACACGTTCACAAGGTGCCATCCGATCGACTCACCCTCGCGGTCTTCGTCCGTCGCGATGTACAGCTCGTCGGCCTGCTTGAGGTGCCTCTTCAGCTGCTGAACGAGCTTCTTCTTGCCGGACGGCACAACGTATAGCGGTTCGAAGTTCTCTTCAACATTGATACCGAGCCGTGACCAGGGCTGCTTCTTTACGGCCGCGGGAATCTGTGCAGCTGACGCGGGCAGATCCCGGATATGACCCATGCTCGCCTCAACCTGGAACTCGCCCGCCGGCAGGAAATTCTTGATCGTCCTGGCTTTGGTGGGAGACTCAACAACAACAAGCTTCTTCATCCAGATCCTTATGGGTGCTGGCCGGGAATCTCCGGCGGCCGATGAACTTCAGTGGGGCACGTTCTTCGAAACGGCTCTGTCTCACGCGATTAAGCGCTCTACGTTCCGACTGCGGGAATTCAAGGTCCGTGATCGCGAACTCGCTCATGACCAAAACTCAATGAAAACAGCAGTCAAACAGCAACACATCCAGCGCCAGTACCGATTTTAGGAGCTTGTGAAATTCCTACCGGCGCCGGGCCCTCCCTTCTGAAATAACGTCGAACACCACCCTCCGAGCCGGCCAGGGACGACATAATGAACCGCGCACTGCCAGAGGAGCATGACTGCAATGACCGATAAGAAAGTATTCAAGTTCGGAAACGGGACCGCCGACGGTCGACGAGAGATGAAAAGCCTTCTTGGCGGCAAGGGTGCAAACCTCGCCGAGATGAGCGCCATCGGACTGCCCGTGCCTGCCGGATTTACGATCAGTACTGAGAGCTGCCACTTCTACGGAGAACACGGTGGTGTGTGGCCGGACGGCCTCGAGGAAGAAGTGCGCGCCGGGGTCCGTCACCTTGAAGAAAGTCTCAAGGAGGGTTTTGGTGATCCAGCCAATCCCCTTCTGGTTTCCGTGCGATCGGGAGCCGCTGTGTCCATGCCAGGGATGATGGATACGGTACTCAACCTGGGAATGAACGATGACGTCGCGGCCGGCCTCGCGAAGCGTCATGGTGGCGATGAGCGTTTTGCCTTTGACGCCTATCGACGGTTCATCGACATGTTCGGTGGCGTGGTGATGGGCGTGCCGCATGAGAAATTTGAGCACGCCATCGAACGCATCAAGCAGGAATCAGGCGTCGACAGCGACGTCGATTTGAACGCAGCCCAGATGATCGCCGTCGTCGATGCTTACAAGAAGATCTATCACGACCACCAGGGCGAGTCCTTCCCGACCGATCCGTGGGAGCAGCTTCGACTGTCAATCAATGCCGTGTTCGGCTCATGGAATTCGGCCCGCGCTATCAAGTATCGGCGTATCAACCACATCCGAGGCTTGATCGGAACCGCGGTGAACGTGCAGGCCATGGTGTTCGGCGACATGGGTGATACCAGTGGTACGGGCGTCTGCTTTACGAGAAACCCGTCGACCGGCGAGGAGGAGCTCTACGGGGAATATCTCATCAATGCACAGGGCGAGGACGTCGTTGCGGGTATACGTACGCCCGAGGATATCTCACGACTGAAAGAAGAGATGCCGGGTCCGTACGACGAGTTGCTTCGCTGGACGCGGAAGCTCGAGGAGCATTATCAGGATATGCAGGACATCGAGTTCACGATCCAGGAAGGAACGCTGTACATCCTGCAGACGCGGTCCGGAAAACGCACGGGGACGGCAGCTGTCAAGATCGCAGTCGACATGGTAGCCGAAGGGCTCGTCGACAAGCGACGAGCAGTAGGCAAGCTTGTCGAACCGCGGCACCTGGATCAGTTGATGCACCCACAGTTCAAAGATCCGACCTCATTCAAGGACAAGATCATCGGGCAGGGTCTGCCCGCCTCACCGGGCGCCGCTGTCGGTCAGGTCGTATTCACGGCGGATCATGCCGAGGAGGCCAAGGCCGTCGGCAAGCAGGTCATCCTTGTGCGCATCGAGACCAGCCCCGAGGACGTCGGTGGAATGGACGCAGCTCGAGGGCATCCTCACGACACGCGGCGGAATGACCAGTCACGCCGCCGTCGTCGCGCGTGGGTGGGGCAAGCCGTGTGTAGCGGGCTGCGGCGATATCGTAGTCGACTACGAAGCCGCTGAATTCCGGAGCGGAAAGGTAACCGTGAAGGAAGGAGACTGGATCGCCGTCGACGGATCGACGGGACACGTAGTTCTTGGCCGGCAGGAGCTCGAGCCGCCAAAGATGGGTGGAAATTTTGAGACATTCATGTCGTGGGTTACGGACTTCCAGACAATGAATGTCCGCACGAACGCCGACACCCCCCCGGACGCGGCGCGTGCACGCGAACTCGGCGCCGTTGGCATCGGTCTGACCCGAACCGAGCATATGTTCTTCGAGGGTGATCGCATTTCGAAGATGCGCGAAATGATCATGGCATCGACCGAGGCGGAACGCAGAGCGGCTCTCGCCAAGTTGCTTCCGTTTCAGAAGGAGGACTTTATCGGGATATTCCGCGCCATGGACGGGTATCCGGTGACCATCCGATTGCTGGATCCACCGCTGCACGAATTTCTTCCACATGAGGAAGCGGATCAGGCAGCGATGGCCAAGAACATGGGTCTGACGACTGCCGCTGTGAAGGCTAAGGTGGACGCTCTCGACGAACTGAACCCCATGCTCGGTCACCGTGGCTGTCGACTTGGCGTAACATATCCGGAGATCACGGAGATGCAGGCGCGCGCCATTCTTGAGGCCGCCGTCGAGCTCTCAGCGGAAGGCGTAACCGTGCTTCCCGAGATCATGGTCCCGCTCATCGGTACGGTCGAGGAGTACACGAATCAGAGGGACGTGATCAAGGCTACCGCTGAGAAGGTTTTTGCCGAGAAGAACCGTCGGGTCGAGTACATGATCGGAACGATGATTGAAATCCCCCGTGCCGCACTTACCGCGGATGAGATCGCGAAGGAGGCGGAGTTCTTCTCGTTTGGCACGAACGACCTGACGCAGATGACCTTCGGCTATAGCCGTGACGATGCCGGCAAGTTTCTGCCGCAGTACGTCGACCGCAAGATTCTGCCGTACGATCCATTCCAGACGATCGATTTCGAAGGAGTGGGCAAACTGGTTAAGACGGGCACCAGCCTTGGCCGTTCAGTCAGGAAAGATCTGAAGGTGGGCATCTGTGGTGAGCATGGCGGCGATCCTGCTTCCGTCAGGTTCTGCTACCAGGTCGGCATGGATTACGTGTCGTGCTCGCCCTTCCGCGTCCCGATCGCCCGGCTTGCCGCTGCTCAGGCAGCGCTCGAGGAGGAAGACGTCAAGGCGGAGAAGGAAGCGGCGATGGCGTAACGTCTCGCCCGCACTGACATAGACTGACATAAGCAGATACAGCAAAGGGGCGGCCTGATTCAGGTCGCCCCTTGTTTTGTTATAGAGCCCCTGCCAGTGCCTCCAGAAGACGAGACCACGCGGAGGCGCACCCCTAACTCACGCACGGACCTGTTACAGATGACGCACGGCCAGGCCGCTATCGAGTTGACGAGTGAGCTTCGAACGCTACCGCCCCGCTACGCGTAATCACGAGAACGTTGTCCCAACTTGTGGGCCACCAACAACGGACTGTATCACGCAACGAGATATCGGACGCTGCCTCTTGAACACCGCGGCGGTCGGTTCGCTTGCGACTGTATCTCTGACGAGTTCTCGTTGCCGTTTCCGGCTTCGGCCAGGACCGCCAAGACCTTCAGGGTGATTCCGTCAGGACCTTGCGCGCTGTCCCTGCCGCATGCTCTCCGTTTGAATCTCCTCGCCGCTGGTGGGGTCGTCCAGCAGACGGGCTTCCGTGGAGATCGGCTGGTCCACGGCGATCGCCTCAAGATTCTCGACACGTCTCCGCAACTCACTCGTCGATCGATCCACGGCCTCGTCAATCGTCTCCGTCAACTCACTGGCGGTCATGCTCCGGTCAGCCGGTGCATTTCGCGCGGCCACGAAGTCGAGTATCAGCTTCACCATCCCCAGAATGGAGCCAAAGACAATTGCTACAATAATAATTTCGTCCATGATACCTCGTGTCTTGCTGGCCGATCGATTGCTACGCGGTTCCTGACAGTATATGTTACGAGCGGGTCCGGTGCCGTCGCCTGTCCTTCTGGCCGCCGGCCGGCGCTAAGACTTCGTGCCGGTTCCGACGTCGTTGCCCCGCGGCACAAACGACTGAATCCCGGTAATCTCACGACCCAGAATCAGTCCGTGTATGTCATACGTTCCTTCGTACGTATTCACGCTCTCGAGATTGATCATGTGGTGCACAACGCGGTATTCACCCGTAATGCCGTTACCTCCGAGCATGTCCCGCGCCACGCGGCTGATCTCGAGCGCCCTTCCGCAGTTGTTGCGCTTGGCCAGCGAGACCATCGCCGGTGCGGCTCGTCCCTGGTCCTTCAGATTCCCAAGCCTCCAGGATAACAACTGCATTTGCGTAATCTCCGTCAGCATGTTCGCGAGCTTGGTCTGCACCAGCTGCATGGCAGCCAACGGATACCCGAACTGCTCTCGCTCGGCGACGTACGCGCGCGCTCTGTGATAACAGTCCTCGGCCGCTCCCAGGGCACCCCACACGATACCATATCTGGCATTGTTGAGACAGGAGAACGGCCCTTTCAAACCCCGGATGTCCGGGAAGACATTTTCATCAGGAACGAAGCAGTCCTCCATGACGATCTCGCCCGTGATGGAGGCTCGAAGCGACATCTTGTTGTGCGTCTTGGGCGCCGTCCATCCATCCATGCCTTTCTCGAGGACAAAGCCTCGAATGACAGGTTCGGCGTCGCGACTCTCCCGCGCTTTCGCCCAGACAATCGCAACATCCGAGATGCACGAATTCGTGATCCACATCTTGGCACCGTTAAGCACCCAGCCGCCGTCGGCTCGCGTCGCAGAGGTCGTCATGGATCCTGGATCCGAACCATGATCCGGCTCGGTCAACCCGAAGCAACCGATCAACTCGCCCGTAGCCAGTCCGGGCAGCAACCGCTTCTTCAGTTCCTCCGTCCCGAACGCATGGATCGGATACATCACGAGGGATGACTGCACCGAACAAAACGAGCGGTATCCGGAGTCGACGCGCTCGAGTTCGCGGGCGATCAGCCCATAGGCGGTGTAGCTGACGCCGGCGCCGCCGTACTCCTCCGGGATGGTCGAGCCGAAGAGACCAAGCTCACCCATCTCTCGAGGAATTTCGGGGTGAAACACCTCGTCCTGGTTTCCCTCCAGCGCACGAGGCTCGAGTTGAGTCTGCGCATATTCTCGAGCAGACTCCATAATGAGCCTGTCTTCCTCGCTCAGCAATTCTTCGAAGAGAAATGCATCGTCCGTATTGAACGTATTCTTGGGCATAACAATTCACCAGGGTGAATAAAATCTTCAGGGTAGTTGGACCGGCAGGGCTACTGTCGATCGGGGCGACGGGCAAACCACTCGATTCGGCTGCACTTCCGGCAACTGAGAATCGTCGCGTTCCGATCGGCCCAGTCCAGATCAAAAAGTGTCAACACGGTCGAATTCAGGAGTACTCGTCCCTCTTCAAATCGATCACTTCCACAGTGTGGACATACCACCTGCTTGCCGGCCGCGACAAAAACTCCTGACTCGTCCTTGTCTCCAGACGAGTGCGCGGCCTTACGAAGCCTGTCCAACAAATCACTCATAGAGGTCTCCTGTCAACCGAGGCTCCAGTTTACTCCCCTGCCAGCCTCGGGGTCCGGATACTTCCACGTGACGGCGCCCTGGTCGCACGCGTACAGGCACGTGCCGCACTCGATGCAGTCCTCGAACTGGAAGTGGACACTGCCGTGATCGTCCTCCGTATAACAGTTGGCCGGACAAACGTACGTCGTGCACCGGTGTGGACAGGTTGAATTGCAGATGGCCGTATCAACCAGGATATGCGCACGAGCATCGGAGCGGCCCTGGTTTCGATAGGCCACCTTTCCCAGACGTTCGGAGATTGAAAGGTTACTCATAGATTCCGCGCGGCTCGAAAAGCCAGTTTCATCATCTCCCACATCGACGAGTGTGCTCGCACTGATTGCTTCAGCATTTCCGCAGTCTTGCGGGTCGGCTTGCTCTCCACCGTGAAGTACGACCGGCCAAAGTCGCAGACCACGGAAGGTAAGGTGCCGCCCATCACGGGATCGTGAAGCAGGTGCACGGCACCCTGAAATGCCCGCATATCCTTCATTACGTAACTCTCCTCGAGACGCTGCTGATATCGGGCAAGGGCGCCGCGACTGAAGTCTTTCGAGTCGGTGCTCTCGATTACGGCCTCGGCTGCAAGGATACCCGAGCGCATCGCATAATCCATCCCCTGGATGGCGCGGCCGGCATTGAGGAGCAAATGCGCCGCCTCACCGGCAACAAGGACCCCATCTCCATAGAGCCTGTCCGGTACACCAGCCAGGTCGCCCGTCGACACGACGTGTGCGGAGTATTCGAGGACTTCCCCACCGGCCAGCATGTCTGCTATCGCCGGGTGCGCTTTGAAATCGTTGAGAATGTCATAGGGCTTCAGCTTCTTCTTTCCGAGATCCTTCATTCCGAGGACCAGGCCGACCGACAGCGACTCCCGATTCGTGTACAGGAAGCCACCGCCCTCGACACCCCGCGTCGCATATCCGACGAATTCATTCGTGAGTCCAAGGCCGTCGCGAAGCTGGAATCGGTCCTCCAGAACCTTTTGATCCAGACCGATGACCTCTTTGACGCCCACCGCCACATGATCGGCAGGGACATAGGCCGGCTGGAGCCCCGCCTGCCGCGTGAGCAGGTTGTTGACCCCCTCGGCAAGAATGACGACGTCCGACAAGAACTCCTCCTCGCCGGCTCGAATCCCCGTCACGCGTCCATCCTCCATCAGCAGTGAATCCACGAGCACGTTCGTGGCAAGGAGAGACTCCTCGGCGGCGGTGCTCTGGTCGATGGCTTCCTGCACGCGACTCGCCAGCCATTCATCGAAGCGAGCTCGCAGAACAGTAACTCCGGCAAAGGGCGGTTGACTGAAGTGATCCGATTTGAAGTCGAGGCTGAAGGCCGACTGCTCATCCATGAAGTGTGAGTCGGCGGTGACCCACGACGCGCTCGTAGCCGGCCTCCTGCTCCCAGTATTCCGGAACGAGACGATGCAGGTCTGCTCCCCAGAGTACGCCACCCGAAACGTTCTTGGCTCCGCAGAATTCTCCCCGCTCGATCAGGAGGAATTTGCGATTTGCGCGAGCCAGTATCATGGCGGCGCTCAGCCCGGCGATACCGCCCCCGACGATTATACAGTCGAACCGTTCGTCCATCGGAGAGGTGGCTAGCGTGTTTGCACCGTGCGCAACTGGTCGATCAGGAGTGGCAGGATCTTGTAGAGATCTCCGACGACCCCGTAGGACGAATATCTGAAGATCGGAGCGTCCGCGTCTTTGTTGATGGCAACGATGACGCGACTGTTAGACATGCCCGCGACGTGTTGGATCGCACCGGAAATGCCGACGGCGAAGTACAACTCGGGCGAGACAACCTTCCCGGTCTGGCCGATCTGCGCCGTGGCCGGGAAAAGATTGGACTCCACTACGGCTCGTGTCGCCCCCACCGCACCTCCAAGTACGGACGCCAGCTCACGCACCAGCCGCGTCCCCTCCTCGTCCTTCACACCTCGACCGGCCGCCACGACAACACCGGCCTCCGACAGGTCGATCTCTCCCGTTACGGCGCCCAGCACCTCCCGGATCGTCATTCGAAGAGAATCCTCAGATACCTGGAGCGGCACATCAACAACTTCGGCGTCCGCCGCTGACTCCGAGGCGGAATAGGCGCCTGATCGGACCGAAATGATCGAAGGGGTCGTCAGAGCTCGTGTCCGTGCCAGTCGCTTGGCCGCCATCACAGGCCGCGTGACTTCCCACGCCCCATCCACCACGTCGACCGACGAAACGTCGGGAAGCACCGAAGCAGAGAGACGCACACCAAGGGCACCGAGCACATCCTTCGCACCCTCGGTTGACGCCATCGCAAGCGTTTCTGCACCCGATACATCCATAGCCCGGACAAAAGCCTCGACATATAGCTGGTTCGAGTGGCGAACCAGCGAGGCGTCCTTGACGGTGAGAATCCTGCCGGGACCATACGCGGCGACCGTCGCGACGTAGTCGTCGGCATCGGGACCCAGAAGCACCGCATCCAGACCAGCGCCGTGAGCGACCGAAATTTCGCGAAACCGTGAAAGGACCTCGAGCGAGGACCGCTTCACTTTGCCATCCTGAACGGCTATGTAGCAGAGAACTTTCTCCATACGGCACACCGTCGTTAAATGACTTTAGCCTCGTTCTGCAATCTGCTAACAAGATCGGGCACAACCTCGTCCGGCGTACCCTCGATCATGATACCCGGTTCGCGATCCGGAATGTCCTCAATCGCGAGTACTTCCGTCCGGGAGGCGGCTTTATCGACTCCCAGATCAGTCAGGCTGATCACGGCGATATCCTTCTTCTTCGCAGCCATGATACCGCGGAGCGACGGAATGCGCGGGTTGTTCATGTCATTGGAGCACGTGACCAGACACGGCGGGCGGAGTGCGATGACTTCCTGGCCGACGTCCCCCTGGCGGGTAACGACCACCTCTTGCCCGTCGACCGCAAGACCGACCGCGTTCGACACGTAGGCGATGTCCAGCATGGTCGCGAGCATCGGTCCGGTGAGTCCCGCATCCGAGTCCTGGGACTGCTTCCCGCACGCTATCACGTCGTACGGCCTGTCGCGAAAGAACGCATGCAAGATCGTGGCGATCGCGAAGGAGTCGCGAGCCCCCTCGTCGGACGTGACGATATGCGAGGCGTCGTCCGCACCCATCGCCAGGGCCTTGCGAATAGTCTCGGCCGCTCCGGATGGACCCACCAGCACGAGATCGACAGATCCGCCGTGGGCTTCTTTGAGTACGAGCGCCTCTTCGACAGCGGACGCGTCGTATGCGTTCAGAACCATGCGCCCGGTATGAACGGGAGCATCGACGTCCGGTACCTGCTTGATGCAGACGCAGAATCGCATGATGATCTAATGTTCGGCCAGATGGAAGCGCGACCGGGTCGAGTCCGGTCGCCTGAAGGGTAACGCACGCCAACCGGCCCTGCGACCAGCACCCCGGGCGCCAACCCCGTTTCGACGGTCGAAATTACAAAAAGCGGACACCCCTCGAAGCAAATTTTTCGTGGATGCCCCCGAGCCCGATGTTTATCGTGACGAATGAATCCTCTTGATCAGGATAATGCCTTATCTTTACGGCTCCCACCGATTCCACCGAATTCGCCTCCCATGAGAATCCCGGCTCTGGAGACGGCAGACCGCATAATGTCCTGCCTCTTCGTCCTGCTCCTACTCGGAGCCATCTTTCCCCGATCAGCGAGCGGGCAGAGTATGAATCCCCGCTACGGTCTCGGGTTTTCGCTTCTTGCGTCCACGACGGACGGTGTCGGACTGGGCGTCCGAGGTCGGGCGGCGATGCCTCTCAATGGTAACCTTTCCGTTGCCGGCGATCTCGGCGTCACGGGATTCATTTTCCGTGGCCGTGATGATGCGCAGTATGCGTTCGACCCGCAGGTATCGCTTATCGTAACACTTCCGGGTTCGGATCGCGCACCCTATGTCATGGCGGGAGTGGGCGCTTACATCACTACGTCATCTGCCGAAGGGGGACCCTTCGTCCACTTCGGCATCGGACGCGCCGAGCTTATCGGCGAGACCTCGGTCTACTACGAAATAGATCCAGCGATCGTCATCGAGAACAACGATATCCAGTTAACGATTCCCATTCGATTCGGAATCATCTTCTGACGGCGTCTCCGACAGGTCAACGACACCGCGACACCGCGGGCAATCATCTTCAGCGTAGCGCATGGCTGGTATCTACGTGCACGTCCCGTTTTGTTCTCAGCGGTGCGTCTACTGTGACTTCTATTTTGTCACCACAACAAAATCGTACGGGCCGTACCTGAAAGCCCTCGAGCAGGAGATGCGGCACGTCGCTCTCCACTACGCTTCGCTCGAGCCTGTCGATACCATCTACATCGGCGGCGGTACCCCCTCGGTTCTATCTGCGAGTGAACTCTCCGGAATCGTCGCCACGATCCACGAGCTCTTCGACACGTCGTCAGTAACGGAGGTCACGCTTGAACTCAACCCGGAGGATTTCGACGAACAGTACCTGCGCGATCTCCGGAGCGTGGGCGTGAATCGACTGAGCATCGGAGTTCAGTCTTTCTTCCAGTCCGATCTCGAGTTCATGAATCGAAGCCACAATTCCGAAGACGCCCATGCCGTCGTCGAAGGTGTGCGCCGTGCCGGCTTCGACAACTTCTCCATCGATCTGATCTTTGGCCTTCCAAACCAACCGGAAGAATACTGGGCAGCCAACCTGGAGAAGACGATCCGGTTCGGGATACCTCACGTATCTACCTACTCGCTCACGATCGAAGAGAAGACGATATTGCATAAACAGGTGCAACTCGGAAACGTGACGCCTGAACTGGATGAAGTGGTCGCAGATCGTTTCCGATTCACCATGTCGTTCCTTCGCGACGCAGGCTATGAGCACTACGAGGTGTCCAGCTTTGCACTGCCCGGCAGCCGGGCAGTACACAACCAACTCTACTGGGACCACCGCAACTACCTGGGATTCGGTCCTTCTGCGTTTTCCTTCTGGTGGAAGGGCCTTCCCGCATTGCGATGGGACAATATTCGCAACGTCCGACGCTACCAGGGACTGCTCGAAGGCCGACATCTTCCCGTGAGCACCCGGGAAGAACTGGACCTCGATACGCTAGCCAACGAGTATATCATGTTGCGGCTGCGCACATCCGAAGGTCTGGATCTGGATCATCTTGAAGACCAATATGGTATTGATCTTTACGACGAGCGGGTTGAAGATCTGGCATGGCTGGAATCCGAGGGACTGATTCACCCGATTCGTCGCGACCTCGTGCGACTGACGGATGAGGGAATGATCTTCGCCGATATGGTGACGACAAAACTGATGCTCGGATGAACTTACTCGCATCCTGCAGCCGATCGGCAATCGTCGCCGCGTTAATGGTATTCGTGGCCTCAGTGAACTTCGGCTGCCAGTCGGATAGCAAATCCGTCATGAAAGAGCCTCAATTCCAGGTGGAAGGCACGCTGGACTTCCTCCGGCCGGATGGATCACCCTTCCTGCGCATTGCGATCGAGCTGGCTGAGTCGAGAGAGGAGCAGATGACCGGCTTGATGGGTCGACGATCCTTGCCATCGAAAGGCGGTATGCTGTTCGTTTACGACCGCGAGATCGAACAGAGCTTCTGGATGAAAAGCACGCCGTTGCCGCTTGATATCATCTTCGTCGCCGCGGACTCAAGTATTGTGAACATCGCACGCAAAACGACTCCCCTGTCAGAAGAGATGATCACATCTTCGCGGCCGGCGCAATTCGTGCTCGAGTTGAGGTCCGGATTCGTGGACAGCCACGGGATTGATGAGTCCACGCGTATCGAATGGAAACGAACGGAGGCAGGATGATTCGACGAGCGACATTCGCCGCACTGGCAATACTCTCGGCCGTAACTGTGTCCGCGTGCAACCGAGGATCGGGCCCAAAGCCCGATGCACCGCCAGAAGTTGAGATTCCGTTTTCAACCGACGGAAGCCTTGACTTCCTGCGTGACGGGAAGCCTCTGCTCACGATCGACATTGAGATCGCCGACAACGACTCGTCGAGAATGCGTGGGATGATGCAGCGATCGTCGTTCCCCGACAAGAGCGGCATGCTCTTCATCTTTCCGTTTGAGCGCCTGCAGAGTTTTTGGATGGCCAATACGCCGATCGCGCTCGACCTCCTGTTCGTGAACTCGAACAAGGAGATCGTCTACATCCACCGATATACGAGGCCACTTTCTCCGGAGAGTGTGGAGTCGGATATCCCGAGTCAGTACGTACTCGAGTTGCCTGCCGGCTTCTGCGACACATACGGAATTGTGGAAAGCGACCGGCTGACCTGGACGCGCCATCCGTAACGGGTTAGCCCTACAGCCCGAAGCTCTCGCCGCATGCACACGTCCGTGCCGCCTGCGGGTTCTGGAAGTGAAACCCTGCTCCCTCCAGGCCACCCGAAAAATCCAGTTCGGAGCCATCAACGTAGAGCCGGCTCTTCTTGTCCAGGACTACGGTGATACCGCCGAAAACGATCGTCTCGTCGTCGGGCTTTCGAGTTGTGTCCCACCCCAGATCGTAGGTGAGGCCCGAACAGCCACCCGGAACCACAGCGACGCGAAGCATTGAAGATGCCAGGTCAACTCTCTCTTTGCTGGCAACGGACTGCAGGTGAGACAGCGCCCGATCCGTAATCTTGATGTCCATCGCGTTTCGGCCTTCGAGTGGTTGACGGCGGTCGTTTGTGGGGACTTCTGAACGTCAGAGAGCCAGCGGGGTTTCGGCCAAACCGACCAGCTGATTTGTGTCACGGCTGTGGAACTGGAATGATCAACAGACGATTCCTCAACGATCAGCCTGCTCGAAACCAAACAGGCCCTGACCGGACCCGCACGCCGACCCGGGGCGCTCGCGGGGTCAAAAATCCAGAATCTTCACGCTTCGGCCGAATCAACTTGCGCGACTTAACGTAGATTCAGTCTAAATAAGAACAGGGTACGGTCCCGACGGCCTCTTGAGCAGCCAGACAGCGAAAATGAGTACGAGCGAAACAGATTACCTGAAGAAAGTCGCCGACAGCGAGTACGAGTACGGATTCGTAACAGACATCGAGTCGGACAATGCCCCACGAGGGCTTTCGGAAGACACGGTTCGATTCATTTCCGCTAAGAAGGAGGAGCCGAAGTGGCTCCTTGATTGGAGACTGCGGGCCTACGAGCACTGGACACAGCTCGCGGCAAAGAAGGCCTATCCGCGATGGGCCCATCTCAAGTATCCGGACGTGGACTTCCAGGACATCATCTACTATGCGGCTCCCGACAACAAGCCCAAGTACAACAGCCTGGATGAAGTGGACCCCGAACTTCTTCGGACCTTTGAGCGCCTGGGTATCTCGCTGACGGAGCAGAAGAAGCTGGCCGGTGTCGCCGTCGACATTGTCATGGACAGCGTCTCTGTCGCAACCACATTCAAAGAGGAATTGGCCGAACTCGGCATCATCTTCTGCTCGTTCGGAGAGGCCGTTGAAAACCATCCGGAACTTGTTCAGAAGTACATGGGCTCGGTAGTCCCCTACACCGACAACTTCTATGCTTCGCTGAATTCAGCAGTCTTCAGCGACGGCTCTTTTTGTTACATCCCTCCCGGCGTCCGATGCCCGATGGAATTGAGCACCTACTTCCGCATCAACGAAGCAGGTACGGGGCAGTTTGAGCGTACGCTGATCATTGCCGACAAGGGCAGCTACGTAAGTTACCTCGAAGGATGCACGGCGCCCATGCGAGACGAAAACCAACTGCACGCAGCTGTAGTTGAGATCATCGCAATGGAAGATGCCGAGGTCAAGTACAGCACGATTCAGAACTGGTACCCGGGCGATGCGTCCGGCAAGGGAGGCATATTCAACTTCGTCACCAAGCGGGGTATCTGCGCAGGAAGGAACGCGAAAATTTCGTGGACGCAACTTGAGACGGGAAGCGCCATCACATGGAAGTACCCCAGTGTCATCCTGAAGGGAGACAACTCGGTTGGCGAGTTCTACTCCGTCGCCTTTACCAAAGGGCATCAGCAAGCCGACACGGGGACCAAGATGATCCACCTCGGCAAGAATACGAGCAGCACGATCATTTCGAAGGGGATCTCGGGGGGTGTCAGCAACAACAGCTACCGCGGACTGGTTCGGATTAGCAGCAAGGCCGAGAACGCCCGCAACTTCTCGCAATGTGACTCTCTTCTGCTCGGAGATAAATGCGGCGCACATACGTTCCCCTACATCGAAATAAACAATCCTTCCGCCCAGGTTGAGCATGAGGCAACGACCTCCAAAGTCGGCGAGGATCAGATCTTCTACTGCAATCAGCGGGGAATCGGCGAGGCTGAGGCGATCAAGCTGATCGTAAACGGCTTTTGCAGAGAGATCCTGGCCGAACTCCCGATGGAGTTCGCTGTGGAGGCGCAGAAGCTGCTGGCCATCGAACTGGAAGGCAGCGTCGGATAGTGAACTACGACAGTCAATCACGAATGAGTAACATGCTTGAGATCAAGGGGCTCCGAGCCGGCATTGAAGGGACCGAAATCCTGAAGGGAATAGATCTTTCGATCGGCAAAGGTGAAGTGCACGCCATCATGGGACCAAACGGCTCTGGCAAGAGCACGTTGGCATCCGTACTCGCCGGGCGTGAAGAATTTGAAGTGACTGGCGGATCCGTCAGTTACAATGGCGACGATCTCCTGGAGATGGATCCCGACGAGCGCGCTCGGGAAGGAGTATTCCTGGCGTTCCAGTATCCGGTTGAACTTCCGGGAGTGAGCATGGCGAACTTCCTGAAAGAAGCCGTCAATTCGGTGCGCGCTCACCAGGGTAAGCCTCCAATGTCTGCCGTCGATCTGCTGAAGAGAATGCGAGAGAAGGCTGCTCTGGTTGAGCTGAATCCGGATCTCAAGAAGAGGTCGGTCAACGAAGGCTTCTCAGGCGGTGAAAAGAAGCGCAACGAGATCTTCCAGCTCGCGATGCTGGATCCGCAATTCGCCATTCTCGACGAGACGGACTCCGGACTGGATATCGACGCTCTCAAGATCGTGGCGAACGGTGTCAACGAACTCCGGTCACCGGAGCGTTCGTTTCTTGTAATTACACATTACCAGCGCTTGCTCAACTACATCGTCCCCGACTTCGTTCACGTGCTGGTCGATGGGCGCATCGTGAAGTCGGGCAACAAGGAGCTTGCTCTTCGTCTGGAAGAAGAAGGCTACGACTGGGTCAGGGAGAAGTCAGCTGAGCCAACACCGGCCTGAGCTCGTGGAAACGGAAATCATGGATGTAGATGCGATGATAGCGGTTGATGCCGTCACTACGAAAGACGCACTTGAGCACAGGTTTGTCGAGGCCTTCGAGACCTTTCTCGAAACCCGGACGAACGAATCTGCGAGTGCGCTCTCCGGATTAAGAGATGTGGCATTCGCCAACTTCGTGAAGTCTGGTTTTCCAGCTGCGAAGAGCGAGGCGTGGAAGTACACGAACATCCGCAAGAAACTCGGACGCGATTTTCAGATCAGTCCGAACGGGCCGCAGACGAATCTGACTGACGAGGACCTGGCGTCATTTGCGATTGAAGGACTGGACGCCTGTCGGTTGGTCTTGATCAATGGCTGCTTTGTGGAGGCGCTCTCGAACAGTGCTCCGGAACACGTGACGGTGGCAAGCTTGCAGGATGCGGCAGACGGCGGCGTGTTCGGCGAACATCTGGGCCGCTACGCTGATTCTAACCACGATGGCTTCATAGCCCTGAACACGGCCTTCCTCGGTGAAGGTCTGGCCCTGCACGTCCCACGCGGAAAAACGGCCGAGCGACCCATCCACATTCTCAACATTGCGATCGGGTGAGGATCAGTTCATCCAGCCTCGACTTCTTGTCGTAGTTGAAGATGGAGCGGAGCTGGACGTGATTGAGACCCAACACACCCTTGGCACGGGAAGCGTATTCCTGAACTCGGTGGTTGAGGCTTTCGTCGGAGCCCGTGCGCGACTCGACTACTTCCGTTTGCAGGACGGCGGCGAGACGGCCTCCGCGGTCAACAACGCAAACTTCTATCAGCAGGATTCGAGTCATGCCTCTTGCACGACGATCACGTTGTCCGGAGACATGATTCGCAACAACGTTGTCATGCACCCCGACGGTGAACACTGCGAGTCACACCTCTTCGGGCTCTTCCTTGGAAACGCGGATCTTCACATCGACAACCACACGCTCGTAGATCACGCGAGACCTAATTGCTATAGCAATGAACTCTATAAAGGAGTTCTTGATGGTAAGTCGAAAGGCGTATTCAACGGCCGCGTTCTCGTCAGACGTGATGCGCAAAAGACCAACGCGTACCAATCCAATAAGACCATTGTGCTGAGCGACCAGGCGAGCATGAATGCCAAGCCTGAATTGGAGATCTATGCCGACGATGTCAAGTGCAGCCACGGCGCGACAACCGGACGGCTCGACGACGAAGCGATGTTCTACCTTCGATCGCGGGGCCTGTCGCCGGACAGGGCGAAGAGGTTGCTGCTACTCGCATTTGTGCGAGATGTGCTGGAGAGCGTGCGCCTCGCTCCTCTTCGGAATCACGTCGATCTCCTCGTCCAGCATCACATGGGCGGTGATCGCGACTCCTCCTCCTGACCTTCTTCCGATCCATGGAAGCAATCACACAGACAGGCAAGCCGCCACTCGATGTCGCAGCCATCCGGGACGACTTCCCGGCGCTCCGGACACGCGTGAACGACCATCCGCTGGTCTACCTGGACAATGCCGCCACGACTCACAAGCCAAAGGTCGTCATTGACCGGATCGTCCAGTTCTATGAGTCCGAAAACAGCAATGTGCACCGCGGCGTGCACCGCCTGAGCCAGCTCGCGACGGACGCGTACGAGGGAGCGCGAAAGACCATCCAGCAGTACATCAAGGCTCGTGACACTCGAGAAGTCATTTTCACGAGCGGGACAACGGAAGGAATCAATGTCGTGGCAGCAGGATTCGGTCAGCGGCTGGGCCCGGGCGACGAGATTGTCGTCTCGGTCATGGAGCATCACTCGAACATCGTCCCGTGGCAGATGGTCTGTGATCGGACCGGCGCCCGGTTGCGGGTTGCGCCGGTGTCCGAAAGCGGCGAACTCGTTGTCGAGCAATATGAACAGCTCTTGACCGATCGAACCAGGATCGTCGCGCTGTGCCACACGTCCAATGCGCTCGGAACCCGCAATCCCGTGCGGCGACTTGTTGACGCAGCCCACCGCCTGGGCATTCCTGTGTCTCATTGATGCAGCACAGGCCCTGCCGCACGGACCGGTTGATGTTCAGCAGCTGGACTGTGACTTCCTGTGCTTTTCCGGACACAAGATGTTCGGACCTACCGGCATCGGCGTTCTGTACGGAAAGCTCGAGGCGCTCGATACCCTTCCGCCCTACCAGGGCGGCGGTGACATGATCGACCACGTTTCATTCACGGGCACGACGTATGACGAACTGCCGCATCGACTCGAAGCCGGCACGCCCCATATCGCGGGTGTAATCGGACTCGGTGCGGCCGTCGAGTATCTGGAAAGCGTCGGGCCGGAGGCGATCAGCGTTTACGAGGCCGAACTTGCTCGATACGCAATGCAGCAGATTGGTGATGTCGACGGGGTCCGAATCATCGGAACGACCGAGGACAAGTCACCCGTCGTGTCCTTCTTGATCGATGGTATCCATCCGTACGATGCAGGATCAGTGCTGGACAAGCTGGGAATCGCAGTGCGGACGGGTCATCACTGTACGCAGCCACTGATGGAGCGATTTGAAATACCGGGTACGGTCCGCGCCTCTTTCGCGTTCTACAACACCATGGACGAGGTCGACACGCTCGTCAGCGGTATTCGCCGGGTCCAGGAGGTGTTCGGACAATGAATGACGTGATGACCGTCGAGCAGCGCGCAGAAGCCATTGTGTCCGATTTCGCCCTGTTTGATGACTGGATCGGCCGGTATGAGTACCTGATCGAGCTTGGCGGATTGCTCGCGCCACTCGACAACGAGTACAAGACGGACGAGTACAGGGTCCGAGGCTGCCAATCGCAGGTATGGCTCAAACCTGAAGTTCGAGATGGCCTCGTTTTCTTAACGGCGGATAGCGATGCCATCATCACCCGGGGACTGGTCGCGCTGCTGGTGAAGGTTTTTGATGGTCAGCCGCCGGCCGCGATCGCCGGTGCCAGTATGGATTTTTTGGAAGAGATCGGGATGAACGAGCATCTTTCGTCGACCCGCAAGAACGGTCTGGCGTCGATGGTCAATCGAATCAAGGACTACGCAACTCAGCTTGTTTCCAATGACTGATTCTGGTAGTGCACAATTGAATGAGTCCGGAGCGCCGGCCCGTGTTCTGGAAGCAGACGTCGTAGAGGTCATGCGGACCATTTATGATCCGGAAATCCCGGTCAACATCTACGACCTGGGCTTGATATACGAGACGACCGTCAACCCCGACAATAGCGTCCTCGTTCGAATGACGCTGACGGCTCCCAACTGCCCCGTGGCGGACATCCTCCCCGCCGAGGTCGAGACCCGGATTCGGAGACTCGAGGGCGTGACTGACGTTCGGGTCATCCTCACATTCGATCCGCCATATACCATGGAGATGATGTCCGAGGAAGCGCGACTGGAACTTGGCCTGTTGTAGTCCCCGCTGGATTGTGGTCGCATTTGCATTCCAGCGACCCGCGGGTCCTGATCACGCCATCTACCTCTACAACACAGATTGCGCTCACGCTCGTTGGCCGATCGGCAATGCTCTCAGCACGCATGTGGTCAGACAGACACATTGGCGTACGATCACTCGCGAGCATGACGGCAACCACACCGCCGGAATTCGTCGGGTGCGGATCGATGCGGTCAAGACGGGCTTCTCTGTTAACGGCCGACTCATCCTCACCAACTTCCCGATGAACCGCCTCCTCCAAAGGAACCACCTCCACCGCTGAAGCCTCCGCCTCCCGAGAACCCTCCAAACGATCCACTGGAACCCCCGCCGCCAATCACCATCGGGCCCACTTTAACGGACCCCTTCTCCTTCATGGTCTTCTGGAGTTCTTTGACCTTCGGATGGTTCGAGACGACGATGTACACAATCGCGTAGATGCACACGAAGATCACGCCCCCGAGGTCGCTGCCCGTCATCGACATACCGGCAACCCAGAAGAAAGGCATCAGAAACACGAAGAGAAACCAGCGAAAGCACCCGGTGCTGACGACACCCATGAACGCAAAGAAAGACGGGATGATCATGAATACGAGTCCGAACCAGAATGGCGGTCTGTCCCCTGCCGATTCCGACGGCTCGTACGACCCGTCGATCGCAGACAGAATCGCGGCGATTCCCGACCTCACCGCCAGAGTCGTAATCCTCCCTGCGCAGGTGCGGACGAATCTCGTTGCGAAGTATTCGACTTGCCGTCACATCCGGCAAGACGCCTTCCAGACCGTATCCGACTTCGATGCGCATCTCCCGATCGTTGATCGCCAGGAGCAGCAGTACTCCATTGTCGTTCTCAGCTGTACCAAGTTGCCAGGTACGGGCCACGGTCAGAGCGTACTCCTCCACCGAGTACCCGCCCAGCGACGGGACAATGAGTACGGCAACCTGGTTGCCGGTCTGGCTCTCATGATCACGCAGGAGCGACGTGATTTCCTGCTCGACCTCCGGCCGCAGGACACCGGCCGTGTCCACGACGCGCCCGGACAATGGTGGAACCGTGGGCTGAGCGTGGGTTGACCCGGTGACGAATGACCCTGTGACCGCCACCAGCGCGGCAACGCCGAGCATGCGCGCCCATTGACTCCCGGGACTACTCATCCGAACCGAACCGTAATCGATTCGAGAGTTCGTCGGTATCGTCCGGACGGATATCAACGCCATGGGACTTCAGAAGGGCGCCGCATTTTGCGATCGCGTTGACGATGCCGTCGGTAATGTGTCCGCTGGCAATGCCGCTCTGTATTGTTTGAACAACGTCGACCCAGTCATCGGACGAAACCGCCTTGTTTATCCCCTCGTCACCGAGGACCTCAATCCGGTGCTCGAAAAGAGAGATGAACAGCAAGATGCCTGTGCGATCTTGCGTCTTGAATACCTCCTCTTCGACAAAGGCCCGCATCGCACGATGATGGACAGTACGGGCAAGGCGTGACGGACCGGCGAAGTAGCGCCTGAGCGCCGGTATCGTGGTCACCATTGCTGCCCCAACCGCGGCACCGGCCAACATGACGAGCGCCGGACCCCACGGTGAGTGCAGCCAGGCGAAACCCCAGCCTTCGTAGAACTGAAGAAACACCAGACTCGCAGCCAGCAACGCAACAGCCAGCAGGCCGGCTCCCCTCCAGATCGCTACCTCATATCCGCCACAACGATCAACGACATACGGGACGATTTCGCCGGCTGTCTGCTGTTCTGCGGCTCCCACGGCCTTGCGAATCTGCTCAAGCTCCGAGTCTGAGAAAGAGATCTTCATGACGGAATCCAGGGGTGAGCCAGAATATACGGAACGTCATCGGATGCGGACCGAAGACAACCGGCACCGTCAGCCAACGCCGTGGTCGATCTGAGTCTTGCCGGGTGAGCAAACTCGCCGGGATACAATCTGCCGATCAGTCGTCGTCTCCGTTGATCCGTCGGGCCCGGCGCCCTACGGACTGACCTGACGCAACGCGTCGAGTGCAGACTCCGCTCGCTGATAGATGGGATTTGCGGGATCGCCCACGACTCTCTTCACGGTATTGAACTGGGCGATCGCATCCTCGAACCGGTTGATGCGAAGCAACATGATTCCACGGTTGAAATTCGCCTGTACGTGCATCGAATCTTGCTCGAGGACCATATTCGTCTGAGCGATGGCCTGGACCGAGTTCTCCGGATCAAACATGTAGGCGATCGCCATATCGGTCCTTACGTCGAGGTTGTCCGGGTTGATCTGCAGCGCCTGTTGATACGCCGCGATCGCGCGTTGCGCGAACCCTGCCTTCGACTCGTCTCCAACGCCTTCCATCCAGTCGTAGTACAGATTGCCGGTCCGGACCCAGTCGGATTCGGCGCCGGTCACGGTAGCGATCTCTGCTTGAACCTCTCCGGCGAGATCCCACCGACCATGGGAAATCAGGAAGTCGGCCAGTTCTCGTCTCTTCAACGTCTTGGCCTCTCCCGTAAGCGTGTCAATCTGATCCCGAAGAGACTGTACGGTACCCTGAACTTCCGCCGGGAGCGGCCCGAGCACGAGCGGTGACGCCGACTGTCCCGACTGTGGCGGCACGGACCCGTCCTGATCCCTGCTGACTACGGTTATGACGAACAGGGCGACGATAAGAATCACTGCCGCCCCAACCACGAGCAGCACCTGCCGCCCCAGTTCCTTGTCGGTTGCTGCCCGCTTCGCCAGCGGTTTTTCGGGAGTCGGGATCGATTTGGAAACGGGCACTGCCGACTTTACCGGGGTTGTCGCGTCACCGGTGGACTCGGTCATCGCAATCTTCCGACCGCACGAACCGCAGAACCTGGAACCGACAGGGTAGGATGCTCCACAGCTCGTACAGAAGCCGCCTTTCTCGAGGGTATCCGACGACGACTCCTCAGCGTCGTGCTGCTCCAGTTCCTCTATCGCAGAAAGCGACCCTACCTCATCAACAAACTCGGCACCATCAGCTTCCGCATCGACGAACTCGCCACTCAGTGATGACCCACACAGGTCACACACCTGCGCCGAGATTTTCTGCTTCGCTCCGCAATGGGCGCAAACATTCCGCTTCTTTGACATCGAGACTCCTGAACCGGGATTAGGTAGACTATTCAATATCCTGTGGATCGAGTCGTGACTCAACGGCGTCACGGAATTCTTGCGACGCCTTGAAGACGGGAAGAACCCTCTCGCTCACGCGAACCTCCTGGTTCGTCCGCGGATTGCGCGCAGTCCGAGCCGCCCGCTTCTGGGCCTTGAACGTTCCAAATCCTCTCAAATAGACGGACTCACCCTCCGTAAGGGCAGACTTAACAATAGTCATGAACCCGTTAATCACAGCTTCAGTCTCTGTCTTGGTGAGACCGGTTCCGTCTGCAATTCGATCAACAATGTCAGCCTTAGTCACGTTTCGACTCCACTTTTGTTTTTGTCAGATACGATTAACTAGTTGTCAAACACACTCGACTTCGTACGCCTCCGGGAGCCGCGATCACAATGGGAATCCACGATTGAGTCTATCCTGCACAATTGGGTGACTGACAGGGTAGCCGCAGGTGGGCCATTGAGCGCTTTTGGACAATATGCGGGGCGGGGTCATCGAGAACGTTCAGTACCTAGACGTCGCCCGCCTGTTCCGCCTTTTCGACCGGCCCCCGAAACAAATCTGCACGCGGCGCGGTCGGCTTGCACGTGGAGAATTGATTCGGGCGCACAGACTTATGAGAAGGCCTCGAATTCACGGCCGCTACAATGTCCTGACTCACCGGCTTCCTACACGCTCGCGCTGGGCAGGTCCCTGTGGCTTCCGCCACATTCGCTGACCCCGGACCCTCTGTTCAACACGTCGACGCGTCTGCGGGGCCTGCCCGGCACGTCTGCACGGATTCGACCGCAGATCGACACGCGCGTCCCCGCGTTGGACCTGATCGGCGGCCCGTCGGAATCGAAAACGAGAAATGCCCGGCGGAACTTGTTCGTCAGCGACAGGTGGAGAAGAACAACATGAAACGTCGATCGTGCACGACACCACGCCTCATCGCAGTACCGGTCGTATGTTGTTAAACATCAACAGAGTAGCAGCAGCAGTCCTGTTCTTGCTCGTCGGTTCGTGCACCCAACCCGACCCGGCAAGGCAGATTCTGGATCGGACGTTCGTGGCCCACGGCGCCGATAGTCTCAAAAATGCAGCCGCAGAGTTCCGCTTTCGTGGTGACCTGTATCGCGCGACACGTCGATCGGGCCTGTTTACGTACGAGCGAATCTATGAGGACAGTCTGGGAACCGTCCGGGACGTCCTGACCAACGACGGCAGTTTTCGAGAAGTGGATGGCACGCCGCAGTCGATCAGCGACAGTACGAAGTTTGCCATCCAGGAGAAGGTAAACTCAGTGATCTACTTTGCTCTTCTGCCCCTTCCGCTCAAGGATTCTGCCGTGCGCGAGCGCTACCTCGGGCAATCAAGTATCGGAGGACAGGCGTATCATAAGGTGGAAGTGACATTCCGGGAACTCGGTGGAGGCCCCGATCACAGGGACCGATTTGTCTATTGGATCGACGTAGCGACCGACCTCATCGACTACTTCGGGTACTACTACCTGACCAATGAAACCGGTTCCCGCTTCCGCCGTGTGGTGAATCCGCGTAATGTCGGTGGATTCCGCGCCGTCGACCATATCAACTATTCTGCGCTTCCCGATACGATCGGGTCTCGTGTAGACCAATTCGACGAATTGCTTGAGAGAGGGGCTCTCGAGATTGTTTCTGAGGTGAAACACGAAAACTTCCGAGTAGTACCTCTTGACCGCTCGTCCGGGTAACCCCCTTTCGTCCCAAGCCACACAGGAGTTCATGAGAGTACGACGCCCGGCAAAGGCGCTAAGCCAAATAGTATACGTTGTACTGGCAGCCAGCCTCCTGGCCTGTCAGTCGTCCACAAGCGCTCAGGAGGCAAACAACGCCGGCATCGATACTACCCGAGTCGTGCCGGCTCCGGAGGCGCGGACAAGCCCGATGGCGATCGCAGCCGGAACGCTGGAGGACGGCACCTACGTCAAGGTTGTTTATTCTTCGCCGCGCAAGCGAGGACGAGAGATTTTTGGCGGCCTGGTCCCGTACGGTGAAGTCTGGAGAACGGGCGCCAACGAGGCGACGGAGTTGACGGTGACCAATGCCGTGAAACTCGGTGGGCATTTGGTGCCGGCGGGCACGTATTCGCTGTTCACGATTCCGGGAGAAACGCAGTGGACGATCATCATCAATCGGAATCTCGGGCAATGGGGAGCGTACGACTATGAATCGGAGGCCGACCTGATCCGATTCACTGTACCGGTACTTGTCAGTGAGATGATGCACGAAGCGTTCACGATCTCGATAGACGATTCCGACAATCACACGATTCGTTTGAACTGGGACGCCGTATCGGTCGCGATCCCGACAGAGATGTCGAGATAGCAGAGACATCCTTAGCTTCCCGGTTCCTTATTGCGGCGAGTTTCGCTGCCATCCGACGCACACCTATACGTCATGCCACCCCTCCCCGACTCGTCCGTAACCCCGCTCTTCTTTTTCAACGCCGCCGAGGAGCGCATCTCGGAGCCGCTGGCCACGCAGATCAACCTGCTCGTTTCTTCGCTGTCAACCGTCATCGCTCAACAGGCGGGACCACAGCTTCTCGATGTCGCACGTCGGCTAAGCGCGCTCTGCCTTGATTCGGCACGCGATGGCAGCGACCATCGTGCCGAGGCCATGGAACTCATATCTGAACTCGACCTCGAGTCAATCAACACGTTGCTCAGGTCGTTCACAGCGATGTTCCACCTGATCAATCAATCGGAGAAGCAGGAGATTGTCCGGATCAATCGCGAGCGCGCCCGCGCAAGTACGCTCGATGCGCCGCGTTCCGAGTCGATTGGGGAGGCCATCCGCCACCTGAAATCGAAGGGGTGGTCAGCGCCCGAAGTGGAGCAGCTCCTCGCCCGCATCGATATCCAGCCCACGTTCACCGCCCACCCGACAGAGGCACGCCGACGTAGTATTCTGTTCAAGCAGCAGGCGATCGCTGCCGTTCTCTCGAAACTGCAAGTTTGTGAACTCACACCAGGTGAGGCAGAGGATGCACTCTCGGACATACATCATCAGATATCGCTTCTGTTTGCGACCGACGAGGTGCGTAGTTCCGGGATGAGGGTCGAAACGGAGGTCGAGCACGGACTCTACTTCATCCGTAACTCGGTATGGGAGACTATTCCGCGTATTCAGCAAGACATCAGAAGGGCGATGCGGCGCCATTTCGGCACAGACGTGGACCAGCGGCCCGTCGTTCGAATGCGGTCCTGGATTGGAAGCGATCGAGATGGCAATCCCTTCGTGACGCCGGACGTAACGCTGCGGACGGCGGAAATCCATCGGAAGACTGCCCTTGAAATGTATCTGGCGGAGTTGCGCCTGCTGCGGCGGGATCTCAGCGTTTCGGACCGGCAAGCGCCGATCCCTCCCAGCCTGGCTGATTCGATTTCTCGAGATGCTGACCGGATACAGCTGCCGCCCATCGTGGTCGACCTGTATGCCCACGAGCCATACCGACTCAAGATCAGCTACATGATGGCACGAGTTCGGCATCTGCTCGGGGAGGACATCATCGACGAAGGCGCCCGGAGTGGTCCGGACGCCGTCTACACGGCCGACGCATTCGTGAACGACCTGGAGTTGCTGCGTCAGGGTCTCGAAGAGAGCGGCATAGGCGATCTCGCCAACGCGAGTCGACTCGTAGAACTGCTGGATCGGGCGCGCGCTTTCGGATTCCACCTCGCGGCTCTGGACGTCCGGCAGCACTCGGGCATTCTCCGGCAGGCGGTCTCCGCCGTACTGAAGGAGGCCGGTGTCACGGAAGGATATTCAGATCTCCCGGAGGCCGAAAAGCGGGAGCTGTTGACTCGTGAACTTCAGAATCGCAGACCTCTTCTTTCGTCTGCGTCACGACTTCCTGAAGCAGCGAGCGACGTGCTGGAGACGTTCCGCGTGATAGGTGAACTGGTCCGCAGGGACCCCGCATCGATCGGAAGCTTCATCGTATCGATGACGCATTCCGTGAGCAATCTGCTCGAGGTAATGCTCCTTGGAAAGGAGGTCGGACTCTGGCGACTCGTGGCGGGAAAAGTTGAGACGACCCTGGACGTAGTGCCATTGTTCGAGACGATCGAAGATCTTGCGGGCGCTGATCAGTTCATGGACGACCTCTTCCAAAATCCGATCTATCGCTTGCATCTTGACGCGAGGAGTAATCTGCAGGAGATGATGCTCGGTTACTCGGACAGCAACAAGGATGGCGGATTCTACATGGCAAACTGGGCGCTGTATCGGGCGCAGAACAGCCTTGGCGCAATTTGCCGCAAACACTCGGTGGACTTTCGACTTTTTCACGGGCGCGGGGGTACGGTGGGCCGAGGCGGAGGCCGTGCCAATCAAGCCATCATGGCCATGCCGCTATCATCGCAGTCGGGTCGCATCCGCTTTACGGAGCAGGGCGAGGTTATCAGTTTTCGGTACTCCCTCGTTGATATCGCTCACCGGCACCTTGAGCAGATCGTCAATGCTACAATCCTTTCGACAGCCGCTGCGG
Organism: Rhodothermales bacterium; assembly: GCA_963768565.1. Classification (GTDB taxonomy): domain Bacteria; phylum Bacteroidota; class Rhodothermia; order Rhodothermales; family JABDKH01; genus JABDKH01. Next base: position 81,349 of record CAVYIO010000019.1, read on the forward strand.
TGAAAGGCGAGAGTGATACGTTTCGACCGGACGAACAGGACGTCCAACTGATGGAGGCGTTGGCGACAACTTCGATGGCTGCGTACCGCGAACTGATCACAGACGAAAAGCTCTGGTTCTGGTACACCAGAATTACGCCCATTGAACACATCAGTCGGCTGCCGATAGCATCGCGCCCGGTTTCTCGGAAGAGTTCGGAGGAGGTCGACTTCGAGAGCCTCCGAGCGATCCCGTGGGTGTTCTCATGGACCCAGGTCCGCTACATGGTACCCGGGTGGTATGGAATGGGAGCGGCACTCAGGATGGCAGACGATGGTCCGCAGATGTTACATCTTCAGCGCCTGTACACGTCCTGGCCTTTCTTTGCCGCGGTCATCGACAGTGCACAGCGCGAGATGGCGAGAGCGAGGCTGGAGATCGCAAGGCGCTATGCCGATCTGGCCGGCCCGGAATCTGACCGGGCTGGATATCACGAGGTTCTCCAGAAGGATTTCTCGCTCGCGAAGAAATCCATACTTGCCGTAACGGGACAGGAGTCGCTTCTGGAAAACAACGAGGTGATCAGGAATTCGATTCGCCTTAGAAACCCGTTTACCGACGTCCTCAATCTGTTGCAGATCGATTTGATTCGACGCTACCGATCGGCGCCGTCGGAAGACGTCGATCCTGTTCGACGAGCGCTTTTCCTCAGCATCAACGGCATCGCAGCCGCCATGCAGAGCACGGGCTAAGCGGTCAGCTACGCGGCGCGCCTGAATCCTCTCCTCTCCTCCATAATATCTCGAAGAGGATCGAGCGGCACGAGCCTGACGTTCGGTTCGAAGATGCGATCGGACGTCGTCCCGTCACCCTTGGACAGAAGCACCGGCAAGACGCGATCAAGAACGTAGTCGACCGATGTGGCCGCTGCGTAGTGAAGAACGAAAGATCGACTCGACAGCCGTGACAGGAAACTGTTTACTTCCATCCGGGTGGGGTCCGAACAGGCAAACAGGATCCGACCCTCCTCACCGTCTCGAGCATCCTCGAAGCCGATGGGAAGAACGCGGAGTCGGGACATCGTCTCCCACTCCTCCGGCTTGAATCGACTCGTCACACCGCGGACGACAGCGATGACATCCGAGACAGATATTCCCACTTCATCGAACCCGTAGGTGCGAGCGGCCAGCGCGTAGATTGCCTCGCGGCCGGCTCGCTGGCGGTTCGCCAGAAATCTCCAGAACCGTGTGCCTTTCGACGCCGGCTCGGCAATGAATGCATTCCACTCCGCAATGATCTGTTCCCGGCTTACGATGCCGTCCGAAAAGGCAGCACGAACAACACGGTCGCGAAAGGCAGCGGACGAAATGGACGGATCAGAGGCGTCGCCATCTGGGACGCGTCGTTCTGGTTCTGACATGGGATCGGCTGGATGGTGGCGATAAGGCGTATTCCCGGCCAGCAGACGCGGCTTTTCGAAAGTCGGGCTGCCAGTTAGTCGGGATATCGGTCCAAATTCGACCGCATTAAGCACGTCCGCGACTAATTCCCCACTAGTCGGTCGTTCCCGTTACGCGGATCATCTCTTCGACCGACGTCTCTCCCTTCATGACGATCTGTTTTGCCGAGTCCCTGAGAGAGCGCATCCCTTCCGAACGGGCCGTGTCCCGCAGTCCCTCCTCGTCGATCATCTCACCGGCGGCAAGTATCTTCTTCCTGATCATGTTGGTAAACGGAAGCGTCTCGGCAATGGCGCGCCGACCCTTGTAGCCCTGACCGCCGCAGAGGTGGCAGTCTGTCCCGAAGTCCGCCGTGTAAAACGTGATCTCTTTTGCCTCTTCTTCCGTGAATCCGAGGTACGACAGCAGTTCGGGGTCAACGTCTTTTGCTTCGATCTTGCAATCCGGACAGAGGTTGCGAAGCAGTCGTTGAGCAACGACGATGTTGATGGCATAGGCGATCAAGAACGGCTCGATGCCCATCTTGTAGAGACGACTCACAGCACTCACGGCATCGTTCGTATGCAGCGTGGAAAACGTCAGGTGGCCCGTATTTGCGAGCTTGATTGCCAGCTCCGCCGTCTGCCGATCTCGCATTTCACCGACCATCACGATGTCGGGGTCATGGCGAAGGATGGAGCGAAGCGCTCCTTCCATATTCAGCCTGCTATTGAGCTTGATCTGTCGGACTCCCCGGATAAGGTATTCTACCGGATCCTCAACAGTGAGAACATTGACTTTCGGGGTGACTACCTGGTGCAGTGCGGCAACCAGTGTAGTGCTCTTTCCCGACCCGGTCGGACCTGTAAGAATCACCATTCCAAATGGCTGGCGGATGGCGTGATCGAATCGCTGTAGCGAGTCGTCCAGCATGCCGAGCCTGGACAGGTCCGTAAGCACCTTGCGATCATCAAGCACACGGATCACGATGCTTTCTGCGTTGACACCCGGACGATGCGACGCGATGGGAAGAATTGAAACACGGAATCGAATGATCGCGTCCGCAATGCGTCTCTGGATCGAACCGTCCTGGGCCGTATCCCTCTCAAAGCGGTCAACGTTGTGCGCGTTGTCTTTAACGACTGCGAGGAAGGCCTCCGGGTGGATACGTTCCTCCAGATGCCACCGGGTCAGTTCACCGTCAACTCGGAAGTTGATTTCAATCTGGCCATCGGGGTTCGGAAAAATGTGAACGTCGGAAGCGCCCTTCTTTACCGCTTCGATCAACGTAGCCTCGAAGAGGTTGATGAGTGACGATCGGTTGATCTCCGCTTCGAGGGCTTCTTCATCAATGAGTTGAGACTCTTCCTCGTAGTTGTAGCTGGACCCTAGATCGTAGATGAGCGGGTCTTCATTCAGCCGATCGAGATACTCATTCTTGGAGAGGAATCCTTCTGTGATCAGCTCGCCGATGAACGACTCGGATGTATATCGCAGCTCGAAACGACGTAGCCGAAGCTTCTGAAGCAGTCGGTGTACCTCAGGTCGGGTCGGATCGTGTGTCGCGAATATCCATCGTATTTCACCGGTTCGCGGTTCGGAGAACTGCGCGATCGGAATCACGAACAACTCGATCATTCGATCGAGGTGGGGCCCATCGAACTGTTCCGCAATAGCTTCTATGAACGCCAGCGCCTCTTTGTACGACGTCTTCGCTTCCTTGAACGCATAGACGTCTGCTGCCTCACGGTAGATCTGCTCCCGATCGACCCGGGGATCGAGCGTGATCACACGCCACAGCGGTACCTTGTAACCCTCCGAGTGCAGTCGCTTCCATTCCTCCAGGCTGTCATTCAGCTGGTCGTCAGTCAGAAGCTCTTTCTTGATAAGCCGAAGCACGACACGATCGGCGATACGTCGACCGTTAGCGAGAGTCGTCTCCTCCTCGATTTCAATGACGTTGCCGTGGGCATCGATCGGGCCGACGAAGTCAGCGGAGTCCGATTCGTCGTCGACATCTTCCTCGCCACCGATGTCCTCTTCCTCAGCACTGGTGCCGGTATCGTAGGTGTCGTCCGAGTTTTCAGACGTACGAGAAACGTCGGCGGGAATTTCAGGTCCGGATAGAACGACCGGATCCCTGTCTACCGCGAAAATCTTGCCGGCAATGTGAGGTTGAGGCTTCACATCGCTGTCGGGCGGACTCTGCACACTGGTGCCTTCAAAGAAGCCCCGATCAAGATCGGATCCCATGATGCCCGCAGAGTCCGTAGCATCCTGTTTGCCAGCGTCGTCCGTTGCGCGCCCCTCCGAACCGGCGTCGCCTCCATCCCCGTTGTCGATGGAGCGACCAGGAACACTCGCAGATTCGTCCTCCGCGCCTGAGATATCCTCAGGGCCATCATCGTCCAGCAAGCTCGTGATCTTACCGATCTGAGCCCTTATGTCGAATTTCTTCGGAGAGCTGGCTTTCATGAATTAGGTGGATGCGACGGTTTGGGGGCGGATTTCAGGCGATGTTCAGAAACGCGACTATCGGAGCCGGGCGACGCGAGCGACACAGCGGTTCTGCACCCTGAACAAGCTCCATTCTAGGACAAGTGAGTCGTGAGACGATTCAGACTACGTTTCTGTATCGACCGCATGAACGGCCAATTAAGTCTGTTTGAGATCTGGTCGGGCCGATTTGCAGGTGCCCAGACGCACGGTTCAACCCGGCTCCCACGTCTTTATAATGCGTCCTCGGTGCCGATACCACAATCTAGAGCCGCACGCCGCGGCGGATAACCACCATACCTGGACCGAAATGGAGAGCATTGTCGTCGAAGCCATCCGGCAGCTACCTGCGCTTGCGCTTGCAGTCCTCGCCTTCTACTTCTACCGTTCCGCAAAACGAGCATCAGCCAATGAGTCGGAATCGCAGGCTCTGCCTGATGGACTCATGGAACGACTGGATTCTTTCGAATCTCTCGCGAACCGACTCGAGTTGGAATCGCAACGAGTGAATACTCGCATTGAGACCAGCGAGGGTCAGTTAGAAAAGATGGAAGAGGAGAACGAGACGATTCGTTCGCAGCTCTCGAATCAGAAGATGGCGCTCAAGGAATTTGGGCGCGTCTTGTCCAAGACCTCTGAACAGACATACACCGAATTCAATTCGTATGAGGAGAGATTCGGTACCATAGAGAAATCACTGTCGGAGCGTGGAATGCTGGGCGATGATAAAAGGTCAGCAGCCGCCTGAATGTACCCGTAGCAAGTCGAATGAAGAGCCGGGGCGGCATGCTGTCCCGGCTCTTTGTTTTTAGAGACCGCCACTGACCAGAGACGCTCGCCGCACACCATCACCTCCGCTACAGGTCTTTGTTGCGACCTCCGTCCGACACCGTCTGCTACGCGTCACCGCCGGAAACGCTGACAACGATTCGGCCCGTAATGCGTCCGGCGAGTACCTCTTCACACGCGTCCGCCACATCCTGAAGCTGCACCATCCGAACCGTCTGAAGGACGTCGTTGCCCGGCAGGATGCGGGCGATTCGTTCCCAGGCAGACGTACGCAGAGCCGATGGACACGTATTTGAGTCAATCCCGACCAGGCTCACGCCTCGAAGGATAAACGGATATACAGTACTCTCGAACTCAGCCCCGCCAACCAGTCCGCATGAGGCGACCACTCCGTGTCGCTTGATCCGACTCAGGATCGCGGACAATGTCGACCCGCCGACGCTGTCTATCGCTGCAGCCCACGATCCCGTATCCAGCGGACGCGCTGCGCCCGCCGAAAGAATGCCCCGGTCGATGATCGTCGAAGCACCAAGACGGCGCAGATACGCGTGAGCGTCCGGCTTACCCGTCGATGCGACCACCGTATACCCAAGCGCGGCGAGAATCAGTATCGCCATACTGCCCACCCCGCCGGTCGCGCCCGTCACGACGACCTCACCATCCGACGGGTCGATGCCGTTCGCTTCAATGGACGTCACCGCCAGCATCGCTGTGAGTCCAGCGGTCCCGAAGGCCATCGCCGTCCGCAAATCAATGCCAGCCGGTACGGGCACCAGCCATTCGGACCGGACGCGCTGGTACTCGGTGTATCCACCCCAGGAGTTCTCACCCAGCCCCCAGCCCGTGGCAATGACTTCATCCCCGGGTGTGAACAAACGGTTGTCGGATTCGACGACGGTCCCTGCGAGGTCGATCCCGGGAACGAACGGAAACTCACCCCTGATGATCTTGCCGCGCCCTGTCACGGCCAGCGCATCTTTATAGTTGATGCTGCTATACGTCACATTGACGAGGACGTCTCCCCCGTTGGGTATGGAGGCGATGGGGACGCTCTCAATCGATGCCGAAGTCCTACCCTCCTGCTGAGTGAGGAGAAGGCATCGTGTTTTGGTGGGTACGGCTATCAATGTGGCGGGAGTGTAAGCGATGGGTCAAATCTACGGAACTTGCCGATTGTCCCCGCCAGGCTTCAGTGAGCAACATTTGTTGCACCCGGACGTGAACAAAGAAAGACCGTGTGTCACAATCGTTATTCGAGACGCCGGTGGCCCGTACAGATAGAACACGCCCAGACAACCTGCTGCGGCACGCCGTACGAGAGAGCGAGTATCGGAGGCTTGCCCTCATGTCTCTTGCGTTGAGTCTCCTGGCGATAACCCTCTTGTTCAAGATCCCGCTCGGAGCACCGGACGCGCGTGTCGGCTGGGCTCCGTCGTCGACAACCGATCCCATCGAATTCAGCGCCAGCCGTGGGGTCCGGCCGACCCGCATGGAAGGCGGAATTGCCACAACCATGGACGGCCCACAGCCGCATCGTCCAGCGAGCGCTGATGATGGCGAGACCGTCGAGACGGAGGCCGAGCAGTCGAAGGCCGTCGTAGCAACTCCAATGCAAGCTCGGGAGACGATCTTCGACCATGTGGAGTCGCCTCCTGCCATCCGGGGCGGACTCGGCGCCTACTACATCAACATAGAGTATCCTCCGGAGGCGATCGAGCGCCAGATCGAGGGCCGCCTCGTGCTACGATTCGTTGTGGGAACCGACGGCCAGGCCAGCGACGTCGTCGTCATGAAGTCGCTCCATCCGCTGTGCGATTCGGCCGCGGTGCGGGCCTTGCGAAGCACGAGGTTTGTCGTGGGACGCCAGAATGGCGAGAAGGTGGCGGTCCGAATGCAGCTTCCGGTCCGCTTCAGGCTGGTGGGTCCCGGCCAGCAGAGGGAGGACGGGACGTAACTCAGCCTGCTTCGCTCGAGCTGTCTGTGCTTTCATCCGGGGAGCGAGGGTGCATGTCGTCCAAACGAAGTTGATCGCCGTCGATCCTTCCTTCCCAACGATCAGCACCGCGCTCATTCGATTTCGTCTTTCTGAATACGGCTCCGCTGCCGTCTTCCTTCACCTCCAGCAGCCCCCCGATCCGGTACCAGCGCTGACGCAGAAAGGTGCCGCCCCACGTGATCTCCATCTCAATGACATAGCGTCGCTCACTCTCAATGAACTGCCAGGAGTCCAGGTACACATACGTGCGGGTCGGGCCGAAGAACGATGTGAGCCGGCGCAGAACCTCGACAGCCGCTTGCTCGACGAAGGACCCGACCTCCAACTCCCGAATTTCACGCGGCTTCTTGCGAACAACCTTCTCGTCGTTGGCGACACGCGTCTCGTCACCGCCGAGACCTACGTACAGATCAAATCTGACGACCGCCTCGCTCTCCTCAAGAAGCGCCGACCTCAAATAGTAGTTGAAGTCACGGTAGTTCTCGAGACGTGCAAGGTTGAATCGACCGCGCGTCCGTCTGAACGGGATCCGTACTCCTTCATCTTCATGACCGTCGACATAAGCAAGCCAATAGCCGGACACGTCTCTCGATTCTATCTCCTGCCACGAATCAGCCTGCCACAGTTTTCTCTCGACAACGAGATTGACGGTATATGACCCCTGCTCGACATCGCCATTCTGCGGATAGTCGAGATCGTGCCGTGCGTCGATACGCTTGGGAGAGGCGAGGAATCCCTTCTGCTCGCAAACGTTCATGCCATCAAAGCGGCCACATACTTCGACCAGCAGGGGTTCCTCACTGGCCAGCGTTCGGTCGGGAACCGGGAGAATCAACTCCGGTCCGCTGTACAGCGTATCGAACGTCGCGTTGAACAGATTAAGGGTCGTAGCCGGCCGCTCGACCGAGTCAACTTTGCCCCATGCGTTCACCCGGGCAAAACGCACGTCAACCCGAACCGAATCCCAGCCCAGCCGCTCCAGAGACAGCTCCGAGACCACGTACGGGTTATGCTCCGTGCACGAGACCAGAAGGACCGATCCCATCAATAAGAACAAGGTGGCAAGAGTGCGCATGGGCGGCGTCGCGATCACGGACATGGACCAGATACAGGAACGTAGGATTCGACCCGTTGTTGCGCGGATTCAGGTAGCCCGTCGCCGCCGGACTACAACGTTATGATGCCCTTGAGCGAGGCGAGCAACAGGGCGGCGTGGTGGACGCCGTGCACGAATTCGTCACTTGCAATCAGTTGGCGCAGTTCCGTGACCGGAAGCGTACGAACCGATATGACCTCGTTCTCGTCGGGTCGCGGTGCGTGCGCGTGCGCGGCTCCCCGAGCCACGACCATGTGCGCGCGATTCGAGTGACGACTGGGCTCCGGCGCGCAATCTCCCAGATATTCCCAGTCTGTCGCCTCGTACCCGGTTTCTTCCAGCAGTTCCCTCTTTGCGGCCTCCATGACGTCTTCCCCGGGCTCGACCACGCCTGCAGGAAACTCCACGCATACTCGCTCAACACCGTGCCGGTATTGTTGGACCAGAACAACCTTTTCATCGTTCGTCAGCGGGAGCACGCAGACCCAGTCGGGATACTCCAGCACATGAAACTCATCAATGATGACGCCGGTCGGAAGCTGCACACGGTCCTCCCTTACGTCCATCCATTTGCGGCGCAGGAGATACTGGCTGCTCAGGATCTTCCATTTGTCCATCTTTATCGGCATGGCTGGTGAACTATCGTATCTTCGTTTCAAGTTAACGGTCCGCGAAGTCAGGGGAACGCGCTCCGTGTACTCCAGTCTAATTTTGGTGCATCTGTCACCTGTTTGGGCCTGAAAGTACCTTTTTGCTTCCGCTCCATTGTCTCACGAAAATTGACCCGCCATGGCTGAACCATCAACGCTTGACCCGGCCCTGAGCCGGGAGAAGGACGATTTCCTGCCGATCAATGGAACCGACTATGTCGAGTTCTACGTGGGAAACGCCCGCCAGGCCGCGCACTTTTACCACAACGCCTTTGGGTTCGACATCATCGGATATCGAGGCCTGGAGACCGGCAGTCGCGAAAAAACCAGCTTCCTCCTGAAGCAGGGTAAGATCCGATTTGTTCTCACGGGATCCCTCGTTCCCGACAGTTTCGTCGCCGAGCACGTCAAGAAGCACGGTGACGGTATCCGGGACATTGCTCTGTGGGTGGACGACGCTGCCAGGTCCTTCGAGGAGACTACGCGACGAGGAGCGAAAGCGGTTTCCGAACCGACGACTCTGAAGGATGACGACGGAGAGGTCGTGCTGGCTTCGATCGCGACCTACGGCGATACCATTCATACGTTCGTTGAACGGCACAAGTACAACGGACTGTTCATGCCGGGCTTCCGAGAATGGTCGAATCCACACTGGGACACCCACCCTGTTGGCCTTGAGTACGTCGATCACTGCGTGGGCAACGTCGCGCTCGGTGACATGAACAAGTTCGTCGATTTCTATGGGACTGCGATGGGATTCAAACAGCTTGTGTCATTTGACGACAAGGATATCTCAACCGACTACACCGCACTGATGTCGAAGGTGATGTCGAACGGAAACGAGCGCATCAAATTCCCGATCAACGAACCGGCTGCGGGTCGCAAGAAAAGTCAGATCGAAGAGTATCTCGACTTCTATCGCGATGCGGGCGTCCAGCACGTCGCGATGGCCACGAACGACATTCTGCATGCGGTAAAGCAGCTGCGCAGCCGCGGCGTCGAGTTCCTTTATGTGCCGACTACGTACTATGATGAACTGCAGGACAGAGTCGGCAAGATCGACGAGGATATCGATTCGCTGAAGGAGCTTGGAATTCTCGTTGACCGCGACGACGAAGGATACCTGCTGCAAATATTTACGCGTCCCGTGCAGGATCGTCCTACGGTCTTCTACGAAATCATCCAGCGAAAGGGCGCGAGATCTTTCGGGAAAGGAAATTTCAAAGCGTTGTTCGAGTCTATCGAACGCGAGCAGGCACTGCGCGGAACACTGTAGATCGATGGAGCACTCCACAGGTAAATCCATGCCACACTACTTCAGGTTGGGTCAACTGCCCCCCAAACGTCACACGCAGTTTCGCCGCCCGGACGGTTCTCTCTACAGTGAGGAAGTCATCGGCGCCGAGGGGTTCAGTGGTATCTCTTCCATAGCGTACCACGTCCACCCGCCTACCGTCGTGGAGCGCGTCGAGCCATCGATCCCCAACCCGGTCGAGTATGTAGACGATGCCTTTATCCACCATAGACACATCCTCGGTGACAAGATCGAGTCGAAGGGCGACTGGTTGGACAGCAGAACCTACGTGATGGGCAACGCGGACGTTCGACTTGCTCTTTGCAGTCCGACGGAGCCGACCGGGTATTTCTACAAGAACGCCGTCGCCGACGAAGTCGTGTTTGTGCACGAAGGCGAGGGTACTCTGGAAAGCCCGTTTGGAGTTCTGGAATTCAAGCCGGGAGACTACGTCCACGTGCCCCGCACGGTGACCCACAAATGGACGTTTGAGGGACCGACGACGCCGCGTCTTCTCGTGATTGAGAGCTTCTCAGAGGTCCGGACTCCGAGGCGATATCGAAACGAGTTTGGACAACTGCTGGAGCACAGTCCCTTTTGCGAGCGGGACATTCGACCACCGACGGAGCTCGTCACTCACGATGAGCAGGGCGAATTCGAGATCAGAATCGCGAAGCACGGTTTCTTCCATCGTCTGTTCTATCGATACCATCCGTTCGACCTTGTGGGGTGGGACGGCTACATGTACCCGTATGCGTTTTCGATTCACGATTTCGAACCGATAACGGGGCGCCTTCATCAGCCTCCGCCGGTTCACCAGACGTTTGCGGCGCGCAACTTCGTGATCTGCTCGTTCGTGCCTCGCAAGTACGACTATCACCCGCTGTCCATTCCGGCGCCGTACAGTCACTCAAACATCGACTCGGACGAGGTGCTGTACTACGTCGATGGGGACTTCATGAGTCGCAAGGGAGTCAACCGCGGCTCCTTTACGCTTCACCCTGGTGGTATTCCGCACGGGCCGCATCCGGGCACCGTTGAAGCCTCGATCGGCAAGGAGGGTACTGAAGAGTTGGCGGTGATGGTAGACACCTTCAAGCCGTTGAAACTCACGGCAGCCGCGGTCGCAAACGAGGACAGAGACTACATCCTCTCCTGGAAGCCGGAGGCGCACGAGGGCGTGCCGAGTAACGGGCGATAGGTGCGACAGTTTGTTGGTCGCGCAGAGCTGTTGGCGTGATCCGTGGAGTTACCGACGCCCCTGCAGGAAACGGTGGGCGATGCGAACAGCCTCGCGGAACTCTCGGCTTCCTTGTCCATATCCAGATTTCAGAGTCTGATATCCGGATACCAGAATGTTATTGTCGAGGGGTTGCGAGTACGGTCTGCGGGCCGCGATTTACATTGCCCAGCATGAGCGTGACGGATACGTCCCGATCCGTCAGGTCAGCGACGACCTCGGTATCCCCTTTCATTTTCTGACCAAGATTCTGCAGCAACTCAATGGGGCGCTGCTCGTGGAGTCTTTTCGCGGTCCGAAAGGTGGCGTACGACTTGCCCGCGCGCCGGGTAGCATTTCCCTCAAGGATATTGTCGTGGCACTCGACGGTGACGATCTGTTCCGCGCCTGCGTGCTCGGATTGCCCGGCTGCGGCGACGAGTTCCCCTGCCCGCTGCACGTCGAGTGGTCGAAGCAGCGCGATCGTTTGAGCAATCTGCTTGAATCCACGACCCTGGCCGAGACGACCAGCCAGATTGTCGCGGGTGGTATCAGAATCGGCGGAGCGAGCAATTCCTGAGGCTCGCGGTGTATTAAAGACAATTTAGTCCGAATTGTGAATAGTTCAGGGAGCCGACCATCGTGGCTTGACCCGACTCTGACTGCGTGGTAAAATCAGACAAAAGAGTCCGAAACCTTTTATTTGTCAGAGATGCTGCTTTCCAAGCGCAGTCTGTACGGCATACGTGCGGTGCTGTTCATGGCCTCACAGCCCGGGTCGGCGTACACCTCGGTACGAGAGATCAGTACGCGCCTCGGCATTTCGCAGCACTATCTACCGAAAGTACTACAGGACCTTACGAGGGCCGGGATCACTCGATCGCACCGAGGACCTTCGGGAGGCATTGCCCTCACTCGCCCACCGGCGGACATCACGTTGCGCGAGATCATCGTGGCCGTGGAGGGTATTCCTCACCCGGACCAGTGTCCGATCGCGATCGCGCAATGTTCGGCCGAAAATCCCTGCCCGTTTTGCCGTCGTTGGCAGGCCGCCCGTGACCGGTGCGGCGACCTGTTCGACGAAACGACGATCGCAGACGTCAATGAAAGCCTTCAACTTGACTCGTTAACACCGGGCGCGACCCAAACGCCCATGATTCCATCCTCTTAAACATAACTCCTGGCGGATAATGACATCTTTTGGAACCAGTATCTATGCGGCACTGTGCCTTGCGCTCCTCGTGTTCGTTGGAGCGTGCGGCGGCAAGAACACGGATTCGTCATCGGCGGCAGCGCCTGGCAGCGACCTCACCGCGTTCCAGCTCGAGCACGGTATCGGGCCGGTAACGGAGGTGATGACCCTGACATCGATCGACGAAGCACTCGCCGACTCCGGCGCCGCCTTATTCAACACAAAGTGTGCAGCCTGTCACAAACTCGACGATCGGTACGTGGGACCCGCCCTTCGGGAAGTCACCCAGCGTAGGAGTCCGGCCTACATCGTGAATATGATCGTCAACCCCGATGAGATGATCAAATCACATCCCGAAGCGAGACAACTCCTCGCCGAGTACATGACGATGATGCCAAATCAGAATATTACGATGGCAGACGCTCGCGCCTTGCTGGAGTATCTGCGCCGGACGGGCCTTACGAGTCCCGAAACCGCTCCGTGACATTGTACAGTTGACCCATTCGAAGAATTTCAACGCTCGCCCTATCTGGAGGTAGGTAACCATGAAGCAACGATCAGGAATAGTAAGTATCGGATTGGTCGTCGTCGCGCTGTTCGCGGTGACACTGGTCTCGATTAATTGTCAGGGCCCCGGTGCCATGCAGGGCAGCGGCGACGCTGCCAGCAAGGTGTACGTTGCGCCCGGTAGCTACGACGAGTTCTACGCTTTCATGTCCGGCGGCTTCAGCGGCCAGGTGACGGTGTACGGCCTGCCGTCGGGCCGCCTTCTCAAACTGATCCCCGTCTTCTCGCAGCACGCCGAGAACGGCTGGGGTTACACCGAGGAGACCAAGGCCATGCTGAAGACCTCCTACGGATTCATTCCCTGGGACGACGCTCACCATCCCGAACTGTCGCAGACCAACGGCGTTCCCGACGGGCGCTGGCTCTTCATCAACGGCAACAACACGCCGCGGGTCGCTCGCATCGATCTGACCACGTTCGAGACGGACGAGATCATCGAGATTCCCGAACTCGGCCGGCAACCACGCCTCGCCGTTCGTCACGCCCGAACATCCGAGTACGTGGTGGCCTCGACGCGGTTCAGCGTGCCGATTCCGCAGCGCGACATGTCGATCGACGACTACAAGGAGAACTTCAAGGGCACGATCACGTTCATCAAGGCCGACACACCGGGCAAGATGGACATCGCCTTCCAGATCCTCGTGCCGGGCTACAACTACGACCTGTGCGCACTCGGGCAAAGGGCCCGTCGCACGGCTGGACGTTCTTCACCTCCTACAACACCGAAGAGGCCAACACGCTGCTCGAGGTCAACGCCTCGCAGAACGACAAGGACTTCATCGCCGCGGTCAACTGGAAGACGCGCCGAGGAGTGCGTCGCCGACGGCAAGGCGAGACAGCATGCCGACGGCGCTACTACCACAACCACATGGACCCGGCGTCGCACATGGCCGTCTCCGAGATGAAGAAGTCGGTGCAAGGTGCTGGAGCCGACCGACTGCCCGGGCCTGGTCTACTTCCTGCCCACGCCCAAGTCGCCGCACGGCGTCGACGTCGACCCGACCGGTGAGTACATCGTCGCCGGCGGCAAGCTGGCCACCGTGATCCCGGTGCACTCGTTCTGCGAAGATGCTCAAGGCCATCGAGGACAAGGCGTTCGAGACGGTGAATCGACGGCATCCCGGTGCTCAAGTACGAGGCCGTCATCGCCGGCGAAGTGCAAGAATCCCGGCCTCGGCCCGCTCCACACCGAGTTCGACGGCAAGGGCTACGCCTACACGTCGGCGTTCATCTCGTCCGAGATCGTCAAGTGGAAACTCGGCACCTGGGAAGTCGTCGACCGGATCCCGGCCTACTACTCGATCGGCCACCTCATGATTCCGGGCGGTGACAGCGAGAAGCCCTGGGGCAAGTACCTCGTGGCGCTGAACAAGATCACCAAGGACCGCTACCTGCCCACCGGGCCCGAGCTCACCCACTCGGCTCAGCTGATCGACATCACCGGCGACAAGATGAAGCTCCTGCTCGACTTCCCGACGCATGGGCGAGCCGCACTACGCCCAGGGCATCCCGGCCGAGCGTCATCAAGGACAAGCAGGTACAGATCTTCCCGATCGAGGAGAACAAGCATCCGTACGCGGTCAAGAGCGGAGAGCGAAGCTCGCGTCGAGCGCGACGGCAACGAGGTACACGTCTACATGACGACTATCCGCACCCACTTTGCCCCGGACAATATCGAGGGCCTGCAGGTCGGCGACAAGGTGTACTTCCACGTGACCAACCTCGAGCAGGACTGGGACGTGCCGCACGGCTTTGCGGTCATGGGTGCACGTACGTCCGAGCTGCTGGTCATGCCGGGCGAGACGCGAACGCTGGTCTGGGAACCGCAGAAACCCGGTGTGTACCCGTTCTACTGCACCGACTTCTGCTCGGCGCTGCACCAGGAGATGCAGGGCTACGTCCGCGTCTCAGCACGCGGATCCAACACACCTCTGGCCTTCGGCACAGGAGGTGGCTGAGTCTCATCTGTCCAGGTTCTCGGGCGCCGGCGCGGGTCGGCGCCTGAGAATTCCGGACGCGAGACCGTACCTGTAAACTCAACAGATCACCGTCGTGACGAATCGATCCAGGCTATTTCTTGGAGGCGCCTCCCTCCTGCTCATCGTCTCCTTCCTTGTGCCCATTTGGAGGATATCTCTTAAGGCGCCGCAATACCCCGAAGGGCTCGGCATGTACATCTGGGTGAACAAGATCACCGGGCAGCAGAAGCATGACCTGGGCAAAATCAACAATCTCAATCATTACATAGGGATGAAGACGATCGAGCCAGAATCCATTACAGAGTTGAAGGTGATGCCCTACATCATCGGATTCTTGCTTGTATTCGGGCTGGTCGCCGCGGCATCGGGTAACAGAGTTCTGCTGTACATCTGGACCATACTCTTCCTGCTCGTGGCACTCGTTGGTCTGGTGGACTTCTATATGTGGGAATACGACTACGGCCACAATCTCAACCCGAAGGCTGCCATCAACATCCCCGGGATGAGTTATCAGCCCCCGCTGATCGGCTCAAAGAAGCTGCTCAACTTCACCGCGATCTCCATGCCCGCGGCAGGCGGCTGGGCCATCTTTTTGTCGATGTTCGTCGGAATGTATCTGTCCTTCAAAGAATGGAAAGCCGGCAAGCGCGAAAAGACCACGGCAGACACACAATGAATCGACTACCCGCGCTTGCAGCAGCCCTGTTGGCCACTGTGATTCTGGCGGCTTGTAAGCCAGTCGTCCAGCCGCTTCAGTATGGTGTGCATGAGTGTGACTACTGCCGGATGACGCTCGTCGAAGAGCGCTATGGCGGCGAACTCGTGACCCGAACCGGCAAGGTATATACCTTCGACTCTGTCGAGTGCCTGGTTGCGTACGTGCAGGAGAATCAAGTGCCGACGAAAGACATCCACGGCACCTACGTCGTCGACTACTCAGTCCCACAGCAGTTGATTAGTGTCGCCGACGCCAGGTTCTTGAAGAGCACTCAACTGTTGAGCCCCATGGGGGCAAACATCACTGCCTTTTCCCGTGATCAGGATGTTCACGGAGCTCAAAACGTGTTCGGCGGACAAGTGATTTCCTGGGACGAGGTCCACAACCTTGTCCGGACGGAGTGGGGCGGCAGGCGCAAGGTCCCGACGCCTGATTCCACGTCGTGAAGTCATGAGTTGCCGGCGTCGCCTAATATCCGGATTGGCACTGTGCTTCTTGCTCGCAGGAGTTGGCACGGCCCGCGACATCACAGTCGGGCCCGATGGTGCCGTCAAGACGCTGAAGGCAGCGATCGCCCTGGCAGACGATGGCGACCGGATAATCGTGCAACCCGGTGTATACCACGAGGGCACGATCGAGGTCTTCAAGTCGATTGAAATCCTCGGCGTCGATCGTCCGGTATTCGACGGAGATGGAAAGCAGGCATTCACCGTCACTGCCGACAATGTCACGATCCGTGGACTCGTGATTCGGAATGTCACGGTCAGCTTCGTAGAAGATCGGGCCGGCATCAAGATCGACGACGTCCGCGGTTGCAGGATTGAAGACAATAGACTTGAGGACACGTTCTTCGGTATCTATCTCGCCAAATCGGCGAACTGCCAGATTCTTCGCAACCAGATTATCGGCGCGGCCCACCGGGAATCACAGTCGGGCAACGGAATACATCTCTGGTATTCGCGGGATATCGTGATCGAAGACAACGTGGTCTCCGGACATCGGGACGGAATCTATTTTGAGTTCGTTGAAGACGCGCTCATTCAACGCAACGTCAGTACCGGCAACGTCCGGTACGGGCTCCACTTTATGTTCTCCGACCGGTGCAACTATGTCCAGAACAGATTTCAG
Organism: Rhodothermales bacterium; assembly: GCA_963768565.1. Taxonomy (GTDB): domain Bacteria; phylum Bacteroidota; class Rhodothermia; order Rhodothermales; family JABDKH01; genus JABDKH01. The sequence continues at coordinate 97,891 of CAVYIO010000019.1, forward strand.
CGGAACGGCGCCGGCGTAGCGGTCATGTACACGGAGAACGTGCAGATGACGGACAACATCTTCGAAGACAACTGGGGTGGATCATCCTACGGACTGCTACTGAAGGATATCACCGACAGTCACATTGTCTCAAACGTATTCCGGGGTAACTCGACCGGTCTGTATGCCGAGGGCATCAACCGCGTGCGAGTTGAGAGCAATGATTTCGAAGAGAACGGATGGGCCGTTAGAATTATGGCCAACTCCATGGACAACACGTTCTCGAACAACAACTTCACCGGGAACACCTTCGACGTTGCGACCAACAGTCGCAATAACTTCAGTACGTTCCATGCGAACTACTGGGACAACTATCGCGGTTTCGATCTCGACCGCGACGGCTTCGGCGACGTCCCGTTTCGACCCGTCCGCCTCTTTTCTCAGATCGTTCAGCAGAACGAGCCCGCGCTGATGCTCCTCAGAAGTTTCTTTGTGAGCATCCTCGACTTCACCGAGCGCATCATCCCCATCATGACTCCGGATACGTTGGTGGACTCGAAACCAGTTATGAACAGGATCCAATGATCGAAATCGGCGAACTGACGAAAAGATTCGGCAAGCTCCCGGTCCTTCGCGGTGTTAATCTGCGAATTCCGCAGAGCTGCGTGACGTCGATCGTCGGTCCGAACGGCGCGGGCAAGACCACACTCATTAAGTGCCTGCTGGGGCTCACGCGTCCCGATTCGGGTGTGATTTCAGTCGATGGACATCAGTTGAATGGAGATTGGGCGTACCGCAGTGAGATCGGCTACATGCCGCAACACGCACATTTTCCAGAGAACCTCACCGGACGTGAGATTATCCGAATGATCACCGACCTGCGAGGCAGGAACGACCTTCCCGATTCAACACTCCTCGATCAGTTCGAGTTGGAGTCAGATCTCGACAAGCCGTTTCAGACGCTCTCTGGCGGGACCCGCCAGAAGGTCAGTGCTGTCATCGCCTTCTTGTTTGAGCCGAAGGTTCTCATACTCGATGAACCCACCGCCGGACTCGATCCAGTCGCGAGCAGTGTTCTGAAGGATCGGATTCTTCAGGAACGAGAGTCGGGTCGAACGATCATTCTCACGTCTCACATCATGAGTGAGGTGGAGGAATTGTCTGATCGAATCGTATTCCTTCTCGATGGCGCCGTCTACTTCGATGGGCAGGTCAAAGATCTGAAGGAGCAGACGGGGCAGTCTCGGCTGGAACGCGCGGTGGCGCAACTTCTCACTCGACTACGTGAAAATACCGGTCCGTCCAACCTGGACATGGTCTCAACCGTGGCAGCCGCTTGAACACGACGCTAAAGATCGTAAAGTACGAGCTTCAGGATGTGATCCGTGGCCGCTGGGTTGTTCTGTACACGGTGTTCTTCGCACTTGCTACCGAGATCCTCATCCAGTTCGGTGGAACAGGTTCAAGAGTGATCGTGAGCCTGATGAACGTCGTTCTGATACTCATCCCGCTGGTGAGCATCGTGTTCGGTACGATGTACGTGTATCACGCACGCAATTTTATCGAACTCCTGCTGTCCCAGCCTGTAAGTCGCCACGCTCTCTTCGGCGGTCTTTACGCGGGACTGGCTCTTCCACTCTCGGTCGGTTTCATGCTGGGTGTCGGCATACCGCTTGCGGTCCACGGAGCCCTGGCTGGCGGGCAGTCCGGTACGTTCGTGATGCTGCTGGTCACCGGAGTGCTGTTGACTCTGGTATTCACAGCCCTCGCTCTGGTCGTTGCACTTCGAGCCGAAAACCGGGTGCAGGGCGTAGGCATCTCGCTCCTGTTGTGGCTGCTCTTCTCGGTCTTCTATGACGGACTGGTACTGATCGCATCGTATTCGTTTAGCGCCTATCCCCTCGAGAAAGCGATGATCGCATTCACCGTCCTGAATCCGATCGACCTCGGCCGCATCCTCTTGCTTCTCAAGATCGATATCTCCGCGCTGATGGGTTACACCGGAGCCGTTTTTGAACAGTTCTTCGGCAGCGCGATGGGGCTGGTCATCGCCACAAGTGCGCTGATACTATGGACCTCGCTCACACTCTTGCTCGCTCATCGAACGTTTCGGAAGAAGGACTTCTGATCGGTGCGGCCAACTTCTCGTTCCTCATCCCAAAACCGAACAACAATGCAGAAGCCACTAACGATACAACTCACAGCCGTTCTGTTACTGACCCTCCTGGTCGCATGCGGATCACCTGATAAGGCAGCGTACGAGACGGATGCCAGTGCTGCGACACATGGCCAGGCAGGGGTAGCGGACAACGTATCCAATCCGAACATTCTTCAGGTTGCCCTGCAGTCTCCCGACCATACGACACTCGTAGCGGCGGTGAAGGCGGCGGAGTTGGAAAACGTTCTGGTCAACGCCGGACCACTCACCGTCTTTGCACCGACGAACGCGGCGTTTGACAAATTGCCTCCGGGCACGGTAGACGACCTGCTAAAGCCGGAGAACAAAGAGAAGCTCGCTCAGATCATTACGTTCCACGCGGCCCCGGGCACCTATACCGGCGACGGCCTGAAAGACGGCATGAAGCTGTATCAGGCGACCGGACATTACATCGACGTCAAGGTGACCGACGAGGGAACGTTCGTCCACGGAGTCAAGATTCTCGGGACAGTCGACGCGACGAACGGCGTGGTGCACGTGATAGATGAGGTTCTTCTGCCGCCCGAAGGATGACGTAACGGCCGGCGCGAGGGTCCGTCCATCTCGACAGACCCTGCGCGCCGAGCATGCCTAGCTGCCTTCGTCGGCAGGCCCGTCATCCTCGACCTTGAAGTCGAGGGCGGCCGAGTTGATGCAGAAACGCTGACCCGTCGGCTGGGGACCGTCCGGAAAGACATGGCCCAGATGCGCGTGGCACGAGGCGCAGGTCACTTCGGTACGGACCATCCCCAGACTTCGATCGGACTCCGTATCGACACCCTCCCCGTCCATGGGCTCGTAGAAGCTTGGCCAACCAGATCCGGAGTCGTACTTGGCCGATGAGGAAAAGAGTGGCTCACCGCAGACGACGCACCGATAGACCCCGTCGGCCTTGTGATCGTTGTACTCGCCCGTAAAGGCAGGCTCGGTTCCCTTCTGCTGCGTTATCCTGTACTGTTCAGGGGAAAGACGACGTTGAAGTTCGTCGGCCGGAATTATCTTCTTGCTGGTCATGAACAATCCTGTCTAGCTTTGATCGTCGGCATCATATATCAACCGCCTCCCGGTCCGGGCTGCCGTTATCAGCAAGTGCACGTCCCACCTGCCCCAAGTGTTTCACCCGATCTAGAGATCGTCCATTAGCAAAGTGTTCGTATGTCGACGTCCAGACCAAACAGCGACGGCCAGTTTCCTTTCAACCAGGCTGTGGCCTGGCATCCAAACCAGAAATGGATTGACGAGAGCAATCTGGCCGCGTTCATGAAGCGGGAAGGCATCGGATCGTACGATGAATTGCTTCAGAAGGCGACCGACGACGTCGCCTGGTTCTGGGACGCCGCGATCGCAGATCTGGGCATCGAGTTCTCGCGACCGTACGACCAGGTTGTCGATCTGTCGGATGACCTCCGGTTCCCGAAATGGTGCACGGGAGGCGAGATGAACATCGTCCACAATTTGCTCGACAAATGGCAATCGGGAGATGATCGAGACAGGACGGCTCTCCGATGGGAATCTGAGGACGGTCGGCACGGCACATTCACGTACGAGGAGCTGAACCGCGAAGTGTGCAAATGCAGCAATGCACTCAGATCGCTGGGGCTGATGCCGGGTGACGCCGTCGGCCTCTACATGCCGATGACACCTGAGATTATCGTTGCGTTTCTGGCGATCATCAAGATTGGAGGCATCATACTACCGCTGTTCAGTGGCTACGGACCGGGTGCGATCGCGACGCGGCTCAACGACGCCGGGGCGAAAGTGCTCTTCACTTCGGACGGTTTCTACCGGCGAGGAAAGGCCGTCGCCATGAAGAAGACGGCCGACGATGCGCTTCAATCCGCGACGTCCGTTGAGCACGTGATCGTTCATCGCCGTGTAGGCCTCGAGGACGTGCCGTGGACAGAGGGGCGCGACCACTGGTGGCACGATCTTGTGCCCGATCAGTCGGACGAGGCAGCTACGGAGCGAACTTCGGCCGAGGATGTCCTCATGGTGATCTACACCAGCGGCACGACGGGACGACCCAAGGGCGCCGTACACACACACTGTGGATTCCCGATCAAGGCAGCACAGGACATGCGCCACAGCATGGACCTGAAGCCCGGAGACGTGATGTACTGGATGAGCGACATGGGCTGGATGATGGGTCCGTGGTTGGTGTTCGGGACGCTCCTCAACGGTGCATCGATGGTCATCTACGATGGAGCGCCTGACTTCCCCGAGGTCGACCGACTCTGGCAGATCGTGGAATCACATGCCGTGACACACCTGGGTCTCTCGCCGGTGCTGGTCAGGGCCCTCATGGTGCATGGTACGGGCCCGCTGGAGAAACACAACATCAGTACCCTCAGGGCGATCGGATCGACCGGCAGTCCGTGGGACCCTGAATCGTGGCTCTGGATCTTCCGGCACGCGCTCGAAGGCAAGAAACCGATTCTGAACTACTCAGGCGGCACGGAGATCAGCGGCGGAATCCTGTGTGGCAATTTCTTCAAGCCGCTGAAGCCATGCTCGTTCTCCGGACCGGTGGTCGGTATGGCTGCCGACGTGGTTGACGAAGACGGGCATCCCGTTCGTGAGGCCGTCGGTGAGCTCGTCATCCGGAAGCCGTGGATCGGCATGACGCGTGGGTTCTGGAACGACCGCGACCGATATGTCGACACCTACTGGAGCAAGTTTCCCGACGTGTGGCTGCACGGCGACTTTGCGGCGATCGACGGCGACGGACTCTGGTACATCCTGGGCCGATCCGACGACACGATCAAGGTGGCCGGCAAACGTCTCGGCCCGGCAGAAGTCGAAGCGATCCTGAACGCCCACGACGCGGTGGCGGAGAGCGCGGCAATCGGCGTTCCGGATGAAATCAAGGGCGAGGCGCTCGCCGCCTTCTGTGTCCTGAAGTCGGGAGCCGTTGCTACCGAAGACCTTCGGACAGATCTCACCCAGATGGTCACGGTCGCACTTGGTAAACCACTTAAGCCAAAGCACATAAAATTTTGTGCTGCACTGCCTAAGACACGAAACGCAAAGGTGATGCGCAGGCTGATTCGTGCCGCGTTTCTCGACGGGGATCTGGGTGATACCTCGAGTCTCGAAGACCCATTGACGATCGATGCGATCGTCAATGCCACCTGATCATTTCCGCTACAGCGAGATGCCCACGCCGGCTGACACGGTGTTCATAGCACCTAGCGCATAGTCAATATTGACCTGCAGCGGGCCCGGCGAGAACGTCAGCCCGGCGATTACGCGAAAGCGATTCCCGGCCTGGTCCGTAAACCTGATCTCCTGAATCCCGAGTTCGGCGATGCCCGTGTCGTATGAGTAGTCGAAGGCCACCTTCGTCTTCTCGATCTGCAGACCACCATAAAGTGTGATCACCGCCAGCGATTTGCTGATGGCCACATTGGCGGCATACGCAGTGGCAAGCAGAGTCTGTCGCTCGCTCGCATCGTCGATCGACAAACGCTGATAGACGAATTGCGCAGACAGGCTGGCCGGAAACATCGGGATGTACTGGCTGATGCTGTGCCGCACGCCAAATCCACGGAACGATATCTTGCCGTACGTATCGGTGCTGACCGTCGGTAGATAGCGGACCAGAATGTCCGTACCCGCGATCGAGCCGAGTCCGACCTGCGGTATCAACAGCGGTGCAACGGGCGTGTTGATGAGTCCGGGCAGAAGCCGCAGCGATGCGGTCTCACTGATCACAATGTCGTCAGCGGTTCCAAGCACGCCGTCCAGGCCTTCGTTGACCGTCTCATTCACTTCCGCCGTTATCTCACCGGCATCAGTTTCGCCGAATACCGTCGGGGCGTCCTCGACTTCGAAGACCACAGGAACCCGATACTGCGTGCCGTCCGGTCCGGTGAAGACCTCTTCGGTCTGGTAGGAAAACGACAGCGACCGGTCGGTTGGCAGTAGCGCCCCGAATACCTTCACTCCGACGTACAGGTCGACTTTCGGTATCAGTCCTCCCCCAATTCGCGCTGTATGAAACAGACCGGCGTTAATATTGGCTCCGTAGGCGTCGACAAGCGGGCCGACGTACAATCGCGAGTACTCGCTGGAAACGGTCGAGATATTATTCGACAGATTCTGTCCTTCAGAGGTACTCGAAATCATCAGAAGGGCAAATGCAGCGCAGAGGAGTCGTTTCATGGTCCCGGTGGAGAGTTCTTATTCCTATCTTCTATCGACCTGAAACCGGCAAATTAAAGGCGAATCGGAAGGCCTGTCGCGGTCCCTGGCTGTTCAGATTGGTGGCCTGTCTGTCCACTCGGAAGGAGCAGAAATGCATCAAGACCCGTCGCTCCCACCGGCTCGGGCCAGGCAATCGTGCCATACGCCTGCTCGCCCCCGTGTCAGCGCAGGTGGGGTGCGCGTTCACGTCTCAGGATCGATTATTGCTCTACGGGAGTATTAACTATCCTGACCCATCCACCGAATCGAGCCCATGAAAAAGAGCCTTGTCGGACTGAGCCTCCTGCTCGCTTCATGTTTGCTCTTCCTGCCATCGGCCCTCGCTCAGCGCATACCGACTGTCACTCTTGCGGGGATGGTTCTGGATGCCGAGTCGGGTGAGCCGCTGCCGGGCGCAAACGTCTTCATCGCTGGCTCCCTCGTGGGCACCAGCACAGGTCTGGATGGGTCATATCGACTCACGGGCATTCCGGCCGGCGCCATGCGACTGTATGTTTCCATGATTGGCTACGAGCCGGATTTCAGGGACATGTTGCTCCGGACCGAGGCGGTGCGCACGATCGTTTTCGAGCTCAAGCCGAGCGTGTACGAGTTGGAAGGCATCGCGGTCGAAGCCAGAGAGGACAAGCGATGGCAGCGCCGCCTGGAAAGATTCCAGGATCTCTTCATTGGCCAGACGCCGAATGCGCAGGAAACGGAAATCACAAATGCCACCATCCTGGATTTCGAAGGATCGGGCGGCAACCTTCGTGCGCTGGCCCCCGAACCTCTCGTCATCAAGAACAAGGGGCTGGGGTATCAGGTGACGTACTTCCTCAAGGATTTCTCCGCCGATCCGCGAAGGACGAAGTACGACGGCGAGCCGCTGTTCGAGGAGATGATTCCGTCCTCCCCGGAAGAGGCTGCGACATGGGCGGCGAATCGCCGCACCGCATTTGTCGGTTCATTCCGCCATTTCCTGCTGGCGCTGATAGCCGGACGAACCGAAGAGCAGGGTTTCAAGACCTACGGCCGCACGAATATGGGGGACTCGACACCGGGCGAGATGGGTGGAGGCCCAACGGCCGGTACACGATTCCCGATCGATGCCGCAAGCGTGTTCAAGGCCGGAGCCGGGCCGAACGAATACACACTCGACTTCGAAGGATTCGTCGAGATCACGTTTACGGGCGAGATTGAGGATGAGTCGTACATCGACTGGTCTCGCGAGCCTCGCCGACGCCCCAGGTATCAGACGTCATGGATACGACTTGAGAAAGGACCCACCACGTTTGACTGGAAGGGTGACGTGCTTGACCCGTACGGCGTCACGTTCTACGGCTACTTCGCGTTTGAGAGAGTGGCCGACGAAGTACCCAGGGAATATCGGCCCAGCTGACCGGGTCACTTCAACAGATGTCGCCGTGCGGCCCGCCCTACGAACCGGGCCTTCTCCCCCATCGGGAATCGCTTGAGGTTCGTCTCGACTACTCCCTTCGTCATGCACGTCTTCCGCGAGTAGTCGATCCTGACGTCGACCACAACCGTCTCCCCTCCGGCCGCCATTTCACAGGCCTCCTGGACGATCGCCTGTACCTGCGTGTCGTTGTCCAAGACTCAGGAACGCGGCGCCCGTGGCATGCGCGACACCATCCACGTGAAGGTCACCGATGATTGTGCACGTCTTGCGGTTTAGTGGAATCTGCTGAAACTGCGATATCTGACCGAGCTCGCCATCGTGAAACACGAAGACCGCAAGGCCAACCTTGTTCGTGACCGCGGTGATCAACTCCATACCGGTCATCATGAACGCACCGTCGCCGACCACCGCTACGACCATCTTGTCGGGATTACCCAGTTTCGCACCGATCGCTGCCGGCACACAGTAGCCCATACTGTTGAAATCCGTGGGCGAAATAAATCTCCGAGGACCCCGTACCGGGAAGAGCTCAGCCGCAAGAAACGTATGCTTGCCGTCGTCGAGCACCAGAATGGCATCGTCGGGAACCGTCTCACGCAGGCTCGCGAAAAAGAGACCGGGCGACACCCGTTCTTTCGATCGGTCCGCGAGCCACACCTTCATGTAGTCGTTCTTGTCTTTGCGGATCTTGCCCGCGAGTTTGTCGGCGGACCGGCTGGACGACCAATCACCGAGCCGCTCGTTAATCTTGCGGAGGACGAAACTCGCATCCCCCAGAATACTGACCTGCGACGGATAGTTGCGGTCAAAGACATCGGCGCTGATGTCGACATGGATCAACCGCTCCGGCACGTCCATACCGTAGCTTCCTGTAGCGAGCTCTGAGAATCGTGCGCCTACGGCGAGAAGGCAATCGCATTTGTCGAACGCGTTGCGTGCAGCCGGCACGGATGCCGCGCCAAAACCTACTCCGGTGTGCAGAGGGTGGTCGGCCGGAAAGGAGCTGACGCCCTGGACTGTGGTTGCGACCGGTGCTACAAGCCTCTCTGCCAGCTTCTTCGTTTCATTCGATGCATCGACGGCGCCCCACCCCACATAGATTCCGGGCCGTCGGGCCGAAGTGAGCAAATCGATGGCGGCATCAATGGCCCCTTCGTCGATCACTCGGGCTTGCGTGCCTGGCTGGAACGTTGGCATCGTGTCCACATGTCCGCGAAAGAGCTGAAGCTCAACGGGAATCTCGATAAAGACGGGCCCGGGAACGCCGGTCCTGGCAATCTCAAACGCCCTGTAGATGGTCGGAATGATGTCCGCGTGACTCTCGATCAGGAAATAGGATTTGGTGACGGATTCGAGGAGCTTGCCCTGGTCAATTTGATGGAGTTGAAACGATCGGCCCGTATCTCGACGGATCCCGCCCGATATAATCAGCATCGGAATTCCATCGAGGAACGCCTCAGCGATTCCGCTCATCGCATGCGTCGTCCCCGCCGCCGGTACAATCACGCAGGTCCCGATTTCCTCACTGGTTCGAGACAGACCATCGGCGATGAACGCGGCACCTGCCTCATGCGTGACGAGGTAGGGTGTGATCTTTCTGGAAGCACCAAGTTGATCGTACAGTTCGGTGTTATGGACCCCCGGTATGCCGAAAGTTCTCCTGACACCGATCTGTTCAAGGGCATAGACTGCCAGTTCCGCTCCGGTCCTCTTCATCATACCACTCCAGCGATGGATCGCGCCGCTCTTCTGCCGGTGAAGATACACGTTGCGAGGAAAGTGCCTTCGAGAGATCGCTTGCCATGAATACCACCGCCACCGAATCCGGCAGACTCACCAACGGCATACAGTCCCGGGAGCACGGGCCGACCATCCGCCGACAAAACTCTGCACGACAAATCCGTCCGAATCCCTCCAAGACTCTTTCGGGAAAGAATGAACTCCCGGATGGCGATCAGCGGCATGGCGCCCGGGTCGAGAATCGTCTGTGACTTGCACGTTCGGGCCCGGTCACCCCGGTACTTCCTCGCCTCGACAATTCGACGGACCTGCTCGTCATCGATGAATGCGGTACCCGTACTGATTCCCCGATCGTATGTCTTGATCATAGCCTCGAGTGCGTCGGCATCCACGTCGTCCGAGCCTGCCAGCGCGTTCATGCGGCCAGCAAGTTCCGCAACTGAATTCGCGACGATCACATCCTCACAATCCCGAGAGAGCGTCTGAACGAGCGCACGGTTACCCAGCAGTATTGACTTCAAGAAACCGAGCACTTTTCGATTCCGAATCGCGTCGTTGAACTCAGAGCCGGAGACCGCCAGTTCCTTTCTGGCGATGCGGCTGTTCATAACCTGCCAGGAGTATTGCCTGTCCTCATGACAGACCTGTTGCACGAGACGCCTCGTATCGAATCCTGTTACCATCGGATCGGGTCCAATGCGTTCACCGCGAAAGTTGAGCCAGAGGGCCGACTTCGGCGGGACAATGCTCAGGCCATGCAGTTCATGGCGCGGGTTTGGATGATGGACGCCTGCAGCGTAGAACCACGCCCTGTCAAGATTCGAAAGAACACCTCCCCTGTTCTCGACCACCCGATGAAGATCACCGTCGGCGAACCTGTGGGACCCGTTAAGGATTGTTTCCGGAGTCTTCCCCAGATCGTGATCCCAGTGCTTGCGCAACCACGGGATGTTTCCGCTGTATCCTCCGGCCGCGACAACAACCGACTGCGCATCGGCTCGAAACAGCGTGCCATCTGCCTCATTGGTGCCTGTCACCCCGGCAACGCGTCCGTTGGCCAGCTCGACATCGGTAACGCGATGGCGAAAATGAAAGCTCAGGTGGGCGCGTCGCGGATGTTCCATCAGTCGGCCGACCAGCACTTCGATCAGCCGATCTCCGGTTCCCCAGACCATATGGAAGCGCGGCACGGAGTTTCCGCCGGCATGGCCACCCCGCTCGACCCAGTGCACAACCGGAAAGAACCGTACACCGAGCCTGCGCAGCCAGACGTCGACGTCCTCCGCAACGCCGTCAACGAACGCGCGGGCCCATCGGCCCGGCCATTCATCGGTCGGGTCCAGCTCACCGGCCCGAACCCAGTCCTGCAGTGCAAGATCAGGGTCGTCCTTGAACCCCAGCCGTCGTTGCTCCCGTGAGTCGACCAGAAATATGCCCCCGAACGACCATCTGGCGAGACCACCCAGGCTTGCGCGATCATCCCGATCCAGCAGGACAACGCTCAGGCCTTCATCCAGCAATTGCAGCGCCGTCACGATTCCGGCAATGCCGCCGCCGACGACCGCTACATCCGCGCGATAGGTTGCGTCTGCCATAGCGATCGGCTAGTCCCAGAAAGCATCTTTGAAGTGATCGATATCCGCATCCGCGTCCGCATCACGCATGACGATACTTACGACATCAAACCGGCACGCCGCGCCCTCAAGTTTCTTCTCGTACAGGTAGGCCCTGGAAGCCGCAACGATGTGGTCCCTCTTCTCGGGAGTCACCGCCTCCTCCGGTCGGCCAAACAAATCACCGCTCCTCGTCTTGACCTCAACGAACACAATCTCCCCGACACCTGCATCGTGCCCGTCCGGATCGAAGCAAACAAGGTCGATCTCATTCCGCTCGAAGCGGTAGTTCCGATCCAGGATGCGGATGCCCTTTTGCTCGAGATACTCGGCCGCGATGGTCTCGCCGCGCTGCCCGAGTTGCCGATCACTCATCATCCTGGACGTTTGCCCCGGCGTCGCTCGCCTGCAGCGACTCGGCCATATGAATCAGCTGCCGAATGATCGGGGCATGCTTTTCCTGGATAAAGGGCAGCAGCGCCGTGGTTACCCGATCGAACACCTCCATCAGTCGCATGAGGTTTTCTATTCGTTCATTGAACCGGGCCTCCTCAGCGTCGAGGGCGGCGGGACTGCCTGCTCGCAGGGCGTCCTGACAGCCGCGCAGCTGCTCCATCACCGGCTCGATTTCTTGCCTTTCGCGGCGACGGATTATCTGTGCAGTAATATGCCAGACATCTTTTTCCGCCTCGTAGAAGTCCTTCCGCGAACCCTCCCGCTGAACCTTGAAGACGAGCTTCCAGTCGATGAGAGATCGGAGGTTCATGTTCGCGTTGCCACGACTGACGCTCAGCGCCTCCATGATCTCGTCTGTATCGAGTGGTGCCTCCGACGCGTACAGGAGGGCGTGAATCTGAGCCATTGTCCGGTTAATTCCCCACCGGGAAGCCATGTCGCCCCAGAAACTGACGAACATGTCCAGAGCCTGCTCATGTCTCTCAGATAGCGCGGTCTGCGCGCCTTCAACACTCTGTACGGAATTTGCCACGGTGATCACCTCACTCCGGGATGCACATTCCTTGAGACAATACCGCTCGTGGTCAGTTCCACGGCAGCACGGGCGCGGACCGGAAGACGCCGGCCGTCGAGTTCACCGCCGCGTTGGCCGGCATCGTACACACCACAATTTCTTGCACTACTTTTTGAGGTGTCCGGCTGAGTTGTTCATCCGGACGTCACGTCTACCCACAACCCGGATTCCGTGTCAGGCATACTGACAATTACGACTGACTTCGGCTATCGCGATGCATACGTGCCCGTCATGAAGGGCGTGATCGCGCGTATCGACCCGCAGATCCGAACAATCGATGTCACCCACGAGATCGCCCCACAGGACGTAATGGAAGCGGCGTACGTGCTGCGGCGGGTTGTTCCGTACTACCCCGCCGGAACGGTGCACCTTGTTGTTGTCGATCCCGGCGTGGGTTCCGATCGCAGATGCGTTGCTCTGAGGAAAGGTGACCACCGCTTTGTTGGTCCCGACAACGGCATCTTTTCCCTTCTGCTGGACGACGGTTCGCCGGACGAGTTGGTTCAACTCGACAGGGCGCAATACTGGAGAACGAACTCACCCAGCCGGACATTTCACGGACGAGACATATTCGCTCCAGTCGCCGCCCATCTGGCATCGGGCCGATCGATTCGCGACGTGGGCAGCCCGGTCGAAGCGCTTGTACGGCTACACTGGGCGTTGCCGATCAACGACGATCAAGGTATTCAGGGCTGGGTCGTGCACGTGGATCATTTTGGGAACTGCATCACGAACATCTCTCGCCAGTCCTTCGAAGAGAACCGCCGTGGCCGAACTATGAAGTGTTTTGTTGGTAACGGAATACTTCGAGATGTTGCGACCACCTACGGCGACGTTGCCGCAGGCGAACCGCTCGTGCTTTTCGACAGCGCGGATTACCTCGAAGTCGCGGTCAACTCGGGAAACGCCTCGCGACTCTTCGACATCCAGCGAGGAGCAGCCGTCAACGTGATATTCCTTGACTAACATGTCCATAGATTCTTTAGAAGGTGTGGAGCCGTTCCTGACCCACCTCGATACGGTGCAGCGAGCTGCGCAGTTGTCGGCGGGCAGTGACGTAGCTGTCGAGAAGCTCGTCGAGGAAACGTTCAGAAGGGCGATCGCTGCGCATCGCAATGGCGATCCGCGACGCCCGCGTGACCTTCTTCTCGCCGAATTGGGGAACGCCCGGCAACATGGCGATGAGACGGACACGACCGCCACTGTCGTCGAGCAAGTAGTCAGCGATACGCACCGGGCAGCAGCGACCGAGCGTGCACGTTCGGTAGTGCATCAGGTCCTTTCGGGGCTGGACTCGCTGGACTGGCGCCTGCTCTTCCTTTCTGAAATCGACGCCCTTTCGATGGATGAGATCGCAGCGCTCACCGGAGAGCCGGCGGTCGTTCTGGAGGAGCGACGACAGAACGTGCTGAGCCGAATTCATGAGAGTCTGTTTTCGGAATCAGGGCCTGAACAGCGCGTGCATCTGATCGACGGACTGCAGGAGGACTGGCTGAAGGATTCGCTGTCGGAAATATCCCGGCAGCTGCCTCGCGCCTCCGACGGGCTTCGATCGCGAATCGCGGCATCGGCCGGACCGCAGGTACGCACTGCGCAATCGACAACGTCCGTCGACGCACCAGCTCGTGCCGGTGCCAGCGCGCCACAGAAACGCCGCAGTCCCGTCCGACCCATGTCGATCCTCGTCGGCATCGCCCTCGTGCTCGTCGTCGGATTTGGAGCGGATTATCTTCATTCGACGCTCAGTGAGGAGCCGGAGCAAGACTTGATCGTACTGGCGGCACGCAAAGCGAAGTCGTTTCGATTTGACCTTCGAACCCCATCGCGCGATCGAGGTGAACGGTTTCTGCAAACGCATACCGGAGTCCAATCCAGTATTCCCGAGATCGACGGGACGACGCTTGGTGGCGTGGGAATAGAAGAGATTGCGCCGGGCGTGCACGCTCCTGCGGTGCGATACGTCGACGACTCCACCGGCGCGAGTATCACGCTCTACGCTCTCTCGTATCGATTCCTGGATGCCAATCCGTCCATACGGCTGTCGTCGGATGTGCGATCCCAGATCCAGAGCGAATCGAACTTTGACCTCCACAGCCTGCGATCGGCACAGGTACTGGTGTGGCGCAACAGGTCCAGTATCTACCTGGCCGTTACGAAAATTGACGGGCCCGAGCTACAGAGCCGAATCTCGGCTCCCTCCGACTGACGAGGTCTAGCTTGAAGGGATGGATATTCGGAACGTCGATCCGTGTCCGGGCCTGGATTGCAGTAGTATCAGTTCGCCACCGTGATAGTCTTCCACGATGCGCTTGGCGAGGCTCAGGCCGAGGCCCCATCCTCTCGTCTTGGTCGAGAATCCAGGCCGGAAGATGAACTTCCATTCGCGTCGGTCAATGCCCTTGCCGGTGTCTTCGACATCCACGTGCACTTGTTCGCCCTCTTGTCGCGCGCGCACCTCGATCCTGCCCTCTCCACCCTCCAGAGCATCCAGGGCGTTCTTGAGCAGGTTCTCCACGACCCACTCAAACAACTCCGGGTTCAGCGGGACTTTCAAACCCGGTTCCAGATCGACAACAAGCTGAACGTCTTTCCCTTTCCGCGGCAGCCTGCGCTTCATGTAGTCGACGGTGCTGCCGACCACTGATTCCAGACTCTCCACCGACAGCCTCGGCATGGAACCGATGTCCGAGAACCTGCTTGCGACGCGCTTCAATCGCTCGACATCCTTCTCTACCTCGTCGACCGCATCCCTTCGTTGGTCCGTCCCGATATCATCGGATCGCAAAATCTCGGTCCAGCCCATAAGGCTCGAAATCGGAGTCCCCAGCTGATGTGCAGCCTCCTTGGCCATCCCAACCCACAGGCTGCTCTGCTCACTTCGCCGCACGTAGGAGAACCCGAGATAGCCGACGAGAATGAACAGTCCGACGAACAGAAACTGGATGTACGGATACCAGCGGAGCTCGCGTACCATCTGTGATTCACCGTAGTGAACCTGTTGCGTCAGCCCGACGTCCGGCATCCCCGGAAACGTGATTTCGATCAGAATGGGTGCATACGTAGAGTCCATGTCGGCGATCCGCGACATTACGCGCACGGAATCCCTGGGTGACAGACTGTTGCCCACTGAGTCGAGGCCGTGCAGGTTGCGCCAACTCAGAATTTCGCCCGTTCGACCGTCGGTCACGATGGCCGGAATGTCGAAGGCGTTGGGGACGAGGATGTCGTCCATAATGAAACTCAGTTCACTCGCCGGCGGCATGCTCTGGGCCCAGGAGATCGCTTCCAGCAGGGCCGGCAGCCGATCTGCGGAAAAACTCTCCCCGGCCGACGGCATCGCCCTGAGCCGACCCTGAATCTCAGACAGCTCAGCCTGATAGGGATTGACTGATTGGAGCTGGGCCTTGGGCAATTGAACCAGGGCATTGGCCCAGAGGCGAACAACCGACTGCTCGCGGTCTTTCAGCCGGTTGACCAGTTGATGGGTGTACGCGAGCGAAACGACGGCGATGACGATCGCGAAAAGAATGAGGCCAATCTTAAGCTTGGCGGAAACACGGTATGCCTTCATGCGGTCGGGGCCGGATTGTGCACCGGTCAGAGTGGTTCTGGGTAAGGCCGACGCGGGGAGCGTCAGTCGGCAGCACCCCGCCCGAATCAAATGCGCTTCGCGCCGGGGAGTTCGTCAGACCGCCGACACGATCTCAGCGAGATCTCGCACAATGGTTTGCGCCCGCTTCGGGCCGGTCGAGATCGTGCGAATCGGTACTTCCAGGAAGCTCGAGATGAATTCCAGGTAGGTCTGCGCCTGTGCCGGTAGATCTTCGTAACTCCGCGCAGCGGTGATATCTTCATCCCAGCCCGGAAACGACTTGTAGATCGGTCGAACTTTCTCGAGCGTCTGCACCTCGCTAGGAAAGCGCTGGGTCTCCTTGCCCTCGATCTCATAGGCCGTACAGACCATGATCTCGGACATACCTGTCAGCACGTCCAGCTTCGTGATCGCCAGGTCCGTAAATCCGTTGATCATCTCGTGTAACGCAGCGCAACCAGGTCGAGCCAGCCACACCGCCTCGGTCGTCCCGGTCGTAGCGCCAAACTCTCTTCCCACCTCGCGCAGTCTATCTCCGGAAGCATCTTCAAGTTCTGTCGGGAACGGGCCATTTCCCACCCGCGTCGAGTACGCCTTGACGATGCCGATCACACGTTCGATCTCAGTGGGAGGTACACCGAGTCCTGTGCAACATCCTCCAACAGTTGGATGGCTTGACGTCACAAAGGGATAGGTCCCGAAATCGACATCCAGCAGCGAGCCCTGCGCCCCTTCGGCCAGTATTCGCTTTCCGTCTTTCAGCGCCTGGCCGAGGTAGTGACTCGTATCGGTGACGTACGGGTCGATCAGCTTGTCAAACTCTACGCACTCTTCGATGATGGCATCAACGTCCAGTTCGGCGGCCCCGTAGATTCCTTTCAGAATTGCGTTCTTCTCTTCAATCGCGATCGTCAGTTTCTTCCTGAGCACGTCGCGGTCCAGCAGATCGACCACGCGTATGCCGGTCCGGGCGAATTTATCCATGTAGGCCGGCCCGATGCCCCGTCCGGTGGTGCCGATTGCGCCGGCATCTCGCGCACGTTCACTGGCCTCCTCGACCTTCTTGTGATACGGCATGATGAGATGGGCATTATGTGAGATGAACAGCCGTCCATCGACCTCGTAGCCCAGCTCGCGAATCATTCCGATTTCGTCAATCAGAGCGCCCGGATCAATCACCACTCCATTGCCGATGACGCAGCTCACGCCTTCATGAAAGATCCCGCTCGGAACGAGGTGAAGGACGAATGTCTTGTCGCCCCACATGATGGTATGGCCGGCGTTAGCGCCCCCCTGATACCTGGCGACAATGTCGATCTCGTGACTTAGCAGGTCGACGATTTTGCCTTTGCCTTCGTCGCCCCACTGACTTCCTATGACAACCGTAATTGGCATGTGCTCACGTACAGCTGATTAGAACCGTGCGAACAAAACAAAAGGCGACGGGCACGCCCGCCACCTTGGGTTTCGAGTTTCAACTGGCGGTCGTACCCGCCACGAATACCAGAAGGAAGATGAGTCCTGCCGTGCTATTTCGCCGGGGTCTCCTCCTCATAGCTGGCCACGGCGTCTTCGACGGACGGATAGTGTTTGAACACCGTGATGAGTTTAGTCACAATCAGGAGCGACTGGATTCGATCGGCAACATTCGCGAGGCGAAGGTCGCCCCCGGCGTTGCGCATCGTGGTCATGCCGCTGATCAACATGCCCAGGCCGCTCGAGTTCATGAACTTCGTTTTCGAGAGATCAATGACCACGTTGTTCTGTCCCTTCTCTCGCAGCTCATGGAGTGTGTTATGGAGGTCCGCGCCATCGGGACCGCCCATGACGTTGCCCTTGAGCGTAATGACAACCGCGTTATAGCGCTCGTCGACGTTGTAGTTCATCGCTATGAAGACTCGTTCGTGATACGTCTTTATTTGCGTCGGCCGGTGGCCTTTGCCCGCGCACGTAATTCAACAACAACGGGCGAGGCAACAAATATTGACGAGTAAGTTCCGATCAGGATACCGATGATAAGCGCAAATGCAAACCCCCGGAGCACCTCTCCACCGAATATAAAGAGCGTGCCTACCACGAGCAAGGTGGTGCCGGATGTCACGACTGTGCGGCTCAGGGTGTGGTTTATCGAGCGGTTGACCATCTCTCCGTAGGCTTCCGTCTTGTAGATGTTCGAGTACTCCCTGATCCGATCGAAAATCACAACGGTGTCGTTCAGGGAGTATCCCACAATCGTCAGGAAGGCGGCGATGATCGACTGGTCGATCTGCATCGAAAACGGCACGATGCCATACAGCGCCGAGAAGACGCCCAGCGTGATGATCACATCATGAAAAAGCGCCGCCACTGCTCCCAGCCCGAAACGCCATTCGAAACGGATCAGGATGTAGACAAAGATCACGAGCAACGAGCCAAAGACCGAGTAGATCGCGCCTCGTTTTAGATCAGCAGCAAAACGGGGTCCAACGATATCTGTCTTGAGCACTCTCGGATTCGAGTCCGTAAACGCCGAAGCAATCCCACCCGTTATCGCATTCTGAATCTCATTGATGTCGCCTTCGTCGAGGGCCCTGATCAGCAACTCACTGTCGCCGTACGCCTTCACCTCCGGTGTGCTGATCAGAACTTGCGCAAGTTCCTCGCGGACCTGAACAACGTTGAGTGGTTCCGTGGTTTCCACGACGAATTCCATGCCGCCCCGAAAGTCGATGCCCATTTCGAGCCCGCGGCTGACAAGCGACACGATACTCAGCGTGATCAGGATGCCGGAGAATATGTACCCCTTGGTACGACTCTGAATGAATTCGTATTTGATGTTCTCGAAGATTCTCATGGCCTGTATGGATCATGGCGCCACGAGGGCGCCGTTGAATGTTGGCTGGTGGACTGTCTGCAACTCAGCCGTAGTTCACGGACAGTCGTCGCTCGATGACCATGTAGTCAAAGATGATTCGCGTAAACACGATGGCGCTGAACATGGACGCGAGGATACCGGCCATAAGCGTCACGGCGAATCCCTGAATCGGACCCACACCAAACGAGTAGAGGATGGCTCCGACAAAGAACGTCGTGATGTTCGCGTCGACGATGGCCGACAGCGCTTTGGCGAATCCACCGTCGATCGCCGCCTTGAGCGTCTTGCCGGTGGTCTGTTCCTCTCGGATTCGCTCGAAGATCAGCACGTTGGCGTCAACGGCCATACCAATCGTGAGTACGATACCCGCGATGCCGGGCAGCGTTAGCGTCGCTCCGAACCCGGCAAGGATGCCAAGAATGAAGATGATGTTCAGCACGAGCGCGAGGTCGGCGACAACACCGCCGGTTCGATAGTAGGCGATCATGAAGAGCGCTACGATCAGCAGGCCGACCATTACGGATAGAAACCCGGCCCTGATCGAAGCCTGCCCGAGGCTCGGACCGACCGTCCTCTCCTCCACGATCTCGACCGGTGCCGGCAGGGCGCCCGATTTCAGGATGGTCACGATATCCTGCGCCTCTTCCTGTGAGTCAAGTCCGCTGATCGCCGAACGGCCACCGGTGATTCGTTCGTTGACGACCGGGTACGAATACACGACCCCGTCAAGAACAATCGCCACCTGCTTGCCAACGTTCGCGCCGGTGAGACGGGCCCACGTGCGAGCCCCCTCCGAATTCATCACCATCGTCACCTCGGGTGCGTTGGTGATCTGGTCGAAGTCAACTCTCGCATCCTCGATGACCTCTCCGGTCATTTCGATGGCGTCGCGAACACCCAGGATGTAGTACATCTCGTGGCCATCTTCGGTCAGACCGATCGGAGATGACGTGTACATGAGCTTGATTCCGGACGGCAGAAGCGCCCTGATCTCGGGCGCGCGCAGCAACGTGTTGGCTGCCGCCGTGTCATTCTCGGCAACCGCTCCATAGACGACCCCCTGCCCCACGGGCTGCATGACCTCAAGCAGGGCGTTGCCCGCCTGAGCCTCTTCCTCCAGAAGGGCGGAAATGTCGAGCAAAGTATCTGCCGCCGAAGCGTCGGTCGCAGATTCTCCCGACGAATCCACGGCACTTTCCTCGTAGTGCTCGATCATGCCCTGAAGCGAACGTACCACGTCCTGCGGATCGGCCATAAGGCGAAACTCAAGTCGCGCCGTCCCCTTCAGCAGCTTGCGGATTCTCTCGGGATCGTCAATTCCGGGCATCTCCACGATCACGCGGCGCGACCCCTGCTTCTGAATGGACGGCTCCGACACGCCGTAACGGTCGACGCGGTCTCGAATGATTTCGATCGCTCTCGTGACGGCCGCATCCGCTTCGCCTCTCAGGTACGATGCGACCTCGACATTGGTGGATCGCCGTGTGATCCCCTCATCGTCGTTTCGGAAGTAGCGAGAGAGTCTGGCATTCTCATCCCGCGATTCGAACTCGTCGACGAACGCATCGATTACCGAGACCCCTTCTCGAGCGGCCCGACTGGAGGACACCGCGAGCACGTCCTCAAAGACCTCGTCGGTCTCGCGCGACAGTTCGCGGATCAGCGACTCGACGCCCACTTCAAGCGTCACGTGCATCCCTCCAAGCAGGTCCAATCCGAGCTTGAGTGCCTTTTCCTTGACTTCCCGTAGTCGGGCGAAATTCTCGCGCTCGTACTCCTGCCTGGCCTCTACCTCCATATCACCCATTCGCTGATTGTAGTAGAGGTTCTGCGCGGACGGCCAGAGGTAGTAACCGGTGACCAGGAGGAAGAACACGGTGAGAAATATCTTGAATCCGTTGCCTTGCATCTTATCGTGTTACTTGGTGATCAAGTCGTGCCCACCGGCGAATTGAGGACCGGGGTGGACTCTTGGAAATGTGTCGCTAGCGACACGGAAATCGGAGGTGGAAGAACCCGCTAAGGCCCGAGTGGCAATGCCGCGATCAGATGCCGGATCTGCCAGCTCGTGAGGTTCGGCCCCTGAGCCACACGACCAATCCATGTGACCGGGATACTGGCCCGGAGGGTCCGGGAGAGGATCGTCGCCGCTGAAAGGAAATGGCCTGGCGCCCGGGGCGTGAGCGATCGTGCGAGTTTTACGGCCTGCCGGAGCTCAACGAGCCATCCCCCGCTCAAGAAATGCTCCAGCGACATGGCCGGAATCACGAGAGAAAGGGCCGCGCGTGCAGCCGCATCATCCGAACCGTCCAACTCGACGATAATGGCAGCCACGAACTCGTCGAGTGTCGATGGCGCGGTCTCGAGCGCCGCTTCGATGGCCCTGATGACACTTTCGTCCTGCGTGTGCAGGCGCTGGCGAATCCATTCGCCGGACAGGCTCCGATCGGCCGGCAACAGCGCGTGCAGGCCCGGGGCGGCCGCCATAAACAGCATCAGAGCCGTCGTCAGAGCGACGAGAGCAAACTGACCCGGTTTTCTGCGCATGTGAGTAGTCGTCCTTGTGTTCGCGGTGGCCCGTTCGACTAAACGCCGACCCGGCCGTTCCCAACCTTCAAAGTTACGTGTTCAGGCTGCGGTGATCAATTCGGTTTCTTGAATCATTCCGGAATGATGTCCCTCAACACGCCCCCTGGAGCCCCGGACTGGAACACTCGCAGATGCGAGGGGGTACCGATGCGCTACCGATCGTTTCTGGAACTACTCGATCGACAACACCGATTCCGCCGGCATGCGAGCACGTCACCTCTTCACCCTTCTCACCGTGTTTGCGACGATACTCCTCATGGGATGGGGTGCATTCGTCACCAGCATCGACGCCGGACTGGCCGTTCCTGACTGGCCATCGTCGTTCAATTCTTACGATCCGCTCAACCCGTGGCCTGGGTGGTGGACCATCACCCCGGTCCTGGCCGAACATGGGCATCGCCTGCTCGGGGCCCTCGTCGGTTTGCTCGTCTTGATTCTGAGCATCTGGACATTCGCCGCCGACTCGCGCCGATGGATGCGTCGACTCGCTGTCGGGGCCCTGGCGCTGGTCATGTTGCAGGGATTCCTCGGTGGACTCCGCGTCGTGTGGGTATCGCTCGACCTTGCGGTCGTCCACGCCTGTGTTGCGCAGTTATTCTTCAGCACGATGGTCTGCATGGCCCTCTTTACCTCTCGCTCGTGGACGGATGTCCAGGACTCGCACGTTGGCCGGCCCGCCATATCCGATCGTCTGGTGAAACTTGGCGTGGCGACGTCTGTCGCGATCTACGTTCAGATCATTCTTGGCGCCCTGCTCCGGCATCCGGGCACCGGCATCGACCTGAGTCTGGCGGGGTTGCATATCTTCTGGGCCTTCGTTGTTGTCGGGCTCGTACTGGCAACGGCCTACGAAGTCCACGGATCGCATCGCCACATTCCGACAATCCGGCAATCCAGGGATGCAATGCTCGGCCTCCTCGTCGTACAGTTCATGCTTGGCCTGACCGCCTTCTTTGTCTTGCTCGACGAGGTCGGAATGGTGCAGCCCAGCAATCTGCAGGTGGCGTCTAACACGTCCCATATGGTGATCGGAGCACTGCTGATGGCGAGTTCCGTCGCATTGTTGACGTGGTCGCTACGGGAGCGTCATAGATTCGCACCCGGGGTTCCCCCGGTTTCTCCCAAATCCGTCCCACAACCCGCCTGACCGTGCCTCAAACAATCGAAATGCGACCTGACGCGAACAAACACCCGATCGCCGTCGCCGATGCCATCCCGGAGTCACGTAAGACGGCGCGCGTCTCGCGGTCGCTCGCCGGGGGCACGCTGGGTGATTATGTCGTACTCACCAAGCCGGAGATCACATTCCTTGTCGTATTGTCAGCCCTCGCGGGATTTGTAATTGGAAGTCCTGTGGGGTTTGACGGACTCGCACTGGGTTTCACCCTGATCGGCGTGGCGCTCAGCTCGGCGGGAGCCGGAGCGCTGAACCACTATCTCGAGCGGGATCGCGATCTGGCCATGAAGCGAACGTTGAACCGGCCCCTGCCGGCAGGACGTATGCCAGCCACGCATGCGCGCAACGTTGGTCTCCTTCTCTCGGCGGCCGGGCTAGGCGTGCTGTGTCCGCTGGTCAACCCTCTCACGGCCATCCTGGCTGCACTGTCGATGGCCCTCTACCTGTTCGTATACACGCCCATGAAGTCGAAGACGTGGCTGAATACGCTGGTCGGGACCATTCCCGGTGCGCTGCCGGCGATCGGGGGCTACACGGCGGCGACGAACTCACTGTCGGGATGGGGCGCATGGCTCATCTTCGGCATCCTGCTGTGCTGGCAGATGCCTCACTTCCTTGCTCTTGCGTGGATGTATCGCAAGGACTACGGGCGGGGTGGGTTCGCCATGCTTCCTGTTATTGACAGCGACGGCCTTGCGACCGCTGCACTTGCCCTCGCGTTCACGGCCGCAACCGTCGTGCTTAGCCTGGCCCTTGCGACTGACCCGTCAATGGGCACGACGTATCTCGTAGTCGCCGTTCTGAGCGGCGCCTTCTTCTTGCATCCAGCGGTGCGCTTCTGGAGGACCCGCACCAATCTGGACGCCAGACGCCTTCTGAAGAGCTCAGTGATGTACATTCCGGTACTTGTATTCTCGATCGTGCTCGATCGCATGATTTAGAGGAGGAAGGACACATGTCAAATTTCGCTTGCGTGGCCCCCGCCCGATTCTTTTGCCGCACCGCCTGCGGCGCCCTGGCCCTTCTGCTCGCGGGTTGCCAGCCCGGCCTCGACAAGACTAAGAACGCACCGGCTCCCACGACCGAAGAAATGGCGCAGGCCCGCGTTGAAGTCGATGATCTTGTCAATCGCTTTGGCCGCATGTGGGAAGATGAAGACATGGCCACGTTTGACCAGATCGTGGCACACGACGAGGACCTCGTGATTATCGGGACTGACGCCGCCGAGCAGATCATCGGATACGACACTTATCGAGAACTGAGAGAACGCCAGTTCGCGTCGTTCGAAAACGTTGAGTTTGATGTTCGCAACCGCATAGTCAAGGTCGGCGTGGACGCCCGGTCGGCCTGGTTCTCAGAGGAGTTTGATCTGTTCCTGCTGGCACAGGGTAACCCCGTGAGCCTCGAGGGTATGCGCCTCACCGGTGGCCTGGAAAAACGCGACACAAGCTGGGTCATCGTCCAGCTCCACACATCCGTACCGGTACCCGGTCAGGCAGCGGAGTACTAGGTGTCCCGACACGCATCGGCAGATCGAACATCAGGCCATTTCGACAGCGACAACGTGGTGCCTAACTCCTTATCCCCTACCCGCGTAGATCTGAAGACGCTCGACCGGATTGAGCTCGAATGCCTGGCCACGGAGATGAGGGAACCGGCCTACCGTGGTCGGCAGATGTTCGAGTGGCTGTACGGCAAGGGGGCCGCGTCGTTCGCCGAGATGACCAATCTGCCGCTCCAGTTTCGCGAGAAGCTGCAGGAGACGCACCGCATCGGCAAGATCGACCCGGAGCAGATCAGTACGTCGGTGGATGGAACCACAAAGGCACTCGTGCGCCTTGAGTCGGGGCGACACGTTGAAGCCGTGCTCATCCCCGACGTGGCGGACGGCGACATACGAAGGCTCACCGCCTGTGTCTCCAGTCAGGTCGGTTGTGCGATGGCCTGTGCATTCTGTGCGACCGGTACAATGGGTTTCCATCAGAATCTGACGTCCGGTGAGATCTTCGACCAGGCGCGGCTCATGAACGAACTCGCCGTCGAGCGATACGGCCGAGGACTCACGAATATCGTCTACATGGGGATGGGCGAACCGCTGCTCAACTACGCCAATGTCGTCAAGAGCCTGCGCATCATCTCAGACCCGTCGGGTCTCGACATCTCACCGAAGCGAATCACCGTCTCGACCGTAGGAATCTCCCGGCGCATCCGGCATCTGGCCGACGACGATCCGGGAGTACGACTTGCCGTGTCCGTACACGCCCCCACGGACGCTCAAAGGAGCGCCATCATGCCCGTCAACCGGGCTGCCCGTACCGATCTTGCGGCTCTCAGAGCCGCCCTGGAATACTACTGGTCAAAAACGTCGCGAGACGTTACGTACGAGTACTGCCTTTTCGACGGCGTCAACGACTCGGACGCCGATGCGAGGGCCCTCGCGGAGATCGTCCAGTGGATTCCGAGTAAGGTCAACCTCATCATGTACAATCCGGTCGGCGGCCTCCCCTTCGAGCGAACATCTGACGAACGTGTGAATCAGTTTGTCAGGGTCCTCGTTAAAAAGAGGGTAACGGTCACAATCCGAAAGAGTCGCGGCCACGATATTGCGGCTGCGTGCGGCCAGTTGGCAGTACGGGAAGAGTCGTCGGCAGGCTGAGTGGCCACGAATAAGCTGCGGGCTGAATCACTATGTCAAGTTCGAACATGTCAACATTGTCGAAGGCGCGTCACGATGTCGCCGGCGTGAGCACGCGGTGGGCAATCGGTTTCTTCGGAGCACTCACTGCCTTCACGGTCCTTCCCAGGCTCATACGATTTGGCGTCCGGCACTATGCCTTTCGCCTGATCGCAGAGATCATTGCCATCGTTTCGCTTGGCCTTCTGACGGAGAAAGTCGTCGAATGGACGGCCGAACGAGAGCGCGACTCACGACCGTCGCAATGATCCGCGAGTTATGACAGGTCGAGGCGACTCTCGACCGGGCGTGCGTCGACGTTGGCACGGACTTGCTTGCGAAGTCCAAGCGCCGTGACGAACATCAAGATGCTCAGTACGGCCACCGTCAGGAACGCCGACTCGTAACCCATCCGACGTGTCGCACCCGACGCCGCGAGCGCTCCGACAACTGCGCCGCCGATCAGGAGACCGGCGTTGAGCGCCAGCGTGATGACTCCCTGCGCGGACACACGATCCTCGACGCTGGATTCGCGCAGCAGAATGTAGTTGAGCGAAGAGCCGAGCAATCCGGCGAGCGCCATTCCAACCAGAACGGAACCGGTGTAGAACGCCGGGATCGGTGTCAAACAGTGCGAGCGAGCAGAGCCCTGCAAACAGCAACAGCGCGCATGCCGAAACGGTTCGCCTGGGTCCTGCGTGATCAAGGACCCAGCCAAACAAGGGCGATCCGAGCGCAACGGCAAACGCCAGGGGCAAGAACATGAATGAGGCCGTCGACTTTGTGACTTCGAACGTTGCCTCGGCAAGCGACGGCACGAAGATCAACACCGCCTCGCAGAATCCCGCGGCTGCGGTCAGCGCGATGGCGAGACGTGCCTCTCGCGACCGAAGGACTTTTCTCGGCAGGAGAGGGTTCTCGGCGGTCGAGATCGCTCGGAACGCAAGGTAGCCAGATACGAGAGCAACGGACGCTCCGCCCCATACGCGCGGCTTCGAAAGGCTGGCCAGAAACCCGACCGCATCGATACCATTCGTACTGACGGCCAATGCAACCAGTGTGATGGTGAGCAGAACCAGACCTCGGACATCGAATCCTGCGAGCGGCACTCCGCCCGTGACGGCCGGCACGTGCCGGCGACCCAGAACCATCGCCGTCGCAGCAAGCGGCAATGGTGCAAGGAACAGCCACTGCCAGCTGTATCGAAGCAGGATGCCGCTGATGGCCGGCCCGACGATGAACGCCACGCCGAACACGGATCCAAGAATGCCGAGTGCTCTCCCCTGCCGGTGGGCCGGAAATTCATCGCCAACGACTGCGCTGGAGACCGGGAAGATCCCGGCAGCCCCCATGCCCTGCAATGCTCGTCCGGCGAGCAGGACCCAGAACGGCGGGGACGATGCCACGATCAACGCGCCGACCGAGAACAAAGCAATGTCCAGCGTGAACACAAACCGACGCCCGGCGGCATCAGCGAGCTTCGCCATGAGGGGAACGCCGAGCAGGTTGAACAGCACGAAGACGTTGAGCGTCCATGCTGCGGCCCGCTCATCAATCCCGTAATGATCGCGTATTGCCGGAAGCGCCGGGCCAACCATCGCGATGTCGAGCGCCGCAAGAAGCACGCCGAGGAATAAGAACCGTCAGAAGGGAACGACTGCCGGAGCGGAACTGCAAGTTGCGGATCGGTGCAAATCTGGGCGAGAATGGACGCGAGTAGACGGTGTGGCGTCCGATATGTTCTCATGCGGCTCCCCCCGGGCGTATCGTAAACCAACCGGGCGTGAATCTCCTTCAGATGACCGGATGTGGCCCCTTCTCGTCGTTAATGAAGGATCCCTGCTGCCGATACTAGGGCAAAATGGCTCCTTATTCATCCGATCAATCGACTGTGGGCAAAGAGGTTGCGCCAAAGAGCCGCTGCCCTTCCTCTCTTGATCGCACATCCAGCTGAAGCATTGAGCGGATCCGGCATTACACGGAAGCTGACTCACGCCGTCTGGAGGCCGCTCAGATCGCTACGCGCGAAGCTGACCATCTTCACGTTCGGCCTGATGGCGGCGATCTCGCTCTCGATCTACCTGTTCCTTCCGACGCGGATGGAAAACCAGGCCGAGAACGCGCTTGTCGACAAGGCCTCGAATATCGCCGATATGACCGCGTTCGCGATCGGCGCATCTTCTGATACGGGAGATCCCGATCACGTTCCGATCGTTCTGAACGGAGCGGCCCAGGTGGATGACCTCGTCTACGCCTACGTCACCGCGTTAGACGGAGGTGTGGTTGCGGACTTCAACCGTATGCCAAACATCTACACGGTGCCGTATGAGTTCCGCATGCCAGGTGGCGTGTCAGACAATCGCGAAATCTTCCGTGCTCGCCGCTCCATCATCTCGCACGGCCGATCGGCCGGAACGTTGCACATGGGCTTCTCGCTCGAGAGCGTCGCCACCATCGCACGCCGGAGCCGCCTGACGATCGCGATTGCGAGCATCATGATATTCGTGATTGGTCTAACGGGTGTGTTCGCTGTAAGCCACATCATCACGGCACCTCTTCGACAGATTGCCAGCGTAGCCGAACGGATCTCGGAAGGCGATTTCGACGGTAGTCTGGAAATCCAGTCGAATGACGAGATCGGACGCCTTGCGACAGCATTCAACAAGATGGTGAAGGGCTTGAGGTCCGCCTACCAACATCTTGAGAGCGCGAATGCGGCGCTGGCCTACCACTCGCAGGACTTGCAGTCTGAGATTGCAGAGCGCCGGAAGGCTGAGCAGGCCTCTCGTACCAGCGAGGCGAAATTCCGGGCGGTCGTTGAACACGCAACGGACATCGTCGCCGTTTTCGAAACGGACGCTTCCATCAAGTACATGTCTCCCGCATGTATAAACATGATGGGGGTCACTCCGGAGTCGCTGACGGGAGAAAAGGCAGACCAGTTCGTTCATCCGGCTGACCTGGACCACTTTACGTCCGCCGTGCTCGACAGCCGCAGGGACATTACCGTCGCCATCAATGTCGAGGCCCGGTGGCGTCATGCGAACGGCAAGTGGCGATACCTCGCGTTCCGCGGTCGAAACTTGAGCAATCTTCCCGGAATCGATGGCATTTTGTTCAACGTGACCGACATCACGGAGTCGAAGCGATTTGAGCGTGAACTGGTGCACGCCAAGGACAGAGCTGAAGAGATGGTTCGACTCAAGGACAGCTTCCTCGCGAACATGAGTCACGAGATTCGCACGCCTCTTACCGGCATACTGGGGTTCGCGCAGATTCTCAAATCAGAGATCGATCCGTCGCAGTTGGAGCTTGTCGACCACATCGAGGGTAGCGGTACCCGACTCCTGAATACGCTGAATTCTGTGCTTGATCTGGCCGAGTTGGAGGCGCAGTCTGTGCGCCCTGAGCTGGAGGTGCTGGACGTTGTGAAGGAGATCCGCGAAACCACCAAGCTCATTTCACCACTTGCTCATCTGAAGGGTCTCTCCTTTCATGTCGAGATACCTGACGAGCGGATCTTCGCTCAGGCGAATTCGAGTTGCTTGCACCGCGTGATCGTGAACCTGGCCAGCAACGCCGTCAAGTTCACTGACGAGGGCGAGGTTCGAATCAAGACTACGGCCGACGACCGACACGTTCGCATTGCGGTGGTTGATACGGGCGTCGGCATTTCCGAGGAATTCGTTCCGCAACTATTTGGTGAGTTCACCCAGGAATCGACTGGTAATGCACGAACACATGAGGGCAGCGGCCTTGGACTGGCCATCACGCGCCGTCTGGTCGACCTCATGGACGGTGACATCGATGTCGAGAGCGAGAAAGGCCGTGGCAGCCGGTTCGTCGTCACACTGCCCCGGGCGCAGGCTCCTGCTGCAAGCGAAGACAAACCGGACAAGTTACCGGTGCTGCGACCCGTGAAGCTGGGCGGGCGACGCTGGGCATCTTGAGCCAGAGTTATCCCACCGTGTCCAGATCGCGGCGGCAGGAACTTTGTGCGGTGCGACGGCTATTGAGAAGCCTTTCGCAGAAATGTCGATAGCGCAGTACACCCTGCACCTCCAAATCATGCCGACCTACGTCTACAAGAGACAAGACGGGACCACTTTCGAGATCGAGCAGCGGATCACAGCCGACTCGCTCACGCACTGCCCCACCACAGGACAGCGGGTGGAACGCGTAATCAGTGCCGGTACAGGGCTGATCTTTAAGGGATCAGGGTTTTACGTGACGGACTACGCCCGCAAGAACGGTTCTGCCCCGACCCCCGGGTCGGAGAAAAGCGGGTCCGAGGCAGCGGAGCAGCCCAAGAAGGAATCAAGCGAAACCGTTTCGAAGAAGGAATCCAAGAAGGAATCGAATGACTCGTCTTCGAAGCCTGACTCGAAGACCAAACCGAACAAGTCGGACTAGCGCGTCTGCGCTATACCAGGCGTTTTGCCGCCTCGACAATGCTCACGAAGGAGTCGGCGTTGAGGCTGGCTCCTCCAATCAGGCCTCCATCCACGTCCTTCTGACTGAGCAGTTCGTCGGCGTTTCCGGGGTTCATGCTGCCACCATACAGGATCTCGATGGCATCGCCCGCGGCCTCACCGAACTGATCGCGAAGGAGACTCCGGATGTGGCTGTGCATCTCCTGCGCCTGAGCAGGCGTGGCCGTTCGACCCGTCCCGATCGCCCACACGGGCTCGTACGCAATCACAAGATCGCCGGGGCGACCAAGCACTACGCCCGACAGACCCTTTCGGACCTGGCGCGAAACGACGTCTTCTGCCTGGCCCGCCTCCCGCTCCGCCAGATGCTCGCCGACACAGAGGATCGGCACGAGGCCGTGCTCAATAGCCTTCCGGACCTTCCGGTTCACCGTATCATCAGTCTCTCCGAAATACTGCCTGCGTTCAGAGTGCCCGAGGATCACGTAGTGGCATCCGACCGCGGACAACATCGTCGGCGAGGTCTCGCCCGTGAATGCCCCGGACTCCTCATAGAACATGTTCTGGGCACCGACTAGCAACGCTGTCTCGTTGACGGTGCGTGCCACCTCGGAAACGTTGACCGTCGGAGGACACACTGCCACTTTTACAGGCGCCGGGCTACCGATATCACCGGCTATTTCTCGTGCAAGTTCGATTGCCGAACCCACATCCGTATTCATTTTCCAGTTTCCCGCGATCAGCATGAGTTTAGGTATCTACTTTGGATGATAGTGTTGGATGATAGTGGTTGTGACGGCGCCCCGAATCAGGATGAATCCGTGCCCGTCACTGCCATAAGATCGTCGGCGACCGCCTGAATGGCGGGTCCGGAATACTTGCCCAGTATGACTCCGTCTTTGATCAGGAAGCGCTTCGGGTGAACCCTTACGTTGAACGACCGGGCCAGTGGATCCTCTGCACCGAGCGGCAGAGCAATCTGGACGGTCGAAGGCTGCGATCCAAAGAAAGCCTCGTTAAGGTCTGAATCGGACTCCAGCGAAACACTCACAAAGGTCACGTTCTCACCCCGCTTGTTCGAAGCCAGGCTGTCTCGCAGAGCGCGTTCACGAATATACGTCGCGTCGGTGGGCCGGAAGAACTCGAGCAGGACGATCCCGGTTGTTGTCGGATCGAACGAATACTCTTCACCCGTCCAGGTCACGGTGCTGAATGAAGGAGCGAGCATACCGGGCATCAGGTTCTCGATCTCATACACGGTGCCGCGCGCCCATTCAGCCCACGGGCTGTCGCCATAGTCTGCGTCAATCTTGTTCGCCTCAATCACCGCTTCGTCAAGCATGTTGCTGTCGGCATAGGCGACGACCATCTCGGACGCCAGCGCGGCCTGCAGTTCCTTGTCCGCCGTCTTTCCGGACAGGTTGCGCACAAACGCGATGGCCGACTCCTGACCCCGCAAGCGTGCTTCAGCGCGTCGCGCTGCCCGGGCAACATCCACAAAACCAGGTCCGTCCATGGGCAGTGACATGACTCTCTCCACCACCAGGGAGTCGTTGATTCCCTCCATCATCATAACAGATTCGACCGACGCCATGCCGGCACCAATCGTGCCGGGGAATTGCTCGCTCAACGCCCACAGGATTTGAGCGCTCTGCATAAATCGGGTGGCGTGACTCTCAGAGGAATACTGGCCGGACTGGATAAGAGACAGCAGGTCCCGGTTGTGTACCATCTTGCTGTTTCGATACGCCATCCACGCCGCGTTTTCTACGGAGCGAATGATGAGCGGCCGATCACCGTCCGGTACCCGCAGACGCATCGATGCAGTGTCTGCCTCAGCCAGCACAATCTGCCCGTGTTTCACACGTGCTCCGCGCCGACTCACGATCAGCGGGTAAATGCCACGCTCCGGCGCTTCGATGAGCATCTGGAAATAGCCCGTACTGTCCGTCACCCCAAACCCGAGGGTGTCCGCCTCGCCATCCGAGGACGCGACGAGAACCTCGAAGCCGCGATAGTCCCGGGTCGAGTCCACCTCCGGGCGTACCGTGACGTACCCGTCGAATTGACTTCGCACGACGGGCCGATCGTCCGCGCGACAACCGACGACCGAAGCGACGGCCACCACTACCAGAAACTCCTTCCACGCCATTCCAGGTCCAGATCGTAACATCAGCGTTTCCTTCTTCTTTCCAGTTCGGACGCTAACAGCTCTCGGACCCGCCGTGGATCCGGTGAACCGTCGAACGTTCGCATCACCTGGCCGATCAAAAAGCCCACGACGCCTTCCTTGCCCCCAAGGAACTGGTCGACCTGGGATGGATTATCGTCCAAAACTCTGTGAACGACCGGTAGCAGCGCGTCCTCGTCGGAAACCTGCAACAGGTTGCGCGCCTCGGCAATCCGGATCGGATCGTCGGGTTGCTCCAGCATCAAATCGAAGAGCTCCGAAGCCCCCGTCGAGCTGATTCGATCCTCGAGTCGAAGTTCGATTAGGCGGGCGAGACGGACCGCGTCGATGGGAAAGGCTTCCATCGTTATCCCCTTCTCGTTCACTACGCGAAGCACATCGGACATCAAAAAGTTCGACACCTGCTTCGCGACGGTACTTTCGTCTGCAACCTCCGCCGATATCACTGCAGCATGCACTTCGTCAAAGTAATCCGCCAGCTCGCGCTCCTCGGTCAGGATGTCGGCGTCGTACTCGGGCAGTCCTAGTGAACGAACCAGGCGTGTTCGTCTGGCATCCGGAAGATCGGGTAGCGACATCCGCGCGGCCTGAAGCATGTTGTCAGTGACGACCACAGGCACCAGATCCGGATCCGGGAAATAACGATAATCGTGAGCCTCCTCCTTCGATCGCATGGAGCGCGTGGCTCCGGCATCGGCGTCCCAGAGTCGGGTCTCCTGCACGACCCGCTCACCCGACTGCAGAATCCCCACCTGCCGTTCTATCTCGAACCGGAGGGCGTTCTCCACATTCTTGAACGAGTTCATGTTCTTCACTTCCGTCTTCGTCCCCAGCACATCTTGACCCGCGGGCCGAACGGATACATTCGCGTCGCATCTCAGCGAACCCTCCTCCATATTCCCGTCGCAGATTCCGAGATAGCGAACAATCTGACGAACACTTTGAAGAAACACCGCCGCTTCCCCGGGCGATCGCAGATCAGGCTCCGTGACGATCTCGATCAGAGGAACTCCGCATCGATTGAAATCGAGAAGGGTAGCCTTCGGGTGCTGGTCGTGGATCGACTTCCCCGCGTCTTCCTCGAGGTGGATTCTCGTGATACCGATTCGACGCTGCGACCGTTCTGCGCCCTCCTCGACTTCGACGTCCAACCATCCATCATGGCAGATCGGATCTTCGTACTGGGAGATCTGATATCCTTTTGGAAGATCCGGATAGAAGTAGTGCTTGCGCGCGAATGTCGAGCGCGGCCGAATCGAGCAATGCGTGGCAAGGCCCATCCGGATCGTGAAGTCGAGCACACGCTCGTTGAGGACCGGAAGCGTTCCCGGGTGGCCAAGACTCACCGGGTCGACGTTCGTATTCGGCTCGGCGCCGTAAGCGGCCGACTCCGGACTGAATGTCTTCGCATTCGTCGCGAGCTGGCAGTGAACCTCGAGTCCGATCACGGGCTCGTATGATTGAACGCTGCTTTCCTTCATAGTACCGCAGGTCCGGCTTCGACCTGACTTGTATCGCTACCAACCCTGCCGATCAGGCTGCAGAAAACTTCGTGAGTATCTCGGCTGCGTGGTCACCGACCTTTGGGCGTTTGAAGACGTGGACGATGATGCCCTTTTCATCGATCAGAAACGTGTGCCGCTTCGTCCCCATGAACTTGCGACCGTAGAGAGAACGTTCACCGTACACCCCGTACGCGGTGACGACCTTCTTGTCAACGTCAGCGATAAGAGGAAACGGCAACTCGTACTGGCTTGCAAAGCTCTCGTGCGACTTTCGATCGTCGATCGAAACACCGACGACCGCGACGCCGGCGTCCAGAAGATCGCGATAGCCGTCGCGAAGATTGCAGGCCTGTTTGGTGCATCCCGATGTGTTGTCTTTGGGATAGAAATAGAGTGCCAGCTTGCGACCTCGATAGTCTGACAATTTCACCTGGTTACCATCCTGCGTGGTACCCTTGAACATCGGCGCCTTCTGTCCTGCCTCTGGCGTCGTGAATTCTTTAGCCATTGTCGGTCATCGGTTTAGATGTGGAATGCATGTGGTGGTGCAGCGAACACGGTCCCGGCGGTTCGATCGCGGGGCCGATCGTGCGACGTCGGCAGACGAATAAGATAACGTGCTCGATCGGGGCTGTTGTCGAGGTTTCTGCTAAACCAGCCCGGGTTGCGCTAGTACTGGATCAGCCTCCTGAGACCGGCGGCCAGTTTGATTCTCGCCGAGTACACCTCCTTCTCCAGATTCGGCGAGAAAGGGATGGGCGTGTCTTCCGCTCCAATGCGCATCGGAGGGGCATCGAGGTATTCGAAGGCCGCTTCGGAGATGCGCGAGGAAATCTCCCCACCAAATCCCCCCGTCAGCGGTGCCTCGTGCAGGATCAGCATCCTACCAGTCTTCCGAACCGAATCGATGACAGCTTCCGCGTCCCACGGGATCAGTGTCCTCAGGTCAATTACCTCCACCTCAACACCCTGCGATGCCAGTTCGGCGGCCTCCTCCAGTGCCCAGTGTACGCCCAGACCGTAGGTCACGACGGTGGCGTCGGTTCCTTGCCGCGCGACGTGCGCCCGGCCCAGTTCGATACCATAAAATCCGTCCGGCACGGACCCTTTGACGGATCGATAAAGGTGCTTGTGCTCGAAGAACAGCACGGGGTTGGGATCGAAGATCGCAGAGATCAACAGCCCTTTTGCATCGGCGGGGGTTGACGGGATCACAACCTTCAATCCAGGGACGTGACAGAACCAGGCCTCCACGCACTGAGAATGGAATGGTCCCGCTCCGATGTTTCCACCGTACGGTGCACGAATCGTGACGTTCAGCGCCTGCCCCCATCGGAAGTGAGTTGTGGCCAGGTTGTTGACGATCTGATTGAACCCGCACGAGATGAAATCCGCGTACTGTATCTCAAGAACCGGCTTCAGGTCACGGATAGCCATCCCCATCGTGGCGCCGACGGCCCCACTCTCAATGATCGGCGTATTGAGCACACGTTCATGCCCAAACTGCTCCAGAAAGCCAGCCGTCACTTTGAACACCCCTCCATACTCGGCAATGTCCTGTCCCAGCATCACGACGTCGCCGTCAGACACCATTGCTTCGCGAAGCCCGTCGGACACCGCGTCAATGAATCGCATTTCGGACGCAGACGAATTGCGTGGCCCCGGAACGACCGTACTCGCAGCGTACACGTCGGCACGCTCCGTCTTGGCGTCGCTGGTAACCAATTCTTGACTGAGCGCGAACTCAACAGCCTGATCGATACGCGACTCCATCGTGCGTCGAAGAATCTCAATCTCATCTTCCGTGAGGATCCCCTCCGCCAAAACAAGAGATCGCAGTCGATCGACGGGGTCCTTCTTGCTCCAGTCCTCGATCAACGAAGGCGGGACGTACTTCGTGCCCGAGGCTTCTTCGTGACCCCTCATTCTGAACGTCTTCATTTCCAGCAGCGTCGGCCCGTTGCCCTCGCGGGCCCGATCTGCCGCACGGCGCACCGCATCGCACACCGCAAGGATGTCGTTGCCGTCCACGGATTCGCCCGCCATTCCGTATCCAGCTGCCGCTGCTGCGAGGTCGGCGACCGCCATCGCCTCCGCGGTAGGCGTCGAGAGACCGTAACCGTTATTCTCGACGATAAACAGCACGGGAAGACTCCAGGCGGCCGCGAGGTTCAACGCTTCGTGAAAGTCTCCCTCGCGAGACGATCCCTCGCCGATAAAGCACGCTGCAACAAAGCCTTCTTTACGATACCTGGATGCGACGCCCAGACCACATGCAACCGGTACCATGGCACCCACGTGCGAGATCATTCCAATGATGCGCTTGTGCTGCAGGCCAAAATGAAACGTGCGATCCCGTCCCTTGGTAAACCCGCCGTCACGTCCCAGCAGCTGGGAGAATAGACGACGTAACGGAACTTCCCTCGTCGTCCACACACCCAGATTTCGGTGCATCGGAAGGATGTAGTCGTCATCTCGGAGCGACATGGTCACTCCCACCGCAATGGCCTCCTGACCAAAGCCACTGAACCATTTCGAGATGCGGCCCTGCCGGATCATGCGCAGCATCTTCTCCTCGATAAGACGCGGCAGGTAGAGCGACTCAAAGGTCGCCCTGAGATCGATATCGGTAGTTGTCCGATGCTCTGCCGTCATGCTTGCAGTTCTCGTGGTGTGGGATGGTAGAATCGCGGGGATTCTGTTACCGGCCTTTCGCGGATAACGCAGTACGAATCGTCCTGAAGAGAATCTTCGAATCCATGCGAAGGCTCATGTTCTCGATATAGAACAGATCATACTTCACCTTCTGTTGTACGTCGTCGAGCGTAGTATCGTACTTCCACTTGACCTGGGCCCAACCGGTGATGCCTGGCTTGACCCGGTGGCGACGATTATAGAGCGGTATTTCTTCCGCCAGACGCGAGACGAAGTATGGGCGCTCCGGACGTGGTCCTACGAGACTCATGTCCCCCTTTAACACGTTCCAGAACTGCGGCACCTCGTCGAGCCGTGTACGTCGCAGCCAACGTCCGAAAGGCGTGTATCGCGGGTCGTCTTCAACCGCCCACACGGGGCCGGTAGTCGCCTCAGCGTCCTTGAGCATCGTCCGATACTTGTACATCGTGAAGACCTTTCCGTCTCGTCCGACTCGTTCCTGACGATAAATCGCCGGACCCGTCGATGCTACACGCAGGGCAACACCGATCAGAATCCAGAGCGGGAGCGCAACGACCAGGACCAACAACGACACGACGATATCGAGCAGCCGTTTTGTGCTTTCCTCCCACGCCGGCATGGGTTCGGGCAACACTTCGATCAGAGGCAGGCCGTACATGTGTTCTGTCCTCGCCATCCCGCCGACGACCGAATAGAAGTCGGGCACCAGCTTCAACCGGACGGGCTTCCCGTCACATACGCGAAGTACCTCCATCAGCGCGTCATGGTCCTCCGATCCCAGCGCGATCAGGACATCCTGAATCCCGAGGTCATCGATCATACGAGGCAATGCCGCAATGGCCTCCACAGACGAGCGCGTGGCCGGCTTCAGCAGGACATCCGATTCGAGAATGCCGCCGACTCCTCCGTTATGTCCGGCGTGTCCAGCTTCACCGTTCGCATCTCGATCCAGTCGCAGTGCGCCAAGAATGCTCAGGCCTGCTTCCGGGTAGCGCGCGACTTCTTCGTACAGCGACTCGACGCGGTCGCTCCATCCTACAATGAGAGCGTTATGGGTACCGTAACCGCGCAGCAGTAACGACTTCTGAACGGATCGGACGATCACCCGGCCCAGCGCGATGCACACGAAGACAGAGAGCCAGTAGAAAAGAATGGCAAGTCGCGTCGATCCCGGGGCGAGTGCATCTATGTAGATCGCGAATACGAGAATGAGGATACCGATCGACACCACCTTCAGCAGAGAAACGAGCTCATCAAATCGGCTGTCGGCGTAGCGTTCCCGGTAGAGACCGAAGAACGTGAAGATGAACAACCAGAAGACGGTGAGAGTCAATCCCACAAGCGGCATGCCCGCAGGAAAAATCTCGGGCTCACCAAACCACTGCCAGTCGAACCGCACCGTGTAGTGCAGAACGTTGGCGACGTTCAGCGCAAGCGCGTCGACGATAACCAGTGCCGCTAGTTCAAGCTTCCGTGTCACAATAGACCATCGACTGTGATCGCGAGGCAGACGATTCGAAAAGGCGTCAAACTTCGAAATGTATAAAAAATATCCCGATGGCAGATCGAGTCGGCGTGAGCAGGGCTTCCCGGCGCCCTTCCGTTCCGGCTTGCACGCGACAGTTCACGACGGCTGTAGCGGGTACCCGCGAGGCGGCAACCCGATTCCGGAGGGTCGGACTTATTCGCATCCGCGCATCGCAGAGGCTAATTTGACCTCCGAATCCATGATATTTCGTCTCCACCGCATGAGAATTCGTCTACCAGCCACCATCTGGGTTGTCCTGCTGCTGCTCATAGCCGGGGGCAGAAATGCCACCGCCCAGGGCAACCGGGTTGTTACGATCGAGGACTGGCCAAACGTGTACATCGAGAGGCTGCAGCGGCGAGGCCATATGACCGACCTCAACCCGACCGACTTCCCGTACCGTGAACGTGAGATCGTACGGTCGATGTCGAACGTGGATCGCGACGACCTGCCATCTCTGGAACGTATCTGGTTTGATGCACTGGCAGAGCACTTCTCAAGATCGATGCCCGAAAGTGAAGAAACGGTTGCCGGGGGTTCGTTCACCGGCCGACTCCGGGCGGCTGACGGGCGCCGCCTCGACCCGCTTCGTCCGATTGACAAGGAAGCAAGAGTTTATCAAGCCGGGGTCATCCAGTTTTACGGCGAGAGCCGCCGGTGGATTGGACATTTCGGTCTTCGACATGACTGGTATTACGATCGTGACCCCGATGCGATCGACACGGCCAACAGGCTGTTCATTCGCAGCGAGGACGCGTACGTCGGCTACGGTGGCAAGCTGGTCTCGGCGTACGTCGGCCGATACCACTTCCACTGGGCGCCACTCGCGGACGACGCACTCTTCATCAGCTCGAATCCACGGAGTTTCGACGCGATAGACTTCCGGATCGGTGGCCGGAAAATGTCGCTGCGATCGATCTTCGGCGAACTCGACAGCATCACCGCCGATGGCCGCTACACGGGTGCTGCCGGAGCCGATTCCGTCCTGGTCGGTAGCGAGCGACGACTCATTGTTGCGCACCGTATTGACTGGCGACCGTCGAGACACTTCCAGTTGACGGCACTCGAATCCACCATCTTCTCGGGTTCAAACACGTCCCTGTCCCCACGACTGCTGAATCCCGCACACGGATGGGGCTTCGAGTCGGACAACAGACCGAAGAACGACGAGAATAATGGCCTGCTTGGAGGTCTCGTCTGGATGAACTTCGATCGCCTGACCATTCACGGCCAGCTACTCATAGATGACGTTGATCTGCAGGGTACCACAGACGAACCGTGGTCGTACGCGCTGGCCGGATCCATTGTGTACGCAGGGATCGCGCAACGCGCCGACATTGGCTTCCGATTGACGCTGGTCGCTTCCCGCACGTTCAACGCCGACCAGGTTGAGGGACAGTACATCTATGTGAATCGTGGAATCGCTACGCAGTTCAGCGACTATGTGCATGGCCGTCTTTTCGGCGATATCTACCTCGACGATATCGTTCGCGGACTTTCGATCTCCCCCCGCCTGGAGCTACTTCGTCAGGGCGAGTTTGACATGCGTGATCCGTTTCCGGATGACGAACTGGGATCCATTCTTACCGGCACCATCGAGGACACGTATCGAGGCGCTGTGAGGGTGTACTATCAGCCCAGTCGCCACTGGTGGGTCGGAGCCGATCTTGGCGTGAATCACGTTCGAAACGCGAAGCACATCGACGGCGCAGTTGACACGCGATTCTCAGGAATGCTATCCGTCGGCGCCAGAGTCTCGATCTCCAGCGGTATTGATCTCTGGAATTGACCGCAGCCCGGGCTATTCGAGCATAAAGCGGAACGTCACCGTCCCGACCTGATTTTCCTGGGGAGCATTCGGCGGAAGCGGGTTGAAGCGCCACGTGCTCAAGGTTTCCATGACTGATCGTTCGAGAGCCGGGTTCCCCTTGAGAAGAGGGATTCGCTGAACCACGTGCCCTTGAGGATCGACCGTGATGCGAACTCGAATGACGGCATTGACCTGTTCGCTGTACGCCGGAATCGACGAACTGACGGGAATTCTGTTGAGTCCTTCAATTTGAAACGGGGCCGCTTTGCGTTCGTCGGTGCCGGTTCCCTGCTCTCCTGTTGTTGCTGCTCCCGTGCCGTCCGGCAGACCGGCACCCGTCGGCTGGTTCCGCTGGGAACGAGGAGTCGGACGCTGCACGACTGCGTCATCAGGATTCGTTTCTGTTCGGGGAGATATGGTCTCGGCATTCGACGAGGTAATGACCTCCTCGTCTTCCACACGTTGATCGGGTACGTCGGTCGGTCGGGCCTCGTCGGGCGCCAATGACTCGGCCTGTTCTTCCACCGGCGGAAGGTCTGCAGCCGGGACGTCCTGCTCCAGGTTCTCACGGGAACGCTGCACCGGTCGTCCGTCGGCGAACGGGCCGAAATCTACTTCGATGAACCCGATCGGCTGGGGTTCACTCGCGCCTGTCGTGATGAAAGACAGGAGGACAACCAGCAGCGCGTGCGTCAACAGGCTCACACAGAATCCGACCCAATCGTTCCGTCTTACGTTTCGCATGATTCGTGCGCCGGCAATCCCGGTGTCAGTTGTTCGTTGCTGCGCCTTTCGTTTTGTCGGTTGCGGTCACTCGGTCGCGGGAAGGCGTGCTGTCCGAGTTCCACTGGCGGCTGATAACGTACCGTGGGCGGGCCTTCACTTCGTCGTATACGCGCGCCAGATAAGCCCCAACGATCCCAAGAAAGAAAAGTTGTAGTCCTCCAAAAAAGAAGGCCGTAAAAATCAGGCTCGCCCAGCCCGAAACAACCTCCGGCTTGAAGATCTTTGCAAGGATGGTCCAGATGATACCCAGCACCGAGAACACCGAAACCAGGAAGCCCAGCCGCGCTGCGTATCGGAGGGGCTTGTCGGAGAATGCGACGATGCTGTTGAACGCAAGCTCGACCCGTTTTCGGAACGGATACTTGCTTCGACCGACCATCCTGGCCGGTCGATCGTACTCGACGCCGGTCTGATTAAAGCCGAGCCACGAGACGAGTCCGCGCACGTACGGTTGACGCTCTTCAAGACGGGCGAACGCGTCGATGACCTCCCGCGACATCAGTCGGAAATCACCCACATCGACGGGTGTATCCGAATCCGCGAGTCGCTGAAAGATCCGATAGAACGAGGCGGACAGCGTACGACCGAGCCACGAGTCCCCTTCTCGCCTCCTGCGTATTCCATAGACCACGTCGTAGCCCGACTGCCATCTGACGACCATTTCGTCAATCACTTCCAGCGGATCCTGAAGATCGGCATCGAGCACGACGGCGGCGTCGGCTGCCGTCGCGGCAAGTCCGGCAGTTATCGCCAGTTGGTGGCCGAAATTCCGCGAGAACTGCACGAGCGTGTATCCCGGCAGGTCGCGTGTGTGTTCGCGGACCAGGGTCGCGGTACGATCGGTGCTGCCGTCATCGACCAGTACCACCTCGGTCACAAAGGGCCTGCGCAATCGGAACGCTTCGACAGACGCGATCAACGTGGGTACGACCGCTTCCTCGTTGTACAGCGGTATGACGAGCCCCAGCGAGCTACGAAGACCTGAGTTTGGTGAGGCTGATGAGTCCATCGATAGACACGCCCTTCACCTGCGGCGTCAGTCTTCTCGTCCCTGTCGTCGGAGGCCGGGCTGCTCGAGCGTTAGCTTGATCGAGATGCGGTGTGAATACCCAAGATCGGAAACGAGACCTGCAAAATCACCGAATCCATAATCGATGGCGACCTGGCGGAGCTGGATTCCTGTACCCACCGACGGTGTCATATCCAGGCCATATTGATCGGAATAGGCGATTCGGTTCAATCCGGCGCGAAATGACAGGACGTTTCGGTACGTGAACTCGGTGCCGAGCCGCGGATGAAACGACACGTCGCCGAGGTTGATCACATTCGCCTGCTGGCCGTCGAATGCCAGGTCCAGGTCAAAACCCAGGGCCAGCTCATTTTCACCCAGCGGAAAGATGAAGCCCGAACCCAGACGGGCCACCGGAAGCACAAGCTCGGTTCCGCCCTCCGGGAGTTCCTGTCCGAACACATCCTGAATATTCTGGAGAGAGCTCTGATTCACACTCCAGCTCTGAAGCATCGTCGACACATCCTGGATGTTTGCTCCAAAGACATAGCGTCCGGTTCTGTACTT
This sequence comes from Rhodothermales bacterium, assembly GCA_963768565.1. Taxonomy (GTDB): domain Bacteria; phylum Bacteroidota; class Rhodothermia; order Rhodothermales; family JABDKH01; genus JABDKH01. Next base: position 139,446 of record CAVYIO010000019.1, read on the forward strand.
GACGCCTACGTCAAAGCTGTAGCCCCATGCGTCAGCGAAATCGCCGATGGTGCGACGGATCATCTTGCCAGTTACGCCTATCGAGAGGCGATCGGTAAGGGCCCGGGCATAGCCGACAAAGAATGCGAAGTCAGCCGCCGAGAACGTCGTAAAGAAACTTTCCGGATTCGGCTTCGGCTGGTCGCGCTCGGCGTCCCAGGCATCGAGAGTGTTCTTGATGTCGTTCACTCCGCTACGGAAGAACGAGATGCCGACAGTGGATTGTGCATTGATCGGAAAAGCCGCGCTCCCGTAGTCGAACGAAACGACGCCGGCGAATCGCTCGGCGTGCATGTACGCAACTTCGGGGTACACCATATCCGCAAGGCCCGCGGGGTTCCAGTACCCTGAGCTCACGTCCCTGGTGAGCGCCACGTGAGCCCCGCCCATGCCGAGCGCACGAGCTCCTACTCCTCCGGCGAGGAAATCGGCTCCGTACTTGGCGACCTTCTGTCCGGCCGCCGGCACGACGAAGAACATCGCCGTGAGAAGAATCAGTGTTAGCCTGATATACGATCTACCGGTCATTCGTGGTATCGTGCAGCGCTTGTGGGGATGAAGCGGCAATTTCAGGTGAGCGATTCCAACCGGATATGGCAGGACCCGTTCCCTTTCCGTCAAAAGCGCACATATTATTACCCTCAACAGGGCGTACCCTGTAGTAACGAGAATCGACTGTTGACTGGCGGACTGAAGCATGACGATTGTACTGAAACCGAACAAAGACAAGTTCTTGCGAAAGGGCTATCCATGGGTTTTTCGGAACCTGGTGGATCGGATCGAGGGAACGCCGACGACCGGCGACGTCGTGCGGGTGACCGATGCGTCCGGGCACGTGTTTGGCCAGGGGTTCTACCACGCCGAATCACAGATCGCGGTAAGATTCCTGACGCGTGACGCATCTGCCACGGTCGACGACGATTTCCTCCGGGCCCGCGTGATGAAGGCATATCGGCTGCGACAGTCCGTGTTTGGAGAATCCACCCATTGTCGTGTCATCTTCGGTGAGAGCGATGGCATGCCGGGAACGATCGTGGATCGCTATGGCGACGTCCTGACATGGTCAACACTCTGTTACGGAATGGAGCAGAGACGCGAAGTGATTCTGGACGCTCTGACTGAGCTGTACTCGCCGGCCGCGATTGTCGAGCGCAATGACAACCTCCTTCGGGACAAGGATGGATTGCCTCAATCGAAAGGTGTCCTTCGGGGTACGCTGCCGGATCGAGTATTGCTCGACGAGGACGGCGTCAAGTTCGAAATCGATGTACTGGACGGATTGAAGACCGGGTTCTTCATTGACCAGCGCGAAAACCGGCGAATGTCGAAACCATTTGCCCGGGATCGAGCCGTGCTTGATGTGTTCTGTGCAGATGGCGGGTTCGGTCTACACGCGGCAGCAGCTGGAGCCACGTCGGTGCACGCACTCGACTCGTCTCAACCCGCGCTGGATCGGGTCAAGCGTAACGCCGAGATCAACGGACTTCAGGACCGGTTTACATTCGAGCGTGCGGACGCGATGGACCGGCTCGAAGAGTTGGCGAACGAGAAGCAGTTCGGGATGGTGATTCTGGACCCTCCCGCATTTGCCAAAGGGCGCCGCCACCGGGAATCCGGAATCAAGGCGTATCAGAGAATCAATATCAACGGGTTCAGGCTGCTCGAAGATGATGGCATTCTGGTCACATCCTCCTGTTCGCAGGCGATCGATGAGCGAGAGTTTCTCAAAGTTGTTCGATACTCGGCGAAGAAGGCCGGAGTGTCATTCAGGATCCTGGCACGTGGCTTCCAGCCTCCGGATCATCCCGTCCTCGACTCCATGGAGGAGACGAGTTACCTGAAGCTCTACGTAGTGCAGAAATTGTCCGACGAACTGCCTGCTTGATCGTCAGTGGAGTCTTCGCAGCCGCGCGGCGAACGCTCCGTCCATTCCGTCCCGATGCGGAAGCGACGCAAAGAAGCCTCGCGACGTCAGCATGGCCGTCGGAACAAACGGGGCCGCCGACTCGACTTCGAAGTTGTCGTGGCGTCGCAAGAAAGCATCGACGCGATCGTCGTTCTCCTCCGGCTCGATCGTGCACGTGCTGTAGACCAGCAGGCCACCGGGTCGGACGAGGGCCGACACCGAATCCAGAAGATTGTCCTGCAGTTCGGCGAGTGCTGCAAGGTCCGCCTCTGATCGTCTCCAGCGCAGATCGGGGCGCTTGGACAGTACACCGAGGCCGGTGCACGGTGCGTCGAGCAAAACGCGATCGGCCTGCACACCGGCGAGTGCAGGCTGAGGTGCCGTAGCATCTCCCGTCACAAACTGTACGATGGAGCACCCGGCGGCAACGGCCGACTTTTCGGCAAGCCGCAGACGGGCCGCGTTGGCGTCCAGTGCCAGAATTCGTCCTCTATCCGCCATGCGTGTGCATGCGTACAGCGTTTTTCCGCCGGGAGCGGCACAGGCATCCACGACCGTCTCGTCAGGCTGCGGATCGAGCACGCGCACAACGAGCCCTGCCGATTCGTCCTGAACGTGGACCAATCCGTCGAGAAGCAAACCCGATTGGAGCAGCGGCTGGACCGACTCGACTCGCAAGAAATCGTCAAGGACAGCGGAAGCGGACCAATCGACAGTCCTATCCGTCAACTGCGATTCCACCGCTGCACGGTCGGTGCGCAGCGTGTTCACACGTACACCGAACACGGGCCGCTTGTTGTTCCAGGCGAGGATCGTCCGAGTCGCTTCATCACCATAGCGCGCGAGCCATCGCCTGACCATCCACGTCGGATGGGAGAAACGAATACCGAGGCGTTGTGCCGGGTCGGCCATCTGCGGCTCCGGAAGTTCATCCTTGTGCTCCGAGACCCGTCGCAAGACAGCATTGATAAAGCCCTTGGCCTGTGGACGCGCCAGCCTGCCGGCAAGTGTGACGTATTCGTTTACAACGGCATGAACCGGACGCGAACGAACGGTCATCTCATACACACCGAGCCGGAGCATCTGGCGTACGGGAGAGTCCAGCTTGTCGACGGGCCGCCGCGCAAACTGCTCAATCACGAAGTCGAGCCACCGGCGCCAGCGGGTTACCCCTGCGACGAGATCGGTCAGCTGGCGTTTATCACGCGCATCCATTTGATCGGGCAGACCGAGCAGGCCGGAGAACGCGCCATCTGACTCGATCCGCTCGAGCTGGCGAACCGCTTCGGAACGCGGGTTTGGATGTTTCTTCGACGAGGACAGTGCGGGAACCGGGATTCATCGGGGCCCGCAAGATAACACGCAACCGCCAGTCGAGTGAAGTGGGCGATGCGTGTTGAGAGATGGACTACATGAAGAGGCTGACCAGCGATGGCCGTTCGATTTGCTTGATCGAAACCGTCGCGGACGCTCCGTATGCCTCAGTCAATCGGTGCATGATGATCTGTTCAACGGTATCCGTCGGATTCTGCTCAATCGCCACGGCGAGCCCCGTTCCCCGGAGCTCTTCAGAAAACGAAAGCTCACCTTCGGTCGGGTAATTAAACGGCGTGTCCGTCAGCGTCGTGTCCACCTTGAAGAAATGAACACTGAGCGAGTCATCCTCACCCTGCTGTGCCATGCACATGATACGTGCGTCGCCGTGGTCCATACTCACGACTGCGCCAAAGAACTTCGGGTCAAAACTCATCGCTCGTATGACTGGTTGTTAGAGTGAGCACATCGATGATAGCCATTCGGTGCAGGTATCGTCCGGCGGCGTGTAATGATTAGTTGGAGGCAGCTTCCTGCGACTCCTCAGGGTCCGGCGTTTCCGGCCATGCCCCGAGACACAATTGTATATGATCCAGTTACTGTTTTGTTGAACGGATACTGCGCACTGCACGATTCGCGGCCACCAGCAGCGGATCCAGAGACGGGGCGAGGGGCGGCGCGTAGATGAGGTCCAGATCACGTATGTCGCTCACCGACCATCCCTTCCAGATCAATGGAACGAGCACGTTGACACGCAATGCCGCTCCTTCCGTGCCCACTGCTGCCCCACCCAGCAGTCGACCGTTGCGGCGATCGACCACCAGTTCGATATGCAACCTCTGCGCTTCCGGGTAGAAGCTGACGCGTGACCAATCATCTACAGATTCCACAAAGGCGTCGAAACCCGCAGCCTGGGCCTCATCCAGAGAGAGACCGGCCCTGGCGACTTCGAGACCGAATACCTTGACGGCCGATGCTCCGCACACCCCGGGAAACCTTGCCGGCTGCCCGCGACCGCGTCGGGCTGCGTTCTCAGCGGCAACGCGCGCGGTGCGGAAAGCCGTCTGAGAAAGCGGCAGTGAAATCTTCCGGCCATCCACAATGCGTTCGACCTCTACACAGTCGCCACACGCCCACACGTTCGCGGCGCTCGTGCGCATGTGCGGATCTACTTCCACCGTGCCCGTATCCGTGATTCGCAGTCCGGCGCGGCGCGCGAGTTCCGTATTCGGCCGTGTCCCCATCGCGGCTATAACCAGCTGGCAACCGATCGTCTCACCACTGTCCGTGCCCACCGAGGTTATTGCTCCGCTACTTGCCACGTCGAACCGAACCGCCTTCTCCGATCGAACCTGCACGCCATTCTTGTGCACCACATCCTGGACATACTCGCGAAGCGCGGGAGACACATATCGGTTCAGCAGGCCGGAGCCCGGCTCCAGGACGGTCGTCCGGATCTGACGACGAACCATGGCCTCAGCCATCTCAAGTCCGATGTATCCACCGCCAAGAATGATGACGTGGCGGACGCGATGCGACGAGATGTAGTTCTTGATATCGATCGCGTCGGCTAGAGAGCGCACCGTGAACAGGTTGACGGCGTCCGAGCCCTGGATATCCGGTCGAATCGCTGAGGCGCCTGTCGCGAAGATGAATTTGTCGAAGCGCTCTTCTCGAGACCGACCGCTTGCGAGTTCGCGGACGACCAGCCGATTGCGGGTCGGCCGAACGTCGGTGACGTCGTGACCCGCGAAAACCGTAACAGACTTCTCCCGCTCGAACGATTCCGGATCGTGGATGACGAGTGTATCCGCGGACTCGATCTGGTCGGCGATGTAATATGGCATCTCGCAAGCGCCGTACGAGATGTGAGAACCCCTTCTCGAAGAGGATGACGTCGGCATCCGGGTCAATGCGCTTTGCGTGTGCGGCCGCCGCGGGGCCTGCCGCGACTCCGCCGATCACTGCTATTCGCTGCCTGATCATAAGCGTGTGACGCCGATGCGCCTTGATCCGCTGCCGTGAGAGAATTGTGCGTAAATTGCCGGGGTTCACAGAAGCATCGAAAGATACAACGCATCCTCATGACGACGTTGGAGCATATCGGCATCGCAGTGGAGAATCCGAAGACGGTGGAGGCCCTGCTCCGTGATCTGCTCGGCCTGCGAACGTACAAAAGCGAGACCGTCGAGCGTGAGGGAGTACGTACTCATTTCATCGGTGCCGGAGAGACGAAGCTTGAACTGTTGGAGGCGATCGACTCGTCTTCGCCCGTACGACGATTTCTGACGAAGCGAGGCGAGGGCGTACACCACCTGGCCTTCGAGGTCAAGAATGTCGCTGAAGTCATCAAGCGGGCCACGGAGATGGGACTGAGTCCGCTCTCGGATAGTAGCCAGGCCGGTGCCGACGGCAAACGAGTCGCCTTCTTCCACCCGCGCGATACGCACGGGCTCCTGATCGAGGTGTGCGAGACCGCTGCTGCGACCGGCGGGACGTCGCCCGAAGTCGAATCCCTGCTTGAGTTCGGAAACAGGCGGTCACCGGCCGTCGTCATCGTCACGACTGCCCACGGCTTTGAGCACGAAATCTGGACGCGAGTTGCATCAATGCTGGAGAGCAACTTTTACACCGTCGTCGTCGGCACTCCGACAGGCGCCGAAAGCCCGGAGCAACAGGTGGCCGGACGCTTCGCCGACGAGGAAGAGATGGACTTAATTGTCTCCACGCCATTTCTGCACTGGGCCCGAGAATATGCTCAGCGCCGGAAGCGTGTGTTGCGGTCGTTGGCCGAATGCAGTTTTCATGATTCCGGAGTTGTGCTGGCAATCGAACTCGGACCTCGGGCTGCAGAGCGATACGTGATACCAGCGGCCAGGGCCTCGTCGCGGCCGTCCATCCGTCTCCTGGCTGATCTTATCGCTCAAACGATGGCTCCTGACGATGACTGACCACGACCCGCACCGGGCGACGGCAATCCCCTTCAGTTACGAACGAGCGTAACCTTCCTTCTTGATGCCCCGACGATTGTGAACCCGAATCTGAAGGACAAACTCGACCACCTTCCCGCGAAGCCGGGGACGTACCAGCACAAGGATGCTGCAGGTAAGACGATCTACGTCGGCAAGGCAAAGAACCTCCGGAATCGCGTTCGCTCCTATTTCCAGGAAGGGCGCCCTCGCGACGGAAGGCTGGCGGCGATGATCCGAAAAGTTGAAGATGTGGAGATCATTGTCACGGACACCGAGGTCGAGGCACTCATTCTCGAGAACAACCTTATCAAGAGGCTCAAGCCGCGATACAACGTCAACCTGCGTGATGACAAGAGCTACCCTTACATCTGCATAAAAAATGAGCGGTTTCCACGGGTATTTCCGACGAGACGTGTTCGTCAGGACGGCTCCCGGTACTTCGGGCCGTACACGAGTGTCAAGCATATGCGCCTCATGCTGGACACGATCCGGTCGATCTTCCAACTGCGAACATGCAGCCTGAATCTCGCCCCAGAACACATTGCTGCAGACAAATACCAGACTTGTCTCGAGTATCACATTAAGAAATGCAAGGGACCCTGTGTGGGGTATCAGAGCGAGGAATCGTACGACCAGACGATTCGGCAGGTGGAGAAATTGCTCGAGGGAAAGACACGAGATCTCCTGTCGCTCCTCAACGACGAGATGAAACGTGTGGCCGGCGACATGCAGTTTGAAGATGCGGCCGACCTGCGTGACCGGATCGCTGCGATAGAGAAGCACTCACAACGTCAGAAGGTCGTTAGCCAGGAGCTGGTCGACCGCGACATCTTCGGATTGCACCTCGATCGCGAGGAGGATTTCGGCGTCGGCGTCCTGTTTAAAGTGCGCGATGGAATGGTGATCGGAAGTCAGCACAAGTACATCAAGCGTGTCGACGGACGAAGTGAGGCAGAGGTTATGCAGGCCTTCCTGGAGCACTACTACACGGAGGCGACCTTCTTTCCGGACGAGGTCGTGCTGTCCGATGCGCCCGAAGAGCCGTCGACGCTGGAGGAATACCTGCGGGAGCGTCAGGGAAAGAAGGTGCCGCTGAAGGTGCCGGAACGAGGGGATAAAGCGGGCTTGATGCGAATGGTAGTCTCCAACGCGGGGCTGCTCGCCGAGGAGTACAAACTGCAGAAAGAGCGACAGCAGGAAGGTCGGATTCCTCACGCGGTAAAGACGCTGGCGACAGACTTGAGATTGCCCGATTTGCCACGCCACATCGAGTGCTTCGATATCTCCCACCTCGGAGGAACAGGCACCGTCGCGTCGTGTGTTGTCTTTATCGACGGCAAGCCGCGCAAGAGCGAGTACCGGAGCTTCAACATTCGCGGCGTCGAGCACGGCAAGCCGGATGACTTTGAGTCGATGCGCGAGGTCATCCGACGTCGGTATACGCGCGTCAAGAATGAGGACGGACCATGGCCGGACCTTGTGGTGATTGACGGCGGGAAGGGGCAACTGTCCAGCGCGGTTGAATCGCTTAGAGAGGTGGACGTGTACGGACGGTTTCCGGTCGTAGGATTGGCCAAGCGACTAGAAGAGGTCTTCTTTCCGGGAGATTCCGATGCAGCGCTGATTCCGCGCGCCAGTGCTTCGCTGCAGTTGCTACAGCGCATCCGGAACGAGGCGCACCGCTTCGCCATCATGATGCAACGGAAACAGAGGAAGAAATCCACACTGACGTCCGAGCTCCTTGAAATAAGGGGCGTGGGAAAGCAATCGGCGACCAAGTTGTTGAAAGAGTTCGGGTCCGTCAAGAAGATCCGTGAGGCTGGCGAGGCGGAAATCACGCAGGTGGTGGGTCGATCCATAGCGAGCGCCGTGCTGAGGCATTTCGCCGAGACGGATTGACGGTGGCGCTGGCCGGTGCGGATTGGCCGTGAAGCGGGCAATCCCGGCGCGCCCGCCGGAGGTCGTGTGATTTGCTGCCTAAGGTCCGCCCGCAAGGTCTCGCCACTTCGGGTTGTACATCCTGACAAGCGCCAACTTCTTTGATCTGCGCCATCCTTTGATCTGCTTTTCGCGGAGGATCGCCTCCGAGATTGAATCGAACGACTCGACGTGGACGAGGCGAGTAACGTTGTACTTCGCAGCAAACCCGCCGCCAATCTTCGCTCGGTGCTCGGCCAGACGTCGACTCAGGTCACTGGTTACACCAACGTAAAGCGTTCGTGTCTGGCTGGAGAGGATATACACATAGCTTGTTCGCATGGCAACATCAGACAGACACACCAGCGATGTCCGCCATAACTCCGTGCCAGTGCCCGACACAGGTTCCTCGCGTGCGCTCGGAATGACGGTTTGGTTGCGCCGCGCATCCACCACGAAACGTCCCCAGTCTTGCCCCCGTTTGGGCGTATGTCGGCCAGTCGCACCCCAACGTCATCCCGAGCCCGTCGAGGGATCTTTGTCTGCAGAGCTGGCAACACCTCGAAAGAATGCGACCCGCCCCGGCTGCCACAAATATCCGCCTCGCCTATCCCCCCGTTCCCCATCCCGTGACAAGTTCTCCTAACGCAGCGGCGGCAGCAACTACTGAAATACGGTCAATCAAGCCACCAAATCGCGACTCAATGCTTATCATAGTGACGCCACCGCTCATTCGTCCTGCAAGCGATGCTCAACTACATCTGGGCCGGCCTGATCATCTTCAGCCTGGTATTCGCCCTGGTCCGTGACGTATCGGATATCCAGAAGGACACGTACCGCAACGGCGAGTCCCTCCCGGTCCACCTGGATTTTCCCGACGGCTACGACACGGCCACCAGACGCCTCGAGACCACGGTTCGCATCGACCCTGCGTCATTCCGAAATCACTATGGGACTGATGCGACTCCCTCGGCATCGTATTCGGGCACGTTGATCCAGACTGCGGACGGTCGGCAACTGCGATTCGCCGCAGACGAAACGCTGCCCGAACCGCTCGCCACGATCCGCGAGGTCGCCGGTGGACGCGAGGGTGAACTGCTGGCTGTGTTCTCGTCTCTGACCCCGGAGGACTCTTCCGCCACGACCGCGACGGCCTCGATCGTCTTTCCGCCGATCCGATTCGTCAAGATGAATGCGATATCTCAGGCGGCGCTGGATTTTGCAGAGACAGCCGTTACGCTCGCCCTTGGACTCATCGGTGCGCTCGCGTTGTGGCTGGGCTTGCTGAGAATCGCAGAGAAGTCGGGTATCCTCTTTGCACTGGTTCGGTTTACCCAACCGGTGCTGCGAAAACTCTTCCCGGAGATCCCCGAGGGGCATCCGGCCATGGGAATGATCGCCCTCAATCTCACGGCCAATGTGCTGGGACTGGGAAACGCTGCAACGCCGCTGGGCCTGAAGGCGATGGAAGAATTACAGAAACTCAATCCAACGGACGGACACGGCCACGAACTCGATGGTCATGCTGCTCGCCATGAACACGGCGAGCGTCCAGTTGGTACCGCCGGTCTTGCTGGTTGCGGTGATGGGTCTTCAGATCAACAAGATCATCTTCTCGATTGTGATCGTGACCTCGACTTTCACTCGTCATCGCCATCACAATGACGAAATTGTTCGGCCGCATGAAGACGTATCGGCAATCTGATCCCGGCGTCAAAGCATCTGACGACACGGCCGCCGCCCACACCGACGAGGCCAGCTGATCATGGACATCGTTCGTACCGTTATCGACATCTTGTCCGTCTTCGTGCTGCCCGCGATGATCGTCGGGTTTCCGCTCTATGGACTCTACAAGCGCGTTCCGGTGTACGAGGAATTTGTCGAA
>CAVYIO010000020.1:0-197999 GCA_963768565.1 Rhodothermales bacterium
CAAGATGAATGCGATATCTCAGGCGGCGCTGGATTTTGCAGAGACAGCCGTTACGCTCGCCCTTGGACTCATCGGTGCGCTCGCGTTGTGGCTGGGCTTGCTGAGAATCGCAGAGAAGTCGGGTATCCTCTTTGCACTGGTTCGGTTTACCCAACCGGTGCTGCGAAAACTCTTCCCGGAGATCCCCGAGGGGCATCCGGCCATCGGGAATGATCGCCCTCAATCTCACGGCCAATGTGCTGGGACTGGGAAACGCTGCAACGCCACTGGGCCTGAAGGCGATGGAAGAATTACAGAAACTCAATCCAACGGACGACACGGCCACGAACTCGATGGTCATGCTGCTCGCCATGAACACGGCGAGCGTCCAGTTGGTACCGCCGGTCTTGCTGGTTGCGGTGATGGGTCTTCAAATCAACAAGATCATCTTCTCAATCGTGATCGTGACCTCACTCTCACTCGTCATCGCCATAACAATGACCAAGTTGTTCGGCCGCATGAAGACCTATCGACAATCTGATCCCGGCGTCAAAGCATCTGACGACACGGCCGCCGCCCACACCGACGAGGCCAGCTGATCATGGACATCGTTCGTACCGTTATCGACATCTTGTCCGTCTTCGTGCTGCCCGCGATGATCGTCGGGTTTCCACTCTATGGACTCTACAAGCGCGTTCCGGTATACGAGGAATTCGTCGAGGGCGCCAAGGAAGGATTTGATGTGGCGGTTGTGATTATTCCGTATCTCGTAGCCATCCTATTCGCGATCGGGATGTTTCGCGCTTCCGGTGCCATGGACTTCCTGATCGAAGGTCTGCGACCGGTTCTCGCACTCGTCGGGATTCCGGCCGAGATGATTCCCATGGGCATCATTCGACCGTTGACCGGATCAGGGTCGGCGGCGATCGTGCTCGATATGATCAGTCAATTTGGTGAGGACTCGCTGCTGGTCAAGATGGCTGCGACCATGTTCGGGTCGACGGAGACCACTTTCTACGTGATCGCCGTGTACTTCGGCGCGGCGGGCATCAAGAAGACTCGTCACGCGATACCGGTCGGCCTGATCGCCGACTTCGCCGCGTTCCTCATGGCGGTGTACGTCGTCCGATGGCTGTTCGGATAGGGTCGGGCTCGGCAGTCGGTCGTGTCTGGTTCGCGGGTGGAACTGGGTTTCGCGTGGTCGTACCGCCCGGCCTGCTAGTCAGTCTCCGCGTCGTGCTTCCCGAACAAGGCCCACGCAGCAATCGCAAAGCACATCAGTGAGCCGAGACCGAAAACGATGCGTCCGATCCACACGTTGGTGTCGTGCGGCACGAACCAGAAGCCGCCCGACATGTGTTCGCCCGGACCGAAGAGGGCGACCCATCCCGCAATAATCCCCATGCTCACGACGAGCGACCCGGCCGCGATCGACCGCCATCTGCTCGATGACGGGAACAGCACGGCCGCACCGCCTCCGATGAAGACCACGCCACAAAGCCCAAGAACCCACGAGGGCGCGTGTACGGATCCCGGATCCGGCTCAATCAGGCCAGAGGCAACAGCAACAATGGCGAGTCCGGCGCCGATTAGTCCAGTGGCCAGAAGCTTGCCTGGGAGCGAAGTCATTTTCGGTTACGAAAGCTCAATTGATCTCCGACGGGTTACCCGCAATATCGACGGGCGTGCCCGGGCCAAAAGCGTTCAGCGATTCAGCAGCGTTTCCAGCCCTGATTCTATGACACCCAGTTGGATTCGCATGGCCTCGCGCAGGTCGAGAGGTCCGACCTCAAACTCGTCCAGCAGCTGACGCCGTTCACCTGGACTAACAGCATTTCTCAATCGCTCCCGGAAGGTAACGTAGGGACTTGACGCGTCCTGCTCCGGCGACGGCTCCCGACCGATCAGAAATAGCGGCATCTCGGTCACCAGGCACAGCGGATCGCCGCCCAGCGACCTTACGTAGTCCATCGAACTCTGCCGAAAGCGCGACGCCATCTCTTCGTCACCGCGTGAAAGAAAGAACGTTCGCATGGCCTCTCCTTCCGGCGTCGTGTTGAAACCCGGACCCAGATAGAAAAAGCCCTTCTCTCCCTGTCGGTTGTGGTCGTGCAGCCCGAGTCCCGCGGCCACAGCCAGCTCGCGGAATCGCTGTTGCAGGTCCGCCGTCCGGAATCCCCATCTGCGATCGATGAGGAGAAAGGCGCCATCCGAGAATCCCATTCCGTGCAGACTACAATGCATTTCGAACGGACCGTGCTCGGCCAGCAGTGACGATACGGCTCGATTCTCGACGCGACCATCGGGAAACGCGAACTCCACGTCTCTTCCCGGGAGCTCTCTGAAGGTGTGCTCCAGGTAGGCCTCCGGGTCGGGCCAGTGTTCGATCCAGCGCTGATTTCTTGACTCGCCGTCAGGATTTGAGTGCGGAACGATGGCGAACGTAAACGTCTCCAGCAGGGCGCCATATCGGTCGGGCTCAGAAGCCAGCGCAGTCACAAGGTGCCGAAGGGTTTCAGGCCCCACAGGCTCATCCGAGTGATTTCCAGCGATCAGGCTGATGCGGCGCTCCCCCCCTCCTATCACAAACCCCAGCAGATTGCGGCCCCCTTCGCTCCGGCCCAGAATCTCGGCTTTCTGGACCGCCGCGCTCCCGCGGCAGGTATCGAGGAGAAGCTGTTCGACTTCCTCCTGCGTTCGAAATCGCACTGCTCCATCCGGGATGATTTGGTCCAGCATCTTAAGTCACGGCCGTTTTTGACGAGAAACCCGGTGTTTGCCTACCTTGCCCGGTCAAGTCGCGGGCTCGTTATGAAAATATGCTTTGCCACAAGTGAATGCGTCCCCTACGTGAAAACAGGGGGACTTGCCGACGTTTCCGGCGCACTGCCGATTGCGCTCGACCGGCTGGACTGCGACGTCAAGCTATTCCTTCCGCTCTACCAGTCCATCGATACACTCAAGCATGAACTAACGTTCTGCGCCGACATCCCGAATATCCCGGTTGAGATCGGGAATCGCACGTACACATTCAATACCTGGTTCGGTCATCTCCCCGGCACTGACGTAGCGGTCTATCTCATCGACTGTCCGCACTACTTCCACCGGGCGTCGACGTATACAAATCACCCGGATGAAGGCGAACGGTTCATCTTCTTCCAGCACGCCATATTCAGGGTGCTGCAAAAGTACAACTGGTCTCCCGACGTCTTCCACTGCAACGACTGGCAGACGGGGCTCATCCCTGCGCTCGCACGCCACACCTACGGTTGGGACGACCTCTTCAAGTCCAGCGCCTCGATCTACTCCATCCACAACATTGCCTATCAGGGACGTTTCTCACCTTCCGTGTTCGGACTCGCGGGGATAGGTGGACAGCATTTCGAGGCCGGGGGCCCGTATGAACTTCACGGCTCTTTCTGCTTCATGAAATCCGGCATTCATTTTTCTGACAAGATCAGTACCGTCAGCGAGACGTACGCTCAAGAGATCCAGACTGCCGAGCTTGGCGCGGACATGCAGGACGTTCTGAGGAGTCGCAGCTACGACCTCGTAGGGATTCTCAACGGGATTGACGCGGACGAGTGGAACCCCGCTACGGACGCACTCATCCCGCAGACGTACACGGCCGACACGCTGCACAAAAAGGCGGAGAACAAGCGCCTGCTTCTCGAACGGTTCGGGTTGCCCTACGACCCCGACGTGCCGTTGCTTGGCATCGTGTCGCGACTGGCGGTGCAGAAAGGATTTGAGTTGCTGCAGCCGATCGTCAGCACGCTCATCGAACGGGAGGGTGCCCAGTTCGTGATGCTAGGCAGCGGCGAATACGGCTACGAGGAGTTCTTCCGACGCGCGGCCGAGGCACATCCCAATAATGTCGGTGTGTACATCGGTTACAACGACGAACTATCCCACTGGATCGAGGCCGGCTCCGACATGTTCCTGATGCCGTCGCGCTATGAGCCGTGCGGACTCAATCAGATGTACAGCCTGAAGTACGGGACCATACCGATCGTCCGAAACACGGGTGGACTCGCGGACACCGTGGCAGACTACCACGAGCATCACCGCATGGGAAACGGGTTCTCGTTTGTCGACTTCACACCGTTCGCGCTCTTCACGTCCATCATGCGCGCACTGCATCTTTTCCGTGACAAAGATGCGTGGGCCGAGGTACAGCGACGCGGAATGGCTGCTGACTTCTCGTGGGACGTTTCAGCGGACCGCTACCTCGAGCTATACCGCTGGGCCATCGAAAGGCGACAGGGCGGATACTAGTCCGACGCTTTTTCGAGCGGCGGCTGCGTAGCGAGGAACTCCTGTGCGAACCTCTCCCGGTAGGACGTGAGCAGATCATCCAGCCGCTTGCGCGAGGACGATCGCAGAACCAGTCCCGCATGGTGCGGCTTCTCCATTCTCCAGAAGACCTCCTCGCCATCAAAGGGTGTCATGTCGGGATGCTCCGTTCGAGAGAGGCATACGACGAGCCCGGCGTGATCCGCCCGGGTTTCCGGCAGGGCATAAGGCGATCCCGTAAGCGGCAGAACGACGTTGCGCGCCCATTCCTGCCAGAGATTGACTCCATACGCCGCCTCCACCAACTGGTCTATTCCGGCGCCTCCGACGCGAGCCGCCACCTCCAGAAAGTACAGCTTCCCGTCCTCGTTTCGACGGATGAACTCGGCATGGGCTACGCCCTCCTTGAGTCCGAAGGACTTCAGCAGTCTCTTGTTGGCTTTCGCCAGGTCGCGGGCCAGGTCACTGGACGGCTCGACCGTCGTCGTCTGAAAGACACCCCCGCCCTGGTAGATGTTCAGCGGCGGATTCTGGTACCGGCTGGGAGCGACGAGCACCACCTTGCCGGCTGTAATCACACTGTCGACATGAAACACGTCTCCGCTCACGAACTCTTCGATCAGAAAATCCGACTGCTGATCGCCCAGTGCCTCAATCTGGCTCCACACCTCGTCGGCTGAGTCGATCTTGCGGATGCCCATGGCGCTCGCTTCCATCCGGGGCTTCATGACCCATGGTGCAGGGACGGTCGACAGAAACTCTCCGATGAGCGCATGATTCAGCACCGACACAAATCGGGGCATCCGAATACGGGATTTCTTTCGCCCGGGTACGCATGGCGAGTTTGTCACGGAAGAAGCGAGCCTGCGTATGGCCGATCCCCGGGACGCGGAAATGCTCCCGCAGATTCGCCGCCACCATCGCATCATATTCGTCGAGAGCGACGATCGCATCGACGCCCTGACGGCGGGCGAGATAAGCCACGCCGTTCGTGACGTCACGCTCTCGGGACAGATCCGGCATAGCATGGAACTCGTCTATGCTCGCAAACGGCCAACGTTCATATCTGAATTTCTCTTTCGTGATGAGTATCACGTAGGCTCCGGCGGCCTTGCTTGCCTCAAGAAATTGTCCACCTTTGAAGTAGCTGGCAAGACAGACAATGACGGGTTGACGGCTTTCGGTCATGAGATGGTCATGGATAGATCTGAAGTACATGTGTTGCGATGCTCGTCGCCGGGTCAGGGGCGCACGACTCCCCCAACCGTGAGCAAGCGGTCGGTATTGACGCGAATGTCACTGTAGTAAACGAATACGGTGTACAGATTCTCGGGGCGCGGAATGCCGCGGTCGATTGTTTCTCTGACCTCCCTGTCAGTCGCATAATAGCGGTACTCGTGCTGACCCTGCTTGACAAGCACATTCCCCTCGTATCTACCGGCTCCGGTGACGAAGTCAAGACGAGCGTCCGGCGATGCCTTCCAGTTGTTGAAGCTTCCCACCACGTAGATGTCACCGCGCAGTCGGCGTTCGTTCGGCGGTACGAAGCTGAACTGAACATTCAGATATTCGGCACCGGTCGCGGGCTCGGAGACAGACCGAACAGACGCGGACACAACCGACTGTCCGTTGAGCAGCGGAGCAATGCCCGTTCCTCCGAACCTGGCGTAGTCCGGCTCCAGGTACACACCGTACGGCGACTCAGTTCGATTCGTTCGCTCGATCCTGTCGCCCACGCGAATTTCGGACAGATCGACGTAGTAGTCGGCACTCGTGGGTTCAAAGGCCTCCGACGGTTGCAGATAGAACTGAAGATCCGGCTGCTGCATGAGCGACGGATCAGTGGTGCAGCGCGGCTGAAGGAGCAGGCCGTTCTGGGTGAAGCAGACGGCATAGTCGAAGACCGCCCCCTCCAATCCTGATGGAGGGCTGAACTGAGCGACCGGAGATACCGACCTGAAGCCCTGCCCTGGTGCCGGGAACGTCTCAAAATTGACGTCAACAGCCGTGGCCTGCTCCGTCACGAAAAAGGCACGCTCAAACAGGATGTCATTCTCGCGACCCTGCTCCGTGACGCGAAGGATGTAGTTGCCGCTCAATGTGAACACGATGTCCTCGGCCGGAAATCGATAGCGATAGTGCACATACGAGACTTCCGTACCACGCGATGGTTGATAGTTGAGGATGTCGCCACGCTGAAAGGTCTTGAGGTATTCGGACGGGTTCAGATCACGATACCACTCGCGATCGGCGTGATAGAAGTACACAGACAGGGGCCGACCACTTTCCTCCAGCAGATCGAACTCCAGGACGAGGTTGTCCCTCGACCGCAAAGCGACGACCGGCAGGTTGCGCTCATCATCGCCACGATAGAGTTGTACGGTTCGGATGGATGGACTGGCTGTAGCGAGTTGTGCGCGAACGTCTCCCGCCGGCTGCTCCATCGCCCGCACGCGACGAGGGGTACGATCCTCTCCCTCTTTGGAACTCGCACAGCCGGCCGCGACGGCGATCAAAATCATCGAGCAGACCGAGAGAGAAAATAATCGCATGTCAGGGGGTGTGAGCGTCGTCAGAAAGGCCTGCAGGTGTAGAACTTCTTCTTCCCTCGGTCCTCGAAAGTTTCCACTGTGCGAATCCGGCACGGTCTGCGGCATACCGGGCCAGGTTGAGTTCGCCCGCCGCGACGAGCAGTGTTTCCGCGTCAAGGCCCGCGGCCGCCGCCGCCTCAGGTCGAATCCCGGAGCAAACCTCTGTCCGCCATATCAACGCCTGGGCCGAAAACATGACCCTCTCATCTGCACTGAAAAGCCGCGTCGTCTTCTTCCGCCCATTCGAGAGATGCAAGACACGCTTCTGCAGTCCGATCGTGTGACATCGCCCGTCGGACCCTGTAAAGAGACAATGCCGGATCGTCCAGAAGAGTGGCCGGCACCGGATCGTGTTCCAGTCCGCGAATGTACCAGCGCGCAGCGGACGCGTCGGATGCGAGACGTCTCCTGATCCACAGCGCCATGCGAATCTCTGCGGCATATTCAGGCACGATGTCGGCGACCTCCGCATAGATGGCCGTGGCCGCGCTTCCGTTTCCGTCCATGGCGTATGCGTCGGCGACGAGTATCTTCATCTGTGGATACTGCATCGCAGCGGTGTCGGTGGCGACAGTGGCCAGCACGGGCCGGGGGTCACCCTGTCGGAGTTGGATCGACGCGAGTGCCGCCCGTGAAGGTAGATAGGCTGAGTCGGCCGACGCGGACCGTTTGAACAGGCGCACTGCAGCGAGTGTGTCATATACGCTCATCTGATCGATGCCGTCTCGATAGTCGGAGATGTATCCGGGGACAGTGTGCGGACATTCTGCCTCAAACAGCGAGGGCACACTGAACCGGACTTCGGCGATCGACCGCGCGGAAGCTGAAACGGGCTCCGAGCGACGCACTGCGGAATACCACTCGGCTGCGAGAAGGGATCGGCTCTTTCCGTATGTGGACGCGAGGTCGCCGCTACGGTATGCAGACTTCAGCGCAGCAACGCCATACTGCTCGATCAGGTATCGTACGAAAGATCCGGTAGCGGCGTACGACACGGCGCCCCGACCCGTCCAGAAGCCGAATGCACCCAGAGACGTCGCCAGCCCGTCGACCACGGACACAGAATCGCGCGAGCCGTCCTGGATCACAGCCTCCATCAGCTCTCCCGGCGATGGTCGACCGTCCGGGGCCTCCAGGGCCGACGCGAGTCCTTCGACGAGGCCGACCTTCGGGGAGGCCCGCAGAATCGGCATGCCAAATTCGCGGGAGAAGACGTGGACGAGCTCGTGGTCCAGACTCTGCTGTACGCGCCGCTTCAGAATATGAATCTGCGGATGCGCGAGCCACACCGGAGCTACGCTCGTCGTCCGAGAACCCGTCAGAGACCCTTTGCTCTCAGCCGTGGGATAGATGTAAACGCGGACTCGATCACGGATCTCCGTCGCAAGCATCGATGAAAGGACGGAGTATCGATACTCCATGTTGTCGACAATCTCTTCGATCTCATCCACTCGTACCGACTCGTGAGTCGTAGTGGACTTCGAAGTGATCGGTCACGATAGAGCGCCCGAGCGACTCCTGAATGATCGCATGAGTGGTATTCCATCCGAGTTGGGCCGAGAAGGAATAGGCAACCACGAGTCCGACGGAGACGGCAAAGGTCATCGCGGTGAGGGGATCGCGAACGCCCGCGCGGCGCGTGGCGACTAGGCCGGCCATCCAGAGCGTAGCCGCCCATGCCAGACTCAGGCCTCGGAATGCGAAAAGACCGGGCCGAATCGACAACTGCTCGTCATAGATGGGTCCGAGGATGCCGCCAAACACGTGATTGTATGTGTACAACTGGGGATGCAACCCGATGTCGTACAGCGGCGGGAAGATGGCGACGCCGATCGCGATCGCCAGGAACACGGTGTTGCTCCGAGGTACCTCCAGGGCATGCAGAAGCGATGCAACCGAACACCCCAGGACGGCACTCACAACCGGGAAAAGCGCGAAAAACAGCAGGCCGGTCGGATACGAGCAGTTGGGGGACCATGCCAACGGAACGGTCATCAGCACCAGCGGAATCGCGAGCACCACGACCTGCCATACGACCACTGCCGCAGCGGAAACACCGTCGCGAAACTGGCGAAGACTCGAGAGCCCCGAAACCATGAACGCAACGCCCGCGAGCACCGCGGCCGACTCCACGTGCAGAACATTCAGCAGTGGAATCGGCCACAGCAGTAGCGAGGTCAGTGCGTAGGCGGCAACGCTCCACCGACCCGCGCGGCCGCGCCAGGTACGGCTAAAGCTCCCCTGCATTAGATCAAATGGTTACCGTGCGCCGAACAGCTCGGCTAGAGCAGTGTGAATGCAACGCCGACGGAGAAAACCTCCCTGAGCTGGATTTCCTTCTTGACGTCATCATCGAACATTAGAATCACTTCGAGATTAGTCTGCAGCCAATCATTCACCTTCATGGTCAGCAGATTCTCCCAGATGGCGTCAGGCTTGTCGGCGTTGTTGAATGCAGCGAAGAGCGACAGCGTGCTCTTGTAGATGACATTCTTGAAGATCTCGCGCGTCAGTTGAGTCTGCGACTCGATGCCCGCTTCCAGTCGGGCGGATTTGTCGAGTTCGTCATCTTGAAAGCCGTACGAAGCGCGAAGCTCTTCAATCGTAACAACGGTCTGCTTCGCACCAAATCCGAATCGTTGCGAGAACCAGTCGTCGATACCGTAGGTGAGTCCAAGAGCCTGTGTGATGTACGCCGGCGCGAACAGGTCCGACACCCTTTCCTCGGGCTGCGATCCATAGTCGAAGCCTTCGAGGAACTGAGTGCGCAAATCGGCCGCAAACGTAGGATTCCACTTGGCGAAAAAGCCATCTCCCTTGTAGCGCACTACATACGCGCCGAAGATGGCGTCTTCGGCCTTCCGAAGTGAAAGCGTGTCCTGCTTGATGGCGCCGATACCGAGCCGAAGATTGACCTTTTGCTTGAAGCGCACTGACTCCTTTTTTGACTCGCCTTCCACACCGGCAGTAAACGCGAGCGAGTTAATACCGCCGCCCTGCCAGTTTGAGAATCCAACCTGGGATCCAGCGAGCTTCGCAACGACGCCGGTCCTCCACCCCGGTGGAATCTCCACGGGTGCATCCTGAGCCGTCGCCGCTGGTGCGACGAGTGCGAGAGCACATATGACAAACAGAACTACTCTTTTCATGACAGACTATCCAAAATTTGGTGGGAGCAACGTGCTATGAGACAAACAAATATCGCAGTCTGGACTAAGTCTGACACGATATCCGTTGCAAAGACGGTGGGAAGAACGCGACGCATCGAAAGTGGCCTTTCGCAGATGCCGCGGTAGAAAACAGTGCACACAAAAAAAGCCGCACCCTGAAGTGCGGCTTTTTTCAAAGTCGTTGGCGGGAGCCCGTGCTACCCGTTCTTACGATTCTGTACGTCGACTCGGATGTCCTGGGCCATCTTCTTCAGGTCCTGCATGGCTTTGCGGACGCGTGTGCCGGCGGCTTTGTTGTCCTTACCGTAAAACTTGTCAAAGTCCGACTCCAATCCGTCAACAAAATCCTTCAGCTGGCTGAATTTGCTCATGGAAGATCCTCCGATTTCAGCATGAATATTGAAAAGCGAATTGCAAAAACGCCAAAACGCTCGCGGGAATGAGGAAAACTTACAGTATCGGCCCTGTGCAGTCAAGGACGGATGTCTGTAGATCGGTCGAAAATGGACGTTTTTGCGTCGAAATCACGACGAAATCTGCAAAAACGTTCCCTTTTCACCGTCAAAGGCTGATCTCGCATCCGACAAGACGACTTGAACTCCATCAGCGAGGAGCTGCTCGAGCGTTCTAGCATCCGTGTCTGACATGGAGTCCGCAATCTCATCTAAGTCTATATATGTATTAGCCTTAAGCTGTTTTGAAGAGCCCCGATGAAAGACCGTTGCCTGAACATCGGACGCGGAGAAGCCGCGCACGACTGAGATGAGGGCCTCACCTACCCGGACCGCGTGTACGTCGGGTCCTGAGACAAGAGCTGATACCACCAGCACAGTGCCCGACGCTACGATCTGCCGGAGCCAGTCGACATGCGACACCACCAGCTCCCCGCTGGCAGCCCGGGTCAGAAGCCCCCGATCACATCCCTGAATGCCAACGGCCGGGACGCCGAACTCCGTCAGTATCGCGACCGTCTCTTTATTGACTTCCCGGTACGCCCGTTCGAGAAGGACCCGTGCTGCCGGATCGTGAGAAGCAGGGACGCCATCTCGATACTCGACGTGAATCGCCTGAGCTTCGAGGAGCCGTTCGGCCCTCTCGGCTCCACCGTGGACAAGGATCGGTCGCGGCTCTCCCAATGGTCGTGCCGCAAGTCCTCGGGCGAGGCTCTGAACGAAGAGCGGATCGCCACCGTGGTAGTCGTCGATCCAGACGATGTTGAGTATGGGATTTTGACTCATGGGGCGATATCCGCAAGTGGCGTGACGGGCGGATAGAACGAAGCCAGGCCGCCGTTGTTTGCGGCGCGGCTGAGGGCGGGCGGCTGAGTCTGGCAGGACGGTTCGTCTCGTCATGGCCGCGGAGGCGGCCATCCATTCACGCCGCACGATGACCGGACGTTCACATGGATCCCCGATCAGGTCGGGGATGACGATGCAGGGGTTCGTCCTGCCCGGCTCCTGGAACGGATCCACGATACGTTTGGTCATTCTTGCGAACGCGAGAATCCATGGTCGGATGAGGCAAAACTCTACCTCTCATGGATCCCCGATCAGGTCGGGGATGACGGAGGGACCAATCGTGGTCACGCACGCCGAGATCCAATCCGGACATGAAAACCAAAACCCCGGAGAGCTTACGGGCTCTCCGGGGTTCTTCGCAATTGATCGCCGGCCAGCGACAAATCAGAATCTCTAGTTGGCACCCATCGCCCACTCGATCGCGCGCCGCGTCATGGTCAATCCCTCATCAGACAGAGAGTTGATGTCGAAGCTGCCACCACACCACGGAAGATGGACTCGTCGACCTGCCGCAGTTCCGGACGTGAGCTGAGCGCCCGCCTCAACGACCGTCAGACCGTTGTGACTGCCATCCCACGATGCCAGTACCTGCGCGCCGGGCGCCAGAGTACCATTCGGGCTTGTGTACGCCCAGCTCGAGTTGACCGGCCAGACCTGGCCGCTGCCGATCGTCGACGTGATATAATGAAAACCGTTGCTGATGTACAGATGATTTGCCGACGGCCACGTCCTGCTTGTCGACAACCCGAGCTCGTCCGTCAACTCGATCTCTTCGTTTACGATTCCGAGCGGTGCAGCAGACAGCTTCGTGCCCAGAACCGACGAAGAAATCTCCTCGCTGACGTAGGCGGCGCCGGATGATGCGCTCAGCGCATCGAAATCTGCCTGCGAGGCCGAGGCACTGATGACAGTGACCTCGTATCCCCAGGACTCGAACAGGCTTCTCTTGGCCAGATCCTGACTGCCCACGGAGCCGGCATCCGGAACCACAAGTAGTATATTCTCGGGGCTCGAGGGCGCCGGTGCGACGCTCGCACCGTCAGCGGCCCACTCGATGGAACGTCGCAGCAGCGTGGCACCTTCCGCCGTTAGCGCGTTGATGTTCAGATCATTACCACCAAACGGCAGCTGTACGCGCCGTGCCGGCCGCAGCACCGATGCCGTAGGTCGCTGCACCCGCTTCCAGTACGCCGAGGCTCGGCGCATTGCTCCAGGAACCAAGGACGGTCAAGCCTGATGCGAGAGTACCGCCCATGCCGAAGGTCGGCTGTGCTGCGTCGAACAACGCGACCGAGCCACTGAACGACTCAGTGATGTAGTGGGTCGCGTTCGAAAGCGACAGCGACGACTCGTAGCTCGTGACTCTGTTGTTGGAGATGCTCAGTTCATCCGTAAGCTGCATCTCCTCATTGAGAACCCCGATGCCCGCGTAAGTCAGCTTTGTGCCCACGTTAGAAGAAGAGCTTTCCTCCGACACGTACGCCACGTCGCTCTGCGCGATCGCTGAATTGTACGTGGAGGCCGAGGCTCCGTCGTCGATGACAATCACGTCGTATCCCCAGGACTCGAAGAGTGTCTTCTTGGCCAGGTCCTGTGCCGTCGGGCTGTCGCCGTTGGACGCGACCAGCATCACCGTAAGCGGCGAACTGGTTCCACCGACCCACACCGACTGCGTCGTCGTTGAAGGCTGCTGACCCGTCACAAAGTCCTTGGAGCCAGCCAGCAGTGCGTTCAGCACCTGCGCCGGCGTCGCTGCCGGATTCTGCGCCAGATACAGCGTCGCGGCACCCGAAACGTGTGCTGCGGACATCGACGTGCCGTCCATGCGCTCGGCGCCGCCACCGTTGGTTGCCGGTCGTCAGAGACAGAATATCCTCACCCGGGGCCAGGATGTCGACGAACGGGCCGTAATTGGAGAACGAGGAGAACTTGCCCAGCAGATCGTACGAGCCCACCGTGATCGCATCGGTCACGTGCGCCGGAGTGACCTTGTGCGCCGGGACGGCCTGGTTTCCTGCAGAAATCACGTACACGACACCGGTCGTGAATCGAAGCCTCGATCGCTTCGTCCAGCGCCGTATACGTCTCGGAGTCAATGTTCTCGCCCAGGCTCATGTTGACCACCATCGGCGTTGACGGATTGGCCAGCTTCTGACCGGTGATGTGCTCGACAGCAGCAATCACAATGGAAACGTCCGCCTTGCCATCATCATTGAGCACCTTGAAGTTGTGTACCCTGGCGCCCGGTGCCACGCCGACGAGACCATCCTGGTCGTCGATGGCAGCCGCAATACCCGCCACGTGCGTGCCGTGTCCGTCGTAGTCCGACGGGTCGTCATATACTTGCGATTGATCGTCCGTTTCCGGACCCTCGCCGCGGAAGTCGATGCTCTCGACGATGTTGATGTCCGCGTGGCTTATGCCTGTGTCCAGAACGTAGAGGTCGACAGGGACCGAGCCCTGCCCATCGCCCGAGACGGCCCAGCTCGTCTGCCCACCAATGGCGGCCACGCTCCACGGAACCACCTGTGTAGTAGAGGCCGAAACAGCCTCTGACTCAGGCAGCGAAACGGAGAAATCGGGCTCGTACCAGGCGATCAACGGATCGTTGGAAAGCTCGGCCAGAAAGGCTGAGTAGTCGTCGAGTCCGAGCGAATCCTCAACATAGATCGCGTAGCCATCAAACCCATACTGATACTCGTACCGCTCGATGACCTTGTAACGCTCGATGACCTTGTAGCGCTCGATGACCTTGTAGCGCTCGATGACCTTCTGGGCCTCCATCTCGGCCGGAGTCGAACCCAAGAATCAGGCTCATGGCATTCAGGTCGCCGTCCTTGCCGCGCGAGAGAAACTTGTTGGCGGTCGGAAGCAGGTGAGCGTGCCGCAGTTTACCCTCAGCACCGGAGGCGACGAACTGAGAGCCGAGATTCTCAGCGCCTTCGCCGGAGGGCATAAAGCTGTCGGTACAGCCACTGAGGGCAAAGAAGGAGACGGCGAAAAGCGAAAGCGATAGGTGACGCAGAGCTTTCATGATATCGGACCAGAGTTTGGTTTACTCTGGTCCTGCCCGCGCAGATAGGACCGCTATTTCATGTGCAACGCAAAGAAATGCGTGTACGCGGGCCCGCACTTGATGAATCAGGTGCAGACCGGGCACATGTTGCCGTGTTAAGGACGGATGGCGTTCTGGCGTTCAGGAAACCCAGACGCGAAAACATCCGGATCTCAGAACAATTCCGTTCGACCGTCCCCATGGCCGCCTACTTCGGGCTAAAGCCCAGGCAGCTATTTTCAAAAAACGTACACTGTAGAGGATTCGGCACCTACGCGGTACGAAACGTTCGGCTGCATCCCCAGCGTCACGAACAGGTGCCCGATGACATTCGCCTCGCGCACCGTGTCAGCCATCCAGGCATGCCAGCGGCTGATATCACCTCCCGCAGCCGTCAACGCCCTCTTCGTCTCGTCCGCATCATCCGTGACGCCGACGTGCCAGCGATCGATAGTGCCGCGACGATTGAAGACCGCGACGTCGATCTCTCGTATGATTTCTACCTTGCGCATGACAGGCATCACGCGGCCAACAGAGGCCTGGACTGACACCGATGCGTCAGACCAGGCACTCCGTGGACACGTTAATTATTACTTCGTGAGCGTACTGTCGGACGCAGTCGTCGTATGACTGCTCGTTCCTTCACCCGGAGGCGGCGGAGGCGGCGGCAGGAAGTAACGTTCGAGTTGTTTTCCTGCCCGGAACTCGGTCGTCTCGACCGTCATTTCCGGACCTTCGCCGACGAAGGAGTCGGTGCACGCAGAGAGAAGTGAGCTGCCGACGAGAATCAGTCCCGCGGTAGCCACCGTCGAGAGGAGTTTGCGCGTATTCATTGCACTAGCATCTTGATGCTTCGTCCTCGCCCGCGCAGATGGAGGACATATCACAGGTGCGGCGCCACTTTGCCAGAAATACTGCGTTGCGGCGCGTACGCGGGCCACTGTCCGAATTGCAGTGACAGTGACCGAGCACATTTAACAGGGATGGGTATCGGCAATCGGGCATAGAACTTAAACGTTCTATTGGGCCGTCATTTTCTTGCACCTTGAGGCACCAGTGAATGGGATGACTCGAAGACCGACCACCGTCATGCCCGCGCTCCGCCCTTGCGCAAGCGAGAATATGCGGGTATCCAGCCGAGGTCGAGGACATCTCTCATGGATCCCCGACTCCCGCCTGTGCAGGGGCAGGGCCTAGTCGGGGATGACAGCAGGACTGGTCGCCGTCATGCCCGCGAAAGCGGGTATCCAGCCACGACAGCGACGATATCCAATGCCCCCCTGCCCTACTTCACAGGGACGCCTAGGAAACTGCCGGAGGGCCCACCGCACCCATCGAACGCGCCGAAAATTATCCACATCCGGTTGATTCGCCGACTGCCCATCCCGTTCTTGGAAAGGCACTCCCGCCGCCGCCGATCGGGCCGAAACGCTTAGCCGCTCCCCGGTGTACAATACTGACGCGACCCATCTCTCCGGCGCACCGAAGCATGCCCGATTTCTGCCATCTTCACTGCCACACGCACTACTCGCTGCTCGACGGCGCAGCGCGCATCAAGACCCTCGTCCAGAAGGCGCGCGAGCACGGATCGCCCGCCCTCGCGATCACCGATCACGGCAACCTCTTCGGCGTCCCCGAATTCCACGCGACGGCGAAGAAGGCCGGCATCAAGCCGATCATCGGCTGCGAGTTTTATCTGTCGCGCGTCGCCGATGGCCGATCGCAGCGACCGCACGCGCTATCATCAGGTCCTGCTCGCCAAGAACGAAGAAGGGTACCGAAATCTGATCGCGCTCTCGTCGGCCTCCTATCTCGAGGGCTACTACTACAAGCCGCGCATCGACCACGCGACCGCTCAAGAAGCACAGCGCCGGACTCGTCGCGACCACCTGCTGCCTGCAGGGTGAGGTACCGCAGACCCTGCTCAAGCGCGGCGAGGAGGAGGCAAAGAAGGTCTTCGACTGGTACCTCGACATCTTCGGCGACGACTACTACATCGAGATCCAGGACCACGGGATCGACGAGCAGAAGAAGATCAACCCGATCCTTCTGCGGTGGGCGACAGGAGTACGGCGTCAAGGCCATCGCCACCAACGACGTCCACTACGTCGAAGAGGAGGATGCCGCCGCGCAGGACGTCCTGCTCTGCCTCCAGACCGGCCGCGACCTCTACGACCCGAAGCGCATGCGTTTCGAGGAACGCAGTTCTATCTGAAGAGCCCCGCCGAGATGCTGCACCGCCATGGGCGAGATCGAAGATGCGGTGGCCCGCGAAGCAACGCTGGTCAACACGGGCGAAATCGCCGACAAGTGCACGTTCGAGATCTCCACCGGCGAGCTGCTCCTGCCCCACTACCCCATCCCCGACGAGTTCGCGGGCGAACATGGATGGCTATCTGCGCCACCTGACATACGAGCGTGCAACGAATCGATTCGACGAGATCACGGAGGAGATCCGCGAGCGACTCGACCACGAACTGCAGATTATCAGCCAGATGGGCTATGCGGGCTACTTCCTGATCGTCCAGGACTTCACGACGCGCCGCCCGCGACCAGGGCGTGAGCGTCGGTCCCGGCCGCGGCTCCGGCGCCGGCAGCCTCGTCGCCTACTGCCTCGGCATCACCAACATCGATCCGCTCCGCTACGACCTGCTCTTCGAGCGCTTCCTGAATCCCGAGCGCGTGTCGATGCCCGACATCGACATCGACTTTGACGATCGCGGCCGCTCGAAGGTCATCGACTACGTCGTCCAGAAGTACGGCCGCGAGAGCGTCTGCCAGATCATCACGTTCGGAACGATGGGCGCGCGGTCCGTCATCCGCGACGTGTCGCGCGTGCTCGGCATCCCGCTCGCCGAGGCCGATCGTATCGCCAAGCTGATCCCCGACGGCGTGAAAGTCTCGATAGAGGCGGCGATGAAGGACGTGCCGCAATTCCGCAAGCTCGCGCACGACGAAAACGAGCAGATCCGCAAGCTGATGCACTATGCCCAGGTGCTCGAGGGCTCCGCACGGCATACGGGCGTGCACGCCGCGGGCGTCATCATCGCGCCGGGCGACGTCACCGACTACGTGCCCGTGGCCATCGCCAAGGGCAAGTCAACGGCGAGGACGTCATGACGACCCAGTACGACGGCAAGTGGGTCGAGAGCTTCGGACTGCTCAAGATGGACTTCCTCGGACTCAAGACGCTGACCGTCCTCGACGATGCGCTTGCGCTGATCCGCGAGAACCACGGCGTCGACGTCGACCTCGACGATCTCCCGATGGACGATCCGAAGACGTTGGAGCTCTTCCAGCGCGGCGGATACGGTCGCCATCTTCCAGTTTGAGTCCGACGGGATGCGCGAGTGGCTGCGCAAGCTCAAGCCGACGTCCATCGACGACCTGATCGCGATGAACGCGCTCTACCGGCCCGGCCCGATGGATCTCATCCCGAACTACATCGCCCGAAAGCACGGCAAAGAGGAGATATCTTATCCTCATCCGATGCTCGAACCCATTCTCACACCGACCTACGGCATACCTGTTTATCAGGAGCAGGTGATGCAGATGGCTCAGGCGATGGCGGGCTACACGCCTGGTGCGGCCGACGTCCTCCGGCGCGCCATGGGAAAGAAGAAGCAGTCGGAGATGGATGAGCAGCGGGCCATCTTCGTCGGCGGCGCGAAGGAGCGGGGCGTCGAGGAGAAGATCGCGAACGGCGTCTTCGACATGATGGCCAAGTTCGCCGGCTACGGCTTCAACAAGTCGCACTCCGCCGCCTATTCGGTCGTTGCGTACCAGACGGCCTACCTCAAGGCCCACTACCCGGCCGAGTTCATGGCGGCCGCGATGACGAACGACATGAGCGACACCAAGAAGCTCGCGAACATTCTGGACGAGGCGAGAAAGCTCGGCCTGACCATGCGTTCCGCGTCGGTGAATCGAAGCCAGGCGCATTTCACCGTCGAGGAGGGCAGTATCCGGTTCGGACTCGGCGCGATCAAAGGCGTCGGACTGGGCGCCATCGAGGCCATCGTCGACGGTCGCAAAAAGCACGGGCCGTTCTCGACCATCTTCGAGATGACCAAGAACATCGATCTCCGGACGGTCAACAAGAAGGCCATCGAGTGCCTTGCTCGCGTCGGCGCGCTCGACGACCTCGAGGGGCACCGGGCGCAGCTCGTGGAGGCGGTCGATTCGGCCGTGACGTACGGGCAGCGGATTCAGGCCGAGAAGGCCGCCGGGCAGAACTCCCTGTTTGGGGTTAACTCCGAAAGCGGTGAATCCATGGAGCCGAACGTCCCCGTGGTTGATCCGTGGCCGCGGGCGCGGCGGCTGAAGGAGGAGCGTGAGCTGATCGGCGTGTACGTGTCGGGGCATCCGCTCGAAGAGTTTATGGCCGAGGCGAAGGCCTTCGCGACGAGCGGACTGGGTGACGTCGCGGAATTTGAATCCGAAGAAAGTGGCCGCCACACCGGCCCGGGACCGGACGGGCGGCCGCAGTACAGTTTCTGTGGAATCATCACCGACGTGCAGCGCCGGACGACCAAAGGCGGCAAGCCCATTGCGTTCGCGACGCTCGAGGACTTCGGGGGCCAGGCTGAGCTGGTGTGTTTCGCGACGGTGCTGGACCGCATACAGAACTACCTGCAAGTCGATGAGATCGTGATCGCGAAGGGGCGGCCCGAGGTGCGGGGTGGCGGACTCAAGGTCATCGTGCAGGATGTGCTGCCGATGTGGAAGGTGCGCGAGCAGATGGTCAAGTCGATTGTGGTGCGGGTGGATGCCGAGTCGCTGGCGGTCGAGGCGATCAACCAGTTGCGGGAGCTATGCGACGCGAACCGCGGGTCGTGCAAATTGTACTTCGACATCGCCTCCGGCGACCTGGCCCAGCCACAGCGTGTGCATGCGCGGAAGTTCGTCGTGGAGCCGACGCCGGACCTGATGCGTGGGCTGACGCGACTGGTGGGCCCGGGGAATGTGGTGGTTGAGGGAGAGGGCTGATCGTCATGCCCGCGAAAGCGGGCATCCACACAAGGTTCACGCAGCCTCCCATGGATCCCCGCCTGCGCGGGGATGACAGCCAACAGACCAGCCACCCAACGACCCTACACCGTATACAGCGGCACCTGCTCCTGCTTGCCCCGCAGCCGAACCGCCCCCAGTTGCCGCGGCCTGCCGCCAGACCGTTAACCGGCAGCCGATCGTGCACCACCCCGGACAGCAGCAGATTGACACCCAGGTCGTTGCACTTGGCCTGTATCCGAGCCGCAGTGTTCATCACGTCACCCGAATAGGCGATCTCCCGCTTCACGACACCCACCTCACCCACCATGACGGATCCGTGGTGAAGTCCCGCTTTGAACTCGGGCGTCACGTCGTACTGAGATCGAAAGTACTTGGACGCGCCTTGCAGCGTCTCTTCCACACTGTAGAAACACGCGACGCACCGGTGGTCGCGAAGCCCTGCATCGCCGGGCCAGGTCAGAACCACCTCGTCGCCGACGTACTGGTAAATCTCAGCTCCGTGCCGAAGCATCGAAGGGGTCGCGATCCGGAAGACATCTCTGACGAAACGAAAGTACTTCTCCTCTCCCAGAAACTCGGCAATGGCGGTCGACGCCCGCAGGTCGAGAAACATGATGGTCCTCTCTTCGCGCCTCGGATGAAAGTACTTCCCCATCAGGAAGGACCGAAAGACCCCCGGACCGTACTTGTCCTTGACCAGAAGTGCCACGAAGGTCGAAATCACGATGACCCCCCAGACCAGATAGCTGGCGACGGTCTGCCATGCGAGCAGGTGCTCGATGTACGGAGTCGCGAGTTCCGGAGTGGTCAGGCGCGCATACAGACCGGCAATTCCGTCGACCACAAAGTATGCGATCGTGTATGTGACGAGAATGGACAGGATGGCGCGGTTGTAGGGCTTTCGACCGCAGCCATTTGTCCCAGACGAAGACCATCGGCGTGCCGCCGATCAGTCCGGCCGCGACCGACGTGATCAGTGCGCCCACCAGAAAGTCGGACGCACGATAGCTCCCGAGTCCGCAGTCGAACTGAAGAAGCGCCGAATAGCCCTGGAGAAACAGGATCAGACTCACGAACGACCATGCGACGGTAATGAGCAGGATCGTCGTTACCTTCGACCGCACCTGGGAACTGATGTGGAAGGGAGAAGATCGCATCGGACTCCTCTGAGAGTTAGTGACCCTGCAATATCGCACGGCAGACCAGACTCGTGAAACCCTGGCGTCGGCCGTGACCACCGCTCGCATCGATCGGCGCCGTCCGAGCGGCCGCCCTTCGAATGTCTTCCGAGAGAGGTGGACCTCCACGGCGACCTCCTGCCACGCCCTCGCTTCCGGCCGGCGCGAAGGTTCGCCAGTCACGCAAGAGGTACTACCGGCCTATATCCGAAGCCGCCCCCATTTCACATAGCGCGGGGTCCGGCGGCAGAATTCTGCATAGCGTTCGCCGAACACGCGGAGCAGGTGCTCCTCCTCCACCAGAATCAGGAGATGAAGACTTACGGCGACCACCAGCAGCGCCGCAAGACACCACAGGGACCAGTCCGTCAAAGCAAAACCCAACAGGAACAGCAACCATCCTACGTACTGCGGATTGCGACTCCAGCGATACGGCCCTGCTGATGTAAGCTCGCCCGGATCAAGACACAACATCTTCGTAACCGAGCGGAAGCGCACTATGCTGACCAGGCACAGGGCGAGGCCCAGGACGCCTACTACGACGCCGACGTAGGCGGTTACCGTACTCGGCATTCTGTATGTCGTGGCGAAGTCGAGGACCACGTTTGGCACGAACAACATCGCGCACAACAGGAACAGTCCCACCAGACTTAGTCTGCCGCGCCGACGGTACTCCCATCGCGCGTACAGGAGTGCGGCCGTGCTTACCCCAACGGACAATATGAGTAGGAAAGTGAGCATCTGCCACCCGGTGCGGCTATTGTGGCGCCAGTCGTTCGTTCGGTCTAAGTTATTCTCTCGGATTCGCCGGCTGCTGCCCGACGGAGGTCCGGCGGTACTTTACACCCCTACGAATAATCAGACGGATCGAGATCTGCTGAGGGTGAATGTCCCGAACAGCGTGAGGGGATCGGCCCTTCATGACGTCTGCCGGGGGATGGAGGGAGATGTCTGTGTACCGACTATCAACTGCGATCCGCTGATCCCCATCCCCACGAACCACTCTGCGACAACGAAAGGCGAGGAACTGAGCATGGCTAACGAACACTTCTACCCTGAGATCGAGCCGTACCGGACCGGTCAGCTGCAGGTCGATGACGTGCACACTCTTTACTACGAGGAGTGCGGCACGCCGGACGGTCTGCCGATGCTGTTCGTTCATGGCGGCCCCGGTGCCGGCTGCAGCACTGCCGATCGGCGTTTCTTCGCGCCGGGTCAGTTCCGCACGGTGCTGTTCGACCAGCGAGGCTGCGGTCGATCCACGCCGGCGGGCGAGCTGAAGGACAACTCCCCCGCCCACCTGGTGGCCGACATCGAGCGGCTCCGGGAAGAGCTGGGAATCGACACGTGGCACGTCTTCGGCGGCTCCTGGGGCAGTTCGCTGGCCATGGCCTACGCGGAGGAGCACCCGGATCGGGTCCGGAGCCTGGTGCTCCGCGGTATCTGGTTGCTGCGCGACGAGGAGATCCGCTGGTGGCTGTACGAGATGGGCATGATCCAGCCCGAGCTATGGCGGCAGTTCGTCGAGCCGATCCCCGAGGACGAACGGGGCGACCTACTGGAGGCGTTCTGGAAGCGACTCGACGGTGAAGACACGAAGGCCGCACTTGCGGCAGCCAAAGCCTGGTCGATCTACGAGGGATCCTGCTGCACCCTCCTGGCCAACCCGGAGTTCAGCGACGTCTTCGGTGAGCCGGAGTTGGCCTGGAACCTGGCCCGACTGGAGGCCCACTACTTCCGCAATGTTCGTTTCAAGCCGGACACCCTGCTCCTGGACCGGGTCGATCGCCTGCGCTCGATCCCGGCCTTCGCGGTGCACGGCCGCTACGACCTGGTGTGTCCGGTGAAGAACCTCGACGACCTTTGCCGCGCCTGGCCCGAGCTGGATGCGGTCATCGTTCCGGATGCCGGTCACTCGTCGCACGAGCCGGGCATCACCCGGGAACTGGTGGCCGCCACGACCCGAATTGCGGAGACTGGATCCCCGGTCCGCTGAATGGGAAAGAGGTGCCGCTAACACCATGTGGCTTCGGCGTGCCACCGACCGGTACCCTTCGGGAAATCGGGATTGAGTCGAAGGTAATCGCAAGCGCGATCGCGAAGGCCGTAGCCAACGTCAGTCGATGAGAAGATGGGCTGGGTTGAGAGTCTTCATTCCAGTACCATTCGGTCATGCTGGCGGACGCTTCATCTGCCCGATGGGCCGGCTCACGCAAGTCGGCGGGTCGAGCATCCTCTCCTGGGCGACTTTCTCGCACGGAGGGTGACCACCCATGATCCGGCGCATCATTTACATGCTACTTGGCGCCACGACTGCCGTGGGCTGCGACAGCGTTGGTCCGCTGGTCGGCGTCGACGAGTCCGGGTCAGACCCCTACCATCTGCTGGCTTACACCCGCGCGGTCTTTGACTACGACGTGCTCTACCCCGCCTGGTTGTACCTGTATGACCCGGTTCGTGATACGACAGCGCTGCTGGTAGCCGATTCTTCCGCCTTCGGAGGCATTTCAGATCCGCAATGGTCGCCCGACGGAGATCGGATCGCATACATCCGCGGCCGCTCGTACGACTCGACCGCGCTGTGGATAGTCGACGTGGCGACAACGGACCGTCGCATGCTGAGCGACGCACGCATTCCAGGCGCACTCGCCTGCGTGGTCCGCGGACGGCAGCGCCATCGCGTTCATCGACACCGACGAGTACGAAACCGGAGCGCCCGGCAACCTGCAGCTCGTCGATCAGGAAGACGGCCGGCCGCTGCCGCTTGCGTCACCGATCATCGATGCCTCGCATCCCGCGTGGGCGCCCAACGATCATGTACTGCTCGTCGGAGGAACGATGGCCGACCGTTCCGTGCTGGACAGCTCCGACCGAGGTGTATGGTTAGTCCGTCCCCGAGAAGGACTCGAAGAGCTGATCCTGTCCACGCGGCTTGAGTTTCGCGGACTCGCGTGGTCGCCGCGCGGAGATCGCTTCGTCGTCACCCTTCGGCACGAAGACAGAACGATCGTCCGGGTACTCGCACGTGATGGCACACCCCTCTGGCACAAATCGATTCCCTCAGGGTACACGGGTCGACCCAGCTGGTCGCCGGATGGAGCAGAAGTTTGCGTTCCTTCTGATCGCGGCAACGTCACTAGCATGCACGTGATCAGTGCCGACGGTACCTCGTTTCGAACCTTCGGCGTGCATCACGTCAGCGGAACCCCTTCGTGGTCGCAATCCGGGCGCCGCGTAACGTATGGATCGTGGGAATCGCTCCACGAGCTGCATCTCCACACGGGCGAGCTGAGATCCGTCCTCTCAGAGCGATGGGTGCAGTTTGCGGACCCGAGGTGGTCGCCTGTCCCGGCGGACGGCATCTCGCATTGGTTCAGAGCTCCGGATCCGAGGCGGTGACACATTCGAGTCGGAGAGGGAATCGACGCTGCACGATCGGTCGCAAGGGATCACCGGCAGATCCCGCCGCCCCTCGGGGCCTCCGCGACATACCATGGATCTCCGACGGACTGGCAGGGCGCTAGCGGCTCCGCCCCGTAGTGCCGGATGTTATCACGCGGTATGCTCCCGGACTCAGGACGGCGGACTACACGGACCAGTGTTCTAGCGCCAGGCCGGAATAGGCACGCAGCTGCTCCACGTCGCTCCTGAAGTACTCTGTAAGCCGGTCGCGCAGGAGCGGCGGAAGAGTGGGGCGCGGCACGGGCGACGAGAAGGGATAGTAGAGCAGCATCTGCGCCGGCCACTGCAGAGACGGTGGCAGGCGCCGCAAGAGTGGTGCACCGAAAGCACGGTCAATCGCCACACCAACGCTGTTCTTTCGCCGGTAGTCCGCTGTGCGATGAAGAACGGTGGCGAACCGAGTTGAGTCAAAACCATCGTCAATTCCCAGGAAACGAAAGATTCGTCCTAGCGTCCGGAGGCGATGATCCCGTAGGTCCCTGGTCGTCAGCAGCAGGATCTGGTCCTCTCGAAAGTGCGCCAGATACTGCTGTAGCTGCATGAAGTAGCGACCGCGGCAGAGGTATCTGTTTGGCTCCGTGTCGTTCAGGGCGTCGGCCAGAGTGCGATCTTCCAAGCCGGTGGCGTACCTGTGGACGTAATGAGAGATCGTGCGCTCAATCGGATCACGGCACGATGTACACCAAATGGGCGCCGGGATTCACCGCCGCCATCCGCTCAGCAACGCCCGGATTGAGAGGATAGTCCGTATAGCTAGGCGACGCCTCTCCGTAAACTCTTGCCCTCGCCCGGAAGTTGCTCCGGTACCAGGAGAGTCCTCGGGTCCAATTCCGGTCGGCAACGAAAAAATTGAGCTCTTTGGTTCGCGACATGAACACATCCGGGTGCTGCCTGAGATAGTAGATACAGACTCGTCGTCGCGCACTTCTGCGCGCCGATAATGACGAGATTCGGTAGAGCACCTTCCGATGAGAGCATGCGAACGTCCGAAGTCTAACCCAACCGGCACTAGCCTACTGCCGTGGATGCCAAGCTAGGAATGAACCGCTTCCGAGGAAAGGAGCTTGCTCGCTGGGTCTCGAACGAACCGGTGTCCGCCGGTAATCCGTCCGCTGCGTGATTTCGTTCGGATTGTCGTCTTCGTCATTCGTGTAGTAGACGTCGTCCCCGTCCGTCTTCCAGCGATAGAGATACTGATCCGTGTCGATCTCGACCTCCTGCGTGTGGGGATTCACGAACTCCTCCAGGCCTGTCAGCACGAGGTAGTTGTCGTTCAGAATCTCCTTCCGATTGATCCGTGTTCTCCGGTGTTCTCCCTGCGCAAGTCTCTCCCCCGACGAATGGCAGCAGCTTTCGGAGATCCGTTGTGTAAGGTGGATCCGAATCGTGGCCCGTCAGGACACTGGGCCGCCGTTGTTTTCAAGCCGAAACGAAAACGTCGTCCCCTGCCCGACCCGACTCTCGACCCGAATCTCACCACCGTGCAACTCGATGATCCTTCGTGTGATCGCAAGCCCCAACCCGGCACCGCCGCGCTCGCGCGACCGGCTCTTCTCCACCCGGTAGAAGCGCTCGAAGATGTTCGCCACCTCGCCTTCCGGAATACCCGGTCCCGTGTCCGCCACCGCAATCTCGACCTTGCCCTCCACCCGCTCCGTGCGCACGCGAACATGACCGCCCTCCGGCGTGAATTGAATCGCGTTGTCGATGAGGTTCGCGATGGCACGCTCCACCAGCGCGATATCTGCATGCACCATCAGGAGATCCGACGGGATCTCTGCTGCAATGTCCACCCTCTTGCGCTCGGCATCCGGCCTGAATTGCTGCACCAGGTCCTGAACAAGCTCCGACGACGAGAAGGACTCGGGCTTCAATTCGACCTGCCCTGCGTCCAGCTTCGAAAGCTCAAAAAGCTCGGACACTAACGAACTCAGCGACGACGCATTGCGCGAAACGACATCCAGATACTCCCGCCGCTGATCGTCGCTCAGCTCTCCGCCCTTCATCGCTATGGTCTCCAGATATCCCTGCATTGATGACAGCGGACTTCTGAGATCGTGCGACACGTTCGCAATCAGCTCACGACGCTGCCGATCTACGCGTGCCATTTCCTCCATATTGGCGACAATCGTGTCGGCCATGGCGTTGAATGAGTCGGCGAGCTGTCCCAGTTCATCGTTCGCTCGATATCGAACCCGCTCATCGAACTCCCCGCCCGCAAATCGCGATACCGACTGCGTGACCGACCGGAGTCGGCGCGTCAGGAATCCGAACAACATCAGCCCGACGAGGCCCGTAAGCAGCAGACTGATTGCCAGCGCCCGGCCGGCGGCACGCAGGATGTAGCTTCCCCGTACCATCCCCACCACATCATCGTACTGGGCACCGGAAAGAATCACATACACGAAGCAGTCGGGCTTGCCCATGATCTCGATCTGCGCTGCACTGAACGGCCTGGACTGCCCGTCACGCGCAGGGTCTTCGCCAAGGATCGGTGCGGGCTCTCCTTCAAGAAATCGACGAACCGGACCCAGATCGACGGCCGTATGCGACAGGCCCTGCGCCTCCTCCAGCAGATACTGCGCCAACACCGATCCGTCCGGGTCGAGGAGGTATACTTCGATCCGGGGATTGGCCTCGCGAATGCGCCGAAGCTCATCCTCGACGACTTCGTCGCGGATGTCGTCCCCCAGTAGCGGCTCCAGCCTCCGCGCCAGTGTAGCCGCAAGCTGCATGTTGAGCTTCTGCTCTGTTTCGTTGCCGAATCGCTCGAAGGAACGCACCGTCACGAGCGTGATCACCGCGCCCAGACACACCATGAGCAGCAGGAAGAGCAGCGACAGTTTCGTGTAGAAGGTCTTGAACATTCTCAAGCGCATTACTGACCGGATCCGAACCGGTATCCCACACCCCAAACCGTCTGGATCAGGACCGGTGAAGTCGGCACACGCTCGATCTTACGCCGCAACCGGTTGATGTGCGAATTCACGGTATGACTGTACCCCTCGTACTCGTAGCCCCACACGTGCTCGAGCAGTTCGTGCCTGCTGAACACCTTCCCGGGAAACTGCATGAACGCGATGAGCAGATCGAACTCCTTTGCCGTCAGCTCGACCGGCTTGCCATCGACGGTGACCATCCGGCGTTCGACGTCTGCTTCGACGCGGTCAATCTTGTACTTCTTCTGGCGCGACTCCGCCGGCTGGCTGTCGACTTCGATCCGTCTGAAGATTGCTTTGATTCGCGCCACGAGTTCTCGCAGACTGAACGGCTTGGTCATGTAGGCGTCGGCACCCAGCTCGAGTCCAAGCACCTTGTCGACCTCCTCCGTGCGCGCGCTCAGGACAAGGATGGGAATCTTCCGGTCCGTCTCCCGAATCCGCCGGCAGACCTCGAACCCGTCCATCTCGGGCAGCATGATGTCGAGCACGACAAGCGCGTGGTCGTCCGCACTCAGTTGCTGCAGAGCATCCTTCCCGGTGATGGCTACGCCAACATCGTATCCGAGATCACCAAGATGAATGCTGATCAACTCGGCGATGTCCGGATCATCTTCGACCACAAGGATCTTCAGTGACATCGGTTCCATGGTTCGGGATCAGGATCGCAAGCTGAGTACGAGCAAGAAGCCGCCGCGGTTCACCGGAACCACAGCGGCCTTCGCTCCAAATTCCGCAAATACGTCTTTCGGTCTCCACACGGGAGATTTAGCGTACCCGCTTGACTGTGACGCGCGCGACCTTGTTACGCCAGTTGTACGCGTCCGCATCCATGTCTCCAGCGCCCGTGAAGCCAGGATGTGACTCGACGACGCCTGACGTTGCGGGACGGTCGTTCTGTCCGTCCGGTGCCACGGCGACAGGTCCAATCGCTCCGCACGGGTCAACGACGCTCGTGTACAGCTCATCGTTGGCCTCCGTGCCGGCGTCGTAGGCGCCCGGGAAATACACGGCCGTCTCCGGACCGCTTGGCAGTTCGACACTGTCGAGGCCGATAAATCCGTCGTTCGTGCAGATCAGCATCGCGGCAAGCGACAGGTAACGCGCGCCTTCGGCCGCCGTGATGTACGCCGTCAGCTTGTCCGGCCCGGGCCCACCCTTGATGTGAACAGGTGCCATCGTGCCAACAACGCCAGATACACCATCCGCTCCGGTCAATGCTCCGACGGCGGTCGACGGATCGCCGTTCTCTGCGATCAGTCGGATACCTTCAGAGGCAGCCGAGCCGCCACTGAACAGGCTTGCCGAAGCGTCGTGCGTGACGAGGACGCCCGGCGAGAACGGCTGCGAATGCGACATGTTGATGATCGTGACCTTGTATTCGGCCTCGCCCGCCGCGCTGACGCGAGCCTTGCTGGCCGATGCCGACGCGAATTCAACTGACGACCCGTCGTCAACGGCCGTCAACATGCCGTCGTCCTGCGAACAGCCGGTAATGACTGCGACCGCCAGCAGGACTGAGAAAAGAGATTTCATGATTTCACCCTTGAGTTTGATTTTGTTGCTCACGGATGAAAGGATATCGCGATGGGCGAAGGTGATTCTAACAGAAGTGTATACGGCGGGTAACAAATGCGTAAAACCGTCGCCGCGGGCCAGGCTGCCTACCCGTCATCCTTGCTCCCCGCCCTTGCGCTCGCCCTTGCGAAGGCGAGGGGAATGCGACGCGCGAGGATCCAGTCCGACGTCGACGGAATACCTCCCACGGATCCCGGCTCCCGGACCGGTGACGACAGCAGTCGGCCATAGCCGCTCACATCGCCAACGCCGCGCGAAACAACAAAAGCCCGGGCCTCCGACCTCTCCCCGCTCGTGAACGCGGACCATGTACAACCCGTCGGCCCAATCCTGCACGTCGACGCCCAGCCGCGTTTCGACACCTGCCACACCGTCGGACCCCGGCACCCGGTGAACCATCCGACCCAGTACATCAAACACCTCGACGACAACCTCGCCTGGCACCGCGGGAACGACCTGCACATCGACATGGTCGACGGAAGGATTTGGATAGATGGCGACTGACCCAAACGCATCCGGTAGCGCAGTATCCGCCTCGACTCCTACCCCGCTCTGCAATTCGAATACGAACGTGCCAACCTGCTGCACCCCGTCAAACGGCGCCTCCGTCAATTCCGAAATCGCGTCCGCCGGATCCGTGTCGTCATTCGCCGATGTGTAGGATGGACCGCTGTCCGTCCCGGCGTCGTACACAACCAGCGGGACCTCGAGCCGCTGAACCCACGCACCTCCTTCGTACAGATCCACGCCCGACACGCCCACAAACCAGTCCGGACTCGGCGCCACCATCGACACCAACGTGACGAGCGGATACGAGTCGGTCACCTGAAACTCAAGTTCCACCTGTCCGGGTGAGCGGCCGATGCCGTTGCCCGACAGCAGGAACTCCGCGTGCCCGGCGCCTATCGCTCCGTTAACCTCTGCGATCAGTGCACTCTTGCCACCCGTCTCCGCCATGCTTTCGATGCCAGCCGATGCAAGCTTGACCTGCATTCCAGAACGAAACGGCCACATTGTGCGTGGCGCCAATCAACCCGGAGAAATGCGGGTTGGATGGAAAGTCCTGTGGATGCGTATCGGCGCTCCACGTGCTCGCGAACGTGACTCGGTAGGTAACCAGGTCGGCGACTGGCGCCATCTCCTCGTTGGCCGATGGGCCATTCAGCGTACTGAAGACGGGAGCAAGGACGGCGAACAACAAGAGCAATCTGGAAATCATGGGGAGATCGTCCGGCTACGCGTTTCTAATGATGGAGATTCGGCGGCTGTAAACAGAAACGGACGTCGCGGCCCCAGGATCCTTCCTGCGCAGGCGCTCCGAACGGACAACTAAGCGTCAACGTGCCGGAAACCATCCCCGACTACGCGTGTGCAACATCGGCACGTCGCCGAACGAATGTTGTCGAATCATGGCCGACATCTACCACGACTTTCCCATACGCGCATCAGCCGATCGTGTTTTCGACGCCATTTCCTCGCCGGAAGGTCTGAGTGTCTGGTGGACGAGACGTGCGACCGGCGAACCTGTCAAAGATTCGACGTACGAGTTGTTCTTCGGGCCCGGCTATGACTGGCGGGCAAAGGTGCGCTCGTGCACACCGGGCTCTGAGATCACGTGGGAGTTCACAAGTGCCGAACCCGAATGGGTCGGTAGCGTCCTTCGCTTCGAACTCCGTGAGTCCGGCGGCGTGACACAGGTTCGGTTTAGTCATACCGGGTGGCCGGACGCCGGCAAGCACTTCCGCACATCCTCCTACTGCTGGGCCATGTACCTCCGGCTTCTCAGACGATATGTCGAGCACGGAGAGATCATTCCTTACGACGAACGCCTCGACGTCTGAGTCATTTGTGTCGCGGCTGGATGGACGTGAATGCAACATTCTCCCCATGCTGAGGCAGTCGGGGTACGCCGTTGACGAGGACATCCGACATGCCATCCCGGACTGGGACCGGAGACAACACCGCCTGCGCGCTTGTGCCGGTCCGAACAGTCGTCATGAACCGCGATCCGTGGCTGTCGTATTATTTGATCGGTGCTGAGCCTCAACCTGGATTTACCCGGTCCGTTCTATGCAAGAAGAATCCGGCGACCACAAGGTGTACGACGAGAAGGCCGTAAGCGCGATCTTGAAGCGCGCCACGGAATTGCAGGCCAGCAGCCGGTCGGACGGGGGATTTGGACTTTCGCTTGCCGAACTCCAGCAGATAGCGGCCGAAGCCGGAATTGACCCTCGATTTGTCGCGGCGGCGGCGTCGGAAACGAGTCATGCTCCGGAGCCCGAGACGAATTTCTGGGGCGGTCCGCTCAACCACACCATCGAGTGGATGGTGCACGGCGAAATCGACGACGTGGCCTGGGAAGGGATGGTCGCTGAGACGCGCCGGTACTTCAAGGACACCGGCGAGGTCCGATCCTGGAGCAATTCGAAGGAGTGGGCGCACAGCGGACAGAACAATGTTCAGGCCCACGTCACGGCCACGTCACGAGACAACCTGACCAGAATTCAGATCTTCTGGAACGAACCGACGCTCGCAGCGGCCACCTACGTTCCGCTGTTGGTCCTGAGCCTGATTTCGCTGCCGATATTCTTTGAGGCGCTCGCACTTACCGGGTTCACCGGGGCGGCACTCTACGTCGGTTGGGTTGCCATTCTTGCGCTGATCGCCCGCCGGATCACGAGCGAGATATCAGGACGCAAGAAGCGAAACCTGTTGGAGTTGAAGGCGCGCCTGGAGGACATCGCGAAAGAGGATGCCGTGCTGACCAGCTGCGGCTTCTACCGCGGTGAAGTCCGGATCATCTTCCCTGCTCGAAGACCCCGCTGATCAATCCGAGACTGAGGGCGCGACGAGCAGGCGTACGAGGCAGCGATCGTGACGGACGGATGGACCAACACGTCAGGTTTACAGAATCCGCCACGCAATACGACAGATCATGACTGACCGGAGAGCACCCCGCGTTGTCCTAATCTTGGCATCCGTACTCCTGTGTTCAATCGGTGCCTGCCGCAACGCTCCGCCCAAGCCTGCACCCGCTTCGTCAACCGCCTCGACGTACTTCACGATCCGTGCGAAACCCCCGACCCGGCTCTGGCGCGCGCAGCATTCGTTATCGTGACACACCCGACCGCCGGTCAAACGGTACCAAGTCCCATCCACGTTGTCGGATGTTCGAGCACTTTTGAGTCCAACGTCGTCTGGGAACTGGTTGCACGAAATGGACGCGTTATCTCCTCGGGATACACAATGGGCGGTGGTCTTGGTAGCCCGGGCCCATTCAACATTCGACGTGGAATACTCCAGTGAGGACAAGCAGCTCGGCCATCTTCATGTCTTTGAACTCGACGAGTCGGAGGGCGAAGGATTCCCGCCGGGACGAACGACGCTTCCGCTGATCCTCTCACCGTAGCTCGCATGACGCCAGCCGGATTATTCTAGTCGGACCAAAAGTATATTACAACCGCTTCCTCGAACTCCCGTTCGGACAGCCATAAATTCTAATCCTTTCGACCAACGAGCAACTGACGATGGCATCTCAAGACCAACATCTTCGTAGCCGCATCGCCGCCCTGGCGACATTCGCCCACTGCCTTCTGTTTGTTGCCTTCTTGCCGGCCGCGTTCCTTTCAGCGTCCGGCCAGCAGTCCATTGTCGAACAACTGGATGAGTACATCGCGGAGGCCCAGCAGACGTGGCCGGTGCCGGGACTCGCCGTTGCCATAGTGAAGGACGGCCAGGTAGTGCTCTCGAGGGGCTATGGACTTCGAGAACTCGACGGAAGCGACCCGGTCGACGAAAACACGCTGTTCGCCATCGCGTCTAACACGAAGGCATTCACCGCGGCCGCACTGGCCATGCTGGTCGATGACGGCTTGATCTCGTGGGATGACCACGTATCTGATCATCTGCCCTACCTGCAGCTGAACGATCCGCTTGCCACAATTGACCTGCGCGTCAGAGACCTGTTGACGCACCGCGCGGGCTTTCGTGACTACTCCGGCGACCTGGTATGGTACGGGACTCCATATTCGGCTGAAGAGGTTCTGAAGCGAATTCGTCACCTTCCCGCCGAGTACCCGTTCCGCGCGGTCTACGGTTATTCAAACGTCATGTATATCGCCGCCGGAGAGGTTGTCAGCAAGGTATCGGGGCGTCCATTCAACCAGTTCGTGCGAGACGAAATCCTCTCTCCTCTCGCCATGACACGAACGACTCTCGAGGACGAAGACTTTGAACGGCTCGGCAATGTCGCGACACCGCACCGCGAGCGCGACGGTGCGACCATTCCCCTTTCCTGGTTTGAGTGGGAGGCAGCCGATGCCGCGGGAGGAATCGTATCCAGCGTTCATGACATGAGTCGGTGGATTCGACTGCAATTACACCGCGGAAGCTGGAACGACGTCAAGCTCTTTTCGGCGGATCGATCGGCCGAGATGTGGTCTCCGCAAACGGTCATCCCGGTCGGTGCGCAAACGCAAGAACAGTATCCGTCGATACACTTCCGTGCGTATGGACTCGGTTGGGTACTTCAGGACTACCTGGGCCAGAAGGTCATTATGCACGGCGGTGGATACGACGGGATGTTCTCCCGCGTCGCGATGGTCCCCGAGAAAAACCTCGGACTGGTCGTTCTTACCAATGCCATGACGGGCGTCACCAACGCGATAACGTATAGAATACTGGATGCGTTTCTCGGAGGTCCGCAACGTGACTGGACCGCAGAATTGCTCCCGGGCTATCTGGAGGATCGTGCGAACTTCAGCTCGCGTCAGCGCGCCGTGCTCAAACCGGCCCCGGGTGTTTCTGCAGAGATGTCGCGACAGCTACCGGACTACGCAGGCCGCTTCTCGGACTCGGATGTACGGGGACGCGACGGTCGCATTCGAGAACGGATCGCTCGTCCTCCGGCTCCTGCCATTTCCCGATCTGGTTGCAGACCTCGATCACCTGCACTCCGATACGTTCAGGATCACTTGGAGAAAGGACTTCGCATGGTTCGATGGGGGCGTTATCCAGTTTCTGACGGAGCCGCCCGGCAATATCTCAGGCATCCGCATCGACATTCCGAACGAGGATTTCTGGTTTGACGAACTGAATCTTCGCCGGGTACCTGGTTCTCCGAATTCCGAGTAACACACATGGATTCGACGACAGATCGGTGCGTTGCTCTGGCATCCGTGCGAGCGCGTTTTGGTCTGGTCCCTCGAGCATAGACCGGGTCGCGGTTACTCGAGATTGCCGCCACAGCGATACCGGCGGTCACGTTCGAGCGCACTGAGATGAAATAGGTCATGCCAGAAGATTCCGAACCAGTAGTAGACGACACGGGGAAGACCACGTCGACCACCGTACTCCAGCTCTGTCTGCTGATCGAGGGCGCCGCTCTGCTTATCGCCCTGGTCACGCCGATCACGCCGTCCAAGACAGGGTCGAAGGGCAGCCTGGCCGATCTGGTCATTGCCGATCCAAACTATCTTGAAGAAGTCGTCGTGTACTTCATCATTACGAACATCCTGATCGGACTGATTGCACTCGTGGGCTGGATATCGGTGCGTGTAGACAGGAAACGCCGCTCTACGGACGCTGACGCGAGCGTATAGACATCTGACATCGGCCGTCGCCATCCACGCCAGACCAGGAAACGTCAGTACAAGCGGGTACCATGCCGTCCAACGATCTACTTGATCCTCTCGTTCGCCTCTTCGAGGCCAATGCGGTTGCGGAAGACGCCGCCCCGATGAAACGATACATGCGGGACAAGTTCGAGTTTCTGGGCATCAAATCACCGTCCCGACGGCTGCTGACCCGCGAGTACCTTGCCGACCACAAGGATGACGTGCGGCGTCACCTCCGGCCGCTGGTTCGCAGCCTGTGGACCCGGCGTCACCGCGAATATCAGTACACGGCTACTGATTTACTCGAGCGATTCGACAAGACTCTGAACGCGAACGACCTGGACTTGCTGGAGCATTTGATCACGCGCAAATCGTGGTGGGACACCGTCGACGCACTCGCTGCGAAATCTGTCGGAGGCATATTGCGGCGCGAACCGGAGAGCCAGAAACAGGCTATGGCACGGTGGCGAAAGTCGGATAATATGTGGCTCCGGCGGACGACGCTGCTGTTCCAGCTCAAGTATCGGTCGGACACGGATTCGAAACTGCTTTCGTCGATCATCGCCGACAATCTTGATTC
Organism: Rhodothermales bacterium; assembly: GCA_963768565.1. Taxonomy (GTDB): domain Bacteria; phylum Bacteroidota; class Rhodothermia; order Rhodothermales; family JABDKH01; genus JABDKH01. Next base: position 34,755 of record CAVYIO010000020.1, read on the forward strand.
CAGGGAGTTCTTCATTCAGAAAGCGATCGGGTGGTCGCTCCGGGAATACTCAAAGACGAATGCAGACTTCGTTCGAGACTTTGTCGAACGCGCATCACTTTCGCCTCTCAGCGAGCGCGAGGCACTGAAGTGGTTGCGTTCCAGGCCTACATGATCACCGGGTGTCCCATCGACTATCTTGATGGCCACGCCATTCACGACAAACAGCAATATGCTGATCCGCATCCCGGACCCACCGGGGCAAATACAGATGATCCGCGCACGGCAATCATTCTGGGCGCATCGGGTCTCGTCGGGGCAGAGTGCCTGAGCCAGCTTTGCGCCAGTCCCCTCTACCCCAGAGTCCTTGTCGTCACCCGGCGCGATCTCGGTGCATCCGTTGCGCACGATAAGATCGAGCAGATCGAGGTCGACTTTGATCGTCTCGAAGAGTGGTCCGATGTGCTCGTCGGTGACGACGTGTTTTGTGCGTTCGGGTCGACGATCAAGAAGGCCGGGTCGAAAGAACGATTTCAACAGATCGACTTCACGTACCCATCGACCTTCGCGCGAATCGTGAGACGTAACGGCGCCGAACATTTTTCACTCGTGAGTTCAATCGGGGCGAAGGCACGCAGCCGCACGTTCTATCTTCGGGTCAAGGGCGAGCTGGAGGACGCAATCGTCGACCAGGACTGGCCGAGCGTGACGATCCTGCGGCCGTCGGTGATCGGCGGAGAGAGATCGGAGTCTCGGTTCGTCGAACGGCTGGGGCAACGCTTGTTTCGTCATGCTCCCGCGTCTTTCCGTACGGTTGAGGCAACTGACATCGCCAGAGCTATGCTCGAGTTGGCACGACAGCGACGGAATGGTGTGCAAGTCGTGGAATCACGAGACATAAAAGATCGAGGCCGGCGGTCAATTCAGAACCCTGTATCGGGAGGCGGGGCAAAGCGGAGAGTAGCAACCTGACGTCGAGGAATAGAATAGACTCGATAGCTTGTTCAACGAGTTCCGACTCGTTGCGAACGCGGTAATTGCTGCGAACCAGACTTTGATACCAACCAGCCATCTGAATCATGCCGTATCCCCGCGTGTCCGATGACGGTCAGACGATCGAACTCGATTTGCACGGAGCGTCGATACAGGTGGCTGAAGACATGATTCTGACCACAATATCCCTTGCTGCGAATCGCGGAAGAAGCGTCGTCCGAATTATCCACGGTGTATCTACAAGTGAGACATTCGACGATCGTTCCACCATCAAGTCCACTCTCCTGGCGCTACTGGAACAGGGCACGTTGGACCGATATGTGACCGACTGGATTGTTCTTGAAGGTTCGACCGTAGTCTCCCTGAGCGTAACGGGCCGGCAAGATTCCACTCGCATTCTCATTCGCGACATCACGTGACCGGGCGTTTGGTAGACATCTACATCGACAACGACGTCATGCAAGTGGCTGAGCTCCACAGGCCACTGCTTGACCGCTACCCTGCCGCCGGAACGATTCGGGAAATTCTCGACACCCAGGCTCGAACGCTACTCGCGGGTCATCGGGAGCGCGATCGTCGAGTATGTGTGCAGCTGAAGAACTGGCACCCGCAACTCGTTGGACGTCTGGAAGCAGAGATTCTCAAAGCCGATGTCGGCATCGAAGACATGAGACTGGCAGTCGCTCGCGAACATGGGTTTGACAGCTGGGACGAAGTTACGGCCGGCGACTCCCTCCTCGACCACCGATTTGAACACGCCGCAACCGCGGTTGTAACGGGCGACGCACTGACACTCGGGCTGATGTTGGAGGATCCATCCCTCATCCATAGTCGCTCACGCTACGGACACCGGGCGACTCTCTTGCACTACGTCGCAGCCAACGGAGTGGAGACGTGGCGCCAGACGGTGCCGTACAACGCCGCCGAAATCGTTCGAATCCTGATCGCAGCAGGAGCCCGGCCAGACGCGAGAGCTCGCTTCTATGGAGGCGACGTGACAACGGAAGATCTCGTGACTACCAGCGCGCACCCGGCCGCCGCCGGCGTTGCAGGTGAAATCCTGGCGGCTCTGCACTCTGCAACTCGGTGAAGAACGCGAACACTCGAATTCTCACTTCTCCTTTTGCTTGTAGAGCCCGTCAAAGGACGTGGTCCACGTCTCACCATCATCGGCCGAAACTTCCCACAACTGACGGACCGTTCCGTCCTCGTTGTCGAACCAGGTGATTCGGTTCTGCATCGTCGCTCCCGCTCGATTGATCGATGAACCCTCGAGCATCATCTTTCCGTCGCTATAGTCGCCGGTCAGATACAGCGTCGTGCCGTTCTGCCAGACCCAGAACTGCTGCCACTTACCAAGGCTCGGATTGAAGAAATTGTAACTCGAACCCTTACCGCCGCCGGCGCCTTCCCAGTTCTCCTGGATCACGCAGCCGTCAAGCAGCGGCTCAATGCGGTTGTGACCGGCAAGCACACCATTCGCCGTGACCACCCAGTCCCCTATCCAGAAATCGAATTCGTGGGCCCTCTCGGAGCTGCACGATCCCGATGTTTGCGCACTCGCGGAGGACTCACCCAGAACGAAGAGTGAGAAACAGATGATGAGCAATCGTGAGCTGGAATTCATGACCGGTACCTTGTGAGACAGGTGATGGCTTGCGGTCCGGCCCGAAGCACGTGCCGCCGTGTGGCCTTAGTTACCTGATTTGCACGATACGCGCAAGGGTAAATCGGACGAAGGGCCGCACTCGGTCGGATGCTGCGGCCATCCTGCGTTCAGGCGACATCTGTGGAGGAACTTCTTCCCGACCGCTGGTTCGAATGCCCTTTCCGATACCCCTTTTAGATCGGTGAATGACCCGTGACTGAAGACCGCCCCCGCATTGGCATTACAACTTCTCTGAACGAAGGCGAACAACGTCTTGACAGACGGTATGTGACCGCGGTCGAGCGCGCCGGCGGCCTGCCGGTCATTATTCCGATGACGGATTCTACCGCTCTCCTGCGTAGCATCGCAGAGGGACTCGACGGTCTCGTGGTCCCGGGCGGTCCCGCAATCACCATTGGCCTGGTCGGGAGTCTGCCGGACGATCTTCCGGACGTGCCTATGGTCCGAACGCGCTCGGACACGACGATCCTTGAAGCCGTAATAGCCGCGCACCGACCGGTCCTCGGCATTTGCTACGGCATGCAACTGATCAATGCCATCTCCGGAGGGAGCATCTACGCGGATGTTCAGAAACAGGTGGAAGGGACACAGGCGCATTCTGAGAAACGTGGAGCAGCGGATCACCCCGTAGGCATCGAACCGGGAAGCGTGCTCGCCCGAACAATCCGGCCCGGGATGTCGGTAAACACGCATCACATCCAGGCCATCGCCTCCGTCGGCGAAGGACTGACGGCCACTGCATTCGCGCCCGATGGCGTGATTGAGGCGGTCGAAAGCAGTGACGGACAAATCGTTGGTGTCCAGTTCCACCCCGAGAAGATGGGTGACAACGGAATGGCGCTTTTTAGCCACCTCGTGGAGCGTGCTCTCGACACCAAAAAAACTTCGGGCATAAACGCGTGACTTCGCTTTTTCAGCGTAATTGCTTATTGTAATCCGTCCAGTAAGAGGGCGTATCACCGTCCGAGGGCCCACGGCGACAGTGCATTTCGCCAGATTTCTCGCCTCAGGTAACTTCGTGGGTCTGAATTGGACGCCTAGAAATCAAGTCACGGACATGGGTAAGAACGTGCTCGAGTACCAGGCACCCCGCGGGGAAGTGCTGCGTGGAATCCGCATTGCCGTAACGGCGGGGGCCATGGTCATGCTGTTTACCGCGGGCCTTATGGGCAGTGATGCCCTGGCCGTGTTGGCGCAGACTTTCGGTATCGAACCTGTCGCGATCAAAGCCCCAAGCGCTCCCGTTGAACGCACTGACGATGCGCCGGTCCAGGGCGTCGTTATGGCCGACCTGGAACACCATCCGGACGTCCTTCACGCAGATTACTTTCGCCCCGCCGATGGTGATCCGTCAGCAGTCGTGCCGGCCGGCATCGCGCAGTCTTTCAGGCGGCTCCTGACGATGTACGAATTCCGGCAAGCCGTTGATGACAACTTTACCGCCCGGGCATATAGCGTGGAATCGGGGGATGTACTCAAGGTCGCGTCACTTGAGGAGGACCGGGAGCAATTCGCTGCAACCGGCAGTGCAGATTGGGGGACTGTTGACCGTAAGCGGAAACGCCTGACGAGTACGCTTGTGGACGACCTGGTGACTGAAGGTAATGCCCGGAACGACATCCGCGTCAGATGGGGCAGACGTAACCAGGTTGTCGAAGCGCGGGATCGTGAAGCAAATTACCTCGAGCATGAGATCCGGCTCGCCAGCCATTATGGATTGAGCCTTCTTGCGACAGAAATCGGAACCGTTGAGACATTCAACAACGATCGACTGGTGTCGCGTGTGGGTGCACGGAGCCGCTACCAGATGATGCCGCCCATGCTCCGAGCGCGGGGTGTACACCACTACCGTTTGCGAACCCGCGCCGGAACCAACCTCGACGTGCGGGAGGAGTGGCACCCGCTGATCACTATGCAGGCCGCGTTCGTCGTCGTGCGAGCCTACAGCAATGCCGTCGGCCATGAGATACCCGGACTCTCGGCCTACCATACCGGACCTTACAATATTTTTCGCGTCTATCGTGAGTATCTCACCTCGGAGGGAGACCAGTTCGGGCCCTCAACCAACGTCGTCACCGGCTACCTGTGGGCACTTACAGACGGCTTCGAGCAGGTCTCGAAGAAATCATCATTCAAGAACTACTCTCGGGGCTACGTCCTGACACTGCACGCGTCCCTGCGTGCGACGGAGCAGGTGGTGGTGGACACGACCGCCACGATATTCGCCGAGCAGATTCAGCTACGACCGGGCAGCTCCCTTTTCCTCAGTGAATTGCTGCAGCACCTGGATGGTGCGGACGAGCGCGTCGCATGGCGAGTTGCTCGCGACGAATCGCTGTACGAACGATTCAGGATCATGAATCCTCATTTCGACTTGCCGGCCGAACGAACCGCAGGCTCCGTTCCCGAGGCAGGCGATGTGTTTCTCGTTGCAACAGCCACGGACCAGAAGGAGACGGTGCGGTTCTTTCTCCCCCTGGGTGCAACGGCCGAACTGATGTCACGCGGTGTTGAAGCGGTCGACTACGACGCGACCATTCGATACGATCGAAAGACATTCGATACGACGGACGAGCCTCGCACCGTATGGGACGAATTGTATGCTGCTCTCGTTGAGGATGTCCGCACGTTCGGGTTCACTTTCGAGAACAGGGCGCGACTCGCGCAGATCGCCGACCACATGGAGGAGGCTGCGATGCTATCTCCGTCGCTATACCGGCAGACGATGCGCGACGTAGTTCGGCTCCACGAACGTGTCTGGGCCTCCGACCATTTCGCGCGGCTCGCTCGCGTAGTCCCGGCAGCCAGAGGTCGACAGAGACTAGAAGCTCAGCCACCATCGCTCGTGGCGGATGAACCATCGTTGCGCGTCGACTCCCTCGAGACCGTCCCCGCCCGGTAGTACAACCCCGATGATTCAAGCGATTCGGTCCGAACTCGCGTTGCTCAATACCGAGCGAAAGGAGTTGCGCAAATTCGGCTTCTTGATGGGCGGCGTCCTTTCGATAGTGTGCGGCATCATACTATGGAAGCGTGGTCTCCCACCCACAACCCTCGCCATTGTCATGGCGATCGGGGCTTTCGCCTTCCTGCTGATCGGCGCGGCTTTTCCGCGTGCCCTTCGGCCCGTCTACATCCTGTGGATGGCGTTGGCTATCGTTCTAGGCTTCATCATGACGCGCGTCATCCTGACGCTCGTGTTTTTCCTCGTCGTCACGCCGATCGGACTCGTCATGCGGATGATTGGAAAGGACCCGCTCACAAAAGGCGCAGACGAATCCGCGAACACGTACTGGATCCCGCGGACCTACCTGACCAGAGATCCGAGCCGTCTTCTGAAGTACTACTGAGCCAGGCCGAAGTGCTCAGGCTTTGGCGCCATGGCCTGAAAGGAATTCACGGCTCTCGATCGCCCGCCTGATGTTGACCAGTTTCATCAGTTCTTCCTGCGCCGCCCGAACGTCGCCTCCCTCCTCTACCCGCGTATAGATACGCTCGCGAGATATGGCGATGGCGTCGTCGACCCGGTCCAGTTTGAGAAGTGTCATCGCGCTCGACGCCGATTCGTGAGAATCCTCGTCCAGCAGCGGAACGCGAATGTTCTGCTTCTTTTCCCAGTTCTTTGACGCCTCGACCGCTCCAACAAGCACCTCCGCCGCCAGCTCCCGGGCCTCGTCGCCGTAGGTGCCGTCAAGCACCCTGTCGCGATCAACCTGACCGGCCTCGAACATCTGCATCAGAGCCGACGCAATTTCGCGGCTAGGACCCTCAGTGAATTCGTTGAGCGCCATATGGCTGAGGATAAACTCAACAAGCGGAGCACCGTGACCAAGCATCAGTCGTAACAACGTCTTCTCCTCGGGAAGCGGCTCGACGGCAGCAATCGCTCCGCTCTCAGCGGGCGATGTCGCCTGATGCGAAGGACCGACAGAATCCCCTGCCGGCATGGACTGCGCTCTCGCACTCCTCCGGCGGCGGGAGCCAGCCCGAATGCCGGCAAGTGCCTCGTGGAGCCTGATGTCCGGAACACCCATGACAGCACTTGCCCGCTTCAGATAGGTCTCTTGTAGAAGCGGATCGTCTATGACCGCAATCGATTGCAACACGCCCCGCTGCAATCGAGCCACTGACTCGGGACTGTCGTCCAGTACCTGACGCCCGTAGTCGTACTTGAATTCCACGAAGTCCTTGCGGTGCTCGCGGCCGTAATCCCGGAACGCTTCTCCACCGGTCGACCGCGCATACGAGTCGGGGTCCTCTCCCTCCGGAAGCGTAACGACATAGACGGCCATCCCGCTACCGAGGATCAGGTCGATACCGCGAACGGCCGCATTGGCGCCGGCAGAATCAGCGTCGAACAGCAGCACGATCTTCTTGCAGTACCGCTCAAGCAGAGCGATCTGTTCCTGCGCAAGAGCCGTCCCGCTCGACGCCACGACGTTCTCAACACCCACCTGGTGAAGAGAAACCACGTCAGTGTAACCCTCAACGAGAAACACCTCCTCGTGTCGTCGAATTTCCTGACGCGCCTGATAGAGTCCGTACAAAACGCGACTCTTGTGGTACACCTTCGTTTCGGGAGAGTTGATATACTTCGGCTGGTCTGATTCTGGATGCAGAATCCGGCCACCAAAGCCCAGCACCTTGCCGACGTGAGAAAGGATCGGAAACATGATGCGACCCCGAAACCGATCGTAGTATCCCTCTCCTTCGTTTCGCGAAATCACGAGGCCGGCCTTCAGAAGCACCTCGTCCGACACGCTGGCATCATTCGCCGCACGACGCAGGCCTTCCCACGAGTCCGGTGAGAACCCCACGCCAAACTTGCGGATCGCCGCCTCGGTCATGCCACGATCTTCCAGATAGGAACGCGCCGGTGCCGCCTCGTCTGACTTCAGGAGCTCGTCGTGAAAGAAGCGCGCCGCAAATCGCAATGCGAAATGAATCGACTCCGCCTCCGATGTCTGCGACGGATCCTGGTCGGGCTCGGGGATGTCGATGTTGGCTCGAGCTGCAAGAAGCCTGACGGCCTCGGGAAACTCTGACTTCTCGACCTGCTTCACAAACTGGAAAACGTCGCCACCGGCGGAGCAGCCAAAGCACTTGTAGATCTGCATGCGCGGATTCACATTGAAAGACGGCGTCTTTTCGTTGTGAAACGGACACAGGCCTACGAAATTTGAACCCCGCTTCTTGAGACGAACGTAGTCACTCACCACATCGACAATGTCGGATGCGGCTCGCACGTCCTCGATAATGTTTTCCGGTATGTGCACTTAAGACGGATGCCCTGACGGGTGTCTGATGGGGAGATGCGGAGCCCGGCTCGCATCGTGGGCCATCTTCGAGAGATGGCGGATCAGTCTACCTGACTCTGGTTCGATTCTTCAACCGGACCGACATCGGGCTTGTCCGAACACTGACATGCGCCGATACTGATACACAGAAGAATGGTAACGAGCAGCAGCTTAGCTTTCATACGATACTCGATTTGGGGTCGGAAATACGCTAACGCCTTCAATCTCGTATTCAATCACGGCTCTACCAAACTTTCACGTTCCTGAACAGGGGAAATGGTCCCTGCGAACATCTAACGGCCTAACGGGAGGCAGCTACTGTGGAAATACTCGGGCTGGATATCGGCGGATCGGGCATCAAGGGAGCCCCGGTCAACATCGAAACGGGAGAGTTGACAGCGGACCGACACCGTGTTCGCACGCCGCAGCCGGCGACACCAAAGAGAATCATCAAATCGGTCGAGAAACTCGTGTCGCATTTCGATTGGGACGGTCCCGTCGGATGCGCCTTTCCGGCCCGGATAAAACATGGAGTCGCCCGGACTGCGTCAAACATCGACAAGAGCTGTGTCGGCTACGACATCGCCCGTGGCATGACGGATCGGATCGGGAGCCCGGTCTTCGTCGTCAACGACGCTGACGCGGCAGGAATCGCCGAGATGTCGTTCGGGGCGGGACGTGAGCACCAGACTCTGGTGCTGGTCCTGACTGTGGGGACCGGTATCGGTTCAGCCATGTTCATGAACCGGATTCTCATTCCAAACACCGAGTTCGGGCACATTCGTGTTCGCGGACGGAACGGAGAGCGTTACGCGGCCGACAGCGCACGCAGGCGTGACAATCTCACATGGAAGAAGTGGGCGAAACGCTTCCAGCACTATCTAGATCACATCGAATTCCTGGTGGGTCCGGAATTGATTATCCTGGGCGGCGGGATCAGTAATCCGTCCAAGGCCAGTCACTACTTCGATTACCTGAAATCGGAGGGTGAGCTCAAGATCGCGGAGTTGAGCAACCGGGCAGGTATCGTGGGAGCGGCCATGTACGCCGCTAATCGCCTGAAGAGTGGCTCGTAACCCCCCAGAGCCGCGCTACAGTTGATATAAATCCGGCTTCACCCGGAAATATCAGTCCGTCCGCAGACGCGATGTCTGAAAGGTCGCGGACAACCTGCACGCGTTCTGCGGGGGCCAGCTCTTCCCCGGCTGCGTGGATCGACGCGGTCAGCAGATCCGATCCGGCGCTCCCCAGGTACGCGAGCAGCGCACGCTGCATGATCCTCCCAACATCCGCATCGTCGAGATCCGGATAGCGCCCGTGAAGCAGTTCGAGGATCCGTTCTTCCTCGATTCGGTCGATTTCACCGTCCCCGCCATGCATGCAGGCGATATAGATGATCGCCATGTCGTGCATGCTGGTCCAGGTTTCGTCCATCGGTTCAGCCATTGTCCTTCCCTTCTTGATGGGTGCCGCCATCCGCCGTGGAGGAAGCAAATTCCTTCAATCGCACGCATTTTCCTCTGAATCACCCCTTCATGCGGGCCCAGGGCGTGATACGCCCGCCGATCATTAACGACCACTAATTAATCCGTCCTTTACAGGGAAACATCGATTATGTGTCCGTTGAGGTGCTTCTACGTACGGTTCAGGCACCGGGAACGACCGCAAATCGACGACAGGCGAAACAAGACACGGGACAGGCATCATCTTTGATACAGTACTTCATAAGAACTTCAATCAGTTTCGCCGGACCCACAGCCATGGACTACAACGTACAGGTTTCACAGACCCGCCGCGACAATCAGGGCAGCGTTCGACTGTCAATGGAAGTTGCTATGGTTATCGCCGCATTCGTCGGATTTGCCTTCGTGCTGGCGCTAGCCGCCAGGATGTTCTAGATCGCGGCTGACTGTGATCAAGCGCATCGCGCACCGTGACCGTTATCGCCAGACGGTCACGGTGTCGATCGCTATAAACGCGCTCGGAAATCGCGCCACAATCAATTCAAGCGCAACTTCCGCCTCCTCCCTCGTCGCGAAATTTCCCACTCGAATTCGATAGTACGGCTGGACGTATTTCAGGTATACGGGTAGCAGGTCCTGAAGCATGCTCTCCGGCCGCCCTTCGGCAGGAATGGACTGCCACCACGCCTTGGCCCGCTCCTCTGCCGATACCGCCCCCTCCTTGTCCAGCGAAGAGTGAATCTGGATTCGAAAGCCCTGGACGGTCTCAAGAGTTCTTGAATCGTCCGATGCGGAGCCGGTCATGAGTTCCATCGGAACGTCGTGCTCGATTTCATTCGTCGCCACGGGCGGGAGGTCGACGTACGAGGTCTCGTCGAAATCCTCGTACTCGTCAATGTGGTCGAGGTAGTATTCGAGATCGCGATCGGGCGTGCGATCGTTGATTTTAGCCGATCCCGAGCAACCCAGCACTGACAGCGCAATGACCACTGCGGCCAGGCGAACCGGTCCATGTTGAAATAGTCTGTCCACACTCATGTGATTGTACTTAGTACGATTGAGTTCCGACCTCTCCTTTCACGATCTCGACCGACGCACTCGCACCGATCCTCGACGCGCCGTGCGCGATCATGCTTTCTGCATCCTGCTTCGAGCGAACGCCTCCGGACGCCTTGACGCCCATCGAGTCGCCGACGACGCGGCGCATGAGAGAAACGTCGTGTGCCGTCGCGCCCCCCTTTGCAAACCCCGTGGACGTCTTGACGAAGTTTGCCCTCGCATTCTGAGCGAGAACACACGCAATTACTTTCTCGTCGTCGGTCAACAGCGCAGTCTCAAGGATGACTTTCACGACCGGTTTTGTGCTCGCGCCTGACGCCCGTCTCGCCTTTGCTTCCTCCACTACTCCCCGTATGTCCTCCTCGACCGCGTCGTAGCGCCCGCTCTTCAGGTATCCGACGTTCAACACCATGTCTATTTCGGTGGCGCCTTCTTCAATCGCGAGCCGTGCCTCAAGCCGTTTTGTTGCGGTTCGATTTGCGCCAAACGGGAATCCGATAACCGTGCACACCTTCACCGCGCTGCCCCGCAGCTGCTCTGCCACAAGTTGAACATGACACGGGTTTACGCACACAGATGCGAAGCAGTACTTTCGCGCCTCCGCGCACAGGTCGCGAATCTGGTCTTCGGTTGTCTCCGGCTTGAGCGCCGTGTGGTCTATCATCCGGGCCAGCGGCGGCGCCAGGGCACATGCATCGAACCCTGCGTCTTCCGGACGGTCCGCCCGATACCCGAAGCGGCTCGCGCCGGCCGAGACCATCCGCTGAAGCGTTTCATGCGCCCCGCCCGAATCCGACAGCTCCAGCCTTCCGGCGTAGTCGTCGGTAAGTCGTGCAACGATCTCTTCCTGTTGTTTCAGATCCATATGCTAAAGATACGGCGACTATCTGACCGTCGTCACTTCATTGCAAACCGGGGGCTCGGACCAGAAGGGCCGAAGGAATCACTTCAATGCCGACATGCAGGGCATTGTTCGTTACGACTTCTCCATCGACATGGACAAAGAGACCTGAGGTGGATCGTATGTCCACCGAAGTGGCCCGCATCGAGGACACCGCATCGTGCGTGAGGTGCGTGCCTCGAAGCAAGGCCGGAACGAGACTGAGGAGTCCGAAGGGGGTCGGCCGGCCGATCACACAGACATCCAGCTGACCATCCGTGGGTGACGCCCCTGGAGTGAGGTAAAAGCCACCGCCCGAACACGTCCCGTTGCCCGCCGTCGCGAGCAGCGTGGGTCCGGCCCAAAAGCGACTGCCCTGGCATTCGACCTCTATGTCCGGATACGTCCACTTCAGCAGCGTTCTCAGCGCCAGATACAGATAGCCCCCAACGCCTCGTGCTTTCTTGCTGGACTGCGCCTCATTTGCGACCAGCGCGTCAAACCCCACGCCGACGGCATTGATAAAGAGAGCCTCCCTCCTGTCGTCGTGGTTCACCGTGACGACGCGGCCAAGATCTACGCGGTACGAATTCGACGCCAGAATGGACTGCACGGCCGCACGCGGCCGGCGCGGCATACCAAGCACCTTCGCAAAGTCGTTACCGCTACCGAGCGGAACGACCGCGAGTTGGGCCTCCGACTGCGATCTGAGGACTCCTCGGGCAACTTCATTGACGGTCCCGTCGCCCCCGACGGCTACGACAACCTGATTGGTCTGTGCAGCGGCGAACGCGAGGCTCTCCCCGTCGCCCGGGGAGCGAGTGAACAGCGTCTCCACCGCCGCACCGCCGTCGCGAAAGGCCTGTGCCACCTGTTCGGCAGATCGGCCGGCCACACCACGCCCTGCCAGAGAATTCACTATCAGTGCAACTTGCATCAGGCGACAATCTGCGGTCTCGACGTACAACCGTTTAATGGTACGTCATTGTATCTTCCGAATACCCCAAACAACCTACGATCTATGCGCGCGCGACTCATTCCGCTGGCGGCGGCCGTACTCGTGCTGGCAACGGCCGGCTGCAACAAGAACAACCCCCCACGAGCGTCGCTGGAGCTTACCGATGCACTGGGCCGCACGGTCGGGGTCGACGTTCCCGTTCAGCGGATCGTTACGATGGCCCCCAATTTAACCGAAATCACCTTCGCCGCCGGCGCCGGCGACAAACTCGTAGGAGTGACAACCGCTGACGACTACCCGCCCGAGGTCGATGCCATCCCGAGGTTTTCCGCCGTGGGCGTCGATTTCGAGACCGTCGTGGCCATGAAACCCGATATCGTCCTGGCAACCGATCAGGTGAACAGCCCCAAGGATGCCGACATGTTCGCTTCACTCGACATTCCGATCTACTATGCCAGCTTCGGCGGACTGGATGATATTTTTGACGCCATACGAACGGTCGGCGAGATGGCCGGCACGGGCCCGCGAGCGGCCGAACACGCGGGGACACTGCAGAACGCCCTCGCAGAGCTCGGCCAGAAGACAGCAGACCTCTCGGCGAAGCCGCGTGTCCTCTTTCTGATTTCCAGCGATCGCCTCTTCGGATTCGGAAAGGACTCATACGTGCATGAAATCATCCGAGCAGCGGGCGGCGAAAGCGTGTCGGCACAAATGGATGTCAGAGCACCGGTCTTCAGCGAGGAATATGTAATCGAGCAGGCACCGGACGTGATCATCGGTGCGTTTCCGACGAGCACCAGTGCCGCAGATCTTCTGCAGGCGCACCCGGCATGGAGCACCGTGCCGGCAATCCGAAGTGGCCGCGTGTATTCGATTGATCCCGACATCATCCTCAGACCCGGGCCGCGAGTCGTGGAAGGCGCTTTCCGGATGGCCCTGCTCTTGCATCCGGATCTGCTCGAGAAGGATGCCTCAATCATCAGTCGCTAGAGAGCATGTCGCGCGTCTCAGCGGTCGCACTTGCCATTGTGGTCGCCATCCTGCTTTCAGTGCTGGCGACGCTCTCAATCGGACCAGCCGTTTCGCTATCCGATGTAGCCGCGACCCTTGGATCCCGAATATTCGGCGGACAGATTCAGCCTCCCTCCGAGACGGCTGACAACATCATCTGGCTCATCCGCGTGCCTCGTGCATTGATGGCGCTGGCCGTAGGTGGCGGACTCGCCGTCGTAGGCGTGGCCATGCAGGCCCTGGTTCGAAACCCTCTGGCTGAGCCGTACATCCTTGGCCTCTCGAGTGGCGCGTCGGCCGGAGCGTCGCTCTTTTTTCTGGGATTGCTACCGCCGCTTCTTAGCCGAACGGCAACGCTGTCCGGCGCCGCGTTCCTCGGCGGCCTGGCTTCGGTGACGGTGGTGTACGTGATCGCACGTGATGGATCGAGGATTTCCGTTGCGCGGCTGCTTCTGGCAGGAGTGGCGATGTCCGCTCTCATGGGATCGATCACGTCGTTGATCACGTTTGCGTCGCCCGACCCGGACAAGCTGCGGACGGTCCTGTTCTGGCTACTCGGCTCCCTGGGAGGGTCGCGCTGGGAAATGCTCACGCTACCTCTGCTGGCTTCGATCGGCGGCGGTGTCGTATTGCTCGGATTCGCCAGACAAATGGACGCCCTGCTCGTGGGCGAGGAGCCGGCACTGAGCCTCGGCGTCAGCGTCGAGTTCCTGAAAGTGATGCTCATCCTGATCGGGGCGTTCGTGACCGGAACGCTGGTCGCTGCCACCGGCGTCATTGGATTTGTGGGGCTCATCATCCCGCATGTCGTGAGACTCCTGGTCGGCGTGTCGCACCACAGAGTTCTCCCCCTGAGTTTCGGGCTCGGTGCGGTCTTTCTGATCTGGTCGGATGTTTTGGCCCGATCTATCCTTCCGTCCCAGGATATCCCGGTCGGTATCGTCACAGCGGTCTGTGGCGTCCCTTTCTTCCTGGCCCTGCTCAGGACAAGTCGGTATCGATTCGGGTGATTCGGACCCTGTAAACATCTTCTACGGCTTCGCGTATATGCGCATCGGTTTCAATTTCTTTTGAAAGTCGGAATGTCTGACCAGCTTCTCGCTCCGGCGGATACCATTTCAAACGGGCATCCACCCGCGGCCACCCTCCCGACATCGCTGTCTGGCATCAGGGCCCCGGTGGAAGACGACCTCCGCGAGTTCAAGAAGTACTTCCGAGCAGCCATGCGCAGCGATGTGCGCCTGCTGGACCGTATTGTCCAGTATGTACTTCGGCAGAAAGGCAAGCAACTGCGCCCGACCCTCGTCCTGCTGGCGGCCAGAATGTGTGGAGAGGTCAGCGAACGTACGTATCGGGGCGCCGCACTCGTGGAACTCCTTCATTCGGCAACGCTCATTCACGACGACGTGGTCGATGAAGCAGAGAAACGCCGGAGCATGTTCTCGATCAATGCTCTCTGGAAGAACAAGATCTCGGTCCTGTTCGGTGACTTCCTGCTAAGCCGCGGCCTGCTCCTTGCTCTCGATTCAAACGACTACGACCTGCTCCACACCATGTCCGAAGCCGTAAGGCGAATGTCGGAGGGTGAGCTGCTACAGATTGAGAAATCGCGCCGGCTCGACATCGACGAGGAAACCTACTTCCGCATCATTTCGGACAAGACGGCATCGCTGATGTCCGCCTGCACGGTCAGCGGCGCCGTCAGTGTCGATGCGCCGCCACAGACCATCGACCAGATGCGTCAGCTGGGCGAGAAGCTGGGACTGGCCTTTCAGATTCGAGATGACCTCTTCGATTTTGGTGATCGACGGTCGGGCAAACCGGTCGGGATCGACCTGAAGGAGAAGAAGATGACGCTGCCGTTGATCCATGCTCTCGCGAAAGCGGATCGGTCCGAGCGGAGGCGTGTGATGGCCATCGTGCGGCGCGATACAAAGTCGCCTGACGATCTGGCCGTCGTCACAGAGTTCGTCGGACGTCTCGGCGGAATCGAGTACGCCAGAATTCAGATGCGGCGACTTGCCGACGAGGCTCGCCAGATTGTCGACGCCCATCCGCCCAGCGATGCACAGCGGTCCATGGCCGGCCTGATCGAGTACACGATAAACCGGAGCCGGTAGACAGACACACACAGGAATGGCCACACTGCATCTTCTCGGTACCGGGAGCGCGAACACATCCCCCGATCGAACGACGACCATGCTCGCTGTGCACGACGCAGGTTCTTCGATTCTCGTTGACTGCGGAGGCGACGTTATACATCGAATGCTGGCTGCAGGGCTTGAGATCGACTCCATCGACGGAATTATTATCACGCACGAGCACCCGGATCACGTCGCGGGCTTTCCTCTCTTCATGGAGAAACTATGGCTCGCAAGACGTGCCAGACCCATCCCCGTGTACGGGATTCGACCCGCCATCGCACAGGCGTCCCGTTGCTGGGAGGCATTTGACACGGAGCAGTGGAGCGGTGTGCCGGAAATCCAGTGGGTCGAAGTGGACCTCGCGGAAAACGCGGCCGTGCTTTCGGACAACAAATGGAATATCACGGCATCACCCGGTGTGCACGGCGTCCCTGTTGTCGGGCTGCGTATCGAAAGCAAGAACTCGGGCGGCGTTGTGACATACTCGTGCGACACGGAACCCTGTGCAACCATCGAGCGGCTCGCGGCTGGACTCCGCGTTGCTGATACACGAAGCCAACGGTCTTACCACTGGCCACACCTCGGCCTCGCAGGCCGCGCAAGTGGCGGCAAGTGCGAACGTTGAGCACCTCGTCCTGGTACATCTACCTGCGCACGTTTCGGTCGAGGAGATGGAAGCCGCCAGAGAAATCTTCCCTCGTACCGAGATAGGCACGGACCTGTCTCACTTCGACTTCAAGCCGATCACGTCTGGATGACGCCGGGATTGAATCTGGGGATCTCCGGATTGTGATCCGCCATCTCTATGCTCGTGCTGAGCCATCGGCGTGTGTCTGCAGGGTCGATGATCTCGTCAATCCAGAGCCGTGCCGCGGCGTAGTAGGCCGACGTCTGGCTGTCGAAGCGAGATTCGATCTCGTGGAGTATTGCCTCCTTATCGTCGGCTGAGAGCGTCTTCCCCTTTTTCTCCAGTTTGACCACCTGGATCTGCGCCAGTGTCTTTGCTGCCTGCGCTCCACCCATCACGGCAATCCGTGCAGTAGGCCACCCGCAGATCGTTCTGGGGTCATAGGCCTTTCCACACATCGCATAGTTTCCGGCGCCGTACGAGTTACCCACGATGACTGTGAACTTGGGTACCACGCTGTTAGCAACGGCGTTTACCATTTTGGCGCCGTCCTTGATTATGCCGCCTTGCTCTGCGCGAGTGCCCACCATGAAACCGGTCACATCCTGAAAGAAGACCAGCGGGATGCGTTTCTGGTTGCAGTTCATGATGAAGCGCGCCGCCTTGTCTGCCGAGTCGGAGTAGATGACTCCACCGACCTGCATCTCACGCGTCTTTGTACGCACCATCTTACGCTGATTCGCCACGATGCCCACGCTCCATCCATCGATCCGGGCGTAGCCGGTCAGTAACGTCTGACCATAGCCATCCTTGTAGGGTACCCAGGTGCCGGCGTCGATAATGCGAGCCAGGATGTCATTCATGTCGTACGGTTGAGCCGCGTCGACGGGCATGATCCCGTAAATCTCATCTGATGCGTGGGCGGCAGGCACCGGTTGCGTCCGGCTGAATCCAGCCGTGGCGAACGGACCAAGGCGGGCGACGAGTTCACGAATCGTACTAATGCACGTCTCGTCGTCGGGCATCTTGTAGTCCGTCACGCCCGAGATCTCGGAATGGGTTGTTGCACCACCCAGCGTCTCGTTGTCGACATCTTCGCCGATCGCGGCTTTCACGAGGAAGGGTCCTGCAAGAAACACCGATCCCGTTCCGTCTACAATGAGGGCTTCATCGCTCATGATCGGCAGGTAGGCGCCTCCGGCGACGCAGCTTCCCATGATGGCCGAAATTTGCGGAACGCCCATGCTCGAGAGGACAGCGTTGTTTCGGAATATGCGACCGAAGTGCTCCTTGTCCGGAAAGATCTCGTCCTGCATCGGAAGGAAGACGCCGGCGGAATCAACCAGGTATATGATCGGGATCCTGTTCTCAAGCGCAAGCTCCTGAGCACGCAGGTTCTTCTTCGCTGTTATCGGAAACCAGGCCCCTGCCTTGACGGTCGCGTCGTTCGCAACGATTACGCAAAGTCGACCGGACACTTTGCCCAACCCCATGACCGTACCGGCGGCCGGACAGCCTCCCTCGTCCTCGTACATGCCGTCGCCGGCAAACAGGCCGATCTCGAGGAATTGTTCACCGGGGTCGATCAGGCGTTCGACTCGCTCGCGGGCAGTCAGCTTGCCGCGATCGTGCTCGCGCTTGACGCGTGCCTCTCCACCGCCCAGTTTGACATGCGCGCCGCGTGAACGCAACTCGTCAAGCAATGACAAATAGGACTTCGCCCGCTCGTCATAGTCTTTTTTGTTGTTGACGTGCGAGCCAATCGAGCCAACAGACTCTGCATCCGACATATTCCGCTACCATCGGTGGAAGAATGAGACGCGAAGTTAGATGCGGCTACCGCCAAAAAAAAGCCCGGCGAGGAGCCGGGCGACCGAGAGAACGTAGCTGCAGGAACCGCGCCTATATGAAGGCAATGATCTTCTGCATGATTTCGTTACGGGGCTCACCCGTCTTGTCGTGGATAAGGTCGACCATTTTCGAGAGATCTCCCCTCGCCTTCTTCATTTCCTTATCGCCAAAGTCGTGCTCGCTCCAGACCGCTTTGATTTGATCCTTCACTCGCCTCCAACTCTCATTCATGTGCTGGGTAGCCATCGTACATCCCTGTTAGACCTGACTGTCCTAATAACAATCTAACAGCCTCCCGGAGTCAGATGTTTCGGATTCTGCCGAAACCTCTTATGCCGCAAGCCCCCGGGAGTTGAGATAGCGAATCAGCTTCCGTTTGGCCACAGGCAGCAACGTATCTGAGAAGGGGAAATCGAGCTGCGTGAGAAAATGATATGTGGCCGGGTTGGGTAGATCGCGGTTTTCGGTCACCAGGTCCAGCTTGATGGTCGCGGGGGGCGCGTCTACCCTGCCTCGCGGAATACTCTTGAAGTGGGTGGTCTTCAGGCTCTGATACCGCTCGTCCACACCTACAAGTACGGAGAACTCATAGCGAAGCACATGCAGTTCCATCATCCGGCGATCCGGAATAAGCAGGTATCCTTCCTTCAGGTACGACGGTACGATTCCGACCTCCTCGAGCTCCATGTTGTCATCCACAAATTCAAAGATTGTACGCCCGACCTCGATCGCTTCCTGAATATGCGGCAGTGCCCACCGCAGCAGCTCTTCGATGTGGGCCAGCTGATCGTCGTCCAACTTCTCCTTCTCGTAGATCACCGTGCCGCTACCCAGATCAATTCCGGATATGGTCCCGGGCAGGGCTTCTCGAATATCGTCGATCCCGCCGACCAGGCTCGACACCGTTTCGTGAAGCCCGATGAGATTACTCAGGTGGGGGTAAATGGAATTGTGCTTGAAAGCTTCCCGGACAGACTTCAGTTTTGCCAGGATTCGATACTGCGCCGACTCAACGTCCTTGCCGGCGGGCAAGAAGAGATCAAGGGTTAGCGGGTTCATCATCGATACCGTGGCGGGCCCATTCAACCGGTTTCGAGCAGGAGCTCTAGGGTAGTATCGTCGAGGCCGTGCTCTGCTTAACGCTCGCTTCATGAGATGAAAGCGCGGCAGCGACGACAGGTTCCTCTGCGGCAGCGCCTGAACCATACATGTGACTGTCGGTACAATCGACGCAACACGGTGGTAACGCCCGATGGAAGAGCAGACCTATTCAAACATAGCGGCCTACCTGTTCGTCGATCTCGACGATGCATGGATTCGGGAGCAGCGTCCCATTATTCGAGATCACTGTGTTGAGCGGGATCTACGAGGGACCATTCTCCTGAGCCCGGAAGGAACGAACGTGTTTCTCTCCGGTCGTCCCGATGCGGTCAAGGACTTCTGGCTGTTCTTCACGTCGCTTCATCCATTTCGAGATCTGACCTACAAAGAGAGCTTCAGCAACCGTCACGTATACAGACGCATGCTGGTGAAGGTCAAACAGGAGATTATCTCCTTTGGTCGAGACGAAATCAGGCCCGCCGTTTCTACGTCCAGCAGGATTCGCTCGAAGGAACTCAAGCAATGGATCGACGACGGTCGCGACATCCTGCTACTTGACACTCGCAACGACTACGAAGTGGAGCTAGGTAGTTTTCGCGGTGCGATCGATCTCAATATCAGCAACTTCCGTTCGTTTCCGGAAGCCGCAGAACTGCTGGACGAGGACATACGAGAGAAACCTGTGGTCACTTTTTGCACCGGCGGCATCCGTTGCGAAAAGGCCGCACCGTTTCTGGAGTCGCTCGGATTCAATGAGGTGTACCAGTTGGACGGCGGGATTCTCCAGTACCTCGAAGAGTGCGAAGGGGCCCACTGGGAAGGCGAGTGTTTCGTCTTTGATCAACGCGTAGCTGTCGACGCACATCTGCAGGAGACGGACACGGAGTACTGCTTTCGTTGTCAGCATCTCCTTCGGCCGGACGATCTCTCGTCACCGCTGTACAAGGTCGGCGTGAGTTGCCCGTTCTGCGCGTCACAGCAACACGGTCAGTAGCGCGTCACCGACGCGGCTGCTTGCGCGCAAGAACCTGGACCACGGCACTCTGTCCCTGATGAAACGTCCCCTCCGCCACGTGTCGCTCAAGCTCCTGGCCGATCATGAATTCCAGTCCCGTTAGTTCAGTCTCCAGTTCAGCCAGCGTCACGAGCAGCTCTCGCTTCGGAGGCCCTCCTGTGCCAAGCGCAAGCTGTTGAGGCGTATA
Source organism: Rhodothermales bacterium (assembly GCA_963768565.1). Classification (GTDB taxonomy): domain Bacteria; phylum Bacteroidota; class Rhodothermia; order Rhodothermales; family JABDKH01; genus JABDKH01. Next base: position 54,990 of record CAVYIO010000020.1, read on the forward strand.
GGCTTCCAGAGCTAACAAGCCTCCAGGCTTGAGTCCGCTGACAATACGCGTGTGAACTGATCGCCTCAGGGAAGGATCAAGGTGACAGAATATTGAGACTATTCCGTCCCATCGCTCACGCTCGAAATCGAAGTCTGTCAGGTCCGCCAATCGCGTCGTGATCCGCACTCCGTGTCGGGCCGCGAGATCGTTCGCTTTCGCCAGGCCGACGCTCGAGTAGTCAACCGCAGTGACATCATGACCGCGTAGCGCCAGGAATGCGGCGTTACGACCCTCCCCTTCTGCAATACAGAGAATCTTCCCGGTCGGCAGTCTTTCGGAAACGGATACGAGAAAGTCATTTGGTTCTGTACCGTACGCGAACCCGTCGGCGCGGTAGCGTTGATCCCACATGTCAGGTCCAGTCATTGACTCACGCGTTTCGGTTTACGTCGAGGACAGTCGTTGTATTCCGTAGCTGTCGTCCATCACATATGCATCGCATGCAGCCGCCGAACGTTCGCGATGAAAGGTCGTGACAGAAACGCGACGACTCACGAGATCCGAAACCGTCGCGACAAGAATTTCTTGCACGCAAACTTTTTTTTTGCTAACCATAGCCGATAACCGCCAAGCTACACTACTTTTAGGAAGCAACCTGTTTCCTACCCACCACTACCCCCAACCAAGAGGTTCAAAACAATGGCCACACGAAAGGCTACGGCCAAGAAGAAGACGGCTCGCAAACCTGCAGCCAGGAAGAAGACCACCGCACGCAAGTCGACTGCGAAGAAGAAGACCACTGCACGGAAACCTGCAGCGAAGAAGAGGACGACTGCACGGAAGCCTGCGGCGAAGAAGAAGACTGCACGCAAGTCAACCGCAAAGCGGAAGACGACTGCGCGCAAGACTGCAGCGAAGAAGAAGACTGCACGCAAGTCAACCGCAAAGCGGAAGACGACTGCGCGCAAGACTGCAGCGAAGAAGAAGACCGCACGCAAGTCAACCGCAAAGCGGAAGACGACTGCGCGCAAGCCTGCAGCGAAGAAGAAGACCGCACGCAAGTCAACCGCAAAGCGGAAGACGACTGCGCGCAAGCCTGCAGCGAAGAAGAAGACCGCACGCAAGTCAACCGCAAAGCGGAAGACGACTGCGCGCAAGCCTGCAGCGAAGAAGAAGACTGCACGCAAGTCAACCGCAAAGCGGAAGACGACTGCGCGCAAGCCTGCAGCGAAGAAGAAGACTGCACGCAAGTCGACCGCAAAGCGGAAGACGACTGCGCGCAAGCGTACAGCCAAGAAGTGAACTTCACTTCGCCGACTGTGATGTCGTGCGAAGCTGGAGCTTTACTGGCGGGAATGGCAAGAGGGCGGCAATGGTCGCCCTTTTGTCTTTTCCACCAACACGTTACAGGCCCGGGAGCGGTTCGAGACCTTCGATTTCCAGATCGAAAGATCCGGACGCCCGTACCGGTCCCGCCAGCGCTACGTTCAGCAACTGGCCGTCCGCAAAACTCTCTCCGCGCGTCTGCTCAAGATCCAGGGAAAAGGTGGCAACGAATCGCCCCCGCTGCGACTCCTCAACCACAAGACGCAAGGACGTGCCGGCGAACTCGAATATCGAATAGCTGGAATCATCGCGCACAAGCTGGTAGAACGCCTCTCCGACTGTCGGCACGGTGTCGTCCGGCACAACGGAGTATGGACCCGGCGGAAGCACCCCCGTATTCGAGGCATAGGCAAACCGGAAGTTCACGCGCGCTTCCTCTCGCCGATCTACGCCTTGTGCCCGTACCTCCAACATGACGTCGAGCCGGTTCGCGATGCCTGACCTCGAGAACTGTGCAGAGCCTTCGTAAGCCGGATCGACCTGAGTGAAGTCTGTCGTCAGACTTCCGCTTAATGTGAAGTCGACTTCCGTTGCTTCATCTTTGTCAGTCACCGAATCACAGCTGATGCCTGCGAACCCGGCAACTGCGAGCAGCACTACCGCAGACGCTCGAGACTGAAACGTTCTGTTCATCTTCCTTCTCATCTCGTTCTTCAATTCCCCCGACATCTTCTAACCGATTAACGATCGTGTCTTCGACGAGCGACACGTCGGGCTATAGCCATCTCCACGGTGTCCGCCGCATCGGATGTACTGGACGTTGTCGATTCCAGATCGAAGATCCTGCCACACCCGATGTCGTAAACCCATCCGTGAACGTGCACCTTCCGCCCTTGGGCCCATGCCTCCTGCACTTGGAACGATTCACCTATACCGCGCACCTGGTGCAGAACGTTGAGTTCACAAAGCAACTCCAGTCGGTGTGCCTCGGCGGAATACTGATCGAGTTCACGGCGGTACTCATTCGACAGCTTCCGTAGAGGGGCAAGCCAATCGTCAATCGGCCCCGAAGTACGGCCTTCCATCGCCGCCTGAACACCTCCGCAACCATAGTGTCCACAAACAATGACATGTTCGACCTGCAGAACCCCGATCGCAAACTGGAGCACCGCCAGACTACTGAGGTCCGTCGGGTCGACGAGGTTCGCAATGTTGCGGTGAACGAACAGGTCTCCAGGCGACAACCCCATCAGTTGGTTTGAAGCGACCCTGCTGTCTGAACAACCTATCCATAGGTATTGCGGCTGCTGCCCCAGTGCCTGACGCTGAAAGAACTCCGGATCTTCGTCGACGACTTCAGCAGCCCATTGACGATTGCTCTCAAGAAGATGGTCAAGCATAAGGTCCCCTCCGTCCTTCGCCTTCCTGCATTCCACAATTGACCTGAAAGTTACGCCGGAACGATCCCGGTACGAAATATCGTAGACTGACGTATCGAATTGACCGGCTGACAACAACGTTGCGGCCTAACACTCTCCGTCAGACCGGCGCACTCATGCGCGCGCGCAAGAATTCTGCGATTCGGCCACCACGTTTTTCCCACGTGTACAGGTTCGCGTCGTCTCGGGCCTGCGATCCCAGACGGTCCGATTCATGAGGATCAGAAATCAGCTTTGTCAAGGCGGCCGCGCACGCGTCGACATCGTCGGGAGGTACCAGCACGGCATTCTTCCCGTCCTCAAGAATCTCACCCAGATCCGGGAGATCCGGCGCAACGATCGGGCGACCCGACGCCAGGTACAGGTATGTCTTCATCGGTAGCACTGTCCTGTGAAAGCGCTCGAGCGGTCCTGCCGTCGGTGGTATGATTAGACAATCGGCCGCATACAGGTACGTACTGACATTCGCTGGAGAGACCCGCGGAAGCAACCGAACATTGCTGACACCCAGGTCCTCGATCAGTTTCGCAAAGTGCCGCTCATCATCTGATCCAGCGATCGCACCGACAATGAGGAACGTTGCATCGGTGACTTGCCTCGCAATGTGCAGGATGATGTCAACACCCTTCTTCGGATTCACGTGTCCCGTATAGCAAACCAGCCGATCGTGAACGTCGATCCCGAGTGCCCGGCGAGCTTCCTCTTTCGACTGGACCGGTGTCATCACGGAGGGTGAGTATCCGTTGTGGGCGACGAGCACGCGCTCGCTGTCTACACCGGCCTTCACAAAGTAGTCTGCGGCCAGCCGCGAATGCGCCACGACGCCCATCAGCAGCGGATGTTTGTAGACCAGTCTCCGGAACGGCGCGAACCGTCGCAGCAAGTTGACGTCCGTGCGATACGTCTCAAAGACCGACGGCATTCCAAGGGTCAGTGTCACTGCGAGAGCATAGAGGTCGCGAGTGTAGACCAGGTCGTACCCCTTCCTCCTGGCGTGAAAAGGTGCAGTAACATCATGCACTGCCCTGCGCACGTTTCCCTGCACGAACGGAGGCCGCCAGACCGGGACAAGGCTGACTCGGTCCAGAAGCTCGTCCGACTCCGAACCGTAGAACCTGCGGATACTATCCTTCGGGTCACTCTTACCGTCGTCCTTGTCCTCGTGGGAGGCGGGAACGATCAGATCGATTTCCAGACCCTGCCTGGCCATCATCGAAACCGTCCACACCAACTGCTCGGTACTCGTCTCCGCTGACGGCAGCGGTTCATGCGTCAGATATCCGATTCGCAATAAATTTGTCCTCTGGTCGTTATCTGGATCCACGTCGCCATGAGTCTTCCGACCCCAGTGATTCGGATCTTTTCAACAAACGGCGGGTTTTTTCAGCGCACACCAAGTACTGAGTAGTGAGTAACAAGTTAGTCAATCGGCATCGTACGATTGACGCGCTGACATCGCGACTCAGCAATTGTGAGTCCGACACCGGGCCACGCGAGCGACAGACTGCGCCGAGAGACCGATCGCTGGATCGCCCGCCTGCTTCGTCCGATTGGCGACACGTGGCGTCAAGGCAGACCAGGTTTCGGCAAGAAGCATCTATGGCCGCGGCCTGTCATTCGGTCATCCACGTTCCTCGATTTACCAGCCGTAGGTGCCCTGGAAACCTAGAACGCCACCGCGCCGTGCCGCGGCACGCTTTTTGAAGCGGCAAACGTACATCTAATAAGAAACGAGAAATGGTCAGGTACGCCCTAGTTATTAGAGTCAGCCTCTTCGTAGGTGTTCTCTTCTTGCAGTGGATGGGTACGTCCTTAGGACAGTCTGCGACGTCCGGCAGTCGGCAGGATCGTGCCCGTGGTGTTGCCGATTTCAACAAGATGGCGGACGACGCGCGAGATGAGGGTCGCTATGATGAGGAATCTGCGATTCTCATCGCCACCAACCAGGCCTTTCCGGATGACGTCCATGTCCTGTGGAGGCTGACGCGATCGGCTGTCGAAGCCGGTGAGTTGGCCGATTCGCGAGACGCCAGGCGCCGGCGTTTCTTTGAAGCGATGCAATACGGAAAGATGGCCGTTCGTGCCGATAGCACACATCATCTGGGCTTCATCTGGCTAGCGATATCGGAAGCGGCGGTGGCAAGCGTAGAGGGAATCAAGACCAAGGTCCGGCTGTCGTGGAACATCAGACAGCACGCTGAGAAGGCGATCTCGCTTAATCCCGATTTCGATTCGGGCTATCATATCCTCGCGGCGGTGGCATTACGAGGTTGCCGGAATCGGCGGCGTCAAGCGCGCACTCGCTCGAGCTTTTGTCGGGGAACTTCCCGAGGCATCGTATGACGAGTCAATCCGTCTGTACCGGCAGGCAATCGCGATCAACGATCTGATCCATCACCGACTCGCCCTGGTACAGACGTACATCAAGGCTGGGAAGACAGAAGAGGCACGTCGCGAGCTCAATCTGATCATCAACAGGCCCAGCGAAAAGCGCCTCGACGACAAGCACAAGGAGGAGGCCAGGCGGCTCCTGGCGGAACTCGACTAGGCGCTGGCAGAACCGTATCTCTCGCTCGGCCGCATCATACGATGCGGTGCTCGAGGATATGCTCCGGAAGAATGTCCTCCGCCTGGGCGCGCAAGATGTACGACGCGTTGAGGACAATTGCGGTCAGGAGCCCGGCGATCCCGAGAATAAGGAACCACGGGATGATGCGCGCGAATCCCAGTACACCGAGTACGGCGAAGAGCAGCGCATAGAAATCTCTCTTGAAGAGCTTCATGCTCCCGGCAACCAGGCGTTGCAGCCGTGGTCGCCCCACGATTCGAACTTCAATAGCGCGGGCCAGAATGTCGAAGCTGCCGCCTCCAGGTCCAAAGCGTACCAGAAGCATCAGCAGCAGAATGCAGAGGCCGATACCAAATACCACAAACTCACCGACAACCGCGTAGTCGCCGCCATAGATTCGATAGAGACCGATGTGAAGACCGACGACGAAGAGCAGGTTGGTAGCCATGTCGACAGATGTGTCCAGGCGTGCACCCCAGTCCGTGCTCATGAATTTGACGCGAGCCAGCTCGCCGTCCGTACCGTCCAGAACGGAAAGAATGTGATATGCGACGCAGCCGGCAGCCAGTAGAACAGGGTTCCCGGTGACCAGCATCGCGAGCATCGCGAGTGTTCCAAGGGCCAGCAGTGCGGTGAACTGCGCCGGCCGAATCGAGTACGGAATCAACATCCTGGTGATTCGGGTCGAAATCGGCCGATTCAGATATCGGGAAACCATTCCGTCCGATGCCTTGATCGACTGTCTCACGAGCCATCGTTCCGCCTTTCGCGGCTGCCCGGAGCGTGAAACATCAACGTAGCTGTCTCTGGGCGGAGTCGCTTCCGGAATCTGTCCGTTCGGATACAGGCGACTGAAGTGGTCCGCCGCCGCCGACAGATCTACATCCTTCAACAAATGAGAATACGACCACGGTACCGCCCAGAACAGATTCGGATAATCCGGGATTCGGATTCGGACCGGTTTGTCCACGCCTTCAAGCGATTGACTCAGGAACGAATAGAAATCACCATTTACAAGAACGCCGGTGTCGATGAAGACCATGTGGTCCCCGGTACTGATACGGCCAAGTGAGCCGGGGCTCACGTCCGGGCTGACCCTTCGGATGCGTTTCCGGTGAGACGATCCGGGAACGCTGTCTTGAATTCGAGAGAGACTGTTTGAGTCGAGTTCCGTGCCCAGCGTAATCTCATCAATGCCCGCCTGCCTGGCGCTATTGACAAGTCTTGCTATCGGGTGAACGCCGGCTACGTCGGAGGATGCGTTATCCCTGTCGAGAATGACGAGATGAAGCGCCATGTTGGTCCTTACTACTATCTATTGTTGCGCCCGTCGGGACAAACACTGGCGAGGCAAAAGTGGGGATCTGGCTCGCGGTGGGGCTGTCTCGCCGATATGACAAAGTGCTAGCGTTCCGGAAAACACAATCTTTCGCTACCACTCGGCATAACGATGACCGGGTGAATTATCTCTGTTGGGTTATAGCCGCCACCGTTACAAACAAAGTAACATCAAGGGAAGCCGAACAACCGGACGGGTGATCCTATGGGGCTTTCGGGGCTTCCTGATCATTTCGAGGCTCCTCCTGTTCCCTTCAGAATCGCGGCCATCCAAAAACTGTCAAAGCGCCTTGTAATAGGGAGCCGAAGGCATAAGTTCCTCCCCGGAGATCCTGTGAAGATGCACGTGGAGCGTCCGGGAAACCCGCGGCTCAGGTTGGCCGGCAGGATCGCACCATGCTCGCCAGCCCTGATTCGGCCTCGACGCAGGGGATCCCATCGCCCCCCCTTCCCACGGTCGTTCTCGGTTCGCACATATACCTAAAGATGAGGGGCAGCTGCCGATGACAGCTGCCCCTCGCTACTACTACACCACTTCAACCAATCCAATACAACCTATTGCTTCTTCAAACTCACGCTACCCGCTCCCGAATGCATCGTAAGCGCCGGCCCGCCGCCGTTCACGCTGCCTTTGAATGACTTCCCTGAGAGAAACCGACCACTCACCTTCAGGCCGAAGTCACAGTCTGCGGAACCGATGCCCGTTTCGGCATGCACATCAATACCAACACTGTCCGACAGATAGACCGTCACATTGCCAGCGCCGGTCTCGAGTTTCGAGCGACTTGAAGGCTGACGCATGATCTTGGCTTCGATGTTACCCGCACCGGTATTCGCCACCACTTCGCCTGCCACTTCGCCGACCCGGATGTTACCCGCACCCGTCGCTACCTCAACCGGTCCCATCGCCCCGTCGATATCAACATTGCCCGTGCCCGAAGTGATGCTGACGCGACCGCTTACCCGGCCGATCTGTACGTTGCCCGCTCCCGTTGTGCCGTTCACCGTGCCATCGACATCCTCGGCATATACATTCCCGGCGCCGGTAGTGAACTCGACATTGTAATGCGCCGGAACACGCACCACGACCTTCAGCTTGACACGATCACGATCTCTCCACTTTGTCCATTCGAACCCGTCCTGATCGAACCGGGATCTCACGACTACATCGTTCCCTTTCTTGAGGATCTCAAGCTGATGCTGCTCGAGGATTCGTTTTGCGTCCTCCTTCGATTCCGCGCCGACGATACGTTCCACCTCGACGAGAACAGTCGACTCTGATGAAGAGCGGATCACGATGCTGCCACGATCCAGGTCGAGAGATAGCGTACCCCCCTCCTTTACGTTGAACGCTTTCTTGATGGTGTCCTTGATGTCGACGCCGTCGTTAGCGTTCGCGACGGGCGCAAGAAGCAGCGCCAGTATCGCCATTAGACCGAGGATTCGGTTGGAGTGTCGCATTATGTCTACAAGGTGTAGGGATGTATTGTAGTGCGGAATACGGAAGGTTGGCGCGGGAGTTGCGCTTTCGTCACACGCTGCTGTAGTCGCATGATCCCGACTCCGTTGAAGTATAATGGTGCGCTTCCTGTTGGAATGGACGCCTTTTTCGGAGTTGGCCGTGGCGAGTGCAGGAGCAGGACACGTTGGCAACCGACTTGTGGTTGCGCCTCGCTCGCGTCCGCCTTCCCTAGGATCTCCAGAAACCACCAACCCGGACCCATCCGCCTCCACGGCGAGCCCAGTGAGGCCTGACATATACTGCACCGTGACGGGGGCGAGGTGCCCATCGGCCCTTGACCCACACGTAGCGGGCGTGCCGGTAACGCCAGTGCCCATCGATCCAGACGTGCCGCCTTGACGGTCGACGCGTCCGCACTTCCACCCTTAGAACGGGTGGGCGATGCCTCACAACACGCACCTTGCGCCCGTCGGCGTCGACAGTGTGCTGCGCATACGTTGATGTCGAAGCTTCGGCGGTCGCCGGTGAAGCAAAACTTGCGCCGCTCACAAGAGCCACGGCGATTGCCGCTATCGAAAAGTTGAACATTCTCATTGTGCTACCCTCAGTCTGCTTGATCCGTTGATTTCGTTTCCCTCTACTCAACGGGCAGTATCGGAAGCAGTTGATGCACACCTGCGGCGGATTTGTCACGTTTCCGGGACAAATCATCCCAAACGTGTCACAACAAAAAAAGGCCCCGCCTGAGGCGGGGCCTTTTTATCTACGCCGGATCAAATTGTCAGGACGTAGCGGGAACGGTCTTCGCTCCGGACTCGGACGCCGCTTTGCCTGCCTCTCCATTGCCACCAGTCGCCATGGCTGCCTGGAGTTCGGCAAGGTCCTTCTTGGATCCAACCACGAGATCCTGGAATCTCCGCTGACCGGTTCCAGCCGGGATGAGGTGCCCCACGATGACGTTTTCCTTGAGGCCGAACAGTTCGTCGGTCTTCGCATGGATCGCCGCGTTCGTAAGCACCTTGGTCGTCTCCTGGAACGACGCAGCCGACACGAACGAATCAGTTGAAAGCGAAGCCTGCGTGATGCCGAGCAGAACAGGCTCAGCAACTGCCGGCTGCGTATCTCTCACATCGGCCCCGCTGAGATCCCGACGCTTCATCTCTGAGTTGATCTCTCGAAGGCGACGTCGATCAATCACCGAGCCGATCTGTAGAGTCGTCTCTCCGGGATCCGTGATGACAAACTTGTCGTGCAGCTCGTCATTCATGTCCTCGACTGTAAAGCGATCGATATGGTCGTCTTCAAGCAGGCTCGTGTCCCCTGGATCGACGATGCGGACCTTCTGCATCATCTGCCGAACGATGACTTCGATGTGCTTGTCGTTGATGGTCACACCCTGCAGCCGGTACACTTCCTGCACTTCGTTAACGAGGTACTCCTGCACGGCCTTCGGGCCAAGAATCCTCAGAATATCCTGAGGTGAAATCTGGCCATCTGACAGCTGCTCGCCGGCGCGAACGAAGTCATTCTCGTGAACGAGACGGTGCTTCGTGAGGGGAACGAGGTACGTGCGGGTTTCCGACCCATCTCGACTTGTTACGATCACTTCCTGCGCCCCTCGCTTCCTGCCGCCGAAGCTCACGACTCCGTCAATCTCACTGACGACAGCGGGATCGGTGGGCGTGCGCGCCTCGAACAACTCGGTGACGCGCGGCAGACCGCCCGTGATATCGCGAGTCTTCGCCGTCTGTCTCGGGATCTTGATGAGAATTTGTCCGGCCTGGACCTTGTCTCCTTCGTCGATCTGAATACGTGCTCGGACAGGCAGCGGGTATTCACGCTCTACCTTCTTGCTCTTCGCAGTCGACTTGACAAGTATCGCCGGAGTCAGATTGCGCTCGCGGCTGTCGACAATCACCTTCTCCTTGTGGCCCGTCTGTTCGTCGACCTCCTCTCGATACGTCGTGCCGTCGATGATGTCCTGGAACGTCACCTTGCCCTGGACTTCCGACAGAATCACGGAGTTGTACGGGTCCCAGCTGGCCAGTACCTGACCCTTTTCTACGGTGGAGCCCTTCTTCGACCAGCACCTCCGCGCCATACGGGATCAGGTACGTAATCAGGTGACGGTTGTCGTCCTTCGGGTCCACAATGACGATCTCGCCCTGACGCGATAGCACAACGTCCCGGGCTCCGTCCCCATCGTCCAGCGCCACCGTCCGGAGATTCTCGTACAGAATCTTGCCCCCAAACTTGGTCTGGATCGTGCTCTCAGCCGAGATACGACTTGCCGTACCACCGATGTGGAAGGTTCGCAGCGTCAGCTGCGTACCGGGCTCACCGATCGACTGGGCAGCTACGACACCAACGGCTTCACCGGTCTCGACCAGTCGCACCGAGGCGAGGTTACGCCCGTAGCAGAGGGCACATACGCCGCGCTTCGACTCACACGTGAGTACCGATCGGATTTCAACTTCCTCGATCGATGTCTCGGAAATATTGCGGGCCTTCTCTTCGTCGATCAGTTCATTCGCTTCGACGATGATATCGCCGGTGAGCGGATCCTCAACATCGTGAACCGAAACTCGACCCAGGATTCGATCGGCCAACGGCTCGACAACTTCCTCGTTGTCTTTCAGCGCCGAAATACGGATACCGCGAAGCGTACCGCAGTCCGCCTGCATGACCGTCACATCCTGAGCGACATCCACGAGACGCCGCGTCAGGTAGCCGGCGTCGGCCGTCTTGAGCGCCGTGTCGGCGAGACCCTTACGAGCACCGTGCGTGGAGATGAAGTACTCGAGGACAGACAGCCCTTCCTTGAAGTTCGAAATAATCGGGTTCTCGATGATCTCACCGGCCGATCCGACAAGGCTCTTCTGAGGCTTGGCCATCAGACCACGCATTCCGCCGAGCTGCCGAATCTGCTCCTTCGATCCTCGAGCACCGGAGTCCGCCATCATGTAGATGGCGTTGAAGCCTTCCTTGTCTGTCTTCAGTGTATCAAACAGTACGTCGGAGACGCGGTTGTTTGTCCGGGTCCAGATGTCAATGACCTGGTTGTAGCGCTCGTTCTCGGTAATGAAGCCCAGCTCATAGTTGCCACGAGCCTTCTCAACTTCGCCGCTGGCGGAGGTGATCAGCTTCTCCTTCGCATCCGGAATGACGATGTCGGACAGGGAGAACGTCAGGCCGGCTGTGGTGGCCATCTCAAACCCGAGTCTCTTGATGTCGTCAAGGAACTTGGTCGGTCTCGGTGAAGCCGGTAACCTTGAGGACACGCGACCGATGATCATGCGAAGGTTCTTCTTGGTGAGCACTTCGTTGACATACCCTACCTCATCCGGAACGACCTCATTGAACAAAGCGCGTCCGACAGTGGTGTCGATCACCTCACCTTCGTAGTCGCGTACCTTGATCCGGGCATGGAGATCGTACGATGTTCTGATCGTAGGCCTGCCGGACTTCCGTCATCGAGCAGAACCGCATCCCTTCGCCCTTGACGCCACCACGCGACCTTGGTCATATAGTAGAGACCGAGCACCATGTCCTGCGTCGGAACGGCGATCGGGCCTCCGTGTGCCGGGCTCAGAATGTTGTGACTCGACAGCATGAGCACCATGGCCTCGAGACACGCATCGTGGCTCAGCGGAACGTGGACGGCCATCTGGTCGCCGTCGAAGTCGGCGTTGAACGCCGTACAGACGAGCGGGTGCAGCCGGATGGCCTTACCCTCGATGAGGACAGGCTGAAAGGCCTGGATACCCAGCCGGTGAAGCGTGGGCGCACGGTTGAGCAGCACCGGGCGACCCGGCGATCACCTTTTCGAGGATGTCCCAGACATCTGCGGTCCTGCGGTCGACGATCTTCTTGGCGCTCTTGACCGTCTTGACGATTCCGCGCTCAATGAGCTTGCGAATGATAAACGGTTTGAACAGCTCGACCGCCATCTCCTTGGGCAGACCGCACTGGTGCAGAGCCAAGCTCCGGACCCACGACGATCACCGAACGGCCGGAGTAGTCGACGCGCTTGCCGAGCAGGTTCTGGCGGAAGCGCCCCTGCTTGCCCTTGAGCATGTCGGAGAGCGACTTGAGCGCGCGATTCGAATCGGAGCGCACGGCGTTGGCCTTGCGACTGTTGTCGAAGAGCGAATCGACGGCTTCCTGCAGCATGCGCTTCTCGTTGCGGAGAATGACTTCCGGCGCCTTGATGTCGATCAGTCGCTTGAGGCGGTTGTTGCGAATGATGACCCGGCGGTAGAGATCGTTCAGGTCACTGGTCGCAAACCGACCACCTTCGAGCGGAACGAGCGGCCGCAGTTCGGGCGGGATCACCGGAATCACACGCATCACCATCCACTCGGGACGGTTTTCCATGCGTGCGATTGGCTTCGCGGAACGCTTCGGTTACACGCAGGCGCTTCAGCGCCTCACCCTTGCGCTGCTGGCTCGTCTCCGTCTTGATCTGGAAGCGAAGCTGCTGCGACTGGCGATCGAGGTCGATCCGCTTGAGCATGTCCTCGACAGCTTCACCACCGATCTTGGCGATGAACTTGTCCGGATCCTCATCGTCGAGACGATTGTTGTCCTCGCGAATCTGATAGAGGACGTTGAAGTACTCTTCCTCCGTCAGCAGTTGCTTCTCCTCGACTCCAAGGTTGGCCGCACAGCCGGGCTGGACAACCACGTAGTTCTCGTAGTAGATGATCTTTTCGAGATCCTTCGACTTGATGCCCGAGGAGGTGACCGATCTTGTTCGGCAGCGTCTTGAAGTACCAGATGTGGACGACGGGTACGCTGAGCGTGATATGCCCCATGCGCTCGCGGCGCACCGACTTCTGCGTCACCTCGACACCACAACGGTCACAGATAATACCCTTGTAGCGGATTCGCTTGTACTTGCCGCAATGGCATTCCCAGTCCTTGACCGGGCCGAAGATCTTCTCGCAGAAGAGACCATCCTTCTCCGGCTTGAACGATCGGTAGTTGATCGTCTCCGGCTTCAGTACTTCGCCGTAACGAGCGCTCCAGAATCGACTCCGGAGACGCAAGACTGACCGTGATACTGGCCGAAGTTCTTTTTGATCTTGTGCGTTTTTCCGTACGGCATATCGTTAAGACCTCTGCGTGGTATGAAGTATGTGCCGTTTAAGCGGGTGGTCGGTCGGCAAATCAGTCAAGCCTGACTTCCAGTCCCAGGCCCTGCAGTTCTCGGACGAGCACGTTGAAGCTCTCGGGAACGCCGGCTTCGGGCATGTTATCGCCCTTGACGATGGACTCGTAGGCCTTGGATCGACCCTGCACGTCGTCCGACTTGTACGTCAGCATCTCCTGCAAGCACGTTGGCCGCACCGTAGGCGTACAGCGCCCAGACTTCCATCTCTCCGAGACGCTGTCCACCGAACTGCGCCTTGCCACCCAGCGGCTGCTGCGTGATGAGACTGTAGGGCCCGATCGAACGAGCGTGAATCTTGTCTTCGACCAGGTGGCTCAGCTTCAGCATGTAGATCATGCCCGACCGTCGTCTTCTGGTCGAACGGCTCTCCCGAGCGACCGTCGTACAGCTGCGCCCGTCCATCCGACCGGGAGCCCGGCTTCCTCGAGCTGCGACGTGATGTCGTCCATCGATGCACCGTCGAAGATCGGCGTCGCGAACTTCTTGCCGAGCTTTGTGCCGGCCCAACCGAGCAGGGTCTCGAAGATCTGACCGAGGTTCATGCGCGACGGCACGCCGAGCGGATTGAGCACGATGTCGACCGGCGTTCCGTCGTGCAGGAACGGCATGTCCTCGACCGGCACGATCCTGGCGACGACGCCCTTGTTGCCGTGGCGGCCGGCCATCTTGTCGCCGACCTGAATCTTGCGCTTCTTCGCGACATAGACCTTGGCAAGCTGCACGATGCCCGGCGGCAGTTCGTCGCCCATCTGCACCTGATGGCTCTCTCGCTTCGCCTCGCCTGCTATCCGTCGGTGCTTCGCGTCGATAATTGCGGAAGAGCTGCCGAATCCGACCGTCTGAGCTTTTCGTCTGCCCGTCGATACGGCATCGCGGATCTAATCTGAACGGGCTCCACGTTCTTGAAAGTCGTCCTTCGTGAACGCCGCGCCTTCCTTGACCACGATCTCGCCGTCACGATTCTCGATACCGGGTACTTGGTCTTGCTGCCCTCGACCAGCCCGAAGAACTTCTTCCAGAAAGCCCATTCGAGCTCGTGCAAGCTGTTCGCTCGAGGTCGGCATCGATCTCTGCGAGGCGCTTCTGTTCGACGCTTCTTGGATGCCGGGTCAAGCTTGCGACGGCTGAAGAGCTTCGTGTCGATGACGACGCCCTTCATCCCCGGAGGCGCCTTCAGCGACGCATCCTTCACGTCGCCGGCCTTGTCGCCGAAGATGGCTCTGAGCAGCTTCTCTTCCGGCGTCGGATCGGTCTCACCCTTCGGTGTGATCTTGCCGACGATGATATCGCCAGCTTTGACTTCCGCACCGATTCGGATGATGCCGCGCTCATCGAGGTCCTTCGTGGCCTCTTCGGAGACGTTCGGAATCTCACGCGTGAGTTCTTCCTCACCGCGCTTGGTGTCGCGGACCTGAAGTTCGAACTCTTCGATGTGAACCGACGTGTAGACGTCTTCGGCGACGAGCGCGCTCGGAGACGACGATGGCATCTTCGAAGTTGTAACCGCGCCACGGCATGAAGGCCACCAGCACGTTCTTGCCGAGGGCAAGTTCGCCCTGGTCAGTCGAAAATCCGTCCGTCAGCACGGTACCCGTCGCTCACCTTCTGGCCGACTTCGACGATGGGCTTCTGGTTGATGCACGTATCCTGATTCGTCCGCCGGAACTTCGTCAGATCGTACGTGCTGAGTCAGGTCGCCGAAAACGACGTCTGTCGTCGCCGCCTTCCGGGTCGTACCTGACGACGATCTTGTTCGCATCCACGTACTTCGACCACGCCCGTGCCTTCGCGACAAGAGCACAGCGCGCGAATCGCGTGCGACGCGATCCTCGAGCCCCGTACCGACGAGGGGCGACTCGGCGCGAAGCAGCGGCACGGCCTGCCGCTGCATGTTCGATCCCATGAGCGCACGGTTCGCGTCATCGTGCTCCAGGAACGGAATCAGGCTTGCCGCAGGTGAGACGATCTGATTCGGTGCGATATCCATAAACTGCACCTCCTTCGGAGGTACGATCGGGAAGTCACCCTTGTAGCGACACTTGACATACTTGTTGACAAACTTGCCAGTGCGGCCGATGGGTGCGTTGGCCTGGGCGATGACAGCGCTCATCCTCCTGTTCAGCAGTCAGGAACTGGATCTCGTCCGTGACCTTCCCTTTCTCCACGACGCGATACGGCGTCTCGATGAAGCCGAAGTCGTTGATCTTCGCGTGCACACAGAGTGATGAGATCAGGCCGATGTTCGGACCTTCCGGCGTCTCAATCGGACACAGCCGGCCGTAGTGCGTGTAGTGCACGTCACGAACCTCAAAGCCCGCCCGCTCGCGCGTAAGACCACCCGGACCGAGCGCCGACATTCGCCGCTTGTGCGTCAGTTCAGCCAGCGGGTTCGTCTGATCCATGAACTGGCTAAGCTGATTCGTGCCGAAGAACGTGTTGATCACGCTCGAGACGGTTCGAGCGTTCACCAGATCCTGCGGCGTGAAGTTCTCGGCGTCGCGAAGGTTCATCCGCTCCTTGATGGTCCGCGCCATCCTCGCCAGTCCCAGTGAAAACTGGGCACCGAGCTGCTCGCCGACCGTCCGTACACGGCGGTTGCCGAGATGGTCGATATCGTCGACCGTGCTCTTCCCATTCTGTAGGAGAATGAGCTCGCCGATGATGGAAACGATATCCTGGATCGTCAGCGTGAGCGTATCGTGTGGCTGGTTCAGCCTCAGGCGACTGTTGATACGATAGCGACCCACTTCCCCAAGGTCGTAACGCTTTTCAGAAAAGAAGAGCCGGTCCAGGACACCGCGTGCGGTATCAAGGTCCGGAGCTTCCGTCCCGCGAAGTTTGAAATAGAGGTATTCGAGCGCTTCCTCCTCAGAGTGCGTCGGATCCTTCTTGAGCGTATTGAGCAGCGAGCTGCGATCGACATCCGCGTCATCGTCAACTGCTCGCATCAGGAAGATGCTCTCGACTCCTGCTTCCTTGAGTGCCTCGTAATCCTCCTCAACCACCTCGTGGTTCATCGGCAGGATGAGTTCGCGCTCGCGCCGTTCTTCGAGGAGCTCGCCCGTGTCTTCGTCAACGACCTCCGTCACGTTCTCGATCGACACATTTGACGCCACGATGCGGCCGACCGCCTTCTTGAACGATCTCTTGGTCTTCGTGCTGAATTCGTCAGCCAGGTCGAAAAGCGTAACGATGTCGGCGTCCGCCGAATATCCCAGTGCGCGAAGCAACGATGTGACCGGCAGCTTCTTCTTGCGGTCGATGTACGCCCACATCACGTTGCTTACGTCCGTTGAGAACTCGATCCAGGAGCCACGGAACGGAATCACGCGAGCCGAAAACAGCTCTGTGCCGTTAGGGTGCACCTTCTGGCCGAAGAAAACTCCCGGGCTTCTGTGCAGCTGCGAAACCACAACTCGCTCGGCCCCATTGATCACAAACGTGCCGCGCGGGGTCATGAACGGCAGATTGCCGAGGTAGACCTCCTGCTGCATCGCCTCTTCCGCCTCGTCTTCGTCCTCGTCCTCCTTGCGCGACAGTCGAAGCGTCGCCTTGAGCGGTACTGAGTACGAGAGGCCCTGTGCGATGCACTCATCGACGGAGTGCTTGGGCGCATCCAGCCCGTAGTTCAGGAATTCGAGCGTGTAGCGCTCTCTGCTGTCCTGGATCGGGAAATGCTCCTTGAAGACATCCTGTAGGCCGATATCTTCGCGCTCCTCTGGAGCAATATCGTCCTGGACGAACTCCCTGAAGGATGCGAGCTGAACGTCCAGAAAGTCGGGATAGTCCCGAACTTCCTGAATACTCGCGAAACTCTCCCTTCCAATCGTGCCGTTCTGACTGGGCATAAACGCTCTACGGTGTTAGTGTCCTGGGAATCGTAACGGTCGAACGCGCGACGGACCGGGCTAGACTGGGCGGCGTAGCAGATTACTAACGCATCCCGTTCGACCTGGTTTCCGCGCGAAACGGACGGTTGGATGCGGAGAAAGCCGACGCCCTTTATCGAGCGTCGGCACATGAACTCCACAACCGTACCGCAGAAACTCTTACTTGAGTTCAACCTCAGCGCCGGCTTCTTCTAGCTTCGCTTTAATCGCTTCGGCTTCGTCTTTTCCAGCAGCTTCCTTGACCGTGTTTGGTGCTCCATCAACCAGTTCCTTGGCCTCTTTCAGGCCCAGGCCGGTGATACCGCGCACCTCCTTGATCACGGCGATCTTGTTGCCGCCGATCGCCTTGAGAACGACGTCAAACTCGGTCTGCTCCTCTGCTGCGGCAGCGCCGTCGCCCCCACCCATCGGTCCAGCTACCGCGACAGCCGTTGCCGCCGGCTTGATCCCGTATTCGTCCTCCAGAAGCTGTGCCAGCTCGCTAGCCTCCTTGATCGTGAGGCCTACGAGCTCTTCAGCGATTTTCTTGATATCTGCCATTCTGTTGTATCTCCCGCAGCTGTCTTGGCCCGGAGGGCTGGGCTGCACATTAAGGGGTTAGTGTTCTATCTGTTCGTATTCGAAGTCCGGACGAGCTAGGCGTCGCTCTTCTCGGAAATTGTCTTGAGAGCACCGGAAAGTGCCGCTCCCGGTGCATTGATGGCTCCAATGATGGTCGTGATGGGCGAAAGCAGCAGACCGGCGATATCGCCCACCAGTTCCTCTTTCGACTTCAGCGCGGCGAGTATCTCAAGCGCATCTGCGTGATAGATGGCTCCATCGATATACGCGACTTTCAGGCTTGGCAGCTCGCCGCGTGTATCGGTGTTGTATTTCTTGATCACTCGGGCGGGCGCGGCCGGGTCCTCGCTGAACGCGACAGCCGTCGGGCCCACCAGGTGATCGTAGAGTTCGTCGAATCCACCTTTCCTTTCCAGGGCGAGTTTCAACAGGGTGTTCTTGAACACCTTGTATTCCACACCCATCTGTCGAAATCGGCTGCGCAACTCACCCGCCTGGCCAACATCGAGGCCTTTGTAGTTCGTTATGTACACGATAGGCGACTTCTCGAGTAAACTCGAGATCTCCTCTATCGACTGAATCTTCTGGGCTTTCGATAGTGCCATTCCTGTCTCTCCGGTAAACTTTGGACGCGTTGAACTAGCGCAACGTGTTAAGTAGCTCGTTCTTGTCGACTGCAATGCCAGGACCCATCGTGGTCGACATGGTCACGGAGCGCATGTAGACGCCTTTGGCGGCGGCCGGTCGAAGCCGCAATACCTCTTTCAGGAACGAGGCGGCGTTGTCAACGATCTGCTCGGACGTAAACGACGCTTTGCCGATCGAGCAGTGCAGGTTTCCAAACTTGTCGACCCGAAAGTCGATTTTACCGGCCTTGACCTCGTGCACGGCATCGGCCAACATCCATGGTTACCGTGCCGCTCTTGGGGTTGGGCATCAGGCCTCGCGGACCCAGGAAACGACCCAGCTTGCCAACTTTGGCCATAACGTCGGGCGTAGCAATCAGAACGTCGAACTCGAGTCCAGCCGTCCTTCTGAATTTTCTCGACGTAGTCGTCGAGACCGACGTGGTCGGCTCCCGCTTCGCGGGCTTCCGCCTGCTTGCCCTCACTCGCGAGTACCAGCACGCGGACCGTCTTACCGGTTCCGTGCGGGAGAGCCACCGTGCCCCGAACCATCTGGTCTGCGTGCCGCGGATCAACCCCGAGACGGACATCGATGTCCACGGACTCGTCAAATTTTGCTGTAGCGGTCTGCTTGACCAACTCGGCCGCAAGCTGGAGGTTGATAGCTCCGTTAGCCTCCTTCACAGCGTCGTGCGCTTTGTTGAAGCGTTTACCTTTCTTTGGCATGAATTCTTTCGTTTTGCGGTGCAATCGCCGCCTGCCATACCGGGCTCCCGCGGTTCACGAGATGGTTTACCAGTGGAATCGTCGGTCAGCACCGAGTCAGACCCCTTCCGGTACACCTTCAACCGTAATGCCCATCGAGCGGGCAGTTCCGGCAATCATTTTGGCCGCTCTGGACACCTCGATCGCATTCAGATCTTCCATCTTGCGCTCGGCAATCTCCAGGCACTGATTCCACGTCACCGACCCCACCTTCTCTCGAAGGGGATCTGCCGCGCCCGACTCAATCTTGGCAGCCATCTTCAGCAGGACTGCGGCCGGAGGGCTCTTGACAATGAAGGTGAAGGACTTGTCGGTAAAGACCGTAATTACGACCGGCAGGACAAGACCCATGCGATCCTGAGTCGACGCATTGAACTGCTTGCAGAACTCCATGATGTTGACCCCTTGCTGTCCAAGCGCGGGACCGATGGGAGGTGCCGGATTCGCCTGTCCGGCCTTGATCTGCAGCTTAATGTATCCGTCAATTTTCTTCGCCATAGATGCTCGCGGTGCAAACGCCGGACGGACCCGGCTCCCGCTCTAATAATGTTCTGGGCTGAAAAAAGCTCTAGCCCATATCTAAGTACAGATCACGCACAGATGTTCCGACACCAGAATACCTATACGACAATCTTCAGACAACCTTACTCTTCGTGCTCCACCTGCAGATAATCGAGCTCCAACGGGGTCTTGCGGCCAAAAATGGAGACCATCACCTTGACCTTCATCTTGTCCGGATAGACCTCCTCGACGAATCCAGTGAAATTGTTGAACGGGCCGTCAACGACTTTTACCGCGTCGCCCTCGCTGAACGGAATCTCCGGCTGCTCGCCCAGCTCGCGCGCCTCGTCAATCTTGCCGAGGATCCGATTCACCTCGTCGGGGCGAAGCGGAGTCGGCTGGTCGCCCGTCGTCAGGAAGCCGACTACCGACGGGACATCGGAGATGACATGCTGCAACTCCTTGTCCAAAAACGCATTGACAAGGATATAGCCGGGGAAGAACGTCTTTTCGCGCGTCCGTTTCTTGCCCTGGCGCATTTCGAAAACGGTCTCGGTCGGGATCATGATATCGCCGAGCTTGTCCGTAAGCCCAATGCGCTCGACCTCGCTCTCCAGATACTGCTTGACCTTCTTCTCGTGTCCGGAGAAGGTGCGCAGTACGTACCACTTCCGAAGGTCTTGAACTTTGGTCTTTGTCATGACGGCTTGGCCCGACAGGGTAGTCGACTAGCTGATAAATGATCTTCAAGAATCTGATTGATCACCCAGTCGGCCGCATAGATGAATAGCGAGATCGCCAGCGGTAGCTACCGATCGTTACGACCGTGTTGCTGATCAGCTCGCTTGCGTGACGGCCAGCTGACCTTCCGCATCTCCTTGGCAACTTCTTCCAGGTAGGCCTTGACGTTCATACTGCTTCAGGTGGTTTTTGCGATGCCTGCGGCATCAGGGAATAACTTAGCGTCTACGCATCGGCCCGTAACCGGATCCTTTCCATTCTGCACGGGCGGCAGGACTCGAACCTGCAGCCTGCGGTTTTGGAGACCGCTGCTCTGCCAATTGAGCTACGCCCGTTTATCCCCGGCATTACGACTAATCTGTCTACAGGATGCCTGATAGCGCCGGATCCGTCGATAACGCGGGCACATTTTTGAGGGATCAGTCGAGGATTTTGGAGACGACGCCGGCGCCTACGGTCCGGCCGCCTTCCCGAATCGCAAAGCGCAGTCCCTGCTCCATCGCCACCGGCACGATCAACTTCACCTTGAACTGCGTGTTGTCGCCCGGCATCACCATCTCCACGCCCTCCGGCAAGCTCGATGTCGCCCGTCACGTCCGTCGTACGGAAGTAAAACTGGGGACGGTATCCCTTGAAAAACGGCGTGTGACGGCCACCTTCATCCTTCGACAACACGTACACCTCCGCCTCAAATCTCCTTGTGAGGCGTCACGCTCGCCGGCTTGCACACCACCATCCCGCGCTCCACCTCTTCCTTCGCCGTGCCGCGAAGCAACAACCCTACGTTGTCGCCCGCCTGACCCTGGTCCAGAATCTTCCTGAACATCTCCACGCCCGTCACCGTCGAGGTCATGCTTCGCCTCCTGCATCCCGATGATCTCCACGCTATCGCCCGTGTTGATCATCGCCACGCTCGATACGACCCGTCACCACCGTGCCACGACCCGTGATCGAAAACACATCCTCGATCGGCATCAGAAACGGCTTCTCCGTATCACGCTCCGGCGTCGGAATGTAGGTGTCAACCGCCTCCATCAGCTCCATGATCTTGTCCTCCCACTGCCGACTCCCGTTCAGGGCGCCCAGCGCACTGACCCGAGATCATCGGAATGTCGTCGCCCGGAAACTCGTACTGGTCCAGCAGCTCGCGAACTTCCATCTCCACCAGCTCCAGCAACTCCTCGTCGTCGACCAGGTCCACCTTGTTCATAAACACCACGATGTACGGCACGCCGACCTGACGGGCCAGCAGGATGTGCTCGCGCGTCTGCGGCATCGGACCGTCGGTCGCCGCCACCACCAGGATCGCTCCGTCCATCTGAGCCGCGCCCGTGACCATGTTCTTCACATAGTCCGCGTGACCCGGACAGTCGACGTGCGCATAGTGACGGTTCTCCGTCTCGTACTCCACGTGCGCCGTCGCAATCGTGATCCCGCGCTCACGCTCTTCCGGGGCGTTGTCAATCGAATCAAAACGACCGGATCACGTTACCCGTGACACGCTTCGACAAAACCTGCGTGATCGCCGCCGTCAACGTCGTCTTACCGTGGTCCACGTGACCAATCGTACCCACGTTCACGTGCGGCTTCGTTCGCTGAAATGTCTCCTTCGCCATGACTTTGTCCGCGCTTCGTGGATTAGTGAAATCTCGCTGTCCGACTCTCGACGATGGCGCCCGAGCCTGAAATCGTGTCAGGACATACGTTCTCGCGCAGTCGAGCCGCCTATCGGATTTGAACCGATGACCCCTTCCTTACCATGGAAGTGCTCTACCACTGAGCTAAGGCGGCGATCCGATAACGGACCTGCCGCAGCAACGCGGTGAACCGGTACGTCGACCAGGCACTCCATTGTACAATCGCGGCATCTCCGAGAGCGGGAGACGGGATTCGAACCCGCGACCCTCAGCTTGGAAGGCTGATGCTCTACCAACTGAGCTACTCCCGCTCTAGCTCCAGTTCCACTGCTGGCTGCCGAAGGTC
This sequence comes from Rhodothermales bacterium, assembly GCA_963768565.1. Classification (GTDB taxonomy): domain Bacteria; phylum Bacteroidota; class Rhodothermia; order Rhodothermales; family JABDKH01; genus JABDKH01. Next base: position 77,349 of record CAVYIO010000020.1, read on the forward strand.
AACCTGATCAATGGTGGGCAGGGGAGGATTCGAACCTCCGAACTCGTACGAGACCAGATTTACAGTCTGGCGCCTTTAACCACTCGGCCACCTGCCCCAGTCCGCAATGCCGCAATCCCAGTCCGGCAGAGCTGGCGGAGGGACTCGAACCCCCAACCTGCTCATTACAAGTGAGCTGCTCTACCAGTTGAGCTACGCCAGCAGCGTCGAACCGTGTACTACGTCCAAGATTGTGAAGTTACTGATTCGCGGCGACGCGTGTCAAGAAACGCAATTTATGATTCGGTGAAGTATCGGCGGACCCCATCAACCCGCACCCGCGTCAACCTGTCCCCCGCCACTTTCCCCATCGCCGTTCCGTTTGATGTTCAACCGGTATCGGATTACCTGCGCGACAATGAAAATTACGATCACGATCCCGATTGCCTGACCGTACTGGCGGATCCAGACGCTGACAACCTGCCAGTTCTCTCCCACCTTGAAACCAAGGAAGGCAATAAGACATGTCCATACGGCCGAACTGACGGTAGACCACAGTGTCGTCTTCCAGACGTTCATGTGGGCCATTCCCACGGTAATGGAAATCACCGATCGTAGCCCGCTGAGGAACCGGTTGGCGGCGATCACGCCGTAGCCCCACATTCGAAGCCATTCCTGGGCACGCCGCACTCTGCGCTTGGGAATCCATTTCAGTCGATCGGGATCCATCACGGCACCGCCGATCATGTGGCCGAACGCATACATCGTCATGAAGCCGAGTACGCCTCCCAGGGTGGCGAGGCCGATGACGACACCAAGGTTGAGGGAGCCCGTGCCGGCCAGATAGCCTCCGAGTACGACGATCATGTCACCGGGGACGGGCGGCAGGACGTTCTCGCCGTACGCGATAACCAGAATAGCCACGTAGACAGACAGCGGCGACAGCGTCTGGATCCACTCGAAGACGTCCAGGAATAGCTCTCCCATAAGGTGTGGTCACCCCCCTCCCTACTGCTCTACCAGGAGACAAACCGCGTGCGCGGCAATCCCCAGGCCCTCACCGACGAAGCCCATCCCCTCAGACGTGGTGGCCTTGACCGAAACCTGTGACATCTGGATCGCCAGAAGATCGGCGATGATCGAGCGCATGCTCCCGGCATGTGGTTCTATGCGCGGCTTCTCGGCAATGATCGTGACGTCGATGTTGGCTACGCGATAGCCGGCGGCGCCAATCATTCGACCCGCCTCCGCAAGAAACGAGCGACTGTCGGCGTCCTTCCATCTCGCATCCGAGTCCGGGAAATGCCGACCGATGTCCCCGAGCGCCGCAGCTCCAAGGAGTGCGTCTGTAATCGCGTGCAAAACCACGTCCGCGTCCGAATGTCCTTGCAGCCCAAGGGGATATTCGATTTCGACGCCCCCGAGAACGAGGCGGCGGCCTTCAACCAGTCTGTGAACGTCGTATCCGTAGCCCACTCTCATGATCGATTCTCCGCCGACCACGATTCCCAGATCCGCTCCGCGCGGTGCCAGTCCCCGGCAGTCGTAATTTTGAAATTCTCGGAAGAGCCGTGAACCATGTAAACGTTGTGGCCGGCCATCTGTGCCACCTCGACATCGTCCGTTGCCTCCAGACTTTGCTTCGCGGCGGCGTCGTGCGCATTGACAAGTACAGTCCGGGCGAATCCCTGCGGAGTCTGCACCTGGAAGACGCCCTCGCGAGAAACGGTCGGCCCGAAGAACTCGCCGGCTGCGGAACGCAATGTGTCGACCACCGGAACGGCGACAGACGCGGCACCATGGGCTCTGGCGGCCTCGACAACATCGGTGATCTCTTGCCTGGACACGAACGGACGTACGGCATCGTGTACCAGAATGATCTCGCACGTCGGGTGCACGGACAGGAGTCCGAGACGAACAGATTCCTGCCGCGTCCTTCCTCCGGCCACGATATCGCTCATCTTCTGCAGATCGAATGCGGCAAGTTCTTGCTTCAGGTCGGCGATGCGGCCGGGCGGCGCCACAACGAGCAACCGAGATACGTACGGGTGACGGTCGAACGCCCGTAGTGTTTGCACGAGGAGAGGCGCGTTACCGAGGGAGCGGAACTGCTTGGGAGGACCTCCAAGGCGGCGTCCTTCTCCAGCCGCGGGAACGAGAACGGTCACATCCGGCACACCGGCAGCGTCGTTGTTCATGAGTCCCGTCCGGTCGGCGTTTTTGGCAGATCCCGGTCCCCTAGATGATGAACATCGCGTCGCCGAAGGAGAACAGGCGATATTTCTTCTTCATCGCCTCGCGATACGCCTCCATCACGAAGTCGTAGCCACCGAAAGCCGACACCAGCATGAGGAGCGTGCTGCGCGGACGATGGAAATTCGTGATCAGCCTCTCCGTGATCCTGAACTCGTAGTGCGGATAGATGAATTTGTCCGTCCAGCCGATATTCGCCTTCAGAGCGTTCGACGCGGAGAGACTCGACTCGATCGCACGCACGACGGTCGTGCCCACTGCGGTCACCTTTCGATCCGGCGCCGAAAGGGCCTCGTTGACGACGTCTGCCGTTTCAGGCGGCACGTGATAGAATTCGGAATCCATTCGGTGCTTCGTCAGGTCCTCGACCTCGACCGGTCTGAACGTACCCAGGCCGACGTGGAGAGTGACCGGAACGATGCGCACGCCCTTCTTCTCCAGTTTCTTGACCAGCCCGGGCGTGAAATGCAGACCGGCCGTCGGAGCGGCGACCGCACCGCGCTCCTCCGCAAACATGGTCTGGTAGCGTTCACGGTCTTCGGACTCCACCTTCCGTTTTACGTACGGAGGAATGGGCGTCTCACCGATCTCATCGATCTTCGAGTACAACTCCTCGTTCTCGCCTTCGAAAACAAAGCGGATCGTCCGGCCTCTGGAAGTCGTGTTGTCTATCACTTCAGCCACAAGCCCGTTCTCGAAATAGAGCTTGTTGCCAATCCGGATCTTGCGAGCAGGATCCACGATGACATCCCAGAGACGGCTCTCCGGATTAAGCTCACGCAGGAGAAACACCTCGATGCGCGCGCCGGTCTTTTCCTTGTTGCCATAGAGGCGGGCCGGAAACACCTTCGTGTTGTTGACGATCAGGACATCCCCGGCGTTGAAATAGTCGGTGATGCTGCCGAAAGACTTGTGCTCTATGGTCCTTTTCTCCCGATCGAGAACCATCACCTTGGAACTGTCTCGCGGTTCAGCGGGATACTTCGCGACTAACGTTTTCGGAAAATCGAATAAGAAGTTCGAAAGCTTCATTGACGCCATGCGAGACTCGACGGGATATGTTGGCGAAGGAAGAGGAGGAATTCGGACGAAGCAGGTCGGGCTGCGGCCTGTTCCACAACCACCGTCCCTGAAAACGATTCAGGCTAACGAAGAAGACGGATTGCACATTAACCACAGCTTATGAAGATAAGATCCGACCCCTCCCTGCACCAAATAATGCACGCTTTCTTGAATAGCCGACCCGGTGCCCCCTGCGCCACGTCGGTCGGGCTCCGGGTCTGACGCGCAAGAGTTTCAGTTTTATGCGTTTCAAATAGTGTTGCGCATCACATCATCACTCAGCGATCGCCTGAGTGCTCGAGCAGGCAGCCCACGGACCATACCCTCGACTCGGAGCCTTATGGGTCAAAAATCACAGATTGCCGGCGTTCCCCGGACAAATCCCTTCAGCAGAACGCATGTCAACACGGAGCGGGCCGAACTGCTCCTCGACGCGGGCTGCAACATCACCGACATATCGGCATCTGCTCGGAAACTGATCGGATACGGTCCCGCGGCGCCTATCGACCCCTGCTTCTTCGCACACATCCATAGCCGAAACTTGCTGCAGGTGATGCGCGACCTGGCCTCCATGGCCTGCAACGGCAAGCAGCGCGCGCGGTGGCTGGTCCGTATGCGAAACGCAGACGAGGAATGGGTGTGGATGAGACTGACGGCCCGGAAAATGGACCAGACAAGGTCCACCGGGTTCGGCGTCGCCGTCGAGCTGGCGCACCTGGACGCGTAGACGTTCAGCTCGAGTCCTACCTGGCAGCCGCGTCGATCAGCTGCCCGATGCACTCGGCCGTTTTCGAAGAGCTCCTGACAAAGCGGCCATTGATCATCACGGCGGGTACGGACGTGATACCAGCGTCCACACCGCTTTGACGCTGGCGCATGATGATGTTGCGATAGAGACCACGGCTCAGCCGGGTCTTCATGAGCTCGCCATCCAGTCCAATCTGCGTCGCGATTTCACCCAACTCGTCGATCCCGATGCCGCCCTGTCGCTGCCGACGGAACTGCTCTTCCATCATCTCGAAGAACTTGTTGTCCTGAGCAGCGAAGTACATCGCCTCCACCTGTGACACCGAGTATTCCCACAGAACGAACGGTCGCCAGACAAACCACGCCCTGTCGCCATACTGGGCAACCACCTGTTCCATGATCGGGTGCAGCGTCGCACAATGAGGGCAGTTTGGATCGAAGAACTCAATCACAGTCACCGAAGCATCCGGGTTCCCCATGCTCGGGTCACTGAATGTGACGAGATCCCGGTAATTCTCCACGAGCGGTTTCTCAGGGTCATAATGACATTCGCCGACATTCGCATCGTCGACAAGAACGTTCTCCTGACCGGACTGAGCGGCCGCGGTCGCCGTCGCTTCAAGCGGAGGCAGACTCCCGAAATAGAGCACGTCGACTCCCGACAGGATTACGACCGCGCCCAACATGATCACGAACATCTTCACCCGGGACGAACTGCCCACCGAAGCGGCTTCGGAACTCGGCCTGGACCTGAGGTCGACAATCTGAAGAACCAGGAGGATCGCAACGATCGAGGCCGACATCATGCACAGCTTGCAAAACTCTCCAATCTGAGCGATCTGTACGTACACGAGATACAGGGAATAGAGAAATCCCACACCGATAGCGGCAGCTCGTAGTCGCTTGACGGACTCCAACTTGTCCAGGCCCACGACGACTGTCGCAAAACTCAGAATCGTGAGTCCGACGTAATAGATGAGTCCCCAGATGACGTTCGAGACGCCCAGCATCATGCCGGCATCGCTTCGGGTCACCGCCTCGCATTCGACCGTGGCGGCCGTCGAAGAGAAGCCGAAGCAACCGCGATCAAACCCGCGGCTGGACTGAATCCAGAGATGGACTACGACGAGTATACCGATCAGGCCAAGCACAAAGACGGCGGTATCCAGTACCGGTCTGTAAACGCCGAGCGGCCGAATATTTGCAGTACGCGCCATCACTGACTCCCTTGATCTATTTGCGTTACGCTTGCGCTTGCCGTCTACTTGCGACAATGCAGTGCAGACGGGCACACCATCGACGGCGCTTAACGCCGTCAGCGGGCAAAAGTTTAGCCGCTGGTTGTTACCGGATCGAGCTGCGGAATGCTCGAGACGGTTCGCAATTTCCTGCTCTCACGCAGCGCCGCACGACGACCCGTCAACTCTTGATGTGCGGCAATTACGTGCATCAAGTGGACGTTTACCGGAGAAGTCCTACTTTGCATCCGGAATCATGTCGGACCTGCGATGCCCTTTGATCTCGACCTGAGTAACGAAATCGTTCAGCGAGTGATTTTCGCCCTCGGGGTGTCACTCGTTGTGCTGTTGCTGGTGCGCATTGGCCAGCGCCTCGCCAAACGGTACGCCGGCGAGCCAAGTCGTGTGTACTACACGTCCCGGCTCATCGGGCGTGTCGGTGGATTTGCGATCGTCGTCATTCTGGTGAGCGTGCTCTCGCCACGACTGGGCGACCTGATCACCGTCCTCACCGTCATCGGAGCTGGTCTTGCCATCGCGATGAGGGAAGTTCTCCTCAACCTGGCAGGATGGTTCTATGTCACGCTGCTCACCCCCTACCGGCAGGGCGACAGGATCGAGGTCAACAAGATCCAGGGTGATGTGATCGATATCCGCGTCATGCGGACGACCGTGATGGAGATCGGCAGCTGGGTTCAGGCAGACCAGAGCACGGGTCGAATCACGCATATCCCGAATGGCTGGAATCTGAGCCACGCGGTCTACAACTACACGCGAGGATTCAATTTTATCTGGAACGAGCTCCCGATAACGGTCACCTTCCGGTCCGACTGGGACAAGGCTCGTGGCATCATGCAGCAGTATGCCGAGGAGTCGACCCGATTGGTTGAGCACCAGGCCGCTGACGAGATTCGACAGATGTCGCGCGAGTTTCTGGTCCACTACAGCATTCTGACTCCGTTCGTGTATGTCCGTGTTGTCGAGAACGGCGTTCGCCTTACGCTTCGATACCTGTGCAACGTCCGTAAGAGGAGAGGCACCGAGCATGCCCTTACGGTGAGTATCCTCCAGGCCCTGCGCGAACAGGGAGGTATCGAACTCGCCTACCCGATGGTGGGAATCACTTCGTTGGAAGGTCCGCAATTTGGACCGATGACAAGCCCCACTACCCTGCACCCCGGTGGCGATGGTCCGGATCACGTGGTCACCTGACGTCGCCGACTGCCGGGCAACTTGATTGACTGCGCAGCGCTCACGTATCTTTATCGACATGATTGACCGCTCAAGATCATCGTCCTGCACACCGCTGACCAGTTGGTGGTGCGCCCCCGACAGCCGCGGGCGCAGGTAGGTTTTCGTGCCGAATTTCTTGCCGGACGCTGTACAGCCCGCTGCCAGATAGACCGCAGCGGGCTTTTTTATTTTGTCTCGAATCACACTATGACCGCGAACGAAATCGAACAGACGACAGAAGGACTGGAGGAGCTCGTCGAGCGCCTCGGACCGATTGTCGTCCCGGTCACCCGGCGCCTGAGCGCCGACCTCCTGACGCCGGTCGCCGCGTTCCTGTTGCTGCGCCGCAGTAGTACATACTGCTTTCTGTTGGAGAGCGTTGAGGGCGGCGAGAAGGTGGCCCGATACTCATTCATCGGAAGAAACCCGTACCTCACCATTCGGTCGGTCGACGACGGTGTTGTCGTGACACGGGAGGGATCGCCACCTGAGCACTTCGAGGCCGGAGACATCTTCGACGCGGTGCGGCAGTTCGCGAACGAATTCACCGAGATACGCCATCCGAATTTGCCGCGGTTCACCGGCGGTGCCGTCGGATACTTCGGGTACGATGCGGTACGCCGACTCGAGTCACTCCCGGACCTTCTTGAGGACGACATCGGGTTGCCGGTTGCGACCTGGTGTCTCTACGACACGGTAGTCGCGTTCGACCACGTCAAGCATCAGATCGTGGTCATCTCGAACATGTTCCTCGACACGAACTCGGATGTGGAAAAGGAGCGGGCGACCGCCATGGAGCGAATTGAAGCTGTAGTGCAGGATCTGCATTTCGGCTCCATCGATCTTCCGGAACCGATATCGATGGCCGATGTCGCCATGCAATCCAATTTCGAGCGGACCGCCTTTCTGGAAGCAGTTGAATCTGCAAAGACGTACATCCGCGACGGCGACATATTCCAGGTTGTCGTCTCCCAACGTTTTACCAAGTCATTCTCGGGCGACGACTTCAATCTGTACCGCGCTCTCCGGCAGGTCAACCCTTCGCCCTACCTTTTCTACCTGGACTACGAAACGTACTCGATTGTAGGGTCATCGCCTGAGCTTCTGGTGCGGGTTGAGAATGGTGTTGCTGAAACGCTGCCGATTGCAGGGACGCGCCCACGGGGCGCAACGCCCGAGGAAGACAGGGCTCACGAGACCGATCTGCTCGCTGACCCGAAGGAGCGTGCGGAACACGTCATGCTCGTCGATCTTGGACGCAACGATCTCAGCCGCGTGTGTGAGGAGGGCACGGTCACGGTCGACGCGTTTGCGTATGTCGAACGCTTCTCGCACGTGATGCACATTGTGTCGTCCGTCTCGGGCACACTGGCGAAGGAATTCGATGCTGTGGATGCGCTCAAGGCATGCTTCCCGGCGGGAACGGTGAGCGGTGCTCCGAAGGTTCGAGCCATGGAGATTATCGAGAGCCTCGAGCCAAATCGCCGCGGCGTCTACGCCGGAGCTGTGGGCTACCTTGATTTCTCCGGAAACCTGGACACCTGTATCGCCATCCGGACAATGGTCGTCCACGATGGCCGCGTGTACGTCCAGGCGGGAGCAGGAATCGTTGCCGATAGTGATCCGGAGGCCGAGTTCGACGAAACGCGGAATAAGGCCATGGCGCTTGATCACGCCATCCAGATGGCAGCACTCAACCTGCTTTAGGCGGAGTACCGGATGTCATAATTTGACGAATATCCAGCAGGAACGCAGAAAATCAATACCCTGTTTGTAGCATAGGGTTCGCTCGCAACCATAATCCAGAGATCGATGCTGAAAGATCTACTACTACAAAAAGGCTGGGCCGGCAAGACGATATCCCGCGCCGAAACAGTCGACCGCGTCAATCCCGTAATCCATCGATTGATCGCCCTGAATCAGCACTACGATGCGTTCCTTCGGTCGTCGCGAGGAGAAGGCCTGGATGCACAACTCGCGTCGCTGCAGAAGACGGCTCGGGCGGACGTGGGCAAGCTCGCAGAGACGGTGTTCAGTTGTGGCGGGACCCCGTACAACGGAACCGATCTGGAGCCGTCAAGCTTCGCCGTCGACAACAATCGGCGGGCGGCATTGACTGCCCTGCGTGATCTGGAGTCGTCGTTTGTGGATTTCGTAGCCGACGAAGTGAACGTTGAGCACCAGATGCGGACGCGCGCCATCCTGGCCGTCGTGAAAGCAAATGCAGAGGCCCGACTCAAACTCCTGCAGGAGCACATCAGGTAACACGGGGCAGACGGGTATGCATGGCAAGGAGACAGAAAGTAGTCGTACGACGAACGCGGACCATCCGGTGACCGTCGTATCCGGTATTCAACCCTCGGGCACACTTCACATCGGCAACTATTTCGGAGCCCTTCGACAGCACATCGAGCTGCATACACGTCACGATGCGTACTACTTCATCGTCAACTACCACGCGCTCACCAGCGTTCACGATCGTGAGGCCCTGAGCACGTACACGCTCGACGTCGCGCTTGATTACCTGGCTCTCGGTTTTGATCCGACGAAGGCGGCACTCTTCCTGCAGAGCGACATCACCGAAGTGACCGAGCTCGCATGGATCTTCTTCACGCTCACACCGGTCTCGCAGCTTGAGAAAGCGGTGGCATACAAGGACAAGGTTGCGCAGGGTGCCTCTGCCAACGCCGGCCTTTTCAACTATCCGATATTGCAGGCCGCCGACATCCTGATCTATGGCGGCACACTGGTTCCCGTGGGCGCAGACCAGAAGCAGAACATTGAGATCTCACGAAACCTTGCGCAACGTTTCAACGCCGTCTTCTGTCCCGAAGATGATCCCCTGTTTCCGGTGCCGGAGCCTCTAATTCTTGATGACGTGGCCGTCGTGCCCGGTGTCGACGGGCGAAAGATGTCGAAGAGCTATGACAATACGATCGGCATCTTTGATGAGGGGGCTGACCTGAAGAGAAAGGTGATGAGTATCGTGACGGACTCCACCCCGCTGGAAGAGCCGAAGAATCCGGACACGTGCAATGTCTTCTCGTTGATCAAGCTGTTTGCCGATGCGGAGACGACGGCTCGCGTTCGAGCGGCGTATCAGGCGGGCGGGTACGGCTACGGGCATGCCAAGAAGGAACTGCTGGGGTTGATTACGGAGTATTTCGAAGACGCCCGAGAACGCCGGCGTGACCTCGAAAAGCGCCCCGACTACGTTCGAGACGTCCTCCGGGATGGAGCCAGAAAGGCGCGGGAAAAATCCGATGTCTTCATGGCACGTGCTAGAGAACTCACGGGAATCCTGCGGTCGGGATCCTGATCGCTCACCGACACGCCAGCGCGCCGTGATTATCGTAATCGACAACTACGACTCGTTCACGTACAATCTGGTCCACCTGATCGCGCAGTCAGCCCAGAGTGTCCGCGTATTTCGCAACGATGCCATCTCGATCGACGAGATCCGGACGCTGAACCCGGCCGGGATTCTCATATCGCCGGGTCCCGGACGCCCGGCGGACGCGGGCATTACGGAGCGCGTGGTCAGCGAGCTGGGTGAGACGACGCCCATCCTGGGCGTATGTCTTGGCCACCAGGCGATAGGCGAGGTTTTCGGCGGCAGGATCATCCACGCCCCGATACTGATGCACGGGAAGACCAGCGATATACTTCACGACGGACTCACCGTCTTTCGAGACGTCCCGCAGGGATTCACAGCCACGCGGTACCACTCGCTGGTGGTAGATCGCGAATCGATGCCGCGGGACCTCGTGATTTCTGCCGAGACGCGTGACGGCGTCGTCATGGGCGTCCGCCACGTATCGTGGCCCGTCGAGGGCATCCAGTTCCACCCGGAGAGCGTTCTGACGATCGAAGGCCCCCGGCTCATTCGGAACTGGGTCCTTTCACTGGGGACCATACCGATGACGGACCCTGCCGTATGAAGGACTACCTGGGAATTGTAGCAGCCGGATCGTCGCTCACGACCGAGCAGGCGGGTCACGCGATGCAGATCATCATGAATGGGTCGGCGGCCCCCGAGGAGCTTGCCGGATTCCTGATGGGTGTGACCGCCCGGGGTGGAACCGTCGATGAACTGGTCGGCTTTGCCGGCGTCATGCGCGACTTCGCCGTGTCCGTTGAATGTGACGACGAACGGGCCGTTGATCTCTGCGGAACGGGTGGCGACGGCATCGGAACATTCAACGTCTCGACAACGGCGGTCTTTGTCGTAGCCGGTGCGGGCGTAACGGTCGCCAAGCACGGAAACCGTTCGGTATCGTCCAGTTGTGGTTCGGCGGATGTCCTTGATGCCCTGGGCGTGCGGACCAACCTGCGCCGCAATGGCGTCGAGCACTGCCTCAGAGAGACGGGCATCGCATTTATCTTTGCGCCGCACTTTCACCCTGCGATGAAGCACGTAATGCCGGTGCGGCGAGTTCTGGGGGTGCGAACATTCTTCAACATGCTTGGACCGCTGTGCAATCCGGCCGGCGTAAACCGCCAGCTCGTGGGCGCCTTCAGCAACCGTGCCGCACGGGATATCGCGGCCGTTCTCGCTCGTCTCGGGTCCGAGCATGTCATTGCTGTTCACTCCGATGACGGACTGGACGAGGTGTCCGTGTCCGACGAATCGACTTTGTACGAATTTCGGCGCGGCGCCTCACACGAGCCGGTGGTCGAGGAACGCAGGTTTTCGCCAGAGCATCTCGGACTGGACCGACATCCCCTCTCGGCCATAGACGGCTCGACGGCCGACGAGAACGCGGCCATCCTCCGGCGTGTGCTGTCGGGAGAACGCGGGGCGCACCGGGACATCGTGGTCGCAAACGCGGCCCACGCGATATACACGGCCGGCGTCGCTGAAAACCTGGAGGTTGCACATGAGATGGCATGCGCAAGTATCGATTCCGGCAGAGCGACGCGAGCCCTCGAAGATCTGCGCAGCACTTCCAGGGAAGCGCCAACCGACTGAAACATGACCATCCTCGACCAGATCGTCCGCAGCACGAGAGATCTTCTGCATGAGCGCAAGAAGATGACTCCCGAGGCACGGCTCACCGATCTTCCCCTGTTCGGCGATCCGCGCAGGCCGTTTGGAGATGCACTGCGGCAACCGGGTGTTTCAATCATCGCTGAAATAAAGAAAGCGTCACCGAGCAAGGGCGTGCTTCGCGAGACTCTCGATGTCGCTCGTATTGCGTCGCAGTACGAACAAAACGGTGCTGCCGCGATATCCGTCGTGACGGAGCCTGCCTACTTTCAGGGGACTCTGGACAATCTTCGGATCGCTAGAGAAGCGACGGGCATTCCCATTCTCCGAAAGGACTTTATCCTTGATCCGTACCAGTTATTTGAAGCGAGGGCCCACGGAGCGGACGCAGTATTACTGATTGCCACGGTGCTCGATCGCATCCACCTGAAAGACCTGCTTGAGGCAGCCGACGACATCGGCCTCGATCACCTGGTGGAGGTGTACGCGGAGCGAGATCTTGACAAGATCGACTTTGATCTCGTGCGAATAATCGGCGCCAACAATCGCGACCTTGAGACGTTTGACGTGGACGTGCGACGAGCCTCACGCATCCTGAGGCACGTACCGGCAGGTATCGTTAGAGTCGCCGAGAGCGGTATCCGGGATGCCGCTGACGTGGCCATAGCGGCAGAAGGTGGCGCGGACGCCGTCCTCGTCGGCGAAGCTCTGATGAGCGCTGATGACCCGGGACTTGCCCTTCGCGCGCTGACGACCGGCAAGGTTGCGGGGAATGGAAATAACAACCCGACTGAGCAGGAACGAGCGTGAAGACACTCGTAAAGATCTGTGGATTGACCCGACTTGAGGACGCGCGCTTCTGTGCGGCCGCCGGTGCGGACTATCTGGGGTTTCGTGCTCGCAAAGGAGAGTCCGCGCTTTATCGCGCCTGACAAGGTGAAGGAGATTGTCGGTTGGGTCTACGGTCCAAAGACGGTTGGCGTATTCGTCGACGCCGATCCGTCGTACGTGAACGAGATCGCACAGGAGATCGGATTCGACCTGGTACAACTTCACGGAAATGAGAGCGTCGAAGAATGTCGTCGCATTGATGCGCCGATCATCAAAGCCTTCGCGGTAGGTCCGGATACGACCGCTGCTGATCTGGAAATGGAGATCGGCCGGTATGGAGACAGCATCCGCCACGTGTTGCTCGATACGTCAATCCGAGGCGTAAGCGGTGGAACGGGCCAGGCATTTGACTGGGCCGTGGCGACTGAAACCGTGAGACATCACGACACGTTCGTCGCGGGCGGTGTGAACTCTGGCAATGTGGGCAGTTTGATCAAACGTCTTAATCCATTCGCCATCGACGTTGCCAGCGGTGTTGAGGATTCCCCCGGCATCAAAGACTTTGAAAAAGTGTCGGCGCTCCTGGAAACCGTGGCTGCTCTTGCCGCTTGAGAAATCGTCTGACATGACGCGTGAATTGAAACACACATTTGGTGATCTGCCGGACGAGCTCGGGCATTTCGGGTCGTTCGGGGGGAGGTTTGTACCGGAGATCCTGATGCCGGCCCTTACGTCACTCGAAGCCGCGCGACAGGAGGCGGCGACGGACCCCGGGTTTCGGCAGGAGTACGAGAGTCTGCTTCGAGATTACGTCGGCCGGCCGACCGCACTGACGTATGCGGAGAGATTGACAAAAAGGTTGGCGGGTGCCCGGATCTATTTGAAGCGTGAAGATCTCTGCCATACGGGTGCGCACAAGATCAACAACACGGTCGGGCAGATCTTGCTTGCCCGACGCATGGGCAAGACCCGTATCATCGCGGAGACCGGAGCAGGCCAGCACGGAGTTGCCACCGCCACGGTCTGCGCTCGATTCGGACTCGAATGTATTGTCTACATGGGATCCGAAGACGTCGATCGTCAGAGGCTTAATGTTCTTCGTATGAAGCTGCTTGGCGCGGAGGTTCGGCCGGTCGAGAGTGGCAGCCGAACGCTCAAGGATGCAACCAGCGAAGCGATACGCGACTGGGTGACAAACGTCGACAGCACGTTTTACATCATCGGATCCGTGGTTGGACCGCATCCGTATCCCGCGATGGTTCGCGACTTCCAGCGCGTCATCGGCGACGAAGTCCGGTCGCAACTCGAGAAGGCGGACGGCCGATCGTCTCCCGATGCCGTCGTGGCCTGTGTGGGTGGAGGGTCGAATGCGATCGGGATCTGGGCTCCATTCCTCGACGAGCCGGCGGTTCGACTCTTTGGAGTGGAGGCGGCGGGCGAAGGTCTCGATGGCCGTCACGCCGCGACACTTACGGTCGGGTGAACCGGGGATCTTGCACGGCGCCCTCTCCTACCTGCTGCAGGACGACGACGGACAGGTCAGCCTTGCTCATTCCATCTCCGCCGGACTGGACTATCCCGGTGTCGGACCGGAGCACGCTTATTTGAAGGAACGGGAGCGAGTAACGTATGCCGCCGTAACGGACGAGGCTGCGCTGGACGCTGTTCGCCTTCTGGCGGAAACAGAGGGCATCATTCCTGCCCTCGAAACCGCTCACGCGGTGGCGTATCTGAAGGAGCTTGCACCCCGGATGGATGCAGATAGCATCATCGTGATGAACTGCTCGGGTCGCGGAGACAAGGATATGGAAACCATCGCGGCAAAGATGTGATGTCTTCCACCGGACCAACTCGGCTCAAGCGCGCGCTCGATTCCGCTGCGGCAGACGGGCGCAAGTCCATGGGCATTTTCCTCACCTGCGGATTCCCGCAACTCGATGCCACGCTGCCATTGCTACAGGCGATCGACCGCGCTGGCGCCGATTTCATCGAGGTGGGAATGCCGTTCAGCGACCCGCTTGCAGAGGGGGGTCCGATTCAGAACTCGAGTGCGATCGCCCTGGCCAACGGGACAACCCTCGAGGACGTCCTGGCAGCCGTTCGCGCTTTTCGAACTACGAGTGAGACGCCCGTGGTTCTTATGGGATACGCTAATCCGGTGTACCACTTCGGGGTCGAACGATTCTGCGCGGAAGCTGCGACGGCCGGAGTTGACGGACTAATTCTGCCGGACCTGCCGATCGACGAAGCAGAGCAGCTGAGAGCTGCGGCTACCGCGAATGGCATCGATGTGATATTCCTTATCGCTCCCAACACACCAGACGAGCGAATTCGGAGTATCGACCGTGTCACCACGGGTTTTGTATATGCGGTGGCTTTTGCCGGCCTGACCGGCGACACCATCGATACCGGAGATACTCTTCAGCGTTATCTCGAAACCGCCCGGCGCCTGATCTCAAATCGGCTGCTTGTCGGCTTCGGGATCAAGTCAGCCGATGACGCCGCAATCGCATCCGTCCACGCCGACGGGTTCATTGTCGGATCGGCGCTCATCAGTCACGTGCAAACGCTATGGGACGATCACAATCTGACAATGAACGATCGCATCTCCGACGTGGAATCGTTCGTACGCAATCTTCGACCTCCAACGCGCAACTAGAACACCCATCACGTGTCAGCGTTGTAAGCATCACGACATCCGAAAC
The DNA here is from genome assembly GCA_963768565.1 of Rhodothermales bacterium. Classification (GTDB taxonomy): domain Bacteria; phylum Bacteroidota; class Rhodothermia; order Rhodothermales; family JABDKH01; genus JABDKH01. The sequence continues at coordinate 92,387 of CAVYIO010000020.1, forward strand.
CTGACGGTACGCCAAGATGAAGAGTCCCGGGTTGGGCCGATCCCACTGTTTCGACGTCAAGGCGGTTTTGATGAGTCTGGCGAGCCTCGCCATGCTGGCATCATGCAGTGATGTCAGCTATCGACCGACCGCCGTCGGCACTGCGGGCGAGATCGTTGTCGTCATGGACTCACTGCTGTGGAATGGAGCGCCGGGCGATGCGCTCCGCGAGGAAATCGGACCATATGTCAGCACCCTGCCTGCCCCCGAGCCTCTGTTCGATCTCTCCCACCGGACCATAGAGTCACAGGCGGCCTTCGATCGAATCTCCACCCATCGGAGCATTGTCTTTGCCGCGTCATTGTCGGATTCCACGGTCGAGGCAAACTTCGTTAGAAGCGTGTTTTCGGAAGACGCTCAGAAAGTGATCAGTGAGGGAAGCGGCGTCTTCGTCAACCGGGATGATATCTGGCGTCGAGATCAGCGAATCGTGTACCTGGCAGCCTCCAATCGGGACGAGTTGGTCGCAATCACGCGCAAGTCCGGCGAGGAGATGAGATCCATATTCAATGGCAGTGAGCGGCAGCGTCTTGAGAACGACATGTACGAGAAAGGGCGCCAGCTTGAACTCGAGGACACGCTGCTGACCCATCACGACTTCAGAATCAAAGTCCAGCATGACTATCTCATTGCTACCGACACGACCGACTTCGTATGGATACGTCGAATACTCGCCGACTCGTGGCGAAGCCTTTTCGTGTACTATGAGGACTATGCCGACCCGAATGATCTGACGCCCGAATGGATGTATCGAAAGCGAGATTCACTCGGCCGGCTTTATCTGCTGGGAAACGTCGGCGGCTACATCAACATCGACTACCGGCGACCTCTGGAGTCTAAGTCAATTGACTTCCTGGATCACTATGCTTTCGAGGCACGCGGACTGTGGCACATGATTGGCCCCGACGACGACGGCGAAATCGTCGCCTACGGGATGGGCGGACCGTTCGTCTCGTACGGCTTCTACGATCAGGAAAGCGGTCGAATTTACCTGATCGACGGGATGGTGTTCGCGCCGAGATTCAAGAAGCGCGAGTTCTTGAGACAACTTGAGGTGATGGCGCACACCATTCGAACTCGAAGCGAGATTGCATCCACGGTTGTCGCTTCGGTAACGGCGTCGGGGGCGCCCGCCCCGTGAAATTACTCCTGCGAAACGCTATCGCTGTATTCGCGGCTGCGGCGGGCGTGTGCTCGCTCTCCCTCGTTGGATGCACTGGCACCGGCGAGCAGATTGAAGAGACGAAGCTGGTAGGACTGATTGTAGATTTGCACGTGCTAGAAGCCCGACATGAGCTGGTCGCAGATATCGACGACTCGCTCCGCGACTCCGTACTCGCCGCACACGGAGTCACACAAAAGCAATTCGAGACGTCTATCGCGTACTATGCGGACAAACCTGATGACTATGTCTCGCTGTACAATCGCGTGATAGACAGTCTGTCGGCCGAAGAAGCTCAGCTCGAACAGGAAGGAGTGATTGGACTGCTTCCGCCCCCGTGATCAGATCAGTTTTTCACCCGCCGAAGTGATCTCGAGGGTGAATCCTGGCGCAGCAGAGACGCGCAAATATCCTTCGCGAACGAGCCAGTCAACACAGGCGTCTACTTCTGCGTCGGTCCACGATGCGTCGGGGGTCCATTCGTCGAAACTCAATCCCGAGCGCGCAGCAGCCAGTACCGCCTGAATGATGATCTCATCCACAGCGATCCCGCTCTCTTTTCGATGCGTCGCCAGGCAGTAGTCACAGCGTCCGCATCGTGCACGGGTCTGCTCCCCGAAATAGGTGAGGATGTAGTTGCGTCTGCATCCGCGATGGTCCACGTATCCGACGAGGTCGGCCAGTCGATTCCTTGCGCTCTTGCGGCCGGAAGCCAGCAGGTCGGCGCGGATCGGCGCCCGGCGCTGTCGGGGCATCACGAGAATGAGTCTCAGGGTAGCGCCGGGACTCTTCCATTGAACGTGGCCCAGCATGTCGAGACGACTGAGCGTCTGTTCTACGTTGTCTGTGGAGATACGAAGACGAGTTGCGAGACGTGACGGGTCGATGCTGATCCACGATCGGTGTGCGTCGGCGACGTCGCCTCTGAGGAGATACTCCGCAACAGCCTGGATCGGCTCACCCGGGGCGCCCGCAGCAAGGGGCCGAATCTGTGCGGGCGTCGAGATCATCCGGAGGTAGCCCTGTCCGCCTTCCTGCATCGCGGTCCAGGCACCCCAGCGCTCGAGAAGGTCTACGGACTGGCGAACCGCGGATACTGACGCTCCGGCAACCCTGGCAACCTGTGCCAGATCAAGGTCGATGGGGGCATCGCTAAGTGCTCCGACCGCGACCCCACCCAGGCTGCATGCCGCGTCGTACACTGCCGACACCTGTTCTGCGGCAGGAAAAGAGCGGTCGATGAGGGAGTTCGGCAGCCGCTCATCCCCGTCGCGATACACAAGAATCGCCTGCGATGGTCTTCCGTCTCTTCCCGCTCGGCCGGCCTCTTGATAGTAGGCCTCAAGGCTCAGTGGCAGATCCACATGAATGACGCATCGAACATCGGGTTTGTCGATCCCCATGCCGAACGCACTCGTTGCAACCATCACACGTGCCCGATCGGTCATCCACGCGGACTGCTCCCGCTCACGGGCGTCCGACGACAACCCACCGTGGTAATGCACCGCCTCCACCTTCTGGGATCGCAGCCACGCAGCCCACTCTTCGGCTCCCCGCCTGGTGCCGGTATACACAATCGCGCTACCCTGGATCGCGCGCAGAATCGACTTGATTCGTTGCCGCTTGTCGGCCTCTCGATAGACCGTCCACTCGACGTTTGGTCGGTCGAACCCGGTCACGACGACGAGCGGATTCGTGAGTCCAACGAGCGACAGGATATCGGATCGCACATGCGGTGTTGCTGTCGCCGTCAGTGCCGCGACGACCGGCGAACCCAGTTTGCCAACGGTATCAGCGATCTCGAGGTACGACGGGCGGAAGCTGTGACCCCACTCGCTGACGCAGTGAGCCTCATCTACAACCACCGTCCGGATGGTCAGCCTTTCGCACCTCGACGTGAAAGCGGCCGAGCTCAGTCGCTCCGGCGCCACATACAACAGCCTGTATTTTCCGAATTCAGCATCGGTGAGTCGCTGATCAACCTCACGCCGAGAAAGCGTCGAGTCGATGTAGGTAGCTGACACGCCACGGCGCTTGAGTCCATCCACCTGATCGCGCATGAGTGCTATCAGGGGCGACACGACGAGGGTCAGCCCGGGCTTCATGAGGGCCGGTAGCTGATAACACACTGATTTGCCGGTACCTGTCGGAAGCACGGCGAGGACGTCTCGACCTGAAAGGATCGAATCGATCACCTCCCACTGACCCGGCCTGAACTCGGAATGCCCCCAGTGTTTCTTGAGCACAGCCCGCGCCTGGTCCACGAGGGGTTGCTTCGTCGGGTCGGCCTGGCGGCTATCGTCACGGCTCATAGACTATCCGAACTTTTGGCGCCATCCGTATCGAGTTTATCTTCCCGGTGTTGATTTCCCACCCATCCGCCTTGATGCAACAAAACCCTCTTGACGATCGGCCTCTCGTCTCCGTCATCATCCTGACCTGGAACGCTCTCCCGTTGCTGCAGGAGTACCTGCCATCCGTAGTGGCATCGAGCTACGACAACCTGGAGATCATTCTGGCGGATAACGCATCTTCCGATGGTTCGGCTGACTGGGTATCGCAATCGTTCCCTGAGGTTCGAATCGTTCGACATCAGGAAAACTACGGCTTCTGTCGCGGAAACAATCTCGCAATTGCAGAAGCTCAGGGTGACTATGTGGTGCTTCTGAATAATGACGTGGAGGTTGACCGCGACTGGCTTCAGCCGCTTGTCGCACAGATGATGTCAGATGATAGGGTGGCCGCCGTTCAGCCGAAGATTCTGAAGTCCGGAGACCCGCAATTTTTTCGAGTATGCCGGCGCGGCCGGCGGGTTTTTCGATCGATGGGGTTTCCCGTTTGCGCGCGGACGCCTTTTCGAGACGATCGAGAAAGACGAGGGACAATACGATGTTGCGGTCGACATATTCTGGGCCACCGGCGCTGCGGTCATGTTAAGAGTTACAGCGTTGAAGGATGTCGGGTTGCTGGACGAGCAGTTCTTTATGCATATGGAGGAAATCGATCTCTGCTGGCGAATGAAGAGAAGAGGTTACCGGATCGTCTGCGAGCCTGCCAGCGCCGTTTACCATCTGGGCGGGGGGTCGCTCCCTGGCTCGAGTTCGCGCAAGACCTACTACAACTTCCGCAATAACCTGCTCACCCTGTACAAGAACCTGTCACCATCGGACTGGCGGCGCGTGATCATTGTTCGAATCTTGCTGGATACCGTTGCTGCCCTGCGTGCCGTAACTCTTGGTCGAGCCGATGAAGCGCGCGCTATCTGGCGCGCTCACCGCGACGCAGCAAAGATGCGCGAACGATACACGGCGGACCGCCCCACAGCCGAGTCAGGGGTCGAGGTGTATGGCGGGAGTATCGTCATCGACTATTTCTTCCGGCGCCGTCGCACGTTCATGGACCTGCCATCAAGCAGGTTCTCCGCCACCCGCTGACGGCGACGGTATCGAGCGTCGCCGGGGCAACAACGCCCCGATCACGGCCAGCAGGACGACGATCATCCCTATAAGACCCGGAACAGAAGGCATTTCGTCGAAAAGGAAATAGGCAAGAACGGACCCCCCTACCGGCTCGGTCAATGATAGCAGGCCAAGCAACGCTGCCGGCATGAATTTAAGGGCGTAATTGAACGACCCGTGTCCGATGATCTGCGGGCCGAGAGCCATGAGCGCGCACAGGAAGTAGATGCGCGGTTCGAATCCCAGCAGAGGTGTTCCGGCAATCAACGCCACGACAAGGACCACAACCGCCACAACGGAATACAGGCAGAACACATAGGCCAGCCACGACGCCTTCTGCCGCATCACTCGTCCGATCAGTAGATAGCAACTCACAAAGAACGCGGCGATCGTTGCCAGGGAATTGCCGAGGATCGGATTCGCCGCAGTTGGACTGACGGATCCGAGATCACCGGCCCCGATCAAAATCGTCCCTCCCACCGCCAGCCCGATGGCGATGACGGTAGGGCGGCCAAGCGTCTCTTTGAGGACGAACACTCCCAGTACGGCGAGAAAGATCGGGCTGAGCGATACCAGCACGGAGGCGCTGGCAACGGACGTGTGATACAGCGAGGTAATCCACGTCACGAAGTGCAGTGCAAGCAATACCCCCGCAACGATTATCAGCCGGATGTCACGAGAAGTAAATTTGCGGATCTCGCTGCCGATAGATCCCACAGCAAACGGAGCCAGCATGAGTACCGAGAAGATGGTCCGCCAGACTGCCAGACTCAACGCGGGAACGTCCGTCGCATACCGGATGAGAATCGGGCTCAGCGCAAAACTCGACAGCCCTACCAGGAGAAGTGGGTAGAGGGCGAATGGTCGGCCGTCGGTAAGAGGCTCCTCAGTCTGATGCGTCATTTCTATCGGACTGGACTGGCAGCCCGCCGGTTATCTGAGCCGGTCCATCGAACGGACGAGTTCGATATCCTTGCTAACTGACTTTCGAGCCAGAAAGAGGAATACGGCGGCCACCAGCGGGAGACCAGACGGCCAGAGATCGGAGTTCCCGGCCGATGCCGCGAACCAGGCCGCCAACAGGATGCCCGCCAGGGCCAGGGCCAGGAACAGGTCGACGGTGACGAGCCGCTTCTGACGTTGGCGATCCTTGTAAAGGAAGATGGCGACGAGACAACCAACACCCACCAGGATGGAGACCGCCACCTTTACCGGTGTATACCACACCCAGGAATCAGGTGTCACGAAGCCTCCGGCGACCGGAACTGCCAGAACCAGCAGGGCGGCAAGCAGCAGGTAAACGGACTGTATTCTTTGAATCATTTCTTAATCCTCCTACATCACACGAGCTCGGCGACGCGGTGTGCCAGCCTGTCGGCAAACTCGATCGTCGTGCAGGTGCCGCCGACGTCTGCCGTCAGGTCCTTTCCTTCCGCGTAGGTCGCGTGCAGAGCGTCGTGAACCGCGTCTGCGGCCGCGATTTCACCGAGATGGCGCAGCATCATCTCGCCGGTTCGTATCAGCGCCGTCGGGTTCGCCTTGTTCTGGCCGGCGATATCCGGCGCGCTTCCATGCACGGCCTCAAACACCGCGCAGTTATCACCGATGTTCGCTCCGCCAACAACACCCAGACCCCCGACCAGGCCCGCGCAGAGGTCGCTCAGAATATCTCCGAAAAGATTGGTCGTCACAATCGAGTCATACCTTTCCGGAAACATGACCAACTGCATCGCCATGTTGTCGATGATCTTGTCGTTCATCTGGATGCCGGGATGCCTCGCCGACTCGGCCGCGGCAAGATCCAGAAACAGTTTCCCCGCTGCCTTCAGGATATTCGCCTTGTGAACTATCGTGATCAGACGACGGTCGTGCGTTTCCGCGTAATCAAACGCAAAGCGGATGATCCGCTCGGACCCGACCCTGGTGATTCTGGCAATCGAGTCCACGATTTCGAGCCGCTCGTCGACGTTCTCGATCCCGGCATACAGCCCTTCAGTATTCTCACGGAAGATGATGAGATCGATGTTCTCAAAGTGCGTCTTGACGCCAGGCAGCGACTTGCACGGACGCAAGTTTGCGTATAGCTCCAGTTTCTGGCGCAGCCCGACGTTGACGCTCTTGAATCCGTGCCCGACGGGTGTCGTCACGGGCCCCTTCAGGGCTATGCCGTTGCGAGCAACGGACTCAATGATGTGATCGGGGAGCGGATTGCCGTACTTCGGGATGGCGGCCTCGCCAATATCGTTGTGGCGCTCCCACTCAAATCGAACACCCGTGGCATCAAGCACCTTCACGGTTGCATCGATGACCTCCGGTCCGATGCCATCGCCGGGCAGCAGCGTTACGGTATGCGACATGTAGGGACTGAATCGTTTCAGTGACGGAAAATAGATGATAAAGAAAAAGCTCTACCTGAGGCAGAGCTTCTTCGAAGAACACTACGGAATACTAGAGAACTTAGATCACCGGTTTCGTCGAGTAATTGACCCGGAGCGTACCCGCCTGGCGCAATTCCTGCTGGACATCCATAACAATGCCCATCTCTGACTCCTGATCCACCCTGAGGGATACGATGAGTTTGGGCTGCTCCAGCAGTTTCCGGTACATGACCGTCCTGATCTGGCCTACGTCTTCGATGAGCGCGTCATCAATCTGAACAGCGGTGTCGCCCACTCGCAAGCCATCCAGTTTCTTCGGGCCGACGTACACGTACGAAACCAGTCGTTTCTGGTCGATCTTGGTCAACGCCTCGGCCCGGGGGAGCATGGTTCGAACCTGCACCGTGTTCTCGCGAAGCACCGTCGTGACCATGAAAAAGATAAGCAGCATGAATATGATGTCCGGCAACGAAGCCGTCGGAATATTCTGCTTTGTTCCTGCCTTTTTCTTGAAGTGCGTTGACATGTGTCGTTCTCGTCTAGAGCTTACGATGGGTCGGGTTCCGCGATCGAAATGCCGGCCGGATAGCGGTTACGAACCTCGTTTTCACCGTCAACCAGGGATCCGACGTACTCTTTGTAGTTCGGATGGCCGAGACTCCTCGCCTCCGAATCCCAGATCTCGAAATACGCCATCCAGACTTCGTCAAGAACATTGATGTAAGCATCATACGGCGTCTGGCGGGCGGTCTTGATAGACACGATCGCCTTCCGCGGATCCTCGGAATAATTCGGATCAGCTCCACGGTTGGAAACGTGCTTGCGGACTTCGCCGCGAATCAGAGACATCGCGGACGGCTTGTCCTCGAGAAGCACCAACCCTGTTTCGTTGACCAGAATCTTGAGCATGTTGCGCTCCTTCACTGGCGGAGGATCTACCTCTTGATCGAGCGGCGGCGGCAGCACCATACCGATTCCGGTATCGACGTCGATGGTCGTAGTAACCAGAAAGAAAATCAACAGAAGAAAGGCGATGTCGGCCATCGATGCGGTAGGGATCTCTGCCTCCCGCGACTTCTTCTTTTTCATTAATCCAGCCATAGTCGGAAACCCAAGCTATGTCCCTGAAGGTTCGTGCCTACCCCATGCCCATCAGGCCCTTTACGCTCGACAAGAGCATAGCGAGCGCCGTGATGACCAGCATGATGATCAGCGAGTAGATGGCAGCAGTGGCCCAATCGCCAAGGACGAATCCCAGAACGATCAACAGAACGACGGGCAACAGCACTGCCCCTGTCGTCACGGGGCTCACCTTGCCAAACATGAAGCTCCTGATTCCAAAAAGGAGCATCGCGAGGAGTGACAGTCCGGTGATCGCGAAAACAACGACGATACCGATTATTGGTATGGAGTCCATTCGTCTACCGAGTGTAGTTGCGTCTAATGGCGCCAGGAAACGGTTTTACCGGGCCGAAACTAGCCTTCGCGAGCCGGCGAACCTGCCTGCATGAGGACGAGTGAGTCGATGAGCTCCAGCGCCGACTCTTCCATGTCCACCACAATCCTGTCCACCTTCGACACCGCGTAGTTGTAGAAGAACTGCAGGATGATAGCCGTGATAAGCCCGAACACCGTCGTCAGCAGCGCGACCTTGATACCACCGGCGACAAGGCTGGGCGAGATGTCGCCCGCAGTCTCGATAGCATCGAAGGCGCCGACCATTCCCCAGACCGTTCCGAGGAACCCGAACATGGGCGCGAGCGAAATAAACAGCGACAGCCACACGAGGCCTCGCTCAAGAAAGCTCATTTCGATCGATCCATACGAGATCACCGCCTTTTCGACGGCCTCGATGCCTTCGTCATGACGAAGTAGGCCCGCCTGGAATACCGATGCGACCGGTCCGCGCGTGCTAGCACACACTTCTTCAGCTGCAGTGATTCCTCCGCTCTGCAACGCCTCCTTGACGTTGACAATGAACTGACGCGTATTGATGTCCGCGCGGTTTAGAGTGATGATTCGCTCGAAAGCGATTGCCAGCCCAATGATGAGAGTGACGAGAATGGGCCACATGAAGCCCCCGTCATTTCCTTCGTTGAACTTCTCAACCAGGACGTTGATGATGCCGGGATCCGCAGCTTCCTGCGGCAGCAACATGAAGACGCTATACAGCCCCATGTTTCGTTTCCTCCAGTAGTATCCGATAGGTGTCCTACGCCTCTCAGCCGACCCAGATAGTCAGAGGTGACTCCAAAGAAAAAGCGGTGGGCGACAGAAAGGCAGCCAGCGTGTCAAATGTACTTCGCGTGAGCGAGATAATATCCACTACGGCTCGAATTGTCAACGTGAAACGGCGCACAAGTGGCAACGGGTGCCACAATAGACGTCGATGTTGATGGATGATTGAAGGTGCGTTGGATTGCAACGATACATGTGGCCCCAAACATGCAGGCGTGGCACGCTCCCCAGCCGGGCGAAAGGGCCGAAGATGTCCCGAAATCAGCCCCCCGCGGCCTCGGTGTATGCCATCTCCTCGGCCTCTCTCCACAGCAGCATCGCTTCTTGAAGGACCGTATCGAATGTCCGGTAGACGGGATACCATGCTGAGCGATCGTATATGCGCCACGCAATGCGACCCTTGATGAGCGACTTGATCAGTGCCGTGTCAGCCGCGAAGTCGGCCGTCGTGAACTCTGTGGGCTCCTCATCGGCCACAAGTACCGTACGCTCGGCGCCTTCCCTGATCGTCACGCTGTTCCGTCCGGCAAACTCGACGAAATCCGTCAGGTCTTCACCTTTCAGGTCAAAGTCAGAGAAAAACTCACTTCTTCGATCCGACCATTCTGCTTTGAAGTCACTCCCGCGCTTGTCCAACCAGTCCCGCACGAATGATCGTTCCAGGCCCTTGGCGAGTATCGTTTGCATCAGGGGCGACAGCGTGTCCGAAAAGACGACGAAGTCCGGTACAATTCCGCCGCCGCCGAGAACCAGGCGCCCGCCATCGGTTCTGTACTTCAGCGAATCTGGCATACTTGAAATAGCCGACTCCCTGTCACTGGCCGCGTCCTCCTCCATCTGCTCCCACTTGCTCGTGTAGTAGGCCTGGCGGTCCCCGTTCAAATATGGCGTCTGTATCAAGCGGCCCGAGGGCGTATAGTATCTCGAGACCGTCACACGCAGCGAACTGCCGTCGTTCAACACGAACTGCTGTTGCACCAGCCCTTTGCCGAACGTTCGCCGACCGACGATGAGCGCCCGGTCGTGGTCCTGCACAGCCCCGGCAACGATTTCGCTGGCCGAAGCCGAATTTTCATCCACAAGCACGATGACCGGCTTCGTCTCAAACAGTCCGCCGGAACGAGACTGAAACTCTTCGTTGGTATCCGCAAAACGGCCTTGCGTTGAAACGATCAGCTTACCGGCGGGAAGCAGCTCATCGCTTACGCGGACGGCCATGTCGCGATAGCCACCCGCGTTGCCCCGAAGATCCAGAACAAGGCGCTGCATTCCCTGGTTGTTCAGCTGCTTGAGCGCAGAACGGAATTCACTATGAGTGGTCCGGGCAAAACGATTCAGCTTTACAAAACCCGTCTGCCCGTCGAGCATGTAGGCGGCGTCGAGCGTGTTGATCGGAATCTTGTCACGCGTAATTGTAAAACTCAGCTGCCGCGCATACCCCGGTCTTCTGACCGTCACGTCTACCGTCGTGCCGCCGGGACCCTTCAGACTTCGCTGGACATCTTCATTCGTAAAACCGATGGCCGACTTCCCGTCGACTTCGACGATGCGATCTCCCGAAAGCAAACCGACGTCCTCACTGGGACCTCCGGGCAGCGGATTCAACACCGCCAGCGTGTCCCGATTCTCCGGACCGGGAATGAGTTCATACGAGATCCCGATGCCCTCGAAAGACGCGTTAAAATCCTCATTCACCTGGCGCATCCGCTCGGCATCGATATACACGCTGTGTGGGTCCAACTCCTTGAGCATGCCCTTGATGGCGCTCTCGGCAAGTTGCGAGGAACTCACGTCCTCGACGTACTTCTGTGTGACGACCAGAAACGCATCCTCCAGCTTCTTAAGTGATTCGTACGTGTTGTCGTCTGACATGTACGCACCGACTTTAACACCAAGCAGCACACCCGTGCCGAGGAGAATTACGCCGAGCCAGACAAACCGTGTCTTTCGTGCCATTTTGGAATTTCCGTTACCGTGTGGGTCGTCAACAATTATGGTCAAACAACGAAGTCCGTGACGAAATTGTTGCGCCAACCTATTCAGGCGCCGAATTAATGCCTTCCATGGTCCGCGATTTCCTGCGAGGGGCGCGTGAGAAACCCGGGATCGTTGCATCGATGGCGAGCTATATTTGACGAATGTCGACCGACCCGTCAGGCCGGATCAGCCGGCAAGCCACGCCCGTGATAGCAAGCACGAAGGATCCGCTGTGAACCGCGTTTTTACAGTCGTACTCATCTTTTTACTGGGGGCCGTGGCGGCGCTCCTTCTGCTGGGTTATTTCGCCTACGTGATCACAGCCGGTCCGCCGGAAGAGGCTCGACTCGCCGTTCTGTCGCAGCCTGTTGAGATTGGATTTACAGCCGAGGGGGCGGTGACGGTTGAGGCCTCGTCGCTTCAGGACGCCATGGCCGGACTCGGCTTCGCCCAGGCTGCGTCCCACATCTGGCCGCTGATCGTGTATCGTGCAGCGGCGACAGGACAACTCGCAGCGCTGGTCGGCGGTTCGGGTGCTTCTGTGGATGCACTGACCATCCAGCTCGGACTCGCGAGTTCTGCCGAACAGGCCTACCTCCTGCTCGACGAGGAGGATCGAAGGCTGTTGGACTCCTTTGCTGAAGGAATCAACGAAGCGTTCAAAAGCCGGTCCGTCCTGAGAGACCCGTCACTTGTCCTGTCCGGACACGACCCGGCGACATGGATGCCGTGGCACACCATCGCGGTCGAGCGGATGTTTGCATGGCTCGCGGCCAGTGAACGGCCCCCGTTGAGTCATGCACCGCTGGAGCGGCCGATCAAGGACTTCCTTCGGCTGCACGGCTTCGATGAGAGCATGATCGTGACATCCGAGCGGCCATCCGAACCGGGGATGTTTGTTCGATACGTCTGGGGATCGTCGGCACTACCTGTCATTCTTGAGGCGAGCATCCGTGTGGGAAACAACCCGCCACTGCGAGGCGGCTGCATGGTCGGAACTCCATTCTTCGCCGCTGCGCGGTCCGGTGATCGAGCATGGGCGTTCTTGCCACACGACGATATTGATACGGAGGTCCTTCACCTCGACTCGGTCTCTGTCGACCGTCGTCAGGAGGTGCTGGTCGCAGCCGACAGATCCGAACTTCTCGTAACTATCCTGACCGCTGGCAACGCACTGATACTGAACGAAGTCCCAGACGGTCCGCAGGGAAAGACCGGCGTCGCCGTGACATGGGGCGGACTAGGACCCGTAACCGACGCTTCGTCCTGGCTCGGAATGCTAAGGGGCCAGGCTCCGGAGTTCCGACTGACGAACGGCGCAGGTGCCATCGTACATGATGAGGCTCGCGCGGAGTACTTCGGAGGCAACGGTCGGCGACTCGCTCGCGGTCGTGTTTTCGGTCGCTCCTTATTTTTGAAATACGCGAGTGTACAAATCGATTCACTTATGACGTCGAGCACGAGTTTCAACCCGCGACTCTGGTTTGGCGACACGTACAGCCCATGGGCCGCGATCTGGAGTCCGCGAATCGTCCAATCGTTTGCTTCACTCGACGTCATGGATGCGACGACCGACGAGGCCAGGTCGTACCTGCGCAACTGGGACTACGAGTTCGATGGCGCCAGCATCGGGGCGTCAATTTTTTCGGCGTGGGCCGAGGAGTATTACGTAGAACACGGCGGCTGGCCGGGCATCCGGGACAGCCGCTCGGAATCGGCCGCTCTCGATCCTGTCACGGCCCCCTCAGATCTGAACAGACTGTTCGAGCGAGCAGTACAACGGCTGACGGAGGCCTACGGGTACGACCTGAGCGTGTGGCGATGGGAGGAGGTGAACGCGGCAAAGATGTACTTCCCGGTACTCGGTAAGCCGGAGGGTTCGTCGGCCGCCGACCGCTCCCGCTATGCCGCTCGGACCGTGCTCGGCAACGGTCACCCAAGCACTCCCAACTGGGACCCCGTTACAGAACCGGGTAAGATGAAGCCCGTGAGCAGCTGGGAAGGATGGACACGGATGCTCGTTCCTGACGAGTGGACTGTCAGAAGATGGCTACCCGACGTAAGCAAGGGAATCGGAAGCGGCCGCGCTCCGGACGAGGGCTCTACTGTGGTGTCGCTGAATGCGGCGGTCTCGCGTCGAACGCGACTCCTTCCCGATGATTGACCGCGTCCAACGTGGTACGTGCCGCGCGCTACACCAGGGATTCAGGCGGATAATCCGCCGGATCGTATGACAGGTCTGGAACCTGCGGATTCATCTCCTGCATAGTCTCGAGGAGAATCCGACTGACGAGCAGATTGCGATACCACCGCTTTTCCGCGGGAACGACGTACCACGGCGCGTGCGCGGTCGAACACCGCTCCAGCATGATTTCATACGCGCTCATGTAATCATCCCATCTGGCTCTTTCTGTCAGATCGCCGGGATTGAACTTCCACTGTTTCTCGGGTCGTTCGAGGCGACGTCGAAGTCGCGAAAGCTGGTATTCCTTTGACACGTGCAACATGACCTTCACGACGCGTGTCCCGTGATCTACCAGAAGCTGCTCAAACGCGTTAATGTGATCGTATCGCTTTTCGATGAGCTCAGCAGGTGCGAATTGCTTGACGCGAACAACCAACACGTCTTCGTAGTGTGATCTATTGAAGATGCCGATGTGCCCCTTGCGAGGCACCTGATTGTGAACGCGCCACAGAAAATCGCGCGCAAGCTCATTCACGGAAGGCACCTTGAAACTGTACACCTGACAGCCCTGCGGGTTGATCCCCTCAGTGATCTTTCGAATCGTACTGTCCTTCCCTGCCGTGTCCATAGCCTGAAGGACCAGCAGTACCGATTGCTCGCCCTCGGCGTAGAGCTTCTCCTGCATGTCGACCACACGCGCACGAGCTGCCTGAAACGCTTTTCGCGCCGCAGCCTTGTCGACCAGGCCGTCGCCATCGTCCGTCGTTCGATCTCCCAGGACAACCTTCGATCCAGGCTTGATACGATACTGACCCAGGTCAACCTTCACGTTCGCCTTTTCATTCTTTTCCATAAACAGCATCTCCAGTTCGTCACTTTGTGAAATCTATCAATTCGACTTCGACTACGCCAACCACGGCATTGCAAACGAACACGCGGTCGGCCGCCTGCAACCTTCTCGCCGTGATCTGCTCTTCCTTCGCCAGCTTGTTTGTGCCGAGAATAATGGAACGGCAAATACCGGGAAGCGCACCATCCTCTACGTGAGGCGTCAACCACATCCCGCCTGTTTCCACGAAGATGTTGGTCCGACTTCCCTCTGCCAGCCGACCTGCGCGATTCATGTAGATGATCTCGAATAGTCCATCCTCGAGCCCCTGTCTGTACTCGACATCATATAACTCCCGCTTCGTTGTCTTGTGTCGACGGAAGGGATCGGCTTCGTCGATGACCGATTCAGATATTGCGACCCGCCGGGGCGACGGGGCAATCGACGGAATCGGACCTATCGTCGTGTGAGCACGTCCATGTTCGTCGATCGTCAGCCTCACCTTCTGTGCGTGGTCGATGGATAGAAAAGCGGAGCACTTTTCCAGAACCGTCGAACGCACGGCAGCCGTATCTATCGGGATCCCGAAATGGTCCGCCGACTTCTTGAGTCGTGCCAGATGACTGTCCAGATACACGACTCCACGGTCAAACCGCATCGTCTCGATCAGTTTGAATGCTTCGCTCATCACGTAGCCGTGTCGAGGAGAAAGCGGGTCTTGATCAGGCACTCTTCGTACTCGGCCTCAGCTACGGAGTCCCACACTACACCGCTTCCGGTGCCCATGGTGAGTGCCGAACCGTCGATAGTGATCGTGCGGATCGCCACATTGAACGTCGCACCTTCATTGGGCCCCACAAACCCCACGGCTCCACAGTAGACCCCGCGCGGGATGCTCTCGATTTCCCTGATGAGCTCCATCGCTCGAATCTTCGGAGCTCCCGTAACCGAGCCGGACGGAAACAGCGCCCTGAATACGTCGGCATACTTCGCGTCGGAGCGGAGTTGCCCTTCGACCGTGGACGTCATCTGAATGACAGTCGGATACGTCTGGATTCCAAAGAGATCTGACACAACTACCGAGCCCGGCTCGCAGCACATCGAGAGGTCGTTCCTGAGCAGATCGACAATCATCAGGTTTTCGGCCCTGTTCTTGGGATCGAGCCTGAGCTCTTCCGACAATCGGGCGGCTTCGCGGCTGTCCACGCCGGCCGGCGCAGTTCCCTTCATCGGCCGGGTCACAATCCTCTTTCCGTCCCGCGTAAAGAACAGCTCCGGTGAAAGGCTGAGAATCGTCTGCGTATCGGTCTGGATATACGCGGCATACGGAACAGGCTGCCGGCGACGCAACGTTTCGTACAGAGCCATCGGATCGCCCTCGAACTCCGCGCGCATCGGTGCGGTATAGTTTATCTGATAGACATCTCCTTCCCGAATATGATTGTGTATTGCGGCAATCGACGCGAGGTAGTCACGTTTGCCGACGCCAAGCTCCGGTGCTCGAATCGAAAACGAGCCTGCGACGGATCGGCGAGCCAGCAGGTCCGATAGCAATTCGCCGGAGACTTCCCGGGCCTCATCGTAGACACCGAACCAGACCAGGTCTCCATCCGCGTTCGAATCCTGGAAACGGTGTTCGAGGCCGTAACCTGCTTCGTACGCGATGAACCCGGCCACCCACTTGCCGGCATCGACGTATTCGTCCACCAGAGCAAGCGCGGCGGGCACCGAATGCACGTCCTTCGCGACGATGGAGTTCGAGGGACGTGAAAACAGAAGGGTCGTACGGCCCAGATTGTCGGGAAGAATCGTATCCAACAACACCGTTCCCGGTTCAGCCAGATGCCCGATCAGATTGTCATCCGCCATGCGTGAATGGTCGCGTGCGTGATATGTCTTATTGATGAATACAATGCGGTATCTTGCCCCGGGAGAATCTCCCGGCCCCGCGTAGCATTACAGAGCGATTTTCCGGCATATGGACAGTGGCCGCTGACCGGTGCGAGGCGCCCGTCCGGATACACAATCAGGATACGATTAATGCAGAGAGAGCACAAAAGGTGGTGGAGTCCGAGTCTTGGACGGGACATGGACATACTTGTATTCGGTCATTCCGGCGCTCCCCTTCTGGCTTTTCCCAGCAGCCTCGGGCGCTACTACGAGTGGGAGGATTTCGGGATGATCGCGTCTCTGGCCCCCCAGTTGGAATCGGGTTCCAATCAACTCATTTGTGTTGACTCGGTCGACGCCGAAAGTTTGTACAACAAACAAGTCGATCCCTACACTCGAATGAGCCGGCACAATCAGTATCAGGCCTATATCCTTAACGAGGTCGTTCCATTTGTCAGGCACCGTGCCGCAACGGACTTCATCATGGTATCGGGTGCGAGTTTTGGAGCCTACCATGCCGCCAACCTGTACTTCAAGCACCCGTGGACATTCCGGAAGCTCATCGCCTTGAGCGGCTCGTACAACATCAAGTCGTTCATGGACGGGTTCTACGATCAGACCGTGTATTTCAATAATCCAGTAGACTTCCTTCCAAATCTCAACGACCACAACACGCTCGAGGCCATTCGGCACAATCATACTATCCTTTCCCTTGGAGAATTCGATCCATGCAAGGAAGGGAATGAGCAACTCAGTGGCATACTGCGCTCGAAGTCCATACCCCACCACTACGAGGTGCTGCATGGGGCGTTCGGGCATGACTGGCCCTGGTGGAAGGAAGTAATCAAGAGTCACATCGGCTGATGTACAGACATTTGCCCGGTACTGACTCGAAGACATGACAGGTTCATCATGAAAATCATCGGTGTCCTCCGCGGGATGGAGACGACGTTCCCGGACGCTCTTGTTCAATACATCAACGACGAACACGCGTCCGACGGCGTGCGTGCCGAGTTCGTCGCGATCGACGGCATTTCGATGGATGACGACGTTGCCTACGATGTCATTCTCGACCGTATTTCGCATGAGGTGCCGTTCTACCGTTCGTATCTCAAGTGGGCATCACTTCAGGGGGCATTTATTGTCAACAATCCGTTCTGGTGGAGCGCGGACGACAAGTTCATTGATAATGTGATCGCCCGCGCGGTGAAGGTGGCGGTCCCGAGGTCTGTTATTCTGCCGCATCGGCATCATCCACCGAACACGGACTCGAACAGCTTCCGGAATCTGAAGTACCCCATCGACTGGGACCGGATCACTGGATACATCGGCTTCCCCGGTTTCCTGAAACCTCATGACGGGGGCGGATGGCGCGGCGTTACAAAAGTGCACGATATGCAAGAACTCTGGAAGGCATACGACAACTCCGGAGCCGACTGCATGATGCTCCAGGAAGCGATCGAATATGAGACGTACTTCAGGTGCTACGGAATCGGCCGCAAGTACGTGCGCGTAATGAAGTATAATCCTGCGGCCCCCGGTCCGATGCGCTACAAGGACGTGTCGCCCGGACCAATCGAACCCGAACTTCTCAAGGAATTGGAGACGGATGTGCTCGCGATTTGCACAGCGCTGGGTTATGACATGAACACGGTCGAACTGGCGGTGCGGGACGGCGTCCCGTATGCGATCGACTTCATGAATCCGGCACCGGACGCCGACTACAACTCTGTCGGCGCCGAGAATTTCGAGTGGGTCGTTCAAACGACAGCAAAGTATCTCGTGGACTGTACGGCGCGAAAGAAACGCGTTCCCCAGTTCACTGCGAATGGTGCGCTTGAGCCCGGCTCTTCAGGCGAAGTCGCATCCTCATGATGAGTGCCATCTAACGTCCCATTCGAGGACTGACTATGCGTCAAAGGTTGCAGCCGGCGATCGATCACTACCACGAGTTGATGAGCCGCGATCTCGCGGAAGCGGATGCGCAGCTTGATCAGCTGATGTCGCTTCAGCGCGAGCGCGGCGTTTTATTCGGTGATCGCGAGATGGCGCGCAGCCTCAGGCCAACCTTCCTGACCGAGGACTTCTATACGTCGGTGCAGGACACCGTGTACCTGGTCCGGCAAGCGGTTCTCAAGATCGCATCACAGTTCTTCAACGATGAACGCCTGCTCAAGGAAGAACTCGGACTCGAGGACTGGGAGATCGAGCTCGCGGCAATCCCGACGAACGTGATCCGTCTGTCGGCCACAGCGAGAATGGACGCCTTCGTAACCGAGAGTTCGTTCAAGTTCGTTGAGATCAATGCCGAGTCGCCCGCGGGTATCGGATACGTGCATCGAATGGCCGGCGTTTACCGCGAGCTTCCCATTTTCCAGGAGTTCACCCGGCGATTTCCTGTTCGCTTCATATCGCCGATGGAGCACACGATGACGGGCCTCGTGCAGATCTATCATGAGCAGTTCGGCGGCACCGAAGAGTTGCCCGCCTTTGCTATCGTCGACCACCTCGATGTTCCGACGATCCACGAGTTCCGAATCGTGAAGGAGTATCTGGAGATGCACGGGTGCGCCTGCGAAATATGCGATCCGAGGGAGCTGGAAGTACGGGACGGCTGGGTGTTTGCAAACGGTCGCAAGATCGACATCCTGTATCGTCGTCTCCTGCTCAACGAGTACTATGAGATGAAGGATGACTGCAAGGCGTTTCTGGAGGGCTACAAGTCGGCGAAGACGTGCTACCTGAATTCGTTCCGAACCAAGCTTGTACACAAGAAGGCGATCTTCTCCTTTCTCACGGATCCGACCTACACGCACATCCTGTCGCCACAGCAGCGGGACGCCATCGAACGGCATATTCCGTGGACACGTATTCTTCGAGACCACGCTACCACGTTCCGGGGTCTTCACGTGGATCTGCTCGAGTTCGTCCGGTCGAATCGGCGACATTTTGTCATCAAACCCAATGACGAATACGGCGGAAAAGGCGTGAGTATCGGATTTGCATCGTCCGAAGAGGAGTGGGATACCGCGCTAACTGACGGCCTCAAACTCGGGCACGTTGTTCAGGAAGTCGTTGACATTCATCGCGAGCCATTCTTGATGAAGTCGGCGGATTCGTGGGAGATGGTGCCGTCGGTTGTCGACCTTGATCCGTATCTGTGTGGCCCACTTATGGGCGGATGCCTTGTTCGCGTCTCTTCGACGAATCTCGCGAACGTCACCGCCGGAGGGAGTTCGCTACCAATGTTTATTCTTCGCTACGCCTGAGAACAGATGAGTACAACCATACGCGTTGCTGTCATTGACTTGTATGACGGCGATCCCAATCAGGGAATGCGATGTATTCGAGAGCTCCTTGAAGAGAGCAGCGGGCGGTGGCACGACGTTGCGATCGAGTACGAGACGTTTGATACCAGAGGCGGGAAGCGGATTCCCGGGCTGGAATACGATGCGTACATCTCGAGCGGTGGGCCCGGCAGCCCGTTCGACGGTGTAGGGAAGCCGTGGGAGAAGTTGTACTTCAACTGGTTGCGGAGCACGTGGGCGTTCAATCAGCGCCACGAGGAGGAGAGAAAGCATGTCTTTTTCATCTGCCATTCCTTCCAGATGATGTGTCGTTTCTTTCATATCGGAGACGTTGTGCGACGGCGATCCGAGTCGTTCGGGATATTCCCGATGCACAAGACCCGCGCCGGTGAAAATGAGCCGTTATTCGAGTCCCTCGAAGATCCCTTTTATGCCGCAGATTTCCGGAACTGGCAGGTGGTGCAGCCGGACCAGGGTCGTCTGCGCGAACTCGGCGCCGGCGTTCTGGCCTACGAGAAGATTCGTCCGCATGTGGACCTGGAGCGAGCCGCAATGGCCATCCGGGTTTCTCCGGAGTTCGTCGGAGTGCAGTTTCATCCGGAAGCGGATGCGGAAGGCATGCTGATACACTTCTCCGAGGCACACCGCCGTGACAGCATCATCGATACGTACGGAGAAGAGAAGTACCGGAGGATCATCCATCGGATGGAGGATCCGGAGTATCTCGATAAGAACGCACAAGGCGGTTATCCCGGCCTTCTTGAGGCGCGTGGTCGAGAGTCGTGTGTCCGAGCTCAACGCAATGGGCTGACGGCTACGGCCGATAGTTCCGCGAAGATCTCGCCCCGACTATCTGAACAACATCGGGAGATATTCCTGCAGGTACCGGCGCCAGACCATCCAGTCGTGACCACCTTCCGAGATCTCGTAGACGTGGTCCACGCCGAGCTCGCCAAGCCAGGCCGCGAACGCATTGTTCCGCTGAAGAAGGAAGTCGTCGCGGCCGCAGCTGATCCACAGGAGATTGAGCCGATCGTTGGCGGCGTCGACGTCGCCGGTGATCCCTGAGAAATAGTCATTGCGGTCGGCGTCCGGCGTGGCCGAGCTGAAGCCTCCGACGTACGAGAAGAGATCGAGATTTCGCAAGCCGATGGCAAGCGACTGCCCGCCGCCCATCGACAGGCCCGCAATGGCCCGGAGAGCCGCCGTGTCGGCCACATGATAGTCGCGTCCGAGCGCAGGCAAGATCTCGTCTACAATCCTCGTCTCCATGGCCATCTGATTCGCACGGCCATAGTCGTCGCCATAGCCACCCGATCCGACGGCAATCGGGTGTCCGTAGGGCATCGCGATAATCATCGGAATCATTTGCCCTTTCGCGATCAGATTATCCGCGATGATCGGGGCCCGACCGACGTCAACCCATGCTGATTCATCGTCGCCGTAGCCATGCAGCAATACCAGCACAGGATACCCCGACTCACGCGTTGGACTGTACCCCGGTGGAGTGTAAACGAAGAGGCCCTGCTCCCTGTCGGCGACGTCCGACGGGTATGTATGGTGATGAACGATCCCGTGCGGAGTAGGCTGTCGCTCATGCAGAAGAGGCGGATCGCCCGGAACCTCAACCAGACTTTCCAGCCAGAACCACGTCTTGATGTCTCGATTGAGACGGTCAACTTGATCGGCGCCGTCGACTTCGAACACATACGAGTAGAGTTCGGGAGCCAGTGGGCCCACCGTCACTTCCCACGCACCGTTGTCGGTGCGCGACATCTCCTGAGGCTCGACCCCAGCCAGGCCCTTCACCAGAACGCGGGTCGCATTGGGAGCGATCGTACGGAACGTCACCTGTCCGGTGGCGTGCACGACGGGTGAAACGACCTGAGCTCGACCGGCATCCGGATAGACGAACACGATGGTCGCGAACAGCAGCAGGAAACCGGGTATTGTCGTTCGATTCACGGGTGTTGCCTCGGCGGATCGTGGAACCGAGGACAACCTACAAATCGATTGACGCGGGTCAAAGATCCGCGTGGCCGTCAAACCCCGTCGGCCGGTTTCCCGACGTGTGCTTCGTGCTATCCCGCGCAGGCCACGTCGTCCAGGTTGGTATCCCAGCAGGACGGAGCGCCCCCGTTGAAATTGGTCGACGTGATTGAACCGACGCGCGTCACAGCATCCCACGTGACGAGATGTGATCTGCTCTGCGACTGTTCGGTCCACTCGAACTCGCGCGTCGACCCGTCGGCTCGATACTCGACAGAGTCGCCGACGTTGTCGAACGGGCCGCCAACAACCGTAAACAGAATGCTCTTCGTGTCCTGGTCGGTTACCTCGAAATCAGCTCGCAGCACGTTAGTACTCGTACCCTCGTACTCGTAGAAGAGCTGCCACGGAACCGGACTTCCCGTTCAACGCCGTCTGGGCGCGATAGAGCTCAAAGTCGGCAAGGACGGTCTCGCCTTCCGTAAGCGAGACATTCATCGACCAATCGAGGCCGTCGACGCCCGGAGTTGCGTGGAGCGCAAAGCCGATCGTCCCGTTTTCACCCGTGGCCGAAGACGACCATATCCACTCATCGTCGTAGACCGGATCGGCCTGAACCGCGGCAGCCGTGACGCAGTGTCGGGATAATCAAGTTCGCCGAAATGATGGTGGATACCGGCCAGACGCGGAGCGCGGCAGCCGCAAAGTTCGGTCCGGCCTGGGCTTTCGGTGAGGCGCCGAATACGTTGGTGTCGATTGAGAAGGCGTCCGCCGAGAGCACGGGTGGCGCAGCGTCTTCGAAGGAGTCGGCATTATTTGAGTCGCATCCGGACGTTAGTAGAACGGCGGCTACGACGATGGGAGAAAGTCTTCGATACAACATCGATATGGTAGGGATTGGTGGAACTCGGATATGTAATCGGCCGAACAGGGCCAACTTTTTAGAAACGACGGCAGGTCACGTCCTGCCTATTGCGGCTTCAACGAGCGACGCCAGAATGCTTTGCTACTGCCACTCGGTTAGCTAAGTTTCGGCTCCAAAATTGCGCAAAGACCCTGATTCTCTGACATGCTCAAAGCCATTTTCGGCCGGCGCTTCGTTCCCCACACGATCGCGGTTCTGTTCGTCGTTGTCCTGCTACTCGTGATCGCGATTCCCCCGGAGACCAGGCTGGGGTCCATCATCAGGATTGTCCTGCTTCACGGTGCGCTGGCCCGCGCCGGACTCGTCATTTTCGCGGTTGCCGGGGTACTTGGGATCGTATTACTGATCCGGCCCGGTGACCGGCTGGGGTCGTGGACCGTGGCAACGCAGCAGACGGCGTTTGCCGTGTGGCTCGCGGCGGCTCTGACGAGCACGGTAGCCACCTATCTGTCGTGGGGAATGTTTATTGCCTGGGCCGAGCCCAGAACGCAGGGGACGGCAAAGATTCTTGTTCTCTGCCTCGTCCTCCTGCTTCTGGTACTCTGGATCAAGCAGCACCGCTTCACCGGTCTGGCAAATGCCGTGCTGGCCGTGTTTGCGTGGCTGACAGTGATGCAGGCAACCAGCGTGCAGCATCCCGAAAACCCGGTCGGCAGTTCTCCGTCGATCGTGTTTCAGGCCATCTTCATCGCGCTTGTGGGCGTTCTGATTCTGACCGCGCTGCAGTTCACGCGCTGGATACACCGACCGCGGACCGCCGCAACCTGAGCCGGCCGCTCGCCGCTCCGCTATTTACCGAACAGCGACCCGAGGGCTCCGGCACCAAGCTTGGCGAGGTCGTCAACAATGCTTCCGTCGTCGTCGCTGTCAAGCATACCGAGCAGCCCGCCGGCACCCGTCTGAGGAAGCTGTTTTTCGACTGTCTGTCGCTCGCTGTCCAGCATCCCGGCGAGTCCCGAAGCGTCGAGGCCCTTCTCTTTCTTTACCTTCCCGAGTGCTCCCATCAAGATGGGCGCAAGGGTAGCGAGAAGTTTTCCGGCCTGTGCAGAGTCGAGTCCACTGGCTTTGCCAACACCCTGCTCCACAGCCGACTGCTTGGAACCCAGCAGGTGACCGAGAATCCCTGCTCCATCAAGCGACTTCGCGGGCGCTGACGATCCGCCGCCGAGCAAACTGCCGGCAGCACCGATGAGACTACCCAATCCGCCAGACGAGCTCTTGTCACCACCGCCCAGCAGTCCACCGAGACCTCCCGCTGCACCGAGCAGGCCGCCGAGGTTGTCCAGAATCGAACCGTCGTGATCCCTCTCAAGCGCGTTTGCCAGACTGGCCGCACCATCGGGCGACGACGCATTCTTCGCGAGGGCGCCGAGGAGTAGTGGAAGTGCCGCTCCAACCGCCTTCTGCGTCTTGTCTTGATCTCCTCCGAGTGCACCACTGAGTTGCTGGAGGGCACCCGACCCAAGCTGCTGGGTGACGAGATCTAGTAATCCTGACATGAAAACTCTCCGCGCCAGAACAGGCGCTCAAATGTGTATCTTCAAAGGGGAAATGTCGCCCGGAAGGGCGGGACGTTGAAGGTATGCCCCACGGCCCAACGAAGCAAAGACCTGAACTCGTTTACGAGGACGAGCAGATACTGGTCGCAATCAAGCCTCCAGGACTGCATTCTGTACCAGACCGTTACGATCCGGCACAACCGAGTCTCTCCGTGATCCTCGGACGGGACCGGCCGGAAGTGTTCGTCGTTCATCGACTGGACAAAGACACCTCAGGACTTGTCGTGATGGCCTTGACGCCGGCTGCACACCGATCATTGTCCATGCAGTTCACGAATCGGGAGGTCAAGAAGGCCTATCTGGCACTTGTCAAGGGAGCACCCGAGTGGGACGAGAAGACGCTTGAATTTCCGCTTCGCGTGGACGCCGACAGACGACATCGGACGCGCGTGGATCGTCAGGATGGCAAGCCTTCCGTAACGAGGGTTCGGGTTCTTGAGCGGTTCGACTCGTACTCGCTCGTCGAGGCCATGCCAGAAACGGGACGCACACACCAGATAAGAGTTCATCTTGTGACGGCCGGCCATCCGGTAGTTGCGGACCCGCTGTACGGAGACGGCAAGCCGCTGATGCTCTCTTCGTTCAAGCACAAGTACAAGCCGGGACGGCGTGAGGAGCGACCGCTGGTGGCGCGTACGGCTCTGCATGCAGTGACGTTGGAGTTCCGACATCCAACGACGGATAATGTCGCAAACTTCGCGGCGCCGGTGTTTCGCGACATGAAAGCTGCAACTCAGCAGCTGAGGAAATTCGGTTCGGGGAATGCCGTCTCGCCTTCCAACCTGAACCACGACTACCTGCCGCGATGATCGATCCCCTGAAGCTGCTGAACAATCAAGTCGGATCAGGAACCGTTGAGTGGATCGGTATTCGACCGGGAAGGCGGCAGCCGCTTGAACCGGTGAGCGTTGTCGAAGCACGGGCAGGCACCGGACTGGCGGGCGATCATTTTGCTGGAAAGCCGGGTGCGAAGCGCCAGGTTACACTCGTACAAAAAGAGCATCTCGCCGTCGTTGCTTCGATACTAAAGCGGGACGACGTAGAGCCAGGTCTGCTTCGACGCAATATCGTGGTCAGCGGAATCAACCTGCTGTCGCTCATCGATCGCCGATTTCGGATAGGCAAGGCGGTATTGGAAGGCGCCTCCGCCTGTCATCCCTGCTCCAGAATGGAGGAAAACCTGGGCAGGGGCGGATTGAACGCAATGCGCGGGCACGGGGGGATCACCGCCCGGGTTGTCGAAAGCGGTGAGATTCGCCTCGATGATTCCGTTTCCGACCTCGGCGCAAGGCCGGCCGACGTCGCGGATCAGTCGGGCGTCAACTCCTGATAAGCCTTTCTGAGTGCGTTTGACACTCCGTTCTTCCAACCGTCCGAATAGTGTTCCGGAAACGCCGGCAGACGGTCCGACTCCGCAACCTGGTCCTCGGGTTAGTCCTTCGGCCATCTTCCCGCGTGCGTATTCAAGAAGACCGGAAAGGAGGTCGCGCATCACCAGCAAACCTACGTGCTTCTGCGGTACTCGCCGCCCGCTTCGAAAAGCGCGTGCGTGATCTGTCCGAGTGAACACGTTCTGACCGTGTCCATGAGGGCTTCGAACAGGTTGCCATCACTCGTAGCCGTAGCCTGAAGTCTCTCCAACGCCTCCTCCGACCTTGATGCGTTTCTCTCGTGAAAGCCACGCAGTGTTCGAAGCTGCCGCTCCTTCTCGTCGTCGGTTGATCTCATCAGCGCGAGTGCTCCGTGACCTGACTCATCGTGGCCATTTGCCGACAGGAACGTATTCACACCGACGATCGGGAGTTCACCCGAGTGCTTCTTGTGCTCGTACAGAAGCGACTCTTCCTGGATGCGCCCTCGCTGATACATCGTCTCCATGGCACCCAGCACACCACCGCGATCATTGATTCTTTCGAACTCAGTCAATACGGCTTCTTCTACGAGGTCGGTCAACTCGTCGATGATGAACGAGCCCTGAAGCGGGTTCTCGTTCTTCGCCATGCCCAGCTCGCGATTAATGATCAGCTGGATCGCCATGGCGCGACGAACGCTCTCTTCAGTCGGGGTCGTTATCGCCTCGTCGTATGCATTGGTATGCAACGAGTTACAATGGTCGTACACAGCGAGCAATGCCTGCAGCGTAGTCCGAATGTCATTGAACTGTATCTCCTTCGCATGGAGGCTGCGGCCCGAAGTCTGGATGTGGTACTTGAGTTTCTGGCTTCTTTCGTTTCCTCCGTATCGCTCCTTCATGGCCACCGCCCAGATTCGTCTGGCCACACGACCGATTACGGAATACTCGGGGTCAAGACCGTTCGAAAAGAAGAACGAGAGGTTCGGAGCAAAATCATCGATATCCATCCCCCGACCCAGGTAGTATTCGACGTAGGTGAATCCGTTAGCCAGCGTGAAGGCGAGCTGAGATATCGGGTTGGCGCCGGCTTCGGCGATGTGATACCCGGAGATCGAGACGGAATAATAGTTACGTACTCCGTTCTCGATGAAGTGCTGCTGGATGTCGCCCATGCACCGCAGCGCGAATTCCGTCGAGAAGATGCAGGTGTTCTGCGCCTGGTCCTCCTTCAGGATATCGGCCTGGACGGTTCCGCGAACGACTCCCAGCGTCTTTGTCTTGATGTCGGCATACTCGGCGTCGGAAAGAACTCCCCACTCTACGAGTTCGGGTCCGGTCGTACCGAGCAGTCCGCGACCTGAGCCATTGTGGCCGGCTGGCAGCGAACCTTCCTCACCGTCTGGACCGTACGGAGTATACACCGGTCGGTCAGATCCGAGTTGCCGATCGATCTCCGCGTTCGCCGAATCCCAGCGACCTTCCCGCACAAGAAAGGCCTCCACTTGCTGATCGATGGCCGTGTTCATGTACATGGCCAGTATCATCGGAGCCGGCCCGTTAATCGTCATCGAAACCGATGTCGACGGATCGCAAAGGTCAAATCCGGAATAGAGACGCTTCATGTCGTCGAGTGTGCAAATCGCGACACCTGCGTTTCCAATCTTTCCATAGATGTCCGGACGCTTGTCCGGATCGAAGCCGTACAGCGTCACCGAATCGAACGCGGTCGACAAGCGCTTCGCCGGCATCTCCTTCGAGACGAGGTGGAACCGACGATTCGTTCTCTCCGGACTACCCTCACCCGCAAACATCCGGGTCGGCTCTTCATTCTTACGCTTGAAGGGGAAGACACCTGCCGTAAACGGATAGAAGCCGGGAAGATTTTCGAGCAGAGCGAATCGAAGACGCTCACCTGCGTCGACGGTGCGTGGAAGGGCAACGCGAGGAATCCTTGTGCCGGAGAGTGATTCTTCGAAGAGATAAGTTTCGATTTCTCTACCGCGAACCGGGAATGAGATCGTATCGCCGGAATATCGAGAGGCGACTTCATCCCAGCTGTCAAGTATCTGCCGGGAGTGCGCGTCCAGCCTGTTCCACCAGTGGTCGACCATCTCCGAGAGCCGAGCCTCAACCTGGTCGCGGTCGGATGGATTCCACTCACGTATCTGCTCCAACGCACCGACGGCATGCCCCCAGTTTCGGGCGATGCGGACCTGCTTTTCTGCTTCTGCTCTATACGTTCTGGATGTATCCGCAATCTCGCCCAGATACCGCTGCCGCCTGGGGGGAATGATGGCCAACTTTGCGGCGTCCACGTCGGGGACTTCTTCATCGCGGTACAACTGACTCTCGCGACCGAAGCCAAGATCTGCCGCCATCCGACTTACGATACCCAGATACAGGTGAGTCACGCCGGGGTCATTGAAGTGGGAGGCCATCGTAGGAAAGACGGGCATCTGCTCCGGAGGAACATCCCAGAGCCCACGGTTGCGCTGAACTTGCTTCCGCACATCGCGCAATGCGTCTTCGCTTCCGCGGCGCTCGAACTTGTTGATGGCCACGAAGTCCGCCATGTCGAGCATGCCGATCTTTTCAAGCTGCGTCGGCGCGCCAAACTCCTGCGTCATCACATAGACGGAGAGGTCCGTCAGTTCTGCGACCTCGGTGTCGGACTGTCCGATGCCTGCGGTCTCCAGGATGACCAGGTCGAAGCCTGCCGACGAACACACTTCGATGCTCCGGGCCAGCGCTCTCGACGTGGATCTGTTCGCGGAGCGCGTCGCGAAGGACCGCATATAGACTCGCTCCGATCCTTGACCGTAAATCGAGTTCATGCGGATGCGATCGCCCAGCAGCGCCCCGCCGGTTCGCGAGCGTGTCGGGTCCACAGAGAGAACGGCGATTTCAATGTCGTCGAAATCAAGCAGGAAGCGACGGACGAGTTCATCTGTAATCGTTGACTTCCCTGCCCCGCCCGTACCGGTTATCCCGATGGAGATTGCCTTTCTGTCGGCGTGCCCGCGTGGCTCGACGGTCGCCGGGCCTCTGTCGCGATGCGGGCTGGTTTCCATCGCCGGCACGGGCTGTTCGACGGCCAGTTCGACGGACGTGATTGCGCGAGCAACTGTGGCTGCATCCCGCCTCGACACGTCACGAGCTGCCGTGTCGTCGGCCGACGTCGTCTGAAAGTCACACGCGCGGAGCATCTCATTGATCATACCCTGCAAGCCCATTCTCATCCCGTCGTCGGGAGAAAAGATTCTCGAGATTCCGTACTCCTGGAGCTCCCGAATCTCGTCCGGCACGATTACACCCCCGCCCCCGCCGAAGATCTTGATGTGACCAGCGCCACGTTCCTGCAGGAGGTCATGCATGTACTTGAAGTACTCGATGTGTCCTCCCTGATATGAGGACACGGCGATTCCCTGCGCGTCTTCCTGAATAGCGGTTTCGACTACCTCTCGAACAGACCTGTTGTGGCCGAGGTGTATGACTTCCGCACCGCTGGCCTGGAGAATGCGCCGCATGATGTTTATGGCAGCGTCGTGTCCGTCGAACAGGCTCGCTGCTGTGACGAAACGGACATTGTGCCTGGGCTTGTAGACCTGATCCTCCATGGAGCCGCGCAGTTTAGATGTGTTTTGCGTTTCGTTGAACGTCTCGATCAACGGCAGGTTTTGGGGACGGGATTCTCAAGATATCGGATGGACGAGGCGGTTTCGTGTTCGACCTTGAAGTATCAACCAGCCGCGCGCACAAAAAAGGGGCGACGTTCGACCGTCACCCCTTATTGTCCGCCGTGAAGTCCGTCTAGCGTCGCTGCGTCGTAGTTGCGAGCAACAGTCGACCAGTCGACCACATTCCACCATGCGGCGATGTAATCCGGTCGTCGATTCTGATAGTTGAGATAATAGGCATGCTCCCACACGTCCAGGCCGAGGATGGGCGTATCGCCATCCATGTACGGACTGTCCTGGTTTGCCGTGGAGTATACCTTCAGCGCGCCGCCACCTCCGACCACGAGCCACGCCCAGCCGCTTCCAAAACGCGTTCCGGCCGCGGCCGCAAACTTTTCGCGAAACCCCGACACAGACCCGTACGTCGAGTTGATCGCTTCTGCGAGGTCACCGGACGGCTCGCCCCCGCCTTTCGGCGACATGACGCTCCAGAAAAGACTGTGGTTCGCATGGCCTCCTCCGTTGTTGCGAACGGCTGTGCGAATCGCCTCGGGTACGGAGCCTATATCCTTCAACAGGGCCGAGATAGGCTTTGCTGCCAAATCCGAGTGGCCTTCCAGCGCCGCATTAACTTTGGTGACGTATCCCTGATGGTGCTTGGAGTGATGGATTTCCATCGTGCGGGCATCGATGTGCGGGGTGAGCGCATCGTATGCGTAGGGTAGATCGGGTAGTTTGTAAGCCATGATAACTCCTTGAGACTCTGGTATCTGAGCGCTTGCGGATCGGGCGTGCGTGCTTCGCCCGAAAGATAGTCCGGAACCGGACTATGAATTACTGATAACCGACATCATGCCCTTGAGATCCTCGTCGGTGAGTTTCCCGGCATCACGAAGTTCATTGAGGACTTGCTCGACGGCATGGGCATTCGTGGTGCGTGCTTGCGCACGAGATACGGCCTCGTCGACAATGGTAGCCAACATGGCCTCTTGAAGAAATCGCGCCACATACTCGGCCGCTTTCGGTTTGCCCGAGAAATCAATCACAAAGGGGACGGTCGCGCGACCGCGATTCGCATCGACGTAGATCTTCCGGCCGCCGATAAATTTCTTCTTCGTGGCTACGTTCACGATATCCTGGTAGCGAATTTCCTGTGTCGGCGACAGATCATGATTTTGAAACACCATTCGGTCGGACGTGAAGATGGCGCCATCCGATCCGTTGCCCATCCAGGTCGCGTCGTACTGCGCCAGCACGTCACCGCGCTCGACTGACTTTGCGTAATCCTTGAGCGCGCCGCGCACTTTATCCTCCGGGATGTTCGGCTCAACGAACAGGCCGATCTCGGGCGCCGTCGGCAGCAGGTCGCGAATCAGGTCCTCGATTTTCGACGTCATGGATTCGTCCGATGTTGTTCGTCCACGCCTAGCGTACGGACGCCAGGGATGACGATGCTGCGTCGAAGAAGCCGGCGGTGGTTTCGAGCACACCCGGGTATAGCCCGAGAACCAGCAAGAGACCGGCGCATGCCACCAGAACCACCGCAGTGCCTACCGTCACCGGCGATCGCGCGATGAATTCCATCGCGTGGCGATTGCCGTCGTCTTCTGACTTCATCCAGAAGACGTACAGACACGCGCAGGTAGTAGTATGCAGATACCGCGCTGGCGAGGACCCCGATAAGCACGAGCCAGGTCAGTCCTGCATCGACGGCGGGAGCGAAAACCGCGTACTTCCCGATGAAGCCACCGAGCGGTGGGAAACCGGTAAGACTGAAAAGGAAGAAGCCCATGGTCACGCCGAGCAATGGTCTTCGGTAACCCACACCAGCCAGCGAGTCGAGATCCTGCTCGAGGCCCACACGGCCGTCCCATTCCAGCATGGCGATCACACCGAACGCGCCGATATTCATGAGCGAGTACACGAGCAGGTAGAAGAGCGCCCCGGAGTATCCCGCGACCGTCCCGGATGCGAGTCCGACGAGGATATACCCGGCGTGCGCGATCGACGAGTACGCAAGCATCCGCTTCACGTTTGTCTGTGCGATCGCCACGACATTGCCGAGGATCATCGTCAGAGCCGCGATGGTGGCGAGCACCATGTTCCACCGTTCGGACGGCAGCGCATGAAACAGCACAAGGATCAGGGCGGCGAACGCAGAGGCCTTCGAAGCCGTGGACATGAAGCCCGTCAGCGTCGTCGGTGCGCCCTGATACACGTCGGGCGTCCACATATGGAAAGGGACGGCGCTGACCTTGAAGAGGAATCCGATGAGCAGCAGGGCGACGCCGGCCCAGAAGAGCAAGTTGTTTTCTGACCCGTCAAAGGCCACGCCCATCTGGTCGAGATACATCGTCCCGGTCGCCGCGTACAGGAGCACCATGCCGTATAGAAAGAAACCGGTCGAGAACGCCCCGAGCAGGAAGTACTTGAGCGCGCTCTCCGTACTGCCCTCGTCCTCCCGCATCAACCCGGTCAGGACATAGAGACAGATGGACATCGTCTCCAGCCCAACAAAGATCGAGATAAGATTGTTGGCCGTTCCGAGTAAGATCATTCCCACGGATGCGAACATGATCAGCGCGTACACTTCACCGTAGTTGTGCTGAATCCGATCCAGGTACGGCACGGAAAGAACCATTGTGAGCGCTGCGGAAACCAGGATGACGATGTTCACGAACGATGCAAACCCGCCCGTCCACATCAAATTGTAGAAGACGCTCTGCGCCGGCGAATTCATTCGAACGAGCTCGAATACGATGGCGATTGTGCAAGCCGCGACACCGAGCCACGGTACGATGCGATCGTCGTTGCGAAACGAGTCCCAGACAACCATGAGCAGGCCGGTAGCTGCGATGAGTACTAGCGACAGCGAACTGAAGAGGTCGCTGCCCATTGCACTGTATGCTCCAGAAAGATCCATCTAAGCAACCTTGTTATTGTTCGCCTGCTGACGCGTGCTCATACCCAGGAAAAACCCTCGATCGATGTTGCGAGCTCCACGTCCTTTCCCGTGACGCGATCTCCGGCATCGTGCGTTGTGAGAGCGATTTCGACCCGGCTGTACACGTTGCGGATCTCTGGATGATGGTTGAGCTGCTCGGCTTCGAACGCAACTCGTACAATAAAGCTGACCGCTTCCTTGAACGAAGAGAAGCTGAATGTCTTGACGAGTTTGTCGTCGGCGAAAGACCAGCCCGGAAGCTCTTGAAGAGCTTCCGTCACTTGTGGCGTGTTGAGAGGCGTTGTCATGGTTGGAGAACCCATCCGCTATAGAAAACGATGTACACAAGCACGTAGATCGGAAGAAGGATGGGTATCGAGTATCGCCAGATGTAGCCCATGAAGGACGGGGTCTCGACTCCCTTGGCCTCGGCAATCGCTTTGACCATGAAGTTCGGGGCGTTGCCAATGTAGGACATCGCACCAAAGAAGACCGCCGCAACAGATATCGCCTGCAGGAAGAACCACGACTCCGGATCGGACAGGGCCGGCTCCGCAAACTCCTTCACCTGCGCGACCACGTTCACGTCAAGACCGAACTTGCCCATCGCCGCGGATACGAAATTCAGATAGGTCGGGGCGTTGTCGAGTATGCCCGATAGAATGCCCGTGCCGAAGTAAAACATCCCGACGGTGAGGGACTCAGCATGGTTCTGCGCGAAGGCGGCGATGTTCGCGAGTGCCGGCTGCATCGTGGCGAAAATGCCCAGGAAGAGCCACCCCACTTCTCTGATGGGTTCGAAATTGAATTCGTTCTTCTCGAGAACGGTTCTGTCTGCGCTTCGGTACGCCAGGACCGCCACCGTAAGCATGATGATTTCCCGGATTCCGAACGGGATGTGGATGTCGCCCACATGCAGCGCCGGTACCCACTCGAACACGTTCGGGTCGATGAACACCGACACGATGATAATCGCGATCCATATGAAACTCTTCATCCCTTCAACCTGAACCGTTGGCAGGTTCGGGTCGGCATCCGGACTGACATCCTTGTTGCGGAAATCGAAGACCAGAAAGACGGCAAGGATGAGCAGAGTTGTGGGTAGCCAGATGTACCAGACGTGAGTGAATGTCCAGAAGAACGGCACGCCCCTCAGGAATCCGAGGAACAGGGGCGGATCGCCGATTGGAGTTAGCGCGCCGCCGACGTTGGCCACGAGGAAGATGAAGAAGACGATGTGGTATGCCCTCAAACGGCCGGTATTCAGTCGCATATAGCAGCGAATGAACAGCATCGCCGAGCCGGTTGTAGCGATCAGGTTTGCGATCACGGAGGCGACCAACAACAGAAACGCGTTGGACCAGGGCGTTCCCCGCGCATTCACCTTCACATAGATCCCGCTGGCAGCGATGAAGAGAGAAGCCACCAGGGCGATAAAGGCGAGGTACTCCTGGATGGCGTGAATCACCGGAGTCGCGGTCCCGAGTCCGAAGATGTAGGCGACCGCAACAATCAATCCCAGCGAAATGGCATACTTCGGGTAGTGGTGATGCCAGTGATGTGCATAGAACAGGGGCCCGGTCGCGATCATGACGAGCAGGATCACGAACGGAAGCACGAGCCACACCGGTGGAACTTCGCCGTGGCCATCGCCTCCCTCTTCCACGTCCGCGTGATCGCCGGCCGATTCCGTACCGGTCTCTTGAGCAAGGTCGTGCGCTACTACTCCTGCAGAATCCGCAGCCGCCACGACGTCCGGAGTGGGGACGTCCACATCCTGAGCGTAAACGGTCCCCGAACAGAAACCGATCGCCAGAATCATCACCATCCTGGCAAGGAGGTGCAAGCGACCTTTGGTCTTGATATGAGGATCGGATTTCATCTAGGAGATCGCTTCTAGCAAGCTACTCAGACGTCGCCACGAGTGGTGCAGGCCATTCTTCGTCGTCGTTCAGCGCGAGCTGTCGCTGCTCGATCGAGGCAAGCGCGGATGCGTGTTTGGCCTCTACAACTTCCAGGAGATAGCGAGTCGCCGGCTCGCTCTTCTGAAGGAACGAGTTAGGAGCAAGGCCCATGATCAACATCAGCGCAATGAGCGGCACCATCAGGGCGAACTCGCGGAGGTTGACATCCGGCATGGCGAGATTTGCCTCGTGGGTCACCTGGCCGAAGAAGATCCTGTAGATCATCCAGAGAAGGTACACTGCCGCCAGAATGACGCCCGACGTCGCAAAAGCCACGAGTACCGGACTGTCGAGTACGGTGCTCTTGAAAGAGCCCACGAGAATCAAGAACTCGCCGACGAATCCGTTCAGGCCCGGCAGCCCGGCCGACGCCAGCACAGTGAACACCATGAAGAAGCTGAGGACCGGAACCACCTTCGCAATTCCTCCGAAGTCCTCCATCAGACGTGTATGCCGCCGCTCGTACAGCATGCCCACAAGAAGGAAGAGTGCGCCGGTCGAGATCCCGTGATTGACCATCTGTATCATCGCACCCTGAAGCGCTTCGGTCGTGAACGCAAAGATGCCGAGCACGACAAAGCCAAGGTGGCTGACCGAGGAGTACGCAACGAGTTTCTTGGCGTCAGGCTGTGCCCGCGACACGAGCGCACCGTAGATGATCCCGATCACTGCGAGAACGGCAAAGAGCATCGCGTACTTGTACGATGCGTACGGGAAGAATGGCAGACAGAACCGAACCAGACCGTACGTACCCATCTTCAGCAGGACGCCCGCCAGTATGACAGATCCTCCTGTCGGAGCCTGAACGTGAGCGTCCGGCAACCAGGTGTGCAATGGAAACAGCGGGACCTTGATCGCAAAGGCGAACGCGAACAGGAAGAAGAGCCACGTCTGCATGGTGACGGGCGTGTCAAACGCGACGAGTTTGTACCAGTCAGTCGTGAACACACCAGCGTTAACGGCATCTCCCGCCTGAAAGCCCAGATACAGAATTGCCACGAGCATCAGCAGCGAACCGACCAGCGTAAACAGCACGAATTTGACCGCGGCATAGATCCGGTCCTCTCCGCCCCATATTCCGATGATGAAGTACATCGGGATGAGCGTGAGCTCGAAGAACATGTAGAAGAGGATGATGTCGTACGACGTGAAGACGCCGGTCACACCCGTCTGCAGGACGAGGAGAAGGACGTAATACCCCTTGTGCGACTTCTGGATGTAGTTCCACGACGACATGATCACGATTGGCCCGAGCAGCGTCGTCAGCATGACGAGCAGAATGTTGAGGCCGTCGATACCAACGAAGTACTTGATATCGAACGCATCGGGAAACCACGATCCCGAGATGTCGACGAGCTGAGGTGCCAGCGCCGTGCTGACGGCAGGATCAAAACCTGTATAAAGGCCGATCGACAGGACGAAGGTCGCCAGTGTCGTAACGAGGGCCGTCCATCGGATCGCGTTGACCGACCTGGCAAGCATTGTCAGGACGGCGCCCACCACCGGCAGGAAAATGACCCAGGAAGTCAGGTACGGGATCTCCATGTCTGCATCACCAGAATCTTTCTAGTACTAGTCCCTTACCCGAATAACATGAGTGCGACGACAAGGACAACACCCAGGACGATTGCCGTTGCGTAGTTCTGCACTCTGCCGGTTTGCACATAGCGCAGTAGCTGGCCGGTTCCCCTTGTCACATAGCCGACGCCGTTGACCACACCGTCCACGATGTACTGGTCAAACGGAGCCCACAACTTGTGTGCGCCGCCGACGACCGGGCCGACGACGGTGCGCTCGTAGAACTCGTCCCAGAAGTACTTGCCCTGCCACCACTGGTAGAGTCGGCCGAAGCGCGCGCTCAGTTTCGCGTCGTAGGCAAGGCCGTCGCGCGAGTAGACGCGCCAGCCAATCCAGAGACCGATGATGGCGATGGCCGACCCGAGGCCGATCAGGGCCCACTCGATGGCAAGGAAACTCTCACCGTGTGCAGGCAAAACGGATTCGGCAACGGGGCCTCCGTACGGCTCACCCAGAAAATGATGGATCCAGTTCCATTCGCCGTGCGCGATGACGCCAGGAATACCGACGAAACCGGCGACGAGCGAGAGTATCGCCCAGAACCCACAGAGGAAGCGTGATCGTCCAGGGTGACTCCTGCGGCTTGATGGTTTCCGCCATGCGGCCAGCGCGACTCGCCTTCGAACGTCAGCATGTACGACACGCATCATGTAGAATGCGGTCAGCAAGGCCGTAACGATGCCGACGCCCCACACAAACCACGCGTAGCCGTTGCCCGCGTACCCGTATTCGAAGGCCTTGAACAGGATCTCGTCCTTTGAAAAGAAACCGGCCGTGAGCGGCAGCCCGGCGATGGCGACGCGTCGCGAACAAATACGTCATCCGTGTCGACGGCATGAACTTCTTCAGACCGCCCATCGTGCGCATGTCCTGCGGATCGAGGTGACCCTGTGACCCTGCTCATGCAATTCGATGCTCGACCTCGTGCATGCCATGGATCACGCTGCCGGAGCCAAGGAAGAGGCAGGCTTTGAAGAAGGCGTGTGTGAAGACATGGAAGATGGCGACGAAGAACGCGCCGACACCGGCCGACATGAACATGTAGCCGAGCTGCGACACGGTCGAGTAGGCGAGCACCCGCTTGATGTCATTCTGTGTGATGGCGATCGTCGCGGCCATGATCGCCGTCGTGGCACCCACGATTGCAATAACGGCCATCATCGTGGGCGCGGCCAGCACCAACGGCGAGAGTCTGGCCAACAGATAGAGCCCACTCGTGACCATCGTTGCCGCGTGGATCAACGCCGAGACGGGCGTCGGGCCCGCCATGGCATCCGGCAGCCAGACGAACAGAGGAATCTGCGCGCTCTTCCCGGTCGCGCCGATAAAGAGCAGCAACACCACCCAGTTGACGCGTCGACTGCGATCATGCGCCGACGGATCGGCGAGAAGCAGTCTCGAAATCGAGCGCTACCGAGTTCACGGAACAGGATGAACATCGCCATCAGGAAGGCGAAGTCGCCGATTCGGTTGACGATGAACGCCTTGTTGGCTGCCGCACTGTTCTTCAGATCGGTATACCAGAAGCCGATCAGCAGATATGAGCACAGTCCTACCCCCTCCCAACCCAGAAACAGCACCAGCAGGTTGTCGCCGAATACCAGGTTGAGCATCATAAAGATGAACAGGTTCATGTAGGCGAAGAACCTCCAATACCCGGGATCGCCATGCATGTATCCGACGGAGTAGAGGTGGATCAAGGCACCCACACCCGATACGACCAGCCCCATGAGCAGCGAGAGCTCGTCAACCCGATAGGCAAAGGATACCTGGAAGTCTCCCGCCGCCATCCAGGTGTAGTAATCCAGGACGAGCGGCTCTCCGGCGAACGAGAGGAAGAGCAGCAGAATGAGAACGAACGGGATCGCGACCACGAGCGTGCCGACAATTCCGAAGAGCGTCTCGCGTTCGCGAAGTCCCGGTAGAAAAAGTCCACCGAGCCCGTTGAACAACGCGCCGGCCAGCGGCAGCAGAAGAATCAGTTGTACTTGAACGTCCGCTCCCATACCGCTACCTGTCTCGCTGCTCCTGCTTGATCGCCATTACCGTCAGACCCGTGCGCCTAGTATTTGAAGAGGTGGAACTCGTTGAGGTCTACTGTCATCTTGTTTCGGAAAACGGCGATGACGATCGCGAGGCCTACCGCAGCCTCCGCGGCAGCCACCGACATGACAAAGAACACGAGGATCTGTCCCGCCACATCTCCCAGACTCTGGCTGACTGCCACGAGCGACAAGTTCACGGCGTTGAGCATCAGTTCGATAGACATGAGGACAACGATGGCGTTCCGACGAAAGAGAACGCCGACAACTCCGATCACGAAGAGTATGGCGCTCAGCGCGAGGTACCAGTCGACTGCTATCTCCATGCCCGTCCCTTCGTTCTGCTCAACATCATTCTTGCTCTAGACAAATCGCCTCTTGGCCAGCATAACGGCCCCGATGGTGGCTGCCAGCAGGAGAATCCCGATCACTTCCAGGGGCATCGCATAGACGGTGAACAGCTCCCTGGCAATTTCGCGGGCCGAGCCCGTCGCAGCCGCTGCCTCAAGATTCACAGGCTTCGTCCCCGCTCCCAGTCCGCCCGCGACGACGTACGCAAGCTCAGCGAGCACGCCCATGGCGAGGATAAACGCGATTCCCCGCTTCCAATCTACCGACTGAAGCTTCGGCAACGCGGCAAGATTGAGCAACATGATCACGAAGACGAAAAGGATCATGATCGCCCCGGCGTACACGAGAACCTGAACCACGGCGATGAATCGCGCACTGAGCGTCAAATAGAGGCCCGCCACGCAGAATAGGTTCAAAATGAGCCAGAGCGCACTCGAAACCGGGTTTCGTGATAGAAGCATTCCCAACCCGGCGGTCACGGCCACAACCGCAAGCAGAAAGAAGGTGTACTCAGCTAGCATCTGGTGGAGTGACTAGTGCGTGCTACGGCAGGCCCGGCTCGGGTGACAGTGCGACAACAGTGACAGGCGTAATCGGCGGACGAAATTAGACAAATCGCCCTCGTCGGGCAAGAAAAGATAGCGTAAAGACAGCGTCCGTTTTGTCACATAATCCTCCGTACCCACACTCCCGCCCAATCCGCGACAGATCGTACGCCTCGACCGTTCACGCCGAATCAAACTCGGCGTTGCGCGCGCGAAGGTCAAAGTACAAGACAGGCAGGTAAACGGACTTGATGACGGTTGTGCCGAGGCTTGCCAGTGCGACCATGATGCCGTAAAGGAATCCAATGCCCGACAACGACTTGAGGAGTTCCGCGTCACCCTGCAGGGCCACGTTTCGAGCCTGGTTGAGCCCGGCAAGGAAGAGGTCCTTGAACATCAGAAACTGGAACGGCGTCATGACGACCGAAACGAGGACCCCCACAAGGATGGCGAACAACGCCAGGATTCCGAAGGTCCGCATGCCGTTTCCGGCAACGAGTTCGCTGCTACGGCCGAACGCACCGAGTACCGGCTGATCCTCCCAGGCAATCGTCGTAGTCCCGAAGGCCCATCTCACTTTCAGGTATATCACGCAGTATATGCCGAACACGACGGCAGCGACCGTGCCGAGAATGGAGATAGCTCCTGCATCGAGCGCTATTGCAAGCACCACTGCCATGTAGGGGACCACGATCACCATCACGACAGCAAACTCGGCGAGGAGCCTCTGCAAGAACGCACGCCAGAGTCGCACGCCAAGTGTCAGCTCGAAGGCCTCCCGGGTCCCGATATGCCTTCCGACCACCTCACCGCAGACGATCATCTGCATGGCAACAAGGGCAATCAGTTCGACCACCAGCACGATAATGACGCCCACGATCATGAACAGCACCCAGCCGACCAATTCGACTGCAACTTCCGGCATTGAGTCGGGCACCCCTCTCCCAATCGCTGTGTCCATTATCGCAGAGAAGAAACCATCCATCACGACACCAAAGAACAACGCCGTCGGGATTGCCAGAAGCACGAACACGAGACCGATGCGAGAAAACGTCAGGCGAAGAAGCTTAATGGTTCGCTCGAGGATTTCGCCGACGGTCAGTCTGGACAGTTCGAAAGCGGTACTCATGAGTGTCGTGTTTTTGGTTATGCTGATCAGGCTGCTGCGACCGATTCGTCCGCCACCCCGGTCCCTGACAGCGCGGCGACGGCCTCGACTATTTCCCCTGCGAATTCGGAACCGTGCATCGTCGCCGACCAGTGCAGTGTCGTCGTGTTGCGCCGGTTGCTGAAGATCCAGTTAGCGAGAATGCGCACTTCGTCGATCTCTTCTCTCATGTATCGTTCGGGTCTGGGCTCATTCGCCTTGAACAGCTTGTCGACGAGAAACCGAACGGATCGCTGCTCGGCATCAGACGGGTCTGCCGACAACTCCAGAGTCCGCGCCAGACGCCCGAAGCGAATAAAGTAGAGATGTGCACGGTATTCATCCGCTCCGGGCAATACGAGCACCGCGTTTCTGGCAAACACGGGCGCCGCGATCACTTCATCGCGATCGATCAGCCGGCGCAATCTCTCCAGAGAATCGCGATACAGGCGGGCGTCTTCGAATAGCTCCTGCTCCGCACATGCTCTCATTTCCGCCTCCAGGCGCTCAACGATCTCATCGTCTTTACCCTGGAGGAAATCCCGTACGCGCTCTACCTGGGCGTCGTACGCCGACCGGTCGTCGTCCTCGCAGGGCATCCGGCATCGACCGACTTCACCGTAGAAGCACCTCCGCCCCATCTTGAGCGTCCGTTCATCGCATTCGCGCAATCCGAACATGCGGTTGATGAGTTCGACAACCCACGCCGCATACTTCTGACCCCGAACCGGCCCGTAATACTCTGCCTTGTCGTCGACGATATATTTGGCGGATGATATCGCGGGAAACGGCGAACTCACATCCAGCTTGATGAATGGCCGGGTCGAGTACCTCTTCAGTGCGCGGTTGAATCGTGGTCGCAGTTCCTTGATGAGGCGTGATTCCGCAAGGAGCGCTTCAAGCTCGGTGGACGTCTCTTCCCAGCTGACGTCCCGGACGACATCGAGCATCTGCCGGACACGAGCCGGTTGAGCCTCGATCGCATTGAAATACGAACTGACACGACTCCGGAGGCTCTTGGCCTTCCCGATATACACGATGCGGTTGTCCGCGTCCTTCATGAAATAGACACCGGGTCGCCGCGGCAAGCGTCCTTTCAGCGAAGAGCGAACGGATCGGATATGTTTCGGAACGGTGCGACCGTACGCCTGATGCTGCCGGTGAAGCAGGTCCTGTAGCGATGTTGAGCCAAGTTCCAGTGCCACCCTCGACAGGAGCCGCAGTAGAATCTCGCCCGTTGCTTCAGCGTCGTCGAGTGCACGGTGGCGGCGCTCCATCTGGATCTGGAAGAAGTCGACGAGGCTGCTCAGGCCTCTCGACCGAAGCCCCGGCAGCAGGCGACGTGCGAGTCGTAGCGTGCACAGCTGTTCGTTGTCCATGGGGCCCATACCCGCCCGCAGGAGTTCATCGTTGATCACGCGGCGATCAAAGGCGAGATTATGGGCCACGAACACGCCTTCCGACAAGAATTCCATGAACGACGGGAGGATGCTCACCGCGGACGGCTGATCGAACACCATCGAAGTGCTGATACCCGTGAGACGCGTGATACGATGCGGAATCGCACAGCCAGGATTTACCAGCTGCGTATAACGGTCAACAACCTTCCCGTCACGGATCTTGACGGCCCCGATCTCGATGAGACGATCCCGACCTGCTATAGCGCCGGTGGTCTCCGTGTCCGTGACCACGAAGGTGACGTCGTCGATCGACATAGGATCTCGGCGTCGCGTTTAATGTGGGAGAGTGCCGGCTCAGGTGGGGGTCCGGCTGTCAGAAAAGTAACGAACCGGGGCCCGCTACACAATTGATCTGAGATGTAGCGCCTGCGGAGGTCGTGTCAGGCGGCGATCGGGTCGGTCGCTTCGGTGTTGGCCGAGCTTGAGGCGTCGCGCAGATATACGTCTACTCGCGTACCAACGCCTGGCTTGCTCTCCAACTCGAGTCGGCCGTGCATGCGCTCCGCTATCAGGCGCGCCAGGCCAAGCCCGATCCCGGTAGTTGCTCGACCTGAAAGTGGAGTCTCGCGAAAGTCCGTGGCAGCAATCTCGAGGACGGACGGTTCAATACCGCGGCCTGTGTCACGCACGGAGAAATAGACGGAAGAAACGGTACGCGCTGCGACCAGCTCGACTCCACCCTCATCCGTGAACTTGATCGCGTTGTCGATCAGTTGCCCGATAATCTGACGGACGCCTCGCGGGTCGGCGGAGGCGAAGATCAACTCCTCGGGCACAACGACATCGAACTCAAGTCCTTTGTCCCGCGCCGGCCCGGCAAATTCAGCCGCCGCCTCGCGCACGACGGCGCCGATTTCGACGGCGCCCGTGCCAACGTCCTGACTGCTGGCCTCCAGTTCCGAGAGTAACATCATCGCCTCCAGAACATGCAACAGCCGCTCGCCGCCCACTTTGATGGCATCAACGAGGTCGGCGTTACCCTCCGATACGTCCGATTCCAGAATCGACGCGCTCCCGAGAATTACGGTGAGAGGAGTGCGCAGTTCATGACTAAGGCTCCGAAGAAAGTCGCGCTTGAGTTGATCCTTCCGCTCTCCCCTGACGTGCATATCGGGCATCGAGTCCACGCCCACTTCACCGCCGGGCAGGGGTGCAACAATTACCTGAAGGCCGGTTTCATCGTCACCCTCCATGGCCGCGATAAGTACGGGAAGACGGGATTCGTCGTGACAGTTGATCAGCCCGAAGGTGACGTCACCCGGCACAAGGAGATCGGGATCCAGACCAAGATCGTGCAGAGACATTCCGACGACCGCGGAACGCGCGAGGCCGAGCATATCTGCAAGTGCTGTGTTGCACTCTTCGACACGAGCCTCTTCGCCGCTCGAACAATATCCGACGCGGGAGCGGTTCACCAGTTCATCGAAAAGCTTCGACTCCACCTTCTTGTCCCTGTTCTGAAAATAGATGTCGCGACCATACGCGATGACAATCGTCAGTAACCAGACAGAAAGAATCAGAGCCGTCGGAAAGACCATGCGAGCATGCGGTACCCGTGCTATGAGCCGACCGATTCTTGTCACGGCAATCCAGTCGGAACTCTCGGAGACCGACAGCGCGTCAATTTGCGTGCCTGAGCCAGGCAGGGCGTAGCGGGGAGTCTTGCCATGGAACACGACCGCCAGCGGAAGAAGTACCAGCAGGACCATCCAGAACCGACGTCGGCTATGCGAGCGGTTTTCGTTCACAGCGTGATTGGATGGACGTACGGTGGATTGGCGGCGGCGTATGCAGAGAATATCGACCTCGATTCCGACCGACTAAAGCCGGACTCCCATCCTTCCCGGGTATTGCCTGCGACTCCTGTCACACAGGGTCGAGCGGCGAAACGACAACCCTCAAATACCTCCTCCACACCGTTATGTACAACAGATTGGCGGACCCGGAGTGGTTTCGAGAAATCTTGAACAATCAGGGTTTCCCTCTTTGCCTAAGTCGCGCTCAGGATGCACTTTCCTTGTGACGGTCGGAGTCAGGCGTCGAACGCGATTTCCGGCACATGTGACTAAACCTGTCATAGCGTACCCAGCGAGGTTACTGATGAAGATTACTGTTATTGGCGCAGGCAATGTTGGCGCCACGGTGGCGGACTGTGTTGCACAAAAAGACATGGCAAGTGAGGTCGTCATCATCGATATCGTGGACGGCTTGCCTCAGGGGAAGGCGCTCGATATTCAGGAAGCCGCACCGATTCACGGATTCGACACGCGCGTAATCGGTACCAATGATTATGCAGACACGGCGGGATCGGATATCTGCATCATCACGGCCGGGTCGCCTCGCAAGCCAGGTATGAGCCGGGACGATCTGCTTTCGATCAACGCCAAGATCGTGAAGTCGGTGACCGAGCAGTTCGTTGTACACAGCCCGGATGCCATACTAATTATCGTCTCGAATCCTCTCGACGTGATGACGTACGTGGCCTACATCACGAGCGGGTTTCCGAGCAAGCGAGTTATGGGCATGGCCGGCGTTCTGGACACGGCTCGATTTCGGGCATTCCTTGCGGTCAAGCTGAACGTATCGGTCCGCGACATCCAGGCGCTGCTCATGGGCGGTCACGGCGACACCATGGTACCGCTGCCGAGATATACCACTGTTGGCGGCATCCCGATCACGGAGATGATTGGTGAGGATGAGCTTACGGCGATCGTGAACCGGACGAAGACCGGAGGAGGCGAGATTGTAAAGCTGATGGGTACGTCGGCATGGTACGCCCCCGGAGCGGCTGCTGCGGAGATGGCCGAGGCAATCGTCAAGGACTCTGGCCGTGTTCTTCCAGCCGCGGCGTGGCTCTCAGGTCAGTACGGACTCAACGAGTTGTTCATCGGTGTGCCTGTCCGGCTCGGACGAGAAGGCATCAAAGAGGTTGTGGGTGTTCAGCTCGACGCATCCGAGAAGAGCCTGCTCGAAGAGTCAGCGGAACATGTGCGGGTAAATCTTGCGGCGCTCGAGCGGCTGAAGGTCATCTAGGCGAGCTGAATCGCTGCGTGGTCTGAAGATTCGCGATGTAGCGGGCAGGCACACGAGCTGAATCGCTGGGTGGTCTGAAGATTCGCGATGTAGCGGGCAGGCACACTGCCTGCAGCCTGACAGGGACTGCAGCCTGAGCGATGAGGTGATTACTCGGGGCGGTAGAGCGTCAGGCGGCGGAGCTGGAGGACAGGCGTGCCTCTGTCATTCCTTCCTTCGGAAGGCTGAAGTACAGGGTTGTACCTCGGCCGAGGCCTTCTGAATCGGCCCATACTCGTCCCCCGTGCGCCTCAATGATGCGCTTCACCAGCGCAAGCCCCAGGCCCGTTCCTTCGACGTCGCGCTCAAGTCGATCAAAGACGCCGAATATCCGGTCGAGATCTCTCGGATCGATACCAGACCCGTTGTCCCGGACGTGACACAAGACGTCGGTATGACGATCCTCCGCGCCGACCTCGATACGCGGCTGGCGCTGAGTGCCCATGAACTTGACCGCATTCTCGATCAGGTTCTGAACGACCTGCAGAAGACGTATTCGGTCGCCGAATACATGCGGAAGATCCGGCTTGATATCTACCCGCACTCCGCGCTTGACAATGCGGCCGGCTACGTGATCAACCGCGGACCGAGCCAGTTCGCCGAATGCGAATGTCTCAGAAGGGTTTACGAGCCTTCCGACACGGGCCAACTCGAG
The DNA here is from genome assembly GCA_963768565.1 of Rhodothermales bacterium. GTDB lineage: Bacteria > Bacteroidota > Rhodothermia > Rhodothermales > JABDKH01 > JABDKH01. Next base: position 137,113 of record CAVYIO010000020.1, read on the forward strand.
CAGTTCGTCCAGCAACTGCAACATGGTTCTAGCGGCAGAATTGATTCGGTCCAGGGCCTCGCCGGCCCGCGGACTGACGGACGCGCGATCGTCTTCCAGTACCTCGAGGAAACCGCGAATCGTGATCAGCGGACTCTTGAGGTCGTGCGATACCGTACGAGCGAACCGCTCCAGTTCACGGTTCTTCTCTTCCAGTTCAAGCAGAAGCCGCTCACGTTCCAGCTCGGCGGCGCGGCGCTTTGATATGTCCCGGACGAGAATCAGAACGGACTCCGACCGATCCGGTACGACGCGCGCCTCGAAATGTCGAAAGCGTCCGTTGAGCTCCGCCTCATATTCAAAACTCCGCACATCGTTGGTTCGCAGGGCGTCCGAAATTGTCTTCCGCGCCCTCGCGCCAATATGCGGCGGAAGCACTTGCTCCAGAGAACGTCCAAGAAACTTCTCCGGGCCCGTAATGAGCTCAAAACCGTCGGCCGGGATAAAGTCGATGAACAGCCCATCCTTTGAGACACGGAACATGGGGTCCGGGACGGCTCGAACCATTGCTCGATGGTTCGCTTCGCTATTCCGAAGAGCATCTTCGGCAAGCCGACGGCCCGTAATATCAAGGAAAGTGAGTATCGCCCCGTCCAGTTCGCCTGTCTCGGGGGCGAGCACCGGAACCGCGGTATAGATTGCCCAGGATATCTCGCCGCTCGGGCGAAGAGTACCAAGGGTGACAGGTTTCTGACGCTCGGCAGTTGCCAGACACAGCGCCGCCGGAAACTCCTCTCTCGGACAGGTCACTCCGTTCTCGTACACGGTCCAGGGCTCGAGGTCCATGATCGTCGCCCGGGCAACCTGATCCGAATTGATCCCGAGTATTCTCTGGGCTTCGGTGTTGGCGCTGAGGATCTGACCCTCGCGGCCCACATGAACGATCCCGCCCGGGATCGCCTCGACAATGCGGCGATTGAGCTCTTCGCTCTGCCGGAGCAGATCCTCGGCCTGCTTGCGGTCAGTTATATCGCGGCCGATGGACTGGTAGCGTATGATCCGACCGTCATCGTCGAAATACGCATGATCCTTCCATTCCTGCCAGCGTGTTTGGCCTTCGGGTGCGATTACCTGATGCACGACTGTGGCCACCCGCTTCTCGGTGCTGAAGCTTCGGAGATGCCGAACGACGTCGGAACGCGAGGACTCCGGGACCAGGTCAAGAAAGTTCGAGCCGGTCAGATCATCCACGTTTGAATGAAAGTACTCGGCGTAGGCCAGGTTAACGAAGGTGAGCGTGCCATCCGGATCGAATTGACAGACGAGCTCCTCCTGGTCTTCCACGAGACCGCGATAGTGGTCCTGACTCAAGTTCAGCTCGGCGACGGCCTCCCGATGCTGGCGCAACATACGATCAACGAAAAAGACGGCCGGGAATACGAGAACGCTCACAGCAAGACCAAACAGTTCGGGTATCTGGAAGGTGTGCGGATGCGTGTGTACTGCAAACGTCAGCGCGGGCCGTGCCGCCATCAGAAGAATCGTCCCGGCGAGGAATCCCAGACGCCAGTCTCCCTGCCGCAACAGGAGCCGAACGGCCCAGCCTGCAGCGATGAAGCGTAAGGCAATTGACAGGATCAGAACTTCGTCGTAGTGCACGGCGCTTGCTACATTGGTTTTCGGGACTCCTTCCGGGGCCGAACGCGGAATTCGCGAGGATATCGCCAGAAACGATTCCCGCAGGCCACGCCGACGACCACATAGTGGGGATCGAACATCGTCGAACATCGTGTAGAGTGATCGGCCGGAGCCGAAAATACGTAACAGAATACCTTCGATGCACAGGGCCGGCCACCACGACGAGAGCGACACGTCGCATCGGCAGCGACGACTGCTGGCGGCAGTGGCGTTGAATCTCGTGATTACAATCGCCGAGGTGATCGGCGGACTGCTATCCGGCAGTATCGCGCTGCTGTCGGACGCTCTCCACAACTTCGGCGACACCGCGTCACTGGGGACCAGCTACTTCGCGATAACCTATAGTAAAAAGGGAGCTAATTTATCTAAAACGTTTGGGTACAAAAGAATAGAGGTTGTTGCAGCGTTCTTCAACCTTGTTGTTCTGGCCCTCATTTCTCTCTTCCTGATCAAGGAGGCCGTGGAGCGAGCATCGGACCCTCAGCCCATCCGGGGCGGACTGATGTTCGCCGTGGCGTCGGTGGGACTTCTGGCCAACATTGCCACGGCCCTGCTGCTGCACCGCGACGCCAGAGACAGCGTCAACGTGCGCTCCGCCTACTTGCATATCGTGACCGACGCGATTTCGTCCGTCGGAGTGGTGGTCGCCGGCGTGCTGGTGTGGGCCTACGACCTTGTGCTCATCGATCCCCTGCTCACCATCGCGATATCCGCATTCATACTGTATCAGGTCTATCACCTCCTGCGAGACACGACCAACATCCTGATGAACAGCGTTCCTCCGGATGTTGATGTCGAATCGGTGGTCGCCGAAATGGAGGGCATTGCGCTCGTTCGCGACGTGCACCATGTACACGTGTGGAGCATGGACGAACATCAGGCGGCTCTGGAGGCACATGTTGTCATAGACGCGGAAGTGGCGCCACGAATGGATCGGATCAGAACAGACATCAAAGCGATGCTCGAATCGCGCTTCGGTATTTCGCATTCGACCCTGGAATTCGAGTTCGAGCGATGCGAGTCACCGGAAGACTGTTGGTAGGAGTCGCCGTCGAGCATCCAGAGTGCGTATTCTCCATTCCATAATCTCGACGCCAGGCCAATCTGGCTGAGCCTATGTCGTTTATCATGGCCCTGGATCAGGGGACGACGAGTTCGCGCGCGATTCTGTACGATCGCCGCGGCACTCCGATAGCCTTTGCGCAGAAGGAATTCGAACAGATATTTCCCCGTCCCGGCTGGGTTGAGCATGATGCCATGGAGATCTGGGCATCTCAGGAGACAGTGGCCAACGACACGATCCGAATGGCAGGCATCAACTGGAGTGATGTGGCGGCTGTCGGGATAACGAATCAGCGAGAGACGACGGTCGTCTGGGACCGCATGACCGGTGCACCGATTCACAACGCCATTGTGTGGCAGGATCGGCGCACCGCAGACATCTGCGATCGCCTGAAAGCGGACGGGTTCGAGACCATGTTTCGCGATCGCACCGGCCTGCGGCTGGACCCGTACTTCTCGGGCACGAAGATCATGTGGCTCCTCGAACATGTTAACGGAGCGCGGGAACTGGCAGACAGGGGCAGACTCGCCTTTGGCACGATCGATTCGTGGCTCATATGGAATCTGACGAACGGTGAGAAGCACATCACAGACGTGTCCAATGCTTCCCGCACCCTGTTGATGGATCTCCGATCGGGGACCTGGGATGTGGACCTGCTGGCGGCGCTGCAGATCCCCGAAAGCATCCTGCCACAGATTGTATCGTCGAGCGGCGTGGTCGCGGAATCAAGAACGTCCGCCATGTCGTCGTCGGTACCGATCGCCGGAATCGCGGGCGACCAGCAGGCCGCATTGTTCGGTCAAGCGTGCCACCGGACCGGCATGACGAAGAACACCTACGGCACCGGCTGTTTCATGCTGAAGAATACCGGGAGCGCGGTTGTTGCTTCTCGAAACAACCTCCTGTCGACAGCCGCGTGGCGTATTGACGACGCCACAGAATTCGCCCTTGAGGGAAGCGTATTTGTCGGGGGTGCGGTGGTTCAATGGCTTCGGGACGGACTGGGCATCGTTGAGAACGCGGCGGACGTCGAGGCCCTGGCTGCCAGCGTGGACGACAGCAACGACACATATCTCGTGCCCGCCTTCACCGGCCTCGGAGCACCACACTGGGATCCGTACGCGCGCGGGACCATCACCGGTTTGACTCGAGGAACAACCTCCGCACATCTCGCCCGGGCGGCGCTGGAGTCGATTGCCTTCCAATCGGCCGACCTGATGGCCGCCATGGATGCGGATTCCGGATCCGCGGGTGCTGTCGCCGAACTTCGGGTTGACGGGGGCGCTTCTCGAAACGACCTCCTGATGCAGATGCAGGCAGATCTCTCGCAGGTGACGATTGTCAGGCCCACGGTCGCCGAGACTACCGCTCTCGGGGCAGCCTATCTTGCAGGACTCGGCGTCGGTTACTGGAAATCGATTGACGAGATCGACGACATCTGGACCGTCGATCGTGTTTTCGAGCCGCGGATAACGGCAAGCGAAGCGGCCGAAAGATTGGCAAGATGGCACAATGCGGTGGACCGCTCCAGAGGGTGGGCAAACCAGGGGAAACCAGGATCATGATGAATCGGGACCAGATGATCGAGCGGATCAAGTCCACGGACGCCAGTTGGGACGTGCTCGTGGTCGGTGGCGGAGCTACAGGCCTGGGGGTGGCTGTCGAGGCGGCGTCGAGGGGCTATCGGACACTCCTGGTAGAGATGTCGGATTTCGCGAAGGGCACATCGGGGCGGTCCACGAAACTCGTGCACGGCGGTGTGCGCTACCTGCGGCAGGGCAACGTGACGCTGGTTCTGGAAGCCCTCAAGGAACGCGGCCGACTTCTGCGGAATGCACCACACCTGGTCCGCGATCTCCCCTTTGTTGTGCCGGTGTACGACTGGTGGGAAGGACCGTTCTACGGAATCGGCCTCCGGCTGTACGATCTGCTCGCAGGCCGTGAGGGCTTCGGAGCGTCGCACAATCTTAGCCGAGAGGAAACCCTGGAGCGTCTTCCGACGATTGAGCCGGACGGTTTGCGAGGCGGCGTGATCTACTACGACGGCCAATTCGACGATGCACGACTGGCGATCAACCTGGCTGCGACCGCCGCGGATCTGGGTGCAACCGTCGTCAACCACGTGCGCGTCTCCAGCCTCACGCATTCGAACGGTCTGGTGGACGGCGCCATCGTTGTCGACGAAGAGACCCGTGTCGAGCATCGACTCCACGCACGAGTGGTGATCAACGCCACAGGTGTGTTCACGGACACCGTTCGGACGATGGATGATCCGACTGCGTCACCCATGGTACAGGCGAGCCAGGGTATCCATATTGTCGTCGATTCGTCCTTCATGCCCGGTGAGTCTGCAATCATGGTCCCCGAGACCGACGACGGACGAGTTCTTTTCGCGATCCCCTGGCACGGCCGTGTCGTTATCGGGACGACGGACACTCCGGTCGATGAGCTGTCGCTCGAACCACGACCGTTGCCGGAGGAACTTGAGTTCGTACTTCACCACGCAGCGAAATATTTGACCCGGGATCCCGGTCCGGAAGATGTGTTGTCGATGTTCGCCGGACTCAGACCGCTCGTGCGCCAGTCGAAGGATGAGGATACGGCAGAGATATCGCGCGACCACACGGTACATATATCACGTTCGGGACTCGTTACCATCACCGGTGGAAAGTGGACGACCTATCGCCGGATGGCGGAGGACACGGTCGATCGCGCGGCCGTCATTGCGCATCTGGAGGATCGGCCCTGCGTGACGCGCGAAATGCGCCTGCATGGCTGGGTGGAGCAACCCGACGACGAGTCGAGGTTCGCCGTCTACGGCTCCGACGCCATGGTCGTCGATCAGGTTTGCAGGGAGGACGCCGAATGGATGGAGCCGCTCCACGAACGACTTCCGTATCTGCGTGGAGAAGTCGTTTTGCGACCCGGTACGAGATGGCTCGAACGGTCGACGACGTGCTGTCACGCAGGTTGCGTGCGCTGCTGCTCGATGCACGTGCGAGCATTGATGTGGCTCCCTTCGTAGCCCGCACCATGGCGGCGGAACTCGGGCGTGACGAGGAGTGGATCGAGCGTCAAGTCAGCGACTACACGACGCTGGCGCGCGGATACATCATGACCGCCTAGTCAGGCCGACGATTTCGCGAGCACCTGGTCCATCATGCGGAACAGCTGTTGCTTCGTGAACGGCTTGCCGATATACCCGTCGAAGCCCGCCTGCAGGAATCGCTCGCGGTCACCCGGAAGCGCATATGCTGTTACGGCGACGATCGGTGTTTCGCGGTACCCGGCGATTTCGCGAATCTTGAGCATCACGTCGACACCCGTCTCGTCTTCACCGAGATTGATGTCCATCAAGATGGCCTCGAAGCTATTCGCGCGCGCGAGTTCGAGTGCGGTCCGGCCGTTGCTTGCCGTCGACACCTCGCAGCGGCTGCTCAGAAGATGCTGCAGCAGTATGAGCATGTCGGGGTTGTCCTCGACCGCCATGACGCTCGGTTTGACGACGGGCTCATCGGATGTGCCGTCCGGAACGGTGACCTTCGGTACCCGGCGATCAGCAACCGGGTTCGTCACTTTGGACTCCGCAACCTGCTCCGAGGCATCGCCGCTGACCGCATTGATCGCAGTCGGCGACTGGATGGCATCGGGGATCATCACCGTGAACGTGCTTCCCTTCCCAATGGCGCTTGCGACCTCGATAGTCCCTCCCATGAGGTCTACGAGCCGCTTCGTAATGGTCAGGCCCAGCCCGACGCCTTCGTAACTGCGGGCAGAGTCGGCTTCCTGAGCAAATGCGTCGAACATCAGCGGTTGAAACTCTGGCCGTACGCCATGTCCCGTATCCGTAATTCTCAACTCCAGCGAAGTGCCGGTTGGTGCCACATCCATTTCCACCGAACCCGTGTCGGTGAATCGAATGGCATTCTCGAGCAAATTGTGCACGACGCGATCGAGGGCCGTACGATCGACCGTCGCCATAATCTCGTCTGTCGCGTACCGGACTCGAAGTTCAAGGTGCTTGTCCGAAGCCGTTCGCCTGAGTCCGGAGATCTCTTCCTCGATCTGTTGAACGACGTCGACCGTCTCGGATCGCAAGCGGTAGTTTCCTTCCTCCAACATCGACAGGTTGAGGATCGAGTTCAGGGCGTCCATCAGCCGCTTGCCACTGCGCTCGATGAAGTCCAGGAATTTCTGATGCCGATCTGTGAGTTCTTCCTGCAGGATCGACGCAAAGCCAACGATGGCCGCCAGTGGCGTGCGAATCTCGTGAGACAGATTCGTGAGAACGGCTGACTTCATGTTGCTGAGTTGCACAGCATCATCTCTCGACTGGCGAAGCTCCGCTACTTCTCGCTCCAGTTGAACAATTCGTTCTCGAAGTTCGGCTGCCGAAACGGCTCCACCAATCTGCTCTCTATCCGGCTGCTGCTGCATCGCACTTGGGGACGGGTGTTGGAGACGGTGGCAGGCGAAATCCGGTGGACTCCCAACTCAGGCTGGAATCCACTGCCAATTGGGCGTGCCGGGCCGTCAGAACATGAACAATCTGGTGTCAGTATCGGCGCGTGAATTCGGAACAAAAGCCCCTTTTCCCTCAAAAAAAGGGACTCAAGTGGGCCGTAGCGCGTGAGAGTCGATGTCAGAGGCTCGGCTTCTCGAAAATCAGCACATGTTGCTGCGGCAGTTCACGTTTTGTTTGAACCCATCGCAGGCCCACGAACTCCATCTCCTGGCGAGCTTGCTCCTCCGTCAGGCGATGAATCGGGGCAACGGGCAGGGTCTCATCTTCCCCTCGATACTCGACGAGAACTACACGACCGCCGGGTACCAGCGATTCCACCACCCTTGTCATCATCTCGTATGGATAGTAGAACTCATGATATGACCCTACGAAAAGAGCGAGGTCGATCGAGTTGGCGGGAACGTTCGGATCGTCTTCCTCCCCCTGAACAACCTCCACGTTTCTGATCTCTTCCTCAACCGCCCGGCGACGAAGCTCTTCGAGCATTTCAGGTTGTATGTCGGTGGCGAGGACCCTGCCATGCGGCACGAGCCGGGCAATCCTGAACGAGTAGAATCCTGTACCGGCGCCAATATCGGCCACCACGTCGGCGGGACGCAGGTCCAGCGCAGCCACCAGGCGATCGGGGAACTCGGCCTGGTCACGTCCCGGGCGGTTGAGCCACTCCGCGACGTCCGCGTGTGAACGCACTTTGGGAATCTCACGACCAAGGAAGAATCGACCGGTGCCAAGGCTATCGGTCGGCGTTCGAGACTGGTACAGTTTCGCCGGATCAGGAGTCCCTCCGGGGCCGCACCCGAACACTGCGGCTCCCGTTAACAGGCACAGGAACAGGAAGAGCTTTCGGAAGACGAGCACGTGGACATCCGGATTTGCGATTCACCGCGAGCAAGCGCAGGTCGGGGTGTGCTGCTCGTAAGTCATTTTGTTACAAGGAAGATACGGCTACCGGCCCTCTCGCACTTCACTTAAGAAGAGGGTACTCCAGTCGATTTTTTTCATGAAGAAACCTTGCAAAATCTGTTCGTCCCGCCAGGACCAAACGCCGACCGACGCCAATGCAATCGACTCGATATCACAGATGGGGTGGACTCCGCGGCAAGTTTATGCTGTTCAGCGGAGTACTGCTTCTGGTCATGGCCACCGCTCTGACGCTGATCAACTTCCTCAGTCAGCAGCGATTGTTGACGAACCGTGCCGACGAAAAGGCCCGCTCGATCGCCACCGTGCTGCGCGCCTCGGCGTGGGAGGAATTGCAGCTGCACGACGAGGACGGCTTGCGCCACCGCCTGTCGCCCTTGCTGTCACTGATCGATGTTGACTACGTGTATGCGTTCGACAGCCAGGGCAAGATCCTGTCGGACGGAACCCAGGAGAACCGTTTCCAATCGATCATTCTAAAGGATGACATCAGCCTCAATGCGGCAGCCGCTCGAGCTCCCGTCGTCGTGTCGAGCGGAGAAATACTGGACGTAACCGTGCCCGTCATTGCCGGTGACAACTACCATGGCGGCTTTCGAGTCGGCTACTCACTGCACCGGATCAACGATGAGATCAAGTTCCTGCGCAATATCAGTATCGGAATAGGCGCCTTCTTCGCGCTGCTGGGAGTGCTCCTCTCCTATGTCCTCGTTCTCAAGATTACGGACCCGCTGGCGCAGCTTACTCACGCCACCGAGGAAATCTCGCAGGGGTCATTCGATCAACGGCTCGTGGTCGAGTCCGGTGACGAACTGCAGACCCTCGCAGAGGCACTCAATGCCATGGCGGCTTCGCTGAGCACCTCCCGTGCAGCCCTCGAAAAGGCAAAGGATTACACCGACAACATCATCACGTCGATGGTGGACATGCTGATTGTGACGGATCTGCACGGTGTGATCAAGACAACAAATGCTGCGGCCTGCAATATCCTGGGATATGAAAAAGGCAGCCTGCCCGGGACGCATATCCACAAGGTCGTACCCACCTTCCCGTTTGCTCTCATCGATCCGTCGGAACCGGACAGCGGGACCCTATCCGGGATTGAAACAACGTTCGTAACTCGTGACGGCCGTGAGTTCCCCACCTCCTTCTCGGGCGCCGTGATGTACGACGCCGACGGGCATCCGGAAGGGTTTGTGTGTCTCGCCGACGATATCACGGGCCGTCGTGAAACCGAAAGGCAGCTGCGGATGCGCGCCACGCAGCAGGCCGCGATCGCATCGCTGGGTCAGCTCGCCCTGTCGAGTCCGAGTGTGCAGCAGGTTATGGATGACGCGGTCCAGAAGGTATCCGAGACACTGGAAGTCTCTCACAACTCGATCTGTGAACTGCTGGACGACAAGAACGCCTTTTTCGTGCGTGCCGGCTTCGGATGGCCCGAGGGGGTGGTTGGAAAAGCATGGGTTAGCGCAGAAATCGATACGCAGATAGGCTACACGCTTTCCGTCAATCGCGCAGTTGTGATGGAGAACGTGCATGAGGAGGGAAGATTCCAGGGAGGCGGTCTGATGCATGAGCACGGACTGATCAGCGGCGCCACGGTCATCATCCACGGAAAAGATGCGACCTGGGGTGTGCTGGCCGCTCATTCTCGCACTGCGCGGGACTTCACAGACGACGACATCAATTTTCTCCAGGCAGTGGCCAATGTCGTCTCGACGACGCTCGAGCGCCATCGGCAGGAAGAGGCGCTGATCGAGTCAAAGCTTCAGGCCGAAGAAATGTCGAGGCTCAAATCGTCGTTCCTGGCGAACATGTCACACGAGATCCGGACGCCGCTCACGATCATGATCGGATACTCCGAAGCGCTGACCGAGATGGTCCCGGACACGATGCGGCAATTTGCGGAGCGGATTGAACAGGGCGGGCATCGGCTTCTGGAGACGCTCAACTCCGTACTCGACCTCTCGCGGCTTCAGGCCAAGGAGATGAAACTGAATCTCGAGGAGACCGATCTGGCCTCGGAGATAGACAGCGCGCTCGAGATGCTTCGGGATATGGCCGCAGACAAAGGGCTCGAATTGCGCTTCTCGCCACCGACTGATCTGCCGACTGCGAAAATCGATCGCCCATCGCTGCACAGAATCATCAACAACCTGGTGGGCAACGCGCTCAAGTTCACCGATACCGGTCATGTCGAACTCGAATTGAGGGAGGACCGGACACGCATACACCTGATGATTCGCGATACGGGCGTTGGAATCGGCTCCGAGTTCCTTCCCCACCTGTTCGATGAGTTCAAGCAGGAATCGACCGGCGAGGGGCGATCTCATGAAGGGTCGGGGCTCGGCCTCGCCATCACGAAACAGCTCGTCGAGATGCACGGCGGCCGAATATCCGTCGAGAGTGAGAAGAACAAGGGAACGGAGTTCTCCATCTGGTTCCCGGTCGTCGCGGGCGCCCAGAGTACTTCATCCAACGGATCGGCGACGCGATTGCCTGCCCCGGATCGGGCAGCGGTGGCTGCACGCGCCGAAGCTCCCTCCGACAGGGTGCGACACGCCCTGGTTCTTGACGACAGCGTCGAGACCACCGAACTGATCCGCTTCTTTCTGGAACCTCACTTCGAATCGACGGTGGCGCAATCGGCCGACGAGGTCTTCGCCAGCACCTGGGAAAGGCAGTTCGACGTCGTCTTGCTCGATATCAACCTCGGCGACGAGGAGTGGTCGGGGCTCGACGTCCTTGCCGTGCTGCGAAAGCTGCCCGAGTACGAGAGAACGCCCATCATCGCCGTGACGGCGTACGCCCTTCCCGGAGACGAGCAGCGGTTTGTAGGGGCCGGATTCGACGGGTACGTTTCCAAGCCCTTCGTGCGAACCAAGCTTCTCACCGAACTCGAGCGGGTTCTCGGACCCTTCGTGGACGACGCAGAACGACGCACGATGGCGACCCGAAGCGAAGACGAGGCCGTCGCGTAGCCCGGGCGAGGGCCCTGCCTAGCCAATTCTTTGCAGAACGGCGGGCCTCATACGCCGCGATGGGGCTTTACCTTGAGTCCTCATCGCAGTATGTTGCGATTGCTTATCACCGCGGTATTCCGCGGACGCAATTTTCGCTCGTCCTCGCAACTGTAGACTCGGCCCCAAATGCCCCCGACGATGCGCCGAGGCATCTATTTTACGCTCGCGGTCTTCATGCTCTTCTGTTCTGCGGAGGAAGTGCTGGGGCAGGGTGTCCCGTTCGAGGAAGCGCTTATCGACGTCGGTAACGTCGGAGTGACGGTCACGAACGCCGGTTTTGTGGGCAAGGCGAACGTACGCAACAGCCCGACCGGTCCCCCGTCGTTCGAGTATCCCCTCGACTCGGGTGTGGAACACCTGTTTGAGGCCGGGCTCTGGATCGGCGCGATCCGATCCGACGGGGTCATAACGGTTCGGACCGGCGCCATCACGGCGTCGACCGGATACACGCCGGGAGGCACCGGATACGAATTCGCCCAGCTTACGCCCATCCTTGAGCGATCTACCCTTCCCACACAGGACGCGTTCAACGCCCGTGCGGTCAGTCACCAGGACTTTATTTCCTCCTTCGCCGATACCGCCGCCGTCCTGCCAGGGACGTTCATCGAAATGCCGGACGTTCAGGGGAGGCTCGGGGCCAAAGTCCAGATGACGACATATGCGTGGAATTTCCCGTTCACGGAGTACTTCGCCATCGTCAACCTGGACATCGTCAACATCAGCGACGCGCCGTGGGACAGCGTTTACGTGGGGATGTATCACGACCTGGTCGTTCGAAACATAAACACGTCGAATGATGCCGGAGGTGCGTACTTCAACAAGAACGGACTGGGATGGGTTGACAGCCTGTACGCCTCGTACGCGTTCAACGCGAGCGGCGCTGAAGAGACGATCAACACCTATGGCGCCATTTCATTCCTCGGTGCGGAGTGGCGAGACCCGCGGACCGGGCAGAACCGGTTCTTCCATCCCAATGTGGCGAGCGATTACGTGGCCGACGGCTACGCTGCACCGTACGTGAATCTGCGCTGGTGGCAGTTCGGCGGCGGGACAGCGGAGTTCTCGCGACCCTCCGCGGACGACGTGCGGTATCAACGCATGAAAGTCCCCTACCCCAACCCGGCCAACTTCGAGACGGAAGAAGATTATCTCAACGAACTTTTGCTCTGGCGGACCCGGCTGCGAACGGACGGGCAAACCTCGCAGGGAAACTGGATCGGCCTGACCCCGGTCGGCCCGTTCCCCACCATTCTTCCGGGCGACACCGTCCAGGTGACGTTTGCCCTGACAGCGGCTCTCAAGCCGGATGAGTTTCAGGGCGACTCGGGGAAGCCTATCGACACGGAAGACTCCCGCCGACTGCTCATCAGCAACCTCGACTGGGCGCGCCGAACGTATGCCGGAGAAGACAACAATTTCAACGGCGTGCTCGATCCGCAGGAAGACGCGAACGAGAACGGCATCCTGGACCGCTACGTGATCCCTGAGCCACCCCGATCTCCGAACGTGCGAGTTGCGTTCGAACAGCCATCCGGTGAGGGTCAGAGACAGACCAACCGCGTGTCCGTTTACTGGGATCGAGCGGCGGAGCGATCTCTGGATCCGGTCAGCGGCGACTTCGATTTCGAGGGCTACCGGATCTATCGCAGCAAGCCGGGTGATGATCTTGGCGGAAATATCCTTGACGCCGCCGCCCTGGTCGCACAGTACGATGCCCCCGAGAATGCAACCGGCTTCAACAACGGATTCGCCGAGGTGGAACTGGCCGAGCCCGTGATCTTTCCGGACGACACGACGCAGTACTGGTACCGGTTCGATGCCGATCGACTGCTGGGCGGTTGGCAGTATCTGTTCTCGGTGACGGCCTTTGATCGCGGCGATGCGGATGCGGGCCTTCCGTCATTCGAATCTTCGCGTGTAGCCAATGCCGTCCGCGTGTTTCCGGGCACTCCCCCGTCGACTTCAGCGGATCGAAAGGTCGGCGTCTATCCGAATCCGTACCGTGTGCAGGCTGCATGGGATGGAGGCACGTCGCGGACTCGCAAGATCAATTTCTACAACCTGCCGGACAAAGCAGAAATCCGGGTGTACACGTTGGCAGGAGAGGTCGTTGCCGAACTCGATCACGACTCGGAAACGTACAAGGGCGACGTGAGATGGTACGACAGTTTTTCGGCCGACAATCGTCAGCTGCCCGGCGGTGAGCATTCGTGGGACATTCTATCCGACAACAGCCTCAATATTTCCGGCGGGCTGTACCTGTACACGGTCAAGAACCGGGATTCGGGCGACGTGCAGAGAGGAAAATTCGTAATTATCAAGTAACCATTTTCATGGGCATCTTACCCGCGTTGAAGCGGGACAAAATTGCAGGAACAACCAACCGTAAGGAGAACACGATGAGAAGACGATTTACAGCTTTCGCGGCGATGCTCATGATCGGTGCCATGGTGGCGCCGTGGGCTAGTGCGCAGATCACGGATGTGACGGTTCGTGAGATCAATTTTATCCAGCCGGATTCGATTCAGGCTCTGAATGACGCCGGCGTAACGCTCGACGACCCTCGAATTGAGAATGCCATCTTCAACGACCTGCGCGGTGACACCGTGCGTGTCCGTGGCGTCGTGATGAGTGACCCGACTCTTTCTGGTCTTTCGACCCCGAATAGCGAAGGTCTTCCGAGCAGGGTTCATTTCTTCGTCCGGGACACCGCCTCGGTGACTCAGGGTAACGCAGGAATGGGATTGCAGATTGTAGATGGATCCTGGCAGGAGAACGGAGTGCTCAGCCTCCTCGTGGGTGATGTCATCGAGATCGTCGGCGTTGTCGCCCCCTTCGATGAGGTCATGCAGGTGGCGCCGGTGAGCATCACCGCCCTCGGCGTATATACGGACTTCGGCCTCCCGGCCTCGATCCTGGACCCGGTCGTCGTCACGTCCGGTGATACGCACAAGGTCGTGGGTCCGGACGGTCTCATTCAGACCAACTGGGATAATCTCGCTGATCTGCGGGGCCAGTATGTTCGGATTGAGAATGCGGTCGTCCAGAGACGCGACATCAGTTCGGACCGTCCGAACTGGACGTTCAGTTCCGATGCGGGCGTGACGCAGCTGTACATCAGGGACCTCTCACTGGCGTACCGGAATGACAGAGACGGAGCTCAGGATGCGACGCAGTTCAGAGTGTTCGATGACGACTTCGTCCCGCCTCCGCCTGGATCCGGAATCAACATTCAGGGCTTCATGTTCATGGATGATTTTGATCCGTTCGCCGTCGGAACCGACCCGGACGTCTTGATCAAGATCTCGCCGATGGAGAGGACGGATCTCGAAATCACGGTGACACCGCCGATAGCGTCCGAGCCGAGCAAGCCGGAGACGGTGTTGGGAACGGAAGACTCGGCCGTCATAACCGCTGAGATATCTCCGGATCCGACGCGGACCCTCGAGTCGGTCGTGCTCTACTACTACACGTCCTCTGTCCCTGACACGATGTCGGTTGAAGGCAGTCTCTCGGGCAAGACCCAGATGGCTGTCTACCAGTTCTCGATACCTCCAGCAGCCGACGGCGATTTTGTGACCTACTGGATAATCGCCACGGACAACCTCGGTGCGGAGTCGCAGCCGATCGACGTCAGCTATCGTGTGCTTGGCAGCGGAATCTCGACGATTGCGCATGTTCAGGAGACCGCCGACGGTGGACCTGGTGCTGGCCCGTTTGCCGGCCTCACGTTGCCCATGAACATCACGGCGGACCGTCGTAAGCCAGCCTGACTCGTCCGGATTCTGGGCGATTCAGGATGACGTAGGACTCGCGCCCTGGAGTGGAATCCTCCTTCGCGACGGCGACACGAATGTGCAGGCGTTGAAGCAGGGCGACGTGATCAATATCACGGCGGCGGAGATCGAAGAACGTTTCGATGTGACGCAACTCCGTAATATCACGATGACCGTCACTGGCAACGGCGTGGTGCCTCCGGGTTACAAGTCCGTGCCGACGAGTGCACTGGTCGATGAGAGTGTTGCCGAGGCCCATGAAGGGATGCTGGTGAGGTTCGAGAATGTCACCATTGTCAGCATTGAGAGCTTCGGCGAATGGTCGTTCTCATCGGACGGAACGGCCGACAACGCTGTCAATGCGGACGACGCCTCGGACGCATTCGGTAGCTCGTTCGCTGGAGACACGTTCGTCCGCAGACGATGTGGTTGCGTTTATCCAGGGCATCTGGTGGTTCTCCTTCGGAGACTACAAGCTCGTTCCGGAGAGCGCTCTCGACATCGGTGGCGTCAATGTCGCCAACGAGGAATTCGAGGTGCCGGGAGAGTTTGCGCTGGGCCAGAACTACCCGAACCCGTTCAATCCTTCAACGACGATTCAGTACAACGTACCGGCAGCGTCGGCAGTCTCCGTCCAGGTGTTCGACATGCTGGGCAGGAAGGTTGCTACGCTAGTGGACGGCCAGGTCGCGGCAGGCACCCATACGGTGTCGTTCGATGCCCGTAACCTTGCGAGCGGCGTGTATCTCTATCGCCTCGAGGCGGCAGGAAACGTCATCAACCGTTCCATGATGTTGCTGAAGTAGAACAATAGTCATGTCGAGCCTGTCGAGGATATCATGCGGAAGATCCGGCCTCCTGCCGATTCCATGCATGAACGCCTCGACGGGCTCGGGGTGATGCTGTCTGGGCTTGAGGAGGCGCCCCGCAGTGGACTCAAAGAAGACGCCATTCCCGACATGGTCGGGAATCCATGGGGCGCCGCGATGAGCGTTTGCCCAAATGGTTCCTCGCTTTCCCTCGCATGCGCAACGGCAGGCGCAAGGAGGACGGCAGGGAGGATAACTATAGCGGTGGCCCGGACACGCGGGCGGCCTCGTGCGGCCCTGAAAACAGATGTATAGACTCAGGACATTCGTCGTCGTGATCATCGCCGTTATGATGACGGGCGTCTTCGGCGCGTGTGACAGCGACATCGCCGGAGAGAGACTGGAGAATCTGCCGCCCGAAACCGATCTGGCGGTGCGGGATTCCTCGCTCGTCGACAATCTGGAGTCCGGCGAACGACTTACAAGCACCGTCGTCGTCTCCTGGACCGGCGATGACCCGGACGGCTTCGTCAGTTCCTTCGATCTTCGCTTCTTTGCCTTCGGGGAGACACCGGCCAAGGATGACCTGTGGACCGGAACGACCTCGAACGATACGCTCATCCTGCTCCCGATACCGCCGGGTGAGAAGTTTGCCAACGTCGTTTTTGAAGCACGTGCGATCGACAACGAGGGACTCGTCGATCCCACTCCCGCCAGGACCGTATTCCCGATTCGCAACGCACCACCAACGATCCGTTTCAGCACATTTGAACTTGCACCGGACACAACTTTCGCCCTCTTCTCTTTTGCATGGGTTGCCGATGATCCGGAGGGTCCGGCCAATCTTGATCGAATAGACGTCAGTCTCAATGACAGCCTCAACTTTGTGTCGCTGCCGTCGGACGTCGAGTTCGTGACCTTTGTGGGAGACGTGGACAAGGCCGACATCGGGCAGACCGAAACGACCGCTCGCCTGTTCTTCGGCCGATCGTTCAGAGCCAGTGGCCTGGATGTCCCCGGACTCCGGCTTGGCCAGGACAACACGATTTACATTCGATCCGTCGACAAGACCGATACAACCAGTGCCGTCGAGTCGCACCTGTGGCACGTAAAGAAATCACGCGGCGATCTTCTATACGTCAATGACTATCGGAAGTCCTCGTACAAGACTGTTCAGAACTTCCACATTGGTCTGCTGCGCGACTATCTGCCTGAAGGCTATGCAATCGATTACTGGGACATCTCCACTCCCTTCGTATCCGGTTCGGCAGGCGGTACGCCACGCTCGGGCCTGATTCCGCCGGCTCTCGATCCCACACTCAGGCAGGCGCTGGCCGACTACAAGTATGTTTACTGGGTCGCGACGAGTACGACCGGCAATATCGCTGGCGACAATCTTCCATTCGTCGCAGGAGCGACCGACCTTTTCTTTGAACAGGGCGGCAAGATGATGGTGCACAGCCCGATAGCGCTTCCGGCGAATCCGGAAGATATCGTCGGAAACCCGGCGCTGTTGCTCCTGCCGCTGTCGGGCCTGGTCTCGTTCCCAGACACGCTGCGACCCGCGTTGAGAATGAGTGTCAACTCGCCAATTTCACCGACGTCGGTCGTCCCCGGCCTGTCGGTACAGTTTCCGGCCCTCAAGTCCAGCGCCTTCTTTATCAACACTCTGCCGTTCGAAGCTGAAGGTGCGAACGTCGTTCCGCTGGCCGACGGCACGTATACGTACGTGACGCGGGTAGGCGGGCGACAGGGCCCGTGGTTCGGCTCCTCCGCGATCGCCTCGATCAGCGCAGACCGTCGAGTCGGACTCTTCGGGCTGCCTCTCGTAAACGAGCAGTCGGGAGCCCAGAACCTTGTCGGCGCGGACGGCGACGTCAACGCTCCGACACAGGCAATACGGCTGATGTTGGAAAGCCTCGGATTTCCCCGAAGATGATGCACTCCATTCATAGCGGGTTTCTCGTTACCACCCGGCAACTCTTGCTGCTGGCGGCCTTCTTGATCCTGGCGGGCCCGCTCGAAGCTTTCGCGCAGGGCAGTATACGCGGAACCGTCACGGATGAGACATCGGGCGAATCGTTAATAGGCGTGAACGTAATCGTCGTAGGCTCCGCCAAAGGTGCTGCCACAGACCTTCAGGGTCGCTACGTAATTCCGTCAGTCCGCGGCGGCCAGTATTCGATCAAGTTTTCCTACATCGGATTCGAGACCAAGCTGTTCACGGGAATAGCGGTTCGAGACGGAGCCGAAACGGTCCTCAACGCCACGCTCAATGAGTCGATACTATCGGCAGAGGATGAGATCGTCATTGTTGGCGAGCGCCCGCTGCTCGACGTGGAGCAATCGACGAGTACGTTTGCCATCACGAAGGAACAGTTGGAGGTGGCTCCGCTTCGCGACGTGCAGTCCGCAGTCGCCACCCAGGTCGGTGTGATCCGTGATCCGACAGGCCTGTATATCCGTGGCGGCCGTGCGGAGGAAACCGGATTCATGGTCGATGGCGTATCCGCAAAGGACCCCCTCGCGGGGACAGGCTTCGGTCTGGACATCGGATCCAACGCGTTCAGTGAAATCGAGGTGACGACTGGTGGTGTGGGAGCTGAGTTTGGAGACGTCACGTCTGGCGTCGTCTCTGTGCGGACGCAGGACGGATCCGACCGTTTTGCCGGCTACTTCTCACACAAGAGAGATGGCCTCGGATTCAATAGCGATGCGCGCGCCAACTTCGGCGAAGACATCTACGAACTGAATGTCAGCGGTCCGATCGTCAAAGGCAAACTGCGCTTCTTCCTGTCCGGCCAGGTACAGGTCGCGGACGGTTTCACCCGCCAGACGGCCACGCCGGATCAGGTTCAATCGTCATTGATCGACGGCGACTTCTTTATGCCTCGTACCGGCAATCGCTGGAGCGGCATTTCAAAGCTCTCATACGATGTTCAGCCGGGGAAACGAATCCAGGTCTCCTACCAGCGATCGCTGACGGTCAATCAGAACACGCGGATGTTGCAGGTCACTGGCAATGACGCCGTCGTGTCACCCGGATTCCAGTACGCGTTTGTTCTGGACCCGGATAATGCGAACACGTACACGCACGACAATATCATCGGCTACGTAAAGTGGTCTCATGTACTCAACGACCAGTCGTTCTACGATGTCCAGGTCAGTCGGCTATTCACGAAACTTCGTTCGGACGCCAACGGCCGACCGTGGAGGCCGCTGAGCGTTGACACGGAGCTCGATCCCGAAAGCATTGTCACGTATCCGGCCAATATTTTCGTCGGCGAAGACGGTCAGCCGGTCAATCCCAATGCGCTGTTCGTGCTCCCCGGACCGGGACTCGTGAACAACGGGGGAATCGCGACACGATTCCACGACCACTTCGCGGAGGAGTACACGCTGCACGGTACGTACACTCATTTTTCCGTTTCCAAGAATCATCGAACGACGGCCGGCATCGACGCCAAGTTCAATGACTACCAGTGGATCGACGTGATACGGCCGTGGGTCGGTGCACCGATCGGTGATGACGAAAGCGCGACGCAGACGAATCGTCTTGGCGAGAGCTCCGATATCTGGAGGGTAAAGCCGCGACGTGGTGCAGTGTTCGCCACACACCAGATTCGCTACCGGGGCCTGATCGCAAATGCGGGCGCAAGACTGGAGTACTGGGCTCCGGGCAAGTACGTCGATGACCTGATCGACGACGAGCGCGCTCCCATACTGGACGGTATCCGGGAAGCTTACCTCAACGACACGTTCAAGCTGTTCGGGCTTCGATACAAACTGCGCTTACTTCCGAAGATCAGAGTCTCCTTCCCCATCCAGGAAAACCGGGTCCTTTTCTTCAACTACGGACACTCGACGAAAGTCCCGCATCCAACGTTCGTATACACCGGACTGGATCCGTTCTTTCAGGATCGAAGTTTCTTCGCAGACCTCGGCAATCCGAACCTTGACCCCGAGGTCGATATCTCGTACGAGCTCGGGCTGCGCAATCAGTTCTCGAGCAACGATGTGTTGAACGTCGCAGCGTTCTGGCGCGACAAATTTGACTTCATCACGGTCGAGAGTGTGATCATCAAGGATCCGACAGGCCGGGAGACGTCGCGAGCATTCAGAGTGAATGGTGATTTCGCGCGCGTCCGCGGCATCGAGGCGAGCTATCTGAAGCGCATCGGAAAGTGGTTTCAGGGGCAGGTGTCAGGGTCATTCTCAAAAGCAACCGGCCTGAGTTCGACGAATAACGATGCACTCGCACAGTTCCTGGCGCGCGGTGACATCGACAACACGTTCGAGACACCTTTGGCGTGGGATCGACCGATCGACTTGAAGGTGAACACGACGTTTTCGCATGACAGCGATCGTCCCCTGTTCGGGATACCCGGCCTGAACCGGCTGAAGCTATACGTGGCGGGCACGTTCCGTAGCGGCCAGAGATACACGCCGGTCGAGTTCAAGGGCCGCGAGGTGAATCCGTTTACGGGTGAGCAGGACTGGAGACCGATCTACGAGCGAAGCCAGGATCCTGCCGACCGGTTCTCCGAGATTGGAGATCCGTGGCTGTGGTTCGATCTGAACCTTCAGCGCAGGATAGATGTCTGGGGCGGAGATCTGACGATCTCGCTTGAGGTCACGAATCTCTTTGACCAGAAGAACTCGATCATTGTCAATCCGGTTACGGGAACGGCCTACCCGAATGTTGACCCGTCGACGACGGACTTCACGGCCCTCCGCGATGACCCGTCGTTCGATGTCGGCGCCGGTACCCGCGATCCGAGATACGAGGATCCTACATCAGGCGGTCTCCCTCCCTTCAATCCCGCCCGCTTCCTTCCCCAGCGTCACCTGATGCTTGGGCTTTCATATCGATTCTAGTGACGAGACCAGCCAGACATATTTCAATCGTGGCCGTCCTTGCGCTGGCCGCGATATGCCTTTCGGACGCGACCGCTCAGATACTGCCGTCGTTCGGTGGCGACCGTGCGGGAACGTCGGGCTTTCAGTTTCTGAAGATCGCTGTCGACGGCAGGTCGGCGGCAATGGGCGAGACGGTGGTAGCGAATGCGAGCGATGCATCGGCATTGTTCTGGAACCCGGCCCTGGCGGCCAAGACCGAGTCCTTCCAGTTGAGCGCGAGCCACACCGCCTATTTCACCGATGTGAACATGGAGTTTCTTGCGGCAACGTTCAAACCGAAGGGCAGCAATATCGCCATCGGTGCCAGCATACAGGCGTTGAGTTCGGGTGAGATGGATGTGACGACGGAGTTCCAGCCTTTCGGGACCGGGGAGACATTCACGTTCCGTGACCTGGCTGCCGGGTTGACGTTTTCACAGAGCCTTACCGACCTGTTCAGTTACGGCGTCACGGCGAAATATGTCAGAGAGAGTAGCGCCGGTATTTCGACCAGCACGGTGCTCTTTGATCTGGGCATCTATTACGCGGTTGGGAATACGGGAGCCGCGATGGGTGTGGCGGTGCGGAACTTTGGTCTCGACGGAACGCCGTCCGGTGAGATCGATCGTGTCGTAATAGGCAGCGCCGTGCCGGTCGTGGAGGACAAGTTCGAAAGCATCACGCCGCCAACGACGTTCCTCCTTGGTTTTTCGTACGAGCTTCTGCGCGGACAGGAGGCGAATGACCTGATTGTCTCGGCCCAGCTGAATAACCCGAACGACAACGCAGAGAATTGGAATGTGGGCGTCGAGTACATCTGGAATCAAATCCTGGTGCTTCGTGCAGGATATCGCTTCGGAATCGAGGAGTATGACATTCCGAGTTTTGGTGCCGGAATCAACATCCCGTATTTCGGACGTGATCTCAGGTTTGACTACGGATTTAGTCGCCTCACCAGACTCGGCACTGTCCACCGTGTAGGCTTGAACCTTTCACTTTGAGTTCGAAGAACGCAACGACATGGCAATGACGATACGCCGGACACGACATGGACGGATCCGCTATGTGGCGGCCGCTGCCCTTGCGCTTGTTGTGCTCGCGGGTTGTGACGCGATCTTCGGCTCGAAATCAGATGACACGACCGAAGAGATCTTCGATGCCGGAAGATCGGAGCCGGGCCTCTTCAATGAGGTGGAATATGTGGCGCTCGTCCCGTTCTTTTCGACAGGCGGCGACGGGATGCCGCTCGTCGAACCCAGCGACATCTATTTCGGATACGACGAGTTGATCTATGTGACGGACACCAGAGGTCTGCATGTACTCGACCGCGCCGGACGGCCCGCCAACTTCATCTCCATACCGGGAGGAGCCACCTCGGTAGTCCAGGACCGCAAGCTCAACGTGTACGTCACCGCGAAGCGAGACACGTTCCTGAACGGACGCACGTGGACGCTGCCGATTGTAGCGCGATACTCGGGCGTTACCACGGGCGTGCCCCGACTGGACCTCCGCCTCTGGCACCCGTTTGACGACGACTCGCGAAAGTTCAGTCTTCCGGATCCGCTCGTCACCGACGAGGGGGTAGCATTCACCGGTGTGGCGATCCTGTTCAACAACAACATTTATGTATCGCGGCGCGGACCCGTCAACAACGAACGAAGTGTCATCTTGCCGCACAACGCCGTCCTGGAGTTCACGTTCGCCGGCATCAATACGCAGTCACTGCCTTTGAACCCGAATCGAGACGGTCTCCGGAGTTCGCTGAACCCTGCGGACGTCATGACGTTCGTGCAGCCGCCGCAGCGTGATTTCTTTGCGGACAGCAAGAACCTTGTTGTCGTCCAGGAAGCCAATCCAGGACAACGGCTTCGGTTCAATGTGCTTTCCATTCTCGCAGTCGTGACCCCCGACGGCATTTCATATGAGCCCGACACGCGAAAACTGCAGGTGGTTGGTGACACAACTCGCGGAGACGGATTTCTGTACGAGGAGTTCAAGTTTGAGCGCCCGTCGGATGTCGCCTTTGCGGGCGACAACACGCAGTACTGGTTCGTCGTCGATGCGGCGAAGGACAGTTTGTTTGTTTTCACAACCGGCGGTGTTGAGGGTGTGGCTCCCCCGGCAGGGGCCCGCAGTACAAAGCCGGTCGTCGTCTCGTTCGGCGGAACGGGCAGCGGCTCGCGCCAGTTCAATTCTCCCGAGGGTGTTGCGTACGGCGATCGAATTGTTTACGTAGCGGACACCGGCAATAACCGCATTTCGCGATTTCGACTGAACACAGATTTTGAGTAGCCAGCCCTACGATCTGCCTCGGCAGCGCCGCATCTCCCTGCTGGCAAGTCTGTGTATCGCGATGATTCTGGCGGCTGCCACCGCCATCGCGAGTGCAGCTCAGACGGTGCCTAACAAGGGTTCGGCGGCAGCTTTTGAGTTCGCCACCTGGAATATTGAGCAGTTCGGCAATACCGGTGGCGGGCCGTCCAACGAGGCTCTTCAGCTGACGAATGCGGCGACGATCATTCGCGAGTCTCAGATCGACCTGTGGGCCTTGCAGGAGATCGGCAATGAGTCGGCCTTCAACGCTCTCGTGAGCGAGGTGGGAGTGGGATACGAGGGGCGTCTTGCGCCAACGCCGTCCAGTCTTCGCGTCGGCTACATCTTCAAGTCCGACATCGTTCGAGCGTTGTCCGTCCAGGAAATACTGACGCAGTTCGATTCTGATTTCGCCGGCAGACCTCCCTTTCTTCTTCGGGCCCGGATCAGTCTGCCCGACACCGCCATGACGGTCACTTTCATTACGATTCACATGAAAGCCTTCGATGACCAGTCATCGTATGAAAGGCGGGTTCGTGCCTCGGGCTATCTCAAGAATCACATCGATTTTTCCAGCCTGTTTGACGATCCTGTAGTCATCCTGGGTGACTACAACGATTTTCTCGAGGGTTCCATTCGCGGCGGCCTTCCGTCACCGTACGCAAACTTCGTGAGCGATGAGGCCGGCTATCTAACCGTAACGCGAACATTTCACGACGACGACAGAAATACGTGGTGCGGCAACGACAATTCGTGTCGGAGTGGGTCTCCGATCGACCACATCGTGATTACCAACGAGGTCGTCCCGGTGTTTAAGTCAGGCAGTCAGGCTCCGCTGGATGAGTTGCTGTCGGATCCCGCTTACGTCTTCTCAACGTCCGACCACCTGCCGGTCATGGGACGTTTGGCCCGACCATCCCCGGTTGGGGTTGAAGTGCCGACCGTTCCCCGGCGCGAATCGCAAGAAACTGCCCTGTACCCGAATCCGGTGCGTTCCGGGGGTCAGCTGACGCTACGGGCCGACGACCCGGCGCCTCTTCTGATCGAGGTGTTTGATGTGCTTGGTCGGAGGCGGTACGCCAGTTCGCCGGTGGAATCAGGAGAGGCTCACATCGTTCCGACCGACGGACTCGGCAGCGGTGTTTACTTCGTGCGTACAACGTCCAGTAGCCGGACGTCGCACGTATTGAAGCTCGTAGTCACGCGCTAGGACTGGTGCGATGGGCCAATAGCGTGCCCGCGAGCTTGTGGACCGGTCGCTTCGAACATATCCCTGGCACTATTCCCGAGTAAAGAAAGAAGCCCCGACCGAATAATCGGCCGGGGCTTCACAACACCCGTCATAGCACAAGGTGGACTCTATTCGGATTGACTAGTTGTCGGTAGTCTTCTGGTTGTATTCGAACCAGATCAGCATGGCGTCAACGTGTTTTCCGAACGGGCATCCCGCTTCTCGATATTCGTCGAGAGCCGTCCTGAAAAAGGTGGACAGAAAGCGGCGCAAGTGCGGTGAATTGCCACGTTGCGTACTACTCTCGTGGCCATAGTTCTCGTTGGTCATGCTTATCTCGTCTGGGTCTGCGCGACAACTGAATGTGGTATCGGCGAGACGAGGGATTTCTATAGGTCGGCAGGACCCGCCAAGAACCGGCTTTTGACATGCTGGATGGGCGCTTGCGCGCCGGGCAGGGCGATTCCGAGGTCACTGACATTCGGGAGCCCGGAACGACGGCAAAGGACCTCACAGCCTCTACCCTGCGCCGAATTTAGCGGCAAAAGAGTGCGGCACACCGTCATGTCAGAGACAATCAAGTGCGCCGCAACAAGTCGCTGAAGGGGGGCCAGCGACTATTCAGTTTTGGTCAGACTAGTCAGCCAGGTGCAAGAAGGCCTTGACCGCCTCGTAGTCCGTCAGGTCGATGCCGGCCTTGGACATGGGGAATCCGTCGATAACAACCGCCTTCATCTCCCGATCTGGCATGTCTTCCAGACTCACGCCTTCTGCGGATGCCTCGTAGAACACCTCCAGGAAGCCGTCGTCGTATCCGTATCCGAACGTCACGAGGAAATCCACCGCCTGAAGATCAGGATTATCATACCCGAAGGTGTAGGGCAGCGCGGTCCATGTCCCCTGCTCGCGAAAGAACACGAGAACGGCTCCTTCGTCGACGACGCTCGGCGTAATACCAGGAACGTCAAACTGAGCAGACGCTACCTTGCCGTTGATGATGGCATCCGCCATCGTGAAGTCGAAGTTCAGAGAGAAGACGTTCGCATTCCCGTCCAGTCCGTCCAGCCCGCGCGGCCCAGGAGGCCCCTGCTCAACTATCGTTGATTCACAGCCCACCATGAGGACCATCGCGAGCGCGCCCAGTATACTTGTTATTGCAGTGCGCATGATGTTCACCTTTCTTTGATTCACGTTGATCGCAGTCCCGGCGTTAGTCCTGTGTACACCCATTACAAATCGCAGTCCACGAGCGTACCGGCATGCGTAACCGGCGTTTCAGCCTCAAAAGGAACGAATAACACCTTCGATCGTGTCTACTATTGTGGTCGGTTCCGGTCAGGCACCGGGTCGTTACGGTGTGTCGCGAACGACCACATCACCTGGAACACAAACTGAGATTTCGCAGCCCGCATGCGCCAACACCCGACTGCCCGCCGCGTCGTCATTGATTCCGAAGCCCAGAATCTGACGATCTCCTGGAGCGACGACCACGAAACCGTCTTTCCACTTGACGGATTGAGGCGAGCATGTCCATGCGCGACGTGCGTGGGGCACGAGAACATGGGGCGCCTCCCCGATCCCGTGATTTTCCAGCTTCCCGGCTTGATGAGATGGGAGAATCTGAGGCTTGAGCCGGTCGGCAACTACGCGCTGCGCCTTACCTGGGACGACGGTCACAACACCGGCATCTACACGTGGGAGAGGCTCCGGGCGATGTGTCCCTGCGAGGAGTGTGCTTCACGGAGTGCTGCGATCGAGTGACGATCACAATCTCACGATGTGGGCGTCGGCCAGATGCTCAACCTCATCGGCAAGCCATTCGTGACAGGTGAAGAACACGATCTGGCGGGATTCGGACAGTTCAGCGAGAAGCGAGCAGGCGGCCCGACGGCGCGTCGCGTCCCAGTTGACCAGCACCTCGTCGAGAAACATCGGCAGCCGGTCCCCGCTCGAGTCCAGATGGTCGGCGAGACCAATGCGCAGCGACAGATAGATCTGGTCCAGCGTGCCCCGGCTCAGCGGCTCGCCCACCGGGACTCGGCGGTCGGAGTCCGCTTCCAGAATTGATAGCGAGCCATCCTCTTCGTCAACCTCGATATTACTGTAGCGCTTGCTCGTCAGGCGCCCCACGATGGTGGAGGCTCGTCGGATCACATCGGGCTGGTGGCGGTCGCGGAACCTGGCATCGGCATGACGGATGATCCCGGCCAACAACATGAGACGGTCCCTGTCGGTTCGGAGCTGCTCGAACTCCGCCTCTATCATTGACACTTCACTCTCGACATCCGCCACGGTCTTCTGTTCGAGCAGGGAGTTCATGCGCGTCTGCTGTCGTGCTTTCTCCGCGTGGTACTGCTGCAGTGCGCGGGACACCTCCTCGAGGTCGGCGTCCAGGTTTGGCGGGTCGTCACGCATCTCAGGTAGCTCGTCCTTCGCCTCGTCGATCTCAGCCTTGATGGACTCCAGCTCGGGATAACCCATCTCCAGTTCTTCCTGGATAGCGGTGATCCGCTCAGCGGCCCGCATCCTGTTGGTCGCCCGTTCAATCCCGGCCAGAAAGTCTCCCCCACCCACTTCTGCAAGACGAACCTTCAGGTCCGCCTGCTTGCGGTCAAGATCCGTCCGTCGCGAGAGCAGCTCGCCAATCTTTTCGCGTCGTTGAGGCAGACTCCTTTCGGCTTCCTCAGCGGCCACCGTGCGTCTCTCAATCTCCTGCAGCCGGTCGAACAGCCGCCCCATTTCTACTTCGGGGACATCTTCTACGACCATGCCGGCCGTCACGAGCAGTTCGGACAACGTTCGCGTCTCCTCCGCCAATTTCGATTTCAGCAGATCGGCGGCGGCCCGCTCGGCATCAATCTCATTGAGTATTGACTGCAGGGTCTGGATGTCGCCAACCAGTTCGACGTCAGGATCTGATTTCCGGACCGACCCCAGAGGAAGGTCTGCGAGTATGTTGTGTACCAGGCCGCGAGCCTGCTGCGCTGCTGCGGAGGCTGCTGCGTCTGCCTGCGAGTGACCATCCACGTTTCGGGCCGGACTCGCCAACGACTGGAGGACAAAACCGGCTCCCACTGCTGCGACCGCGATGGCCGGTCCCCAGACGACCGGCTCTCCGAGCACAACGCCGACCACCCCGATTATCAGCCCGGCAATCAGCACGGCCCACCAGACCGGGCCTGATGTCGGAGATGGCCGGAGCGCCACGCCCTCGAGGCGGGCTCGTACGCGTTCCAGTTCGTCTCTCGACCTTGCGTATCGGCGCAGTGCCTCCCTCAGATCTGGAACGGAGATCGCACGAACCGCAAGTTCGATATCTGTGGTGCCGGGATCCGGCACCAGGCGCGCCGCAGCCTCGTCCTGCCGAACCGTGAGGCGCTTCAACTTACTCTCAATCTCGTCAACCTGAAGCCTGCGCTGCGTGAACAGCGCCAGCCGCGAATGCCATGCACGAATCTGCGGAGCGAGTTCCGCGACTCGTGTGTCCGCATCGGATATGGAGTTGGCTATCGCTTCACGAGTTCGAATCTCGTCCTGAAGCGCTGTCACTTCGGCGTCGACGTCGTGCAACGTGCGCTGAATGCCATCGAGGTGTTTCTTCGGATCGGCCGGAATGCACTCGAGCTCTTCCAGATTACCCGCAACGCCTTCAAGGTGCGCGATGCGATCGAGGCGCGCCTTGACAGGAAGCAGCCGCTCCAGTCGATTTTTCGTCGACCTGAGTTCGCGTCCCTTCTCGTCCGTCTCGCGAATCTGCTGGCTGATCTGGAGGACCTGCCGGCTCAGCGTTCGAATCGTGGCATCTCGTTCTCGAGCCTCGCGCGCTTCACGGCGCAGTTCGCGCAATGTATCACGAAGAGTCTGCGCCCGGGTCTTGCCGCGGCGATCCGAACGCCACAGCTTTCTGGCTTCGGTCTCGATCTCCTCGATCACCTCCCTGCTGATCCTGAGGGTGTCGAGATTAAGGCCACCAAGCAACCGATCCTGAATCGAGTTCCAGGCCCGCCCTGATACCTGCACCATATCCTGCAGGGAGAGTGCATACACTGCCTCGAACACCTCTCTTGACACGTCGCCAGTGATGCGCAGCGGACGGTTGCGAATGGACTCACGAGTGCCGAACAATCCCTCCGAACCAACCGAGAGCACGCCCTTCGGAGTGCTTTTCAGATGACGTTCGACGGTGCACAACGAGTTGCCGGATCGGAACACCATCGTACCGCCGATGCGTCCGCCTTGCGCTGGTCGATAGGGATGCTTGCGCGCATCCGCCGGACTGAAGCCGTACAACATCGTCGCCATGAATTCGAAGACCGTCGACTTCCCGGCTTCGTTAGGGCCCAGAATCACAACCAGCGGATGGCCGAGGTTGTCGATGGCGTACTTCTCAAACTGGCCGAACCCCTCGATATCGCAGCTCCGAATCTGCATCAAATGACACCTCCGTCGGTCAGAAGCCGCCGGGCCGCCTCATCTTCGATGCCAGTCAGAAGCTCTTTCAGATACTGGAGGCGCTCCGGCTCCGTCCCCACAGCGCGGCCAAGCGGATCGGGCGCCAGTTTCAGCAGCGCCGACGGATCGCTTCGCAGTTCGTCGATCAGCGCCAGGGTTTCTCCCAACAGGTGGGGTTGGCCGCGATGCGCGTCGATATCAATCGGTGACACAAGCTTCTCAGTCCTGATCTCCACCGCCATTACGGAAAGAGCGTCGGCGACCAGCTCTTCCAGTTCTTCCCGCCGATCGGCATCCCGTAGATCCGGCTCCAGCGGACACGGACCCTGCAAGTCGAGCACGACAATCCAGTCGTCCGCCGCACTCTGTCGGCGAATGGCTTCGAATTCGTCGCGGATGCGGTTCTCGAGTTCCGAAGCGTTTGAGATGGAGGACAAATCTCCCGGTGCGAGATGGTACCACTCAACCGGCGACAGCGGCACAAACTCTGTCAGTGCCGGCTTGCCTCGCTCGACGCGAGCCACGATAGCACCACGGGGACCCGCCTCTCTTGGATTGCGCCCCACAATGTTGCCGGGATACCACGCGTTCGCCTGGTCGTCGACCTGCTGCCGCGTATGCACATGCCCAAGGGCCCAGTAGTCATACCCTGGTTTCCTTAGATCGCCTACCTCACACGGCGCGTACCGGTCATGTAGCTCCGTTGATGCGGCGGACGTTACGATTGTATGAGCCAGGCCTACCCACGGTGCTGCACCGGACGAGGCCGGAAAGCGGGCGATCAGATTCTGTTCCTCGCGAGCAGTCTCGTGTCCGGCGCCGACCACGTACCCGACGGGATCGCCGGTCTTCGACCTGACCTCGACGGCTTCGGGCTCTGCTGTGCGGAACACGTGGAAGCCGTCCGGCCACTCCATGCCCGCCGCCCGGGTGCGCATCGATGCAGGATCATGGTTACCGGTTGCGTAGAACCCCGGAATGCCCGCATCCACGAGCCGCTGTATCTGCTCGAAGATCAGTCGTTCAGATGTAAAGCTGAGCAGCTCGCCGTCAAACAGATCACCCGCGATCAGGACCGCGTCGACCTGTTCACCGATCGCAAGATCGATGGCACGGACGAACGCGGTGCGGATGCTCTCACGCAGCCGCTGACGAACCGTCGCCGATCGACTCGCGAAGATCGTGTCGAGGTGCACATCGGCAAGATGGAGAATCTTGAGCATTAAGCTATATGAGTTGACGGTAGCGGGCTGGCTGCAGTGCCCTGACTGACGCTGTTACGACATCATACTGACAAACCTGCCCTGCTCGCTAAGCCACAGTCCCGCATCGATCACTTCCTCCGCGATGATGTGGGTCCATGCATCGGAGTAACTTTTCAACTGATCGCCATAGTGAGCCATCAGGGCCTCGACATCTTCCTCTGTCTGTGTATGGTGAGTCTTGAAGTCAACGATTCTCCACCCCGCGGCAGTGCGGAACACGAGATCGATTGTACCACGAATGATGTTAGCCGAATCGCCGCCGACCGGGTAGGCGAACGGGACCTCGGAATACACTTCAGGTGCCTCCATAAGTTCTCGCCACAGATCGGAGTCACGAAGCATCTGCAGTTCCTTAAGTACCTGTGCCGACTGAGGACGGAGATCGTATGAGTCCGCGATCGATTCAACGTACGCCTTCTCATTTACCGGTAGCACGCCGTTGATGGCCGCCTCGATCACCTCGTGCACAAGCGTGCCGTAGTCGGCGCCTCGACCGCCAACTGCAAGATCCTCGAGCGATGCCGCAGGATCCTGACCCGTGACCGATTGAATCGTGTAGCCCGGCTTCGAAAGTGCGGACCATTGAGCCGTGATTACGGCCAGGTGCTCCGCGACATCCGCGACGGACTCGTCACGCAGTCGTTTACCGCTGCCAGCCTTCGCCGACGCCTCGGTGACCGATGCGAGCGCCGGATACAGACGACTCCACGGACCTTTGTCACTCGACGGATACTGGCAAACTACCAGTTGTTCGCGCGCTCTTGTGGCAGCAACGTATGTCAGCCTGAGCCCCTCCGCTTCTTCATACCGCTCTTCGTCCTCTACCGCCTCTTCCCAGCCGAGTGGCTCGGCAATCACCTCACCCCAGGTCCCGGATCGGCTGACCGAGACGACCATCGACAGCATGTCCACGTCGTCGCTCCGCGATACGTGCTGGGAGACTGAATGCGAGTGCGACTCGTAGGCGTCTGCAAGGATTACAACGTCGGCCTCCAGCCCTTTCGCCTGATGCAGATTCATGATCCGGACGACGTCTTGCCTGCCGACGTCGAGCGTCATTTGTTCGTACTGGTAGTACCTGTCGGAGATGACCGCGCGGAGCTCGTGGACGACTTCACTCCATGTGATGCCGTCTGATTCCCATTTTCGAACCAGTGACAGCACGCGCAACAGATTTCCGACCCGCGTCGACCCACTTTCTCGTGCCGCCGCAGACGCGAGCAGTCCGACACGATCCATGATTCGTTCGAATGCCGTGGCAACCGGATACTGCATGAGGTCGTCGCGGGCGCGGCTCAATGCATCGAACGCTGCCCGAAGTGGTGCTTCAATGTCCGGCGGCAATTCATCCGGAACGGGCCGTGTACTCCGAAAGCTGCCTCCGGCCACGCGAAAAGCATACAGGTCGTCGTCGCCCAGACCGACAAGCGGTCCGCGCAAATAGGAGAGCATCGCAACTTCGTCTGCCGGACGACGAATCGCCTCCAGCATATTCACTAGCGCCGCCAATTCCTCCGACATCCCCAGGGAGTCACCGCCCACAATGTCGTACGGAATACCACGGGCCTCCAGTGCCGCGGCGTATGTCGTCAGATATTTCCGACGACGCGTGAGCACCATGAACGCCCCGGCGTTTCTCTTCGGATTGCGGCCGTCTGATGCACTCGTTTCACTCTCGATATAGTCTGCGATCCGGCTCGCCTCGTCGGCCACAATCGCAACTTCGTCGTTCCGACCGATCTTGTCCGTTGTAATCTTGAATACACGATCGGCTGAGGGGGTCGACGTGCGGGCTGCATGGAGAGCGTCGTACAACGCCTGATATCGCGGGTCCTGGACTTCAAAGAGCGGCGCGAACGCTGAGTTGAGCCACTCGCACAACGAGTTCTCAGAACGAAAACTGGTCTGAAGCCTGACCGTCCTACCGCCGGACTCCAGAATCTGCTCACGAACCTGCCGGAAAACTTCGATGTCCGCCCGGCGAAAACGATAGATGGACTGCTTCTCGTCGCCGACGACAAACAGGCGCCCCGGGATCGGCACCAACTTGCGCCAGTCGGTCTCCGCCGTGTCAGAACCTGCGAGATACGAAATGATCTCGGCCTGAAGCGGATCGGTATCCTGAAACTCATCAACAAAGAAGGCTTCGAACTTGCCCTGGAAGAAGCGGCGTGCTCCGGACGAGTCCCTCAACAACGTCGCAGAGAGTACCAGAAGATCGTGGAAGGTGACGAGTCCGTTAGCACGACGGTGGTCGGCGAAGCGGCCGACCAGATCGTCCATCAAGGGCGCGATGATTCCATAGACGTACTGTCGCCACTGAGTCAGGGCCGGATCAACGACATGCTCGGCGAGACCACCCACGATCTCGTTCTTCACCTTGCTCGCCAGGTTCTTGTCAGGCCAGCGCTTCAGCGTGATGCCCTTGAGTCCCTTACGGTACACCTTCAACAGCTCCGCCTGGTCAGCAAGCCCATGGACTCCGCGGTGCCTCCTTATGTGATTCGCGAGATCCAGCTGATCGAGGAACGTGTCCCTGTCGTCAGGAATCTTTCCACCGAGTAATTCCATGACCGTGTCGACGGCTTGCTGTACCTGATCGAGAGCCGTGGACAGATCCGGCTCCTCTTTCAGCGCCGGGCCCAGTGCGAGATCCGAGTTCTCGGATCGCGTGACAAAGAAGTCATACAGATCGCGAACATCCACGCCGAGTTCGGATAGTTGGGCGATTCGGGGATCCCCGTCGGCATAGAGTCTCTGAAGCTCCTCGTTCCAGTAGTGTCGCCACAGTATGGTGACGTCGTGTTCGTCGACTTCGGTAAAGTCCGGTCTCAGACCTACGTCCAGCGGTCGCTCCCTGAGCATGCGGGCGCAGAACGCGTGGATGGTACCGATGAACGCGCGGTCAATCTTTCGTAGCGCGTCACGTGCGACCGGACTCGTCTCCGCAGCGTCTCGCAGTCTTTCGGCGAACCGGGCCCGCATTTCGCCCGCCGCCATCCGTGTGAACGTAATCGCGACCAGGGAATCGACGTTGACCTTACCGGCGACCACGCCGGCCACCATCCGTCGAATAAGCGACTCTGTCTTTCCCGTTCCGGCACTGGCTACGACCACGATGTTCGTGTCGAGATCTTCCTCAATGATGCGCCTTTCCTCTGCATCCGGAAGCTCGTGCTCCTCCAGCCGGGTGACGATTGGTGATGTGTCTACAGGGTCAGCCATTGTTGCAGATCATTGAGTACTTCGCCCGGTACAGACGATTCCATAGCCGCGTCAAGCGCATCACGGTCGCGGCGTTCTTTCTCACAAACCGTCCGGAAATCACAGAACCGACAGGGAGACGCCTTCTTGTCTATGCGCTGGTAATGCAAGAACGCACCGTGCTCGGCCATCGAAAGCAACGGACCGAGACGTCGAGCCAGCTCGTCGCGGCCCGGAACGGCCTGCGCGATTCGTCTGCCACTCTCCCGCTCACTGACAAAGAAGTATCCGGACCGGTCCACATCGAGGTGAGTCGGCAGGCCATCGATCAACTCCTGATATGCCAGCGCGTAGAGCGCCCACTGAAGCTTCTCACCGTCGAACAAGTCTGATCTCGAGAAGGGCGTCGCCGAGCCGGTCTTGTAGTCCCAGATGACAAAACCATTTCGAGTGATATCCACCCGGTCGATGCTTCCACGAAGCGAGATGTTCACGCCGTCGCCGAGTTCCAGCACCACTGGATTCGGATATCGCGGCGATCCATCCGAGTAGCCGAAGCGAAGCTCAAACTCAAGAGCCTGCACGTAGTCAGACGCGGAGTCGGCTGCGAGGAAAACATCCATGGTGCGCTTGAGACGACCGACGTCGGCCCGGTACGACAATTCGGTTTCCGGAGGGATTCGTTTTCGCGCTTCCGATGCCGCCGTTTCAACGAGGGCGTGCATCTCGTCACGGTCGCGTTCGAGCTCGGGGCGGTCGCCCTGATCCTTGTGCTCCTTCATGAAATCGCACAGCATCTCGTGAACGACGCTGCCGAAGTCACGCGGGTTCAGCCATCGATGGTCGTCGTCATCTGCGTCGTCGAGTGGTCTCACTCTCAGGACGTAGCTCAGGAAATACCTGTAGGGACACGACGCGATTTGCTCGAGTCGCGACGCCGACAGAACCTCACCGTTCGTGAGCGACAGTTCGGGCCGTGCTTGACCAAGGTATCCGTCATAACGCGTGATCCCCGGCGACAATCTGTGACGTTCCGCTTCCGCTCCAGCCGCGACCAGTGGATAACGCTGCAGGAGCGCCTCGCCGACACGGTCCACATCGCGTTGGGCGATCCAGATTTCGCTTTCGGTCATGGCCTCCGGCAGCGTAAATGACGGTGCATACCGGGGTGGATCCTCCATCTCGAGATCTTCCCGACATTGCGCAACGACCGACGATGCGTATCGCTCTCGTCCGTCGATCAGGTCGAAGCGATTGGCAACGAGCGTTGCCTTGCCGGGGATCGAGCCAAGAAACCGCAGCAACTGCCAGACTCTCTCTCCGGGCCGGCTCTGATTCTCTCCCAATTCAGGCGAGATCTCGCGGCGATCGTGATCGGGAATGAGAGGATCCTCGGTCGCGCCACCTGGAAACATCCCCTCGTCCAGGCCGACGACAAATGTTACGGATCGCCCCGAGTAGCCTGCTCTCGAGACCGGCACCGCATATAGGTGACCCTCCTGCGCAGCCGAGATACCCACACGGTGGCGACGCATCAGGTTTGCCAGCATCTCCGCGAGTTCGGCTGGCTGACCATCAAGCTCGATATCCGAAAGCGCATGAAGCCGATCAAGGATGGACTCGAGCGCGCGGGCGTCCGTGTCGCTGCCACTTCGGAAGAACGTCTTCAGGAAGCGAATTGTCGCTTCGGCCAGATCGGCCACCGTCGCCTGACGTTCGGGCACGAGGTCCAGGATTTTTATTACCTCCGCCTCGTGATGGTCGACCCGCTCGAGCCGATCTGTGATCGCCGTTGGGTTGGAAGTGGTTCTCAGGCGGTCCCGCACCGCCACTCGCTCGCGTTCAAACGCCGCGACGTGCTCTTCCCTGCCTTTACGTGCTCGTCTCGACTGCAAGATCTCCGCGAGTTCCTGTGCCGTCGCTTTTGATCCGCGGATGGAGATCAATCGAGACCTGAGCATGTGGATCAACACCGGGGCGTCCAGATCCCGGGCCACCCAGCGCAAGAAGCCGCTGACGGCACGACCTGGACGGGTCAGATGAACGGGCAGACCCTCGCCAAAAGCGACCGGGACCTGCACGACGTCGGCAACGGTAGCAATCAATGACAGATACGGCTCGGCGTTGGTGTAGACGATCTCGATGTCGTCCAGCACCGAATCGGCCGCCATGATCTCCCGGAACACACCACGCACTTCGGCATCGGCGCCGACCGCATCTCTGATCTGCACACGGTCAGCATCCGCCGGTTTCAAACGCGTGACACGAACCTGCCCGGCCGGATGAACAGCTTCGCCCGCCGGAAGGACGAAGTCCACATCTGCGAGGCGGGTCGCTGCCGAATCTTTCGGAGGGTCCACACGGAAGTCAGGCCGACCAATACGCAGGAATCCCGTAGACCGGGAACGGCAACGACTGATGAAGCGAAACGCCAGTGCGGGAAGACGGACTTCGTCCATCACCGCAATGATCGACTTCTCGATGTAGGCAGAAGTATCAGCGAGGTCGGAGGCCGTCGTCAAGGTCTGCGCCGCATCGTAGCGATTCGATTTGCCCAGTGAATCGAGATAGCTTCGGTACACGTGCCTCAGAAAGACCTGTTGGAAGGGCGTATTCGGCGCCGCAAAGACATCGTCGGGGTCGATTCCGGCCAGCCGGAGAGCGTTGATTGTCGTGGCCAGCGCACTGGTCAGACCGGGTCCGTGTGCCAGCGATGCGACCTGCTCCGACGGCAGGCTTTTGAGAGCGGCGGCCGCAGCACGATGTATCTCGAAGAGCGACTCGTCTGCCGACAGGCGGCGCCAGCCAGAAGCTTCGATGGACGGTCGTGCGATCCGCTCTGCAAGCGAGACG
This sequence comes from Rhodothermales bacterium, assembly GCA_963768565.1. Lineage (GTDB taxonomy): Bacteria > Bacteroidota > Rhodothermia > Rhodothermales > JABDKH01 > JABDKH01. Next base: position 173,124 of record CAVYIO010000020.1, read on the forward strand.
GGTGTTTCAAAACAGAGATTCGCCCACCCCCGCCCTTCTCGCGCGATCCAGTTCGTGAGATTGTATCCCGCCTGCCGACTCGGAACGATGAGCAGCTTCCGTCGAACGGGATGGTCGCGACACAGGGCCGCTACTTGTTTCGCGAGGTACGACTCAACTCTCACCAACCCTTCACCCTCTTCCAACACGAACGTCGCGACTTGGACGGATGGTTATATGAACCAGCCCGCGCGGAGCACGCTTTCTTTTCCTGTTAACTGTCTACCGGTGAAAGCTATGGACCAGCAATGACAACCCTGTGTCACAGGGTGTCAGGTAAGAAGTCCGATGACCGTCATCCCGATGACGACAACAACCAGGATAACCGCCGCAACGAGGAGATCTTTTCGCAGTCTTTTCTGCATGGGGCCGTTTGATTGGGGGGAGTGTCCGCGTCAATCCTGGATCAGGATCAATTTACCACCACGGACACGGCCAAAAATAGAAAAAAGAACCGGCGACTCAAGCACCGGTTCTTTTTAATTCGAAACAGGGGGATGACGAGTTGGGCTACCCGCTCTCAACCTGGCTGTAAAGGGCCTTCAGTCGAATGACGACCCGGGTAGCCATAGTAGCGGCATCCGAGAAGACTTCGTCGGAAACGGACTGGTCCTTCAGGCCAGTATCGAGAAACTCCTTCAGTTCCTGATACCACCTGTGGAGGGTTTCGATCTCGGCTTCGAGCCGGTCGTCAGCCTCGTTCGGGTACGTGTTGTCAGATGTTGCCATTAATATCTGCTGCTCGTTTAGCGAGGTATCGTCAGCGCCAAGCCGTCCTTAAGCATCTGAATTCGACGAAAACAGCAAAAAAGCAGCCATTCCAGACTCGATCTATCAGCTCACGGCAAGAAGCGCCCATCCGGCCACCGCGCCCCCGATGACAATCCAGGCCGCATTCGGCCTCAGCCACACGAACACGAGGCCGGCGGCAGCTCCGATTGCGAGGGCCCTCCACGACACCAGAACAGATGCCGAAAGCTCAATCGTCACCGCCAGCATCAGGCCGACAGCGGCAACATTTACAGCATCGAGAAAGGCCGACAGCCATCGGGAGTCCCGCAGGCGCGGAATCAGCGGATTCAGAAGGAGGACAAACACGAATGACGGAAGAAAGATGGCGACCGTCGATACAAGACTACCGGCCGGCCCATCCAGAATGAATCCGATGAACGTGGCCGTGCTGAGGACCGGACCCGGAGTGAACTGCCCGATCGCGACGGCATCCAGCAGCTGCGCCTCCGTCAGCCAGCCATAATCCTGAACCAGTCCCCCGTCGAGGAAAGCGACGAGCACGTAGCCGCTGCCGTACAGGATGGCGCCGATCTTGAGAAAGAACAGCCCGAGTTTCCAGAGCGATACGGTACCTGCGGCGGCAACGGCTGAAGCCCCTAGCGCCACCGATGTACTGTCCTGAAAGAGAATCGGCAGCCATCGCGCCGCAGAACGCGAGTCGGCCGCTCCCGTCATCCGAATCCACAGCATGCCCACAAGTCCGACAGCAAAGAGAGCAACGATTTCGCCGACACCGAGCAGAACCACAACGACCGATGCGATCCCCAGCACGCCAAGAATCCAGTTCGATACGGCGCGACTTCCGAGCCTCCAGACGGCGGCGGCAATCACCACCAGCACGGCCGGCTTGATCCCGAAAAGAAAGGGCTCGACCGCGGGCAGCGAACCATAGGTGACGTACATCCACGCGAGAACCGCTGTGATCGATGCCGCGGGCAGGATGAAGAAGAACCCGGCCACGACGAGGCCACGCCAGCCGGCGCGCTCATAGCCCAGATGCATCGTCATCTCTGTCGAGTTCGGACCCGGGATCAGATTCGTTGCACCTATCAGATCCAGAAAATGCTCGTGCGACACCCAGCCGCGCCGCGTTACGAACTCGTCCTCCATCATGGCAATGTGCGCTGCCGGACCGCCGAACGCCACCAGGCCGAGACGCAGAAACAGTCGCGCGATCTCGGCAAGGCGCCCGTCGCGAAATCGCTCGCCCTCAACACCGCCGGCCACGTCACTCTCACCGCGACTACTCACTGACGTCGAACTCCGCAATCACCGGCGCATGATCGGACGGCTTCGAACCCTTGCGTTCGTCCCGGTCGACGTATGCAGCGGTGCACCGGCCTGACATCGGCGCCGTCGCCAGGATGTGATCGATGCGCAGTCCATCACCCTTCGGGAACGAGAGCCGGCGATAGTCCCACCAGGAATACGGTCCATCTTCGTGATGATGAAGACGAATCGTGTCCGCAAAGCCGAGGTCGACGACGGCTCGCAGCCACGCCCGCCCGGCCTCGTGACACAGCACCGACTCGCGCCACCGATCCGGGTTCGCGGCATCCCGATCATCCGGAGCGACGTTGAAGTCGCCGCACAGCAGCACCGGATCGTCGGCTTCGTAGTTGCGCGCGATATAGTCCTTCAATCGAGCCATCCAGTCAAGCTTGTACTCCCACTTGTCGGATCCCACTTCCCCGCCGTTCGGCACGTATACCGAGACGACATTGACGCCGGATGTCCGCGCGGCAATGACGCGTGACTGCGGATCGTCGACCCCGTCTTGCATCCCGGTTCGGACGTCGGTGATATCGCTTCGACTCAGGATCGCAACACCGTTGTACGTGCGTTGACCGTGCACGGCGGCATGGTAGCCCGCAGCGGTTATCTGATCATGAGGAAACAGATCGTCCGGCACCTTGAGCTCCTGCAGGCACAAAATGTCGGGTTGCATTTTGTCGAGCCAGGCAAGGGCTCGATCAAGGCGAGCTTTGATTGAGTTGACGTTCCACGTCGCGACCTTCAGCATCATGGGCTAGATGTCAACCTGCAATTTCAACGTGAGGTTACGCGGCGGTGCGAGCAGAGCCGGGCGCTCGAGGTAGTAGTAGTCCATCACGTTGTTGACGAGAACAGAGAACTGAAACTTACTCCACCTCAGCGTAGCACGAAGATCCACCACGTGCGTCGCCACAAGGATGTCGGCGTCCGGGACAAATGACGGCAAAATCAGAGTCGATCTTGTCCGGTATACTGACGAAGCGGTAGTCGGCGCCAGCCTCAATCCACGATGCAAGGCGTGCGGTGCCGCTCGTCACCAGCAAGTGCCGGGGCCTGTACGGCAGGTCATCCCCATCGGGGTCTTTGGTGTCGAGGTACGTGTAGCCGACCGACAACCTGCCCCACTCGGCCGGCAGTACGAATGCAACGTTGGCCTCAACTCCTGCGATCCGACTGCCCTCTCCGAGATTCAGAAACTGGAATCCGACGAGCTCTCTCACGAATCGCGGCTCGATGAAGTTGTTGTAGCGGTTCCAGAAGCCAGCGACATCCCACTCGATCCCGTCAAAGAGTCTTCCCTGCCCTACCCATCCCCTCAGTCCCAGCTCGGCACTGCTGCTCGTCTCCGGTTCTACACGCGGATTACGGTAGATCGGGATATACCCCTGATCGTCGGCGAATCGCTCGGCGAGGCTCGGCGCGCGAAATCCGAGTCCCCACGCGGCCCGGAGGACCATGGCATCACCCATCGTGTACGACGCGGCAATCTTCGGGCTGAGTCGGGTGACGGACTGAACCGCGTCGACGCGGTAAAAGTCGAATCGTGCACCGGCGACGAGGGCTATCTCCTTGGTTGCCTGACCTTCCCACTGACCGAACACGGCGACTTCCGGCTGATTCCCCAACCGGTCTCCGTCCGACGTTACGTAGAACGATGACTTCGTCGTATTGGCGTCGAAGCTCGTGCCGGCCGTCAGCGTGCCGGCCGAACCCATGAGGCGGGTATACTCGACCTCCGCACCGTATCTGACGCCCAGAGTTCCGTTGCTGACGGGACCTGTCTCGCCCGTGATATCGTCGATGGGCCGAATCACGACTCCAAAAAGACGTATCCGGCTGGTGATGAGAGAGTTCGGATCCGGAATGAACTTGATGGTCGGGAGGAAGCTGAACTGGTTCGAAAAGTTGTCGCTCGATCCGGACGGCGACGTCGACCTGAGTGCGAGCATGCCCGGGTTCAGCACATCGGAAAGACCGTTCCAGAAAAGAAAACTGTCGTGCTTGCGGTACAGGCCCCCGAGCAGCACATCCATCTGCAGCTTCGGGCTGGCTGTCCATCCCAGCTTCGCGTATCCCTGATAAAGCCAGGTCTGTTGGAAGTTCAGGTAGCCGGTGTCTTTCCGGTACGATAGACTCACCCAGCCACCGACGGACGGCCCGAGCTTACGCGCATGATCGACGCGGGCACCGGCAAACCAACGGAGGTCTTCTCCCCCATCCGGCCAATTTGCTTTCCACAAACCGCGCCACACATTCTCATACGTCCCGCCGTAGGCTTGTACGCTCGTGGTCGGGCGCTCCGGGTAGTCCTTTGTGATAACATTGATGACGCCGCCCAGCGCACCACTGCCGTACAGGGCCGAACCCGGCCCTTTAAGCACCTCGATCTGCTCGACCTGGGTCATCGGCATGATGTCGAGCGGTACGCCGTCGGTGTCGGGCGAGAGAAGCTGCGAGCCGTCAAGCAGCAGCAGTACGCGGCTTCCGGTGTTGTAGGCGAAGCCGCTCGATCCGCGCAGGTTGACCTGATTGTCCTGCATCTGAAGGCCGGACACATAGCGCAGCGCTTCGTCCAGAGAAACGGCGTTTCGCGCGTCAAGCTCTCGCGAGGATACGACGGCGATGCTTGCCGGAACCATGCTCGCAAGCTGCGCTCGACGGGATGCCGTGACCACCACTTCTCCAGACTGGATGACGACTTCCGGAAGGACGAAGTCGAGAATGACCGGCTGCCCGGCCCCGGCGCTTATGTCCGCACTCTGTCGACGATACCCGACGGCAGATGCCCGCACCGTGTAGTCACCCGCCTGCGGCAACGTAAGAACGTACGTCCCGTCCACTCCCGTGGTGGTTCCGACCCTTCCTCCATCGACGTAGACGTTAACGCCGGGCAGCGCAAGTCCGGAGTCGTCGCGCACAAGGCCCTGCACCTCAACACGTTGCGCACTTACACTCGTCGTCACCAGACCCATCGTGCAGGCCAGTAACAGGCCTCTCAATATCCTTTGCGCCATGAGGTATTTCACGGGAAGTCGGGCAGGTTATCAAAGTCCACGGCTATCGCTACGTCGACCGTGTCGTCGCGAGCGACAGTGAAGATGCGCGAATTCTCCTCGTAGATTCCCAGTGCCTCCCACGAGAAGGGGTCGGAGGTTTTCTGTCTCGCAACGACGGCGAAGGGATATGTACCGGCAGGTACGTCCTTCAGGACGACGGTCTGGCTTTCGACGCCATATTCGAGCCGGTCGCTGAACTCCAGTTTGTTCAGCTGCAGGAAGTCGGCCGTGTCGAGGGGTACGAATCGCATGGCCACGAACCGCATGTCCACGATCGCATCACCCGCGGGCCATCCACCCGTGTATTCGATGATGCCTCGAATTGAGCCCACGGACACGTCGATGGGTGGGGCGATGTCCGAGTCGCAACCGCTTGAGGCGAGCAGCGCGATCGCAAGGACCAGCAAAACACCGACCCATGGGCGGTCACTGCGTTCACTCGACGGAATCGCCGATGATCCGGGGGTGGGCATGGCAGCGCTGTGTTCCGTTATCACAAACCCTCTACGATTTCGCGACGGTTGCCGAGCGACCAACGAACCACGTCAGTCACGTCGATGATCAGGGAGATCGCATTCATAATAAGAAGAATTCGTATCCAGTTCGCGTACGAGCCGGCTGGAAGGACCTGCAGTCGAACGACAAGGTACGCCGCAAGCGGAATCCACAGAAAATGACCGAGTCCAAGGAGTCGCGAGAAGCCCGCACTCGACGTGATGACGCCCATGAGGAGTACGTTGACCACAAAGACCGCGAGCGTGACGAGGCCCTCCTGCGCAGCCGGGCCAGAGGACAGCACCTGCGACGTTCACTCCGCTCAACAGTATCAGCCAGATGTGCACATAGAGCGGCATGCGCAACAGGCCACGAGCAAATCGGATGAATGCCTTTGTCATCAACCCCGCTCAGGTATCTCACTTACATGATGAATCGGTATACTCTGTCTCCGCGCCTTCGACGTAGGCGGCAGAATCTGAAGATAGCCAGACGTACGCATCATGATTGTTGACGGGAAACCGCGCCGGTCGATCTGGTGGAGTGCTGACCGCCGTGTGCTGCAGATCATTGACCAGCGGCACCTGCCACACCGTTTCGTCGTGGAGGATCTGGCAACCACGGAGGACGTGTTTACGGCGATTCGCGAGATGCATGTACGCGGTGCGCCACTGATCGGTGCCGCCGCCGGATACGGCGTGGCCTTCGCTGTTGCAGATACAAAAGATGGCGCCTCGGCGGATGACGCCGCCAGGGCCGCCGCGACGCGACTACTCGAGTCCCGGCCGACCGCCATCAATCTGGCCTGGGCTGTTGAACGCGTGCTGGCCGCCGTGCTCGACGCCGAGTCGCCGGTCGAAAAGAAGCTTGCCGCAGACGATGAGTCAGACCGCATTGTGGAAGAAGAAGTTGACCGGTGTCGGCGTATCGGCGAGTACGGACTTCCTGTTGTCGAACAGCTCGCAAGGGGCCTCGATCGCCCCGTCAACATCCTGACCCATTGCAATGCCGGCTGGCTCGCGTGCGTCGACTACGGGACGGCGACGGCGCCCATCTACCTGGCGCACGACCAGGGAATACCCGTTCACGTGTGGGTTGACGAGACCCGCCCGAGAAACCAGGGAGCGCGACTCACGGCGTGGGAGCTGGGACAACACGGGATCCCCCACACGGTCATCGTCGACAACGCGGGCGGCCACCTCATGCAGCAGGGTCTCGTGGATCTCGTGCTGGTCGGATCGGATCGCACCACGCGACGCGGCGACGTCATCAACAAGATTGGGACGTATCAGAAGGCGCTCGCCGCATACGACAATGACGTGCCATTCTATGTCGCGCTGCCGTCCTCGAGCATTGACTGGTCGATGGACGATGGCCGGGAGACGCCCATCGAACAGCGAGACGGCGATGAGGTGCGATACGTGCAGGGATGGGCCGATGGACGGGCCACCGAAGTCCGTGTGACGCCACCCGACAGCCCGGCAGCGAACTACGCATTCGACGTGACGCCGGCGCGTCTGGTGACGGGCCTGATCACAGAGCGTGGAATCTGCGGGGCGGGTCCAGCTTCAATGGTGTCGCTTTTTCCCGAGGCCAACACGCATGGATGAAACGGGATATATCCAGTTCGACAACCGCTCGGTGAAGGGTCCGCCACCCGAGGCCACGCTGATATCGGAACTGAACTACTGGCGCACCCGGTGCTTCGATGAAGGGCTGATAGGAGTGGACGTGAACGGCACAGGTTTCGGGAACGTCAGCGTCCGTATTCGAGGAACGTCCCGCTTTGTCGTTTCCGGAACGCAGACAGGCGCGCTGCGACGCCTTTCGGCGCGTCATTACACGAAAGTCGTAGACAGCTGCATCGACGACAACCGGATAGTCTCCGTGGGTCCAATCTCCGCGTCCTCCGAATCGCTGACGCACGCGGCGGTCTATCGTGCCGGCGGACGCATCGGAGCGGTCATCCATGTTCACAGCAAGATCCTGTGGGACCGACTTGTTGATATCGTACCGACGACCAACCGGGCTGCCGCGGCAGGTACGACGGCGATGGCGCGTGAGATCGAACGGCTGGTCGCCTCGATGCGCGGTCGCAGCAATATCATTGTGATGGGCGGACACAGAGAGGGACTGATTGCGTTCGGTGCCGGACCCGCGGCGGCCGCCGAGGCGCTTTTCGCGACGGGTTGATTGCGGGCGCGATACGTCGACGACATAGCGGCTTGACGCATCGTCTCAGGATTGCTTCGCGTTGCTCGCAACGACGTATGGCGGCGGTCGCAGAGCGAGTGCTGCAAATCCGGGTCGCCAAATCGAAAGCCAGAACTGCCCACTCCAGGCGGGACCGTTTTCCCAATCAAGTGGTAGACCATCGAGAGTCTCAAATACAAAAAAGGACCACAACAGATATGGACCCGGAGTCGCAACCATACGCCGATCACTTTGAACCGGTGCCTCCCATCTTCCAATCGACCGAAACCGGGCGAGCGTTCGAGCGATGTGTGGCGTGCGACAGATTCCTTCTCGACGACACGACGCAGTACGTCATCGAAAAGGCGTTCCGCTCGTACGAGGGATTTGACGCGCGCGAGACGATCTTCGAGTATGCCCTCTGTGTCGATTGCCGCGACGCGCTAATGGAGGAGTTGTCGGAAGAGTCGCTGCAACGAATGCAGAATTACTTTGCCTCGCATGTTGCCGTCGCGGTGCGGAGATTACGATTGATCGAATCCGCTCAGTCCAACGTGCAGCTTGACCCCTGGATTTCCACCTGCATGATCAGCGGCGCGCCAGTGCAGGAACTGAACGAGTACCAGGTTTATTGCGAGTGTCAGGGACCCAACATGCTCTACTCGTACGCCCCCTTCACCATCGGTGGCCCGGTGATGGACGAGATCGCCGAACTCCTGTCGAACAAAACGCTCGATGAACTCGACGGATTTGCCGACGACATCCTCGGATTGCCACCGGAACTGGAGGAGTTATTCAAGCGTCGGGTGGTGCTTCTCTGACCCGGTCCCGGTCACCGAAGGACCATCCACGGCCGCTGCCATCCATCGAAAGAGGGGCAAATCGAGTGACCCTGCCATCAAACGTGACCTGCGTCACAGCATTTCGTCCGGGCACAGCCGATCTTGGTCCCGATGCGCCCCGCTATCTACATCACTCATTCGACATCCAGATGCCACGACCTGAAGTCTACGGGGCCATCAGAGCCGGTTCTGGCCGCATAGCGGTCGCGCCTGTCCTGGTGATATTGACCTGTATGGCGGCCCTGCTGCCCGTCGCCTCTCTCGCCCAGCAGATCACACCCGACAATCTCGAGCAGCGGGTGGCAGCCATCTTCGAACGAAGCTGCTCGCTCACCGGCTGTCACGCCGGCCCCGTGGCTCAGCAGGATATGTACCTGACCAGCAGCCGGTACTACGAGTCGCTTGTCGACCAGCCCAGCGTCGAGCGCCCGGACCTGAAGCGCGTCGATCCCGGAAGCCCCGAGACCAGTTATCTGATGATGAAGGTCAAAGGTGATCCGGGCATTATCGGACTCCCCATGCCTATGGCGGGCAACCGATTAACAGATGAAGAGGTCAAACTGCTTGAAGACTGGATTCGTGGCCTGAAGAGCGGGCAGGCGTCCACACTGGAGACGTCCGACGAACCCGCCTACCCTTTCGACGGGTGGAAGGCGATCAATCTTCCGACCACACGAACCGTGGATCAGGGTCGATGGCTTTTCCTGATCTCACACCGATTCAATCCGAAACTGAGCTCCGGATATGATGCGTTCTATGGTCTGGATGGATCGGGCATTATCTATCTCAGCCTGGGCTATGCCATTACCGACGACTTCCTTGTGTCGCTCGCCCGCAGCAATGCCGCGGACAATGTCGAGCTGTGGTCTCGCTATCGATTTGGTCAACAGGGCATCGGGGGATGGCCGCTCGGCCTGGCGGTGCAGGGCGCCGCGAACTGGGTCACGGAAGAGCCGACGGTCGCCGACAGAACCAGCGCAGATGCCTTCAAGATGACCCTGCAAGTTCCGGCGACCATAGAAGTCACGGACGGGCTCGGCCTCGGAATCATTCCGGGAATCGTGTTGAATCCGGTCGAGTCGGTCGAAGGTGAGGATGCGCTGATCACGGTGGGTCTTGCCACGCAGTGGAACTTCCACCACAATCTCTCGCTGGTGGCGGAGTGGGCGCCGATTGTCAGCGGCTACACACGCACTACCACCTTTGGAAACGACATTCGTTTTGATTCCTGGGGAGCCGGTTTGCAGATCGCTACGGGCGGTCACGTGTTCCAGATCGTCGTCAGCAATTCGGTGGGACTGACGGGAGATCAGTATCTCCGCGGAGGCGATCTGGATATTCGCGACGGTGACATGCGTCTCGGGTTCAACATCTTCCGAGTCATCAAATTCTGACGCCATCATGGATCATCCATTTCGCTCTTCGTGGTTTGCCTTCCCACTGATCGCTATCGCTCTTATCGCCGTCGGGTGCGAGCACGCGGGACCCCTCGAAGCTGAGCCTGCCGCGCCCACGCTGACCAGCATTCAGCAGAACACCTTCAACGTCAGCTGCGCCGTCTCCGGATGTCACCTTGGCGGCGGTGCCGCGGCACAGCTGGATCTCAGCACCGGAAACTCGTTCGCGAATCTCGTGGGAGTGGCGAGCGGCGAAGTGCCGTCGCTCCTTCGTGTGGAAGCCGGCAATCCGGATGACAGCTATCTGGTCCGGAAGATAGAAGGCACACCGGGTATCGTCGGCCTTCAGATGCCGCGCGGCCGGGACCCGCTGTCGGCCGTTCAGATTCAGGCGATACGGGACTGGATCGAAGCGGGAGCTGCGGACGACTAGATCGGCGACGCGGTAGTCAAGCCTTCCGTGCTAGCGTCCCGTCGTCTGCGAATCACGACAACCGCTGGACGGGCGGACAACCCACATCGCCGTACGAGCAGAATACACAGCAGTCCCCGTCGAGCGGCTTCACACTGACTGCGCAGGCCGGGCACTCCCAGAAGTGAACACAGGCGTTCTCCGGCATGGTTTCCGTCGACTGGTGACCACACGAAGGACATGTAAGCGTCGAGGAGAGCGTGATGTCATTCATAGTTGTCAGTGTGATGCGGATCCCGACACGTCAAGATCCGGATCTCAAAAGTAGAACTGCAGGTATCCGAAGTACGCGTTCTTCTGCTGGCCGAACTCGGTGTCACCCTTGCCGGCAAACAAGTACACCGCGCCTCCCAGTTCCATGTTCTCACGTAGCGAGTACGTCATCGACGGACCAACCAGAGCGCTCTGGTCATCGATGTTGACCAACGCATACACGCTGGCAGCGAACAGCGGCGTGACGGCCTTGGACACCGATACGGCGGCATAGTCACGCGCGACGTTGAACACGTTGCCGGTCAGCAATTGCCTGAAGTCGTACTCGCTCTTGTCGGTCGTCCCCTGTCCGTTGAGATAGTATTCTACGAAGGCGTAGTAGTCTCCCCGGAAGCTCCGATCCAGTGTCACGGTCAGTCGGACATACGCGCTCCCGTCCTGCGGAAACGTCAGTGCGGCCTCTCCTTTGAGGCCCGCGTCGCCGACATAACCCGAGAAATCACCGCCGACCACCCAGTCGTCGCGGAAGTAGCCGCCCATGACGGAGAAATCGTACTCTCCCTTGTGCGACACCAGTCTGGCGGCCGCACTCGACGCGGCCGGATCCGAGGCCGGTGCGTAGCCCGCCTCGAGATGCGAGAAGTCACCGGTGGCCAGTGAGAGATGAACGGCGTCGATGCCCGACTTCTCGTCGAGCTCAATGGCGGCGGGATTGAACGGGTTGAAGAGATCGGTCGGGTTCCACGCAAAGCCCGTACCCCAGGCAATCCGCTGCCGGCCCACCGTGATCTGCGCCTTCCCGGCGTAATACGTGGCGAAAGCTCGGAACAGGCGCTGGTCCAGCGTGAACCGGGAGCCGGATGCGACGCGCCAGTCCAGATCCAGCCACGTACGCCGTTCAATGAGACGGGAGATGTCGTACTCCTCCGACGCCAGGAAATTGCCGGCCAGCATCTCCGTGTCCAGCCAGACCTCGGCATGCAGATTCGGCCCGACGTCGAGCATCTGCTGCCACCGGAATCGCGTGATGTCCAGAAACTGCGACTCACCCGACAACACAGACGACGTGCCGATAGCCAGATTCTTGACGTAGCCGCGCGACTCAAGCGACACCTGGCCCGTTGCCGGCTGATGAACGACGGCGACACACACGCAGACGGCCATCAGTCGGACCGAACGCGCCTATGCGCCGAACGATGTCAGCTCCGTCTTTCATCGTCGACAATCTGTCCGTCGCGCAAACTGACCAGCCGACGGGCCCTCTCCATCACCAGCGGATCGTGGGTGGAGAAAAGGAAAGTGATGCCGGTGCGCTCGTTCAGGTCACGCATCTTGTCGAGCAGTCGAGCCCCGGTCTTGGAATCCAGATTGGCTGTCGGCTCGTCGGCCAGAATAAGCCGCGGCCGCGAGAGCAAGGCCCGGGCCACTGCGACCCGCTGCTGCTGGCCGCCGCTAAGTTCGCTCGGTCGCCGACGCATCAGCTCGTCGCCGATCCCGAGATCCGCGAACTCCTCGCGGACACGCCTGCGCCGCTCAGCCGCCGGAACGCCCTGCAGGAGCAAACTGAACTCCGCGTTCTCTTCCGCACTCAAGACAGGAATCAGATTGTATGCCTGAAAGACGAAGCCAAGGTGTTGAAGTCGAAACTCGGCAAGCTGCGTCCTGCTCAACACCGACAGATCCTGACCATCTACAATCACCTGTCCGCTGGTCGGCTTGTCAAGGCCGCCCACGATATTCAACAGCGTTGTTTTTCCGGATCCCGACGGGCCCGCTATGGCCATGAACTCGCCCTTCTTGATCGTCAGATCCACCCCGTCGAGGGCACGTACCGGAACGGTGTCCTTGTCCTGGTAGATCTTGACGATCTTGCTTGCTCGAACAAGCTCGGTATTCAATCCCGCCCCGCTCGTCGAGCCGTTTCCATGTACGAGGTCAGACATAGTTGATTGCCTCCACGGCCCTGAATCGGCTGGCCTTGAATGCCGGGTAGAGAACGCTGAGAAAGACGACGATGAAGATGGTGATGACGCCCGTCCAGATGTGTCGCCAATCAACGTACGGGTAGATAACGGTACCGAGGTTGAACGATCTCATCCCTTCCGCAAACGCCGATAGATCGAGTCCGGTCTCGGCCCACCACGCCACGAGTCCGGCTGCCACAATGCCGCCGACCAGGAGGCCGAGGATGACGATGAATGCCGCCTCCAGATACAGCATGCTGAAAATCTGCATCGGCCGTAATCCGTTGGCCGACATGATTCCAATCTCCCGAATCCGCTCGAAGATGACCATGAGAAAGGAGTTGATGATCGAGAACGAGATCGCCGAAAACAGGATCAGGACGAGTGCGACACTGAACACGTCGTAGGTCTGCCGCATCAGAACGAGCATGGGGAGGCGGTCCTCCCAGGTCAGGACGTCGACTGGCATTTCGGACAGTCGGCCGCGCAATGCCGCCGCGGAGATCTTCAGGTCAGTTCCGGGATCGAGGTGAACAGAGATGGTCGACGCTTCCTCGGTCGAGTATCCCAGCAGTCGCCGCGCCTCACCTATATGGACGAACACCATCATCCGGTCGTACTCGGCGCTGTTCGTCGTGAACAGGCCGCGCACACGGTACGCACCGGCACTGACCTCATTCTCCAGGTCGCTGACCATCACCACGATCTTCTCCCCGACCGTCACGTTCAGCCGATCCGCCAGGGAGATTCCGATCACGACCTCCCCGTCCACGACCTCGGGCGACAGGTATTCACCCTGCACGATCCGGTCCGGAATGCTCGACACGCCCCGTTCGCGCAGCGGATCGACACCCACCAGCCTCACGCCCGACGCCTGCTCGGCCGAGTTGACCATTCCTGACGTAACGACCTGCGGCGAATAGAGAGTGATGAGACTCTGATCGAGGGCGTCCTCGACGGACCCGAGATGCCGAATCCTGGACCGGATGGTCGGGTTGTCCGCGTAGCCCGACGACGAGAGTTGGATATGACCGCCGTCCAGTTCGATCGATGTATTGACCAGCTGGATGGAGAACCCATCGGCAAACGTCATCGATCCAACGAAGCAGAAGACGCCGATCGAGATCGCCGAAATGAGCACCCATGAACGGCGCTTGTTTCTCCAGATGTTTCGCCACGCGATTTTGGCCAGCATGCCCATGGGCTCGCAGTCTATTTCATTGTTCGGAGTGCTTCCACCGGCGAGAAGCGACGCATGCGAAGAACCGGATATATCAGTGCAATAACGGCTATCACACCGATCCACATCAGCGGTTCGTAGAAGATGTACGGCCGCGCCGAGAATGAAATCGCGGGTACGGAGAATCCGAAATCCTCGTACATCGCCGACCAGTCCTCTGGTAACGGAATCGGATTCGCGTGCATGTAGGAGACCACGATGAACGCGATCCCGAAGCCAACAGCGACGGAGAGCAGCGTCTTCAGGATCAACTCCATCGCGATGAGCAGCGTGATCTGCCACGGCTTCATTCCAATCGACATGATCACACCGAATTCCCTGACCCGCTCCATGACACTCATCATGGTCGTGTTGAAAATCTCGAACCCAACCATGATCAACAGAAAGGCATAGAACACATAGTTGCCGATGTCGTCCATCGCCCTGGCCTGCTGCAGCTCGGGCAGCAGAGATTTCCAGCCCATCACCTCGAACCGGTCACCGTCGAACCGATCTTCAAGCTGCCGCGCCAGCCGATCGGAGTCGCGGAAGTCGGCCGTCTTGATGACAAGTTCCGTGAACCGCCCTTCCATCGAAAACAGAAAGTCGGCATCCTCCACTGTCATGATCATCATTGAGCGGTCGACCTCCGGATTCCCGGATCTCAGCAGCCCCTTGATCACGTAGAGATCTGCACCCATCGCATTGCGGAAGCCCTGCGTCAGGACGACGACCGTGTCTCCAACGGCAAGCCCGAGATTGTTCGCAAGTGTTCGGCCGAGCATGACCTCGTGATCGTCGCCGGGCTGAAGTCGTTCTCCCTCAACAGGAGCCGAGGCAAACGTGCTGATGCCGTACTCGCGGGCAGGATCAATCCCGACGATGATGCCGCCGACACTGGAAGAGTCCGAACTCAGCAGACCGAATCCGGTGATTCTCCGCGCGGCGACCTCGATCTCCTCGTAGTCGTCGGCAAGCGAATCCCAGTCGTACTCATCCCCTTCCATCGCGTAGGAAAAGGTCCGTTCGTCGTAGTAGCCCGTGCGATGAATCTGGACGTCGCCGGTAAAGATGCGCACGGCCACTTCCTCCATGGCGTCGTACGTACCGTTCTGCAACGAATGAAAGCTCGTGATCAGGAACAGGGAAAATACGATGGCCGACATCGTGATCAGGCTTCGCCGGCGGTTCCGCCAGATGTCGCGCCAGGCCAGTTTGAGGAGCTTCAGCATGTGCAGCGGCTACCTCGACCTGCGAAGGTTTCTCTGCGTGAAGACCGATCCTGGAATCGTCTTGTCGAAAACGGCATCGTCGAGTTGAAGAATTGTGCGGCGCCCCTCCTTCTTCTCCTCCACGAGTTCGTAGCGAGCTGGGATGACCCGGTCCCCGAACCTCTTGATATCGCCGAACAGCATGGTGCGAACGAGCTCGCCGCGTTCGCTGTAATACTCTGCCCGGAGCGGGACGTAGTCGTCGACGCGAATCCACTCGATCAGCTTGTCCCATGCTACGGCGGTCTCAGGCTTCGGGACGAGCTCGATCTTGTACGTATCGAATCCGTAGAGCTCTTCCTGAGCAAGCAGCGTGTGCTCGTAGTCGTCGACTACGCTCGATTCCTTGACCAGGTCGTCGTTGGTGAAGTCCGAGCCCATCCATGACTGGAGCATCATGGACGGCGGGATCTTGATGACCCGATTGATGCGTGGGACGTACTGCCACATCTCGCGACCCACCTTGAGGAAAGAGACGCCGCGGTCCTTGACCGGCTCCTCGACCCGGATGAACGATTTCTCGGTGCCCTCGGACCAGTAGGCAAACACCATAGTCCGTTCCCAGTCCGGCCGAACGACGGTCATCGTATAGGTGCCCTGCGCCGTTTCGCCTCGCGTGAGCTCGTCGGCGCGCTTCATGATCTCGCGGGCGGTGGGTTGTGCCGTCGACTGCTGTGCAGCCAGGAGCAACACCGGAACAACAAGGAGAAGTGATATTGATCGACAATTCCAGTTCATGCTCACCACACCGGGAGTTTTGAATCGTTGACGAGTACGCGCCGGAAGGCTGGTTGTGTCAACGACCATGTGGGACAATGTAGAAAGTTCTGGCCGGGATAACCCGAGTCGTTCGTTCGACCGGACGAAGAGGTCGTTGTGGTCGATGCCCGGGCAGTCCTTCACGTCGCCGTCCGCGGAGGACGCGGACGTGACCGTCAGAACGACCGAGTATTCCCCATGACGCGGATTCCTCCGGTGCTTCCGGCTCAAAGCGCGTAGTCCACGCAGGAAAATGCCCTTCAGATCTCCGCGACAATCCCCGCTTGAATGTCCACAGCAGAGACCGTATCTGCTCACAGAAATGGCAGTGGATTGCACAGTTGAGATCGCGAACGCTAGGAGGTCCATAATGAAAGCCGTGCTCGCAATAGCCCTGTTGCTGTCCTTTGCATTTGGCAGCTTCGAGTCATTCGCCCAGGATGTTAAGGTCAATCTTCCGTTTGTCGCCGTACCCGATTTACTCGACGGGACAAATCCACCTCACTTTCTGATAGCGCGCACGGCGCCCGCGCCCGGAGAGACGTTCACTGATCCGCACTTTAATCAGCAACTCACCTGCGTGACCGAACGGAACAACATCCGCAGCCGACATGAGTACGCCCGTTTCGACCCATTCAGCAGTGACGGGAGCAAGATCATCCTGGACCCTGATACCCGCTGGCGCATCTACAGCACGGACTCGTATCCATACAATTCCGCGAGCAACGAGATCACGATAATCGATATTGAGGAGCCACGCTGGGACCCGAATGACCCGGATGTGATATGGGGACTCTACGACTTCACGATTCGAACGGTCAACGTGGCAACGCAGCAGATGACTGTTGTCAAGGACTTCACGCAGGATCCCGTTCTCGGTCCCATCATAGCACGGGACAATGTCTTCCGAATTACGACGAGAGACGAGGGAGAGTCGTCAAAGGACAAGCGTTACTGGGCACTGTTCCTGCAGGGTGACGACGTGGTCGACTACGTCGAACGATACATTTTTACGTGGGACCGCCAGCTCGACACGGTCATCGGATTGTACGAGGTACAGCCCAACGAGGTTGACGTGGACTGGGTCGGGATGTCTCCGCTCGGCAACTGGGTTATCATTGGCGGCGACCCTGGAAACGGCGGTAACCTGGATGGCATGGTCGTCGCCAACAGAGAACTCACGCAGTTTCGCGGCCTCGGAAATATCGGGCACTCCGATGTGGCGCTGACGCTCGATGACCAGGAGGTTGTTGTCGGTCAGAATACCGCCACGGACAACATCGACTTGATTCCTCTGGATCCGGCCAACGATCGCATGGAGCTGGTTCGCCTTTACTACGACAGCGCCTCTCAGCTTGGTCTCCAGTCGGGCGTGCATGTGTCGTGCAACACGGATGGTTTCTGTGTGATCTCGACCTACATCGAGCCCGGCCTACCGGAGAAGAATTGGCTAGACCGCAGCATCATACTGGTGAAACTTGATCGACAGAGTCCGGCGGGATATTACCTTGCGAAAGTGTACGGAACCACTGATGCGTACTACGAGGAGACGCATGCTACCATCTCCAATGACGGCAAGAGCGTCGTCTGGGCATCGAACTGGAGCATGAACGTCGGCCAGGAGGATCTATTCATGATGCGGTTGGAGATGCCCGCGAACTGGAAGCAATCGCTCGTCGGCGCGGATGATCCGAGGTCAGAGGTGCCCGGCAGCTTAAAGCTCATGCAGAACGTACCCAATCCATTCAACCCGAGCACGACGATTCGATATTCCGTCCCGGCATTCGCGACTATTAGCATCAGCGTGTTCGATCTGCTGGGAAGTGAGGTCGCCGAGGTCGTGAACGGAGACCATCCGGCAGGTGACTACCAGGTGGAGTTCGATGCGAGCTCATCCCCGGGTAGTAGTCCGCTGTCGAGCGGGGTGTATCTGTATCACTTGAGGACCGACGGAGTTCTGGAAACGAAGAAGATGATCCTTCTCAAGTAGTGTTCGGGATCAATCGGAGTGCGCGGACGGCCCGCTACTCTGCCTGCTCAAGGTTGTCAATGAGTGCACGGACGTACTCGAGATCGGACGTGCGATCCTCTGCCTCGAGTAGCCTGGCCAGGTTCCGAAGGAGCACGTGATTCCCTGGTGTGCGCCGGGCCTGAATCAGCCATTCGTCTGCGAGCTCATCGAGTCGACCATCGAGTGTATGCAACTCGATGAGCCTGTCGTAGACGCGTTGGTTTTCGTCATCGAGGACAAGTGCTCTCTGATATGCGCGTAGTGCTTTCTGCGTAGTGCCAGCGTTCTCCCAAATTCGGGCCAAAGCGAACTGAGCGTACTTGTTATCCGGCTCCGCTTTAAGAAGGCGCATGTATGTCGCCTCGGCTTCGTCGATCCAGCCCCCCTGCTCGAGAAGCCGGCCTTGATACTCTACTAATATGATCGCATCGGGGAAGGTGTCGGCGAGTTCTTGAAGATCGGCCTCCCGCTGATCCGTGGCACCCAGGTGCAAGAACGTATCCAGGCTTTCTCTAAGAATCTTTTCAGACGCACCCAGTGAGTCCGCAGACGCTTCGATGTTTGTGAGTTGCGTTCTAGTAGGGATCTGGCCTCCCCCGCCGAGCTCGCCAACGAGGCGATTTCGGAATTGCAGTACGTGCTGAAGCGCGCGTGTGATCGCTTCGCGTTCGTAAAGTATCGCTCTGGTCGTGTCTCCCCGCTGCGCTACCGAAATGGCAAGGGCGTGATGAGGTACGGGATCTTCCGATCCGAGTGCGATGGCTGCTTGGAAATGGCGGTCAGAGCGTATCCGGGTGGAGTCCTCCCCGGCGTGAATGACCCCGAGGCGGACGTGAGGATGGGGATCGGACGGCCTGGCCTCGATCATTTTTTCGTAGACCTCGACGGACCGTCTCGGGTCAAGGTCCTCGCACACCTTTCCCAGAGCGACATGCAGCGATCGTTCAGAAGAAAAGCTGTCGATGGCCTCCCGAAAAGTGTCACTAGCTTCTTCGAGTCGATCCTCTTCGAGGTAGGTCTCGGCGATCCGGTGATAGATGTCGATATCCGAATGACCATGACCCAGGGTGAGTCGGTATTCCTTTCTAGCAGCCTCGTAGTCCTCTAGTTCGACGTAAAGACCGGCGATGGCCTGTCGGACGGACACGTCTTGCGGCGCCAAGACAGCCAGACGCTCATAAACGTCGATGGCCTCGAGGTACTGAGACCTCAAGGCATGCAGATCAGCAAAATCATCGTAGATCCGCCTCTCGCGCGGTGCCAGGCGCAAAAGGGACTCATAGACACCGAAAGATTCGTCACCCCTATTGTTGAACCGGTACAGATAAGCGAGTTGTAGTCCGACATCGATGTCTTCCGGGTGGTACCTGTAGAGTTCTTGCGCGGCCTGCAGCGCGCCAGGAAAGTCCTTCTGCTGCTGCCGCAACTCCACCAGCATGCCGAGTAGTTCCTTGTCGCCGCGACTCTTTCGGAGAGCTTCCGTCGCTTCTCGCTCCGCCGCTTCACGTCGGCCCAGTTTCAAGAGTACGACGACTGCATTGCGATGCGCCTGGAGATTGGACGGGTCAGCCTGAAGAGCGGATTCGAAGTGCCGAAGCGACGACTGCAACTGGCCGTTCTGAAAGATCTCCACACCTCGGTTGAGGTGGGCCATCGAGAGCGACCGTCTCGCCGCTGGGCTGTCTTCAAGGCCCAGAACCTGCTGGAAGTACTGGATACTGTTGCGGTAGCGGCCTTGCTGAAATGCGATCGCCCCAAGAAGGTAATAGACTCTTGGCTCTCTCCCGTCGCGTCGCAAGGCACTCTTCAGAATCGAGTCGGCCAGATCCAACGAGTCGGCGTCAAGATATACTTGGCCGAGCAGCAGGTAGGTGTCGATCAATGTCGAATCAAATCGGAGAGAACGCTCCAGTAGAGAAGCAGCCTCTGCCGAATTGCCGGCGCTGTATAGTGCCGCCGCCTCCGTCGTCAGGGACCAGGCATTTTGCGCTGAGGTACTGGTCGCCGAGACGGTAAGCAGTGCTAGAGTTGCGGCGACAATTCTCATACGACGGGCTCAGAACGAACTGGTCTCGGCGCGAGCTTCCACCGGTTCCCCACCCCTGTTCTCATGACCCGACGTGTCGAGTGATGTAACGCGGTAGTATTGCCCATTCATTCCCTGCGGATCGAGGAATTGTGTTTCAACCAGCGGCGACGACGTCAGTTGCTCCGCAGCACCGTACGGTGAATCCGATCGATACACCATGTACCCGAGCAGGTCCGGCACCCGCACCGGTTCCCACGACACGGCGACTCCTTCGGCATCGGCCGTTGCCCGGACACGCATGGGAGGCGGAGGCACAGAAAGATCCTGCGGCGTTACGGAGGTCGGTTCAGTGCCAGGACTCTCGTTGCCGGCAGCGTCGATGGCTACTACATAATACGAATAACGTCGGCCCCTCATCGCCGTCGAATCGGTAGCTTCGAATGTTGTCTCGTCAAGTGTCAAGACCTCGACCGGGTCATGTTCCGTCTCGCTTCGATACACGCGATACCCGGTGACGTCGAGCGCCATACTCGGCTGCCATTGTAAATCAACAAGGCCTTCCGACGTGGATCGAGCATAGCTTTCCACAGGCGGCGTGGGTGGTTCGTCGTCGGGAATCGCCACCTCGACTACGGCGCGTTGGCTCTCGTTGAGCGCATGGTCCAGTGCGGCAACGGCGTACGTATACGTTTTGCCGGGCCGGAGCCCGCGGCCATCGTATCCCGCGTCAACCACACGAATGCTATCCTTCGGAAGTGGTCGTTGCGTGATTGGCAGGAAATCCTGTTCGTCCCGCTTGCGGTACACGTAGAACCCTTCCAGATCCGCGTCAGTCGGTGCGATCCAACTCAGCGTCACTTCGTGTCCCTGCAGCATCACAGTGAGACTGTCTGGTGCACCCGGACCCTTCGTATCCAGCGGTCGTCCGGTTGTTGCGTTCGAGAACTCGCTTTCATTGCCAGCCAGATCCACTGCTGTGACGACATAGTGGTACACCGGTCCGCTGTGCACGTCCTCGTCGCGATAGCTCGCCTGGTCAACTGGGACGGGCTCACTATTGATCTTCTCGTAACCGGCTTCCAGTTCCAGACTGCGGTAGACATCGTAGTGAGAAACGTCCAGCTCCAGATTCAACCGCCACGTAACCAGCAGGGCGTTGGCCTCCGAAAACACCTCCACCTGACTGGGAATCGACGGCGGCGTCAGGTCCTCCGCTGTACCCGATACAATCGCCGACGACTCGCTTTCTCGGCCGATGAAGTCGACGGCGGTGACGTAGTACGAATAGGACCTGTTGTTGTGTACGCTGGCATCCACGCGGAAGCTCAGATCATCCTGCCTGAGAAGCGGGTTTGGCTGTAGCCGCTCGAATGACCCGCCAGAATCACTCCGGTAAACATGGAAGCCAACAACAACGTCTTCTGGATCGCCGGCATAGTCCGGGAATTCCCAGGCAACTCGGATGTTGCCATCACCGGCATCGGCGGTCACCCCGCTCGGCACAGACTCCGGCGGCCGGCCTCGGATCTCAAGCTCGCGAGAGCCTGACGCCAGGACCTCTCCGTCGAGATCGAGCATGTCGATTCGGTATTCGTATGTTCGGCCTCGCTCCACCGTATCATCGACGAAAAGTCTGCCGGCGACCGCGGCGGCCCGGAGACTGGCGAGGGAGATCGCCATCGCAGCCCCTGGATCCGTCCGAAAACGACTCAGAACTTCGAAGGCGTCCTGCACTCGCAATGCCCGCGCAATCCACGCGAAATCGTCACCCAGGAGAGTGCGAGCCCTTGCGGGGTCCGCGACGGCCACGACCGGCGCCAACGTAAGCAGCGAGGGCTCCGAGTCATCCTGCCCATTCCGATATACGTTGAACCCCTGCATTCCCGGGGGAGCATCAAGCAGCATCAGATATGCGTGCGTCTCCGTTGCCGCGGTAAGGAATGGAAGCGCGCGGTCCTGCGCTCGCACTTCCATTGCTAGCCTCACAGGTAAAATCAGCGACAGCAACAGGGCAACCTGTAACACGGCCGAGAGGCCCGCATACTTGTTTCGGGGTTTCATGTTTACATCCTCTTGAGGCCTGCCACACCTATTGCTTCGTTGGCTGTTGCGGGGCGGTCTGCGCCATGGCAATCGTGCTGTCGACTCCTATTCCGTTCACCGCGCACACAGACACGTAGACGGTCGCAGCGTCTTTCGACTTGCCCGGTGGCTCATTGAGCGTCCTTATGTCGACCACGAACCCCGTGTCTTGCGTGTAGGTCCAGTCCAGCATGTTCGTGTCTTGCGGCCTGGAGCCGATCGCATAGCGATAGCCAACCACCTGAGACTCGGGATCACGAGCAGATGACCACGCGACGGTCAGAGTGTCTGATACCAGCCTGGGCGTCCGGATGGCGGGCGCCGTGGGCGGAGTCGGGTCCGAGAGCTGGATCCCGTCCGAGATACCATCGCCACTCCACGCTCCCGCTCCATTCTTCGCCTTCACCTGGACGTAATAAATGATCGCCGGCTTCATCGGCTCATCTAGCTTGATGTTGATCTCCGTCTGCCCGCCGGTCGAAAACCAGCTCGTGACCGGTGTCGGTTGACCCGCTGACTTGGTCACCACGCGATACTGATACTCCTGGATTCCGGACTCGTAGTCGGTGGCGGTCCAGGTGACGTAGAGGAGGTTTCTGTTCTTGGTTGTGGCGCCGCCATCATTCACAAGAGGAGTCGTCGGCGAAGTCTTGTCGGCACTGGACAGAGCGTCCTTCTTCGTCTGGGCGCCGAAGTCTGCACCATCCGGTGAACCAGAAAACGCGTACTGCACATTGATGGTCGCAAGGCGTTGCAACGCCAGTCCGCCGGCGCCACGAGCGCGCAGCCAGACCTCGTACGTCCCGGGTTCGTGCACACCCAACAGGAACGGTATCGTGGTACTCGTCCGACCGGCCAGTGATCGCCAGGCGTGAACCGTGGAGGGGCCAAAACTTACCGGACCGCCGCCGGCGATCGGCAAAACCCCCGGCTGCGTCGGCACAGTTGCCGGTGCCTGCGTCGGGTCAAGTGCCGGTGCCTGCGTCGGGGTCTGCGTTTGTGTAGCCCCCAGCATTCCCACTATATCCTCCACCAGTATCACCCCCTGCGCCAGACCTCCGGTCGCACCGACCTGCTGAGCGTCCCCCGGCAGTTGTGCATCGACGCGCGTTCGCGGGTCGATCGGATTTGGATCGATCTGCTGCGTGGGCGCCTGCGGCGCCATCTTCACGGGCTTCGAGTAGTCCGTAATATCAAGGCTGTATTCCGCCACACTCATCGGGTGAGTAGCATTCCAGGTCAGCGACAGCTTCGCGTAGGCCGGAGTCTTGTCGCTGACGACCTGCCCGGAGAAAGCTATGATCTGCGGTACCTGGAGCATCTTCTTGACGTTCAGCCGCTCTTTCTCAAAATCCCACCCCTTTGTCCAGTCCGACGTAGCGACGACAGTTCCGGGCGCCGCGATCGGCTGCTGCGCACCCGCCGGCCCGATGGCTGCCGCCTGCGTACCGCCACCGGACTGGGTCCCCGTCGTGAGACCGTCCAGAGAGATCACACCCACTACCAGTGCTCCATCCCATGCAGGCGTCTCCTTTCGCGTGCCGGCTTCCATCGACAACTGATCAAGTAGATCATAGAGCAACGTATACAGCCTCGCTTTTCGGCTGTAGACCTTGTCGGCTGTCAGAGTAGCCAGACTCCAGTTCGCCTGAAAGGTGTTGTTCGTGTTCTGGAAGTCTGCCACAAACTTCTCACGAGCGGCTCCCGATCCCTTCGTGACGGCGTCGAAACCCGCCAGCGGGATATCGTACCAGATGTACCGCCCCAGTGTGTCGGCAAGCGCCGCCCAGTTCTCGTGCTGGTCCGGAAACTTCCTCGTAGCTTGATTGCTGAGCGTAAGGAGCTTGTTGACCAGGTTGTTGCGCGTCTGCGCCCTGAGCTTGGCGTTCGTCCCGGGATCCGCCAGATCCTTGACAATGCCCGCCTGGATCTGGGATTGCAGAGCCGAAAGATCAAGCCACTGTTGGGAGTACAGCTTGACCCGTTCGTCGAAGTAATCGAGACGCTGCGTAGTGTGATTACCGATCATCTGCGAGGTCTGGCCGTAGTCGTTCACCAGCGCGTTGACAGATTTCCCGGAACCCGATAGCAGTTGGTCGACGCTGTTGAGCTTGGTGCCAAGCTGCTGAGTCATCTGCATCAACTTCTGACGGTACGCGAGGGCGCTCTTCAATTCCTTCTGAACTCCGCTGTCAAGATCCTTGGCGGTCTTGGTGTCAAACCCATAGCCTGTTTTGACCGTCTTGGTCGTCGTCACGCCGTTCGTGTCCGTGAGCGTCACCGTCTGATAGCTCAGTTGGCCGACCGGATTCGAGTATGTTCCAATATCCTGCACCGTCGGCAGATCACCCGTCAACACATCCTCGAATGTCAGCAACAGACTCCGGACGTCAGCCTCCTTGCTCTTCAGACTATTCAGCGTTGCATCAATCTGCGTTCCGGTCGAAGACAGACTGACGTCAAGACTTCCAAGCCTGGGCGACTGCGGACTGAAGATGACTGCATACGCGTTGTTGAAGCTGGCCTTCGCGCTCGAGGCCACCGCATTGAGATCCTTCTGGTATTCGTTCTTTATCAATTGATCGAAACCCTTGATCTCGATTAGTTCAACCAGCGCATTGCCTGCATCCGATAACTGCTTGTTACTCAGCGACAAGAGAGAGTTTTGAGCATTCTTCAGATCCTCCGCCAGCTTCTCCATGTCCGACTTCATCTTCTTGCCGGTGTTCTTCGCGTCGGCGATGATGTCGTCGTACCTGCTGCTCTT
>CAVYIO010000021.1:0-24881 GCA_963768565.1 Rhodothermales bacterium
ACGGTCGTGAAGTTGCTGTTGACGTCCTCGGCGTTCTTGATGAACGTGCCGAGATTATTGAAGACGGGCTCGACCGCAAACGGTGCCCCGCTACGAACGAAGTAGACGTTCCCCTCGTGCGTGGCCGTCATGGTCTGTCCGGCCATATTGTTGAAGACGGCGCCGTCGGTCATGTAGACATAGCCACCGGACCATGTCGTTGTTTGGTTGAGATCCAGTGTTGTCTCCAGATAGTGGGTCGTAGTCTCGAGTGAGGCCGGTCCGTTGGCGTCAAAGTCACTGGAAATCTTGATTGTCCCGCCTTTCCAGGTCGTCTGTCCGCTCACGGCAACCGGTGAGGTGCCCTGCAGGATGCTGCCGCCGCCACTCTGC
Organism: Rhodothermales bacterium; assembly: GCA_963768565.1. Lineage (GTDB taxonomy): Bacteria > Bacteroidota > Rhodothermia > Rhodothermales > JABDKH01 > JABDKH01. The sequence continues at coordinate 373 of CAVYIO010000021.1, forward strand.
TCGTAGGTCACCGGCGAGACGGCGCCCCCGGTCTGGAAGTCCAGCTGACCGCCGGAGTGGATCACGTCGCCGACGCTGGTGACTGTGCCGGCGTTGAAGAGGGTTCGGCCTGAGCCTCCTCCGGAGTGGCGGGTCGTCCCGGTGACGTTGTAGGTGTAGGCGCCCGTGAAACTGATCAGCTCATTCGTGGTCGGCGAGAGGTCCACTTCGCCGGCTCCGCTGATCGAGACGCCGTTGAGCGTATGATTGCCGTCGAAGCTCAGTACGGCGTCGGCTTCTACGGTGAAGCTTCCCGTCGAGGTGCCGGCAAAGCTGAGGTCCAGCACGGATGTGCCGGACATGTTGGTGGGATTGGGCGTACCGAGGTTGACCTCGACGCTGCCGCTGTTATTGAAGACAACCCCGATGCCGCTGATGCCCTGGACGGTCGTGAAATTGCCGTTGACGTCCTGGGTGTTCTTGACGAACGTACCGAGATTGTTGAAGACCGGCTCGACGGAGAAGGGTGCACCGCTGCGAATGAAGTAGACGGTCGCCCTCATGACTGGCGGTCATCGTCTGGCCGGCGGTGTTGTTGACGACAGCGCCGTCGGTCATGTAGACGTAGCCGGCCGACCAGGTGGTCGTGTTGTTGAGGTCCAGCGTCGTCGAGAGGTACTTGGTGGTGGTCTCGAGTGAGGTCGGTCCGTTGGCGTCGAAGTCGCTGGAGATGGAGATGGTGCCGCGCCTTCCAGGTCGTCTGTCCGCTCACGGCAACCGGTGAGGTGCCCTGCAGGATGCTGCTGCCGCCGCTCTGCTCGTAGGTCACCGGCGAGACGGTGCCCCCGGTCTGGAAGTCCAGCTGACCGCCGGAGTGGATCACGTCGCCGACGCTGGTGACGGTCCCGGCGTTGAAGAGGGTTCGGCCCGTGCCTGCGCCGGAGTGCCGGGTCGTCCCGGTGACGTTGTACGTGTAGGCGCCCGTGAAACTGATCAGCTCATTCGTGGTCGGCGAGAGGTCCACTTCGCCGGCTCCGCTGATCGAGACGCCGTTGAGCGTATGATTGCCGTCGAAGCTCAGTACGGCGTCGGCTTCTACGGTGAAGCTTCCCGTCGAGGTACCGGCAAAGCTGAGGTCCAGCTCGGAGGTGCCGGACATGTTGGTGGGATTGGGCGTTCCGAGGTTGACCTGGACGCTGCCGCTGTTATTGAAGACAACGCCGATGCCGCTGATGCCCTGGACGGTCGTGAAGTTGCCGTTGACGTCCTGGGTGTTCTTGACGAACGTACCGAGATTGTTGAAGACCGGCTCGACGGAGAAGGGCGCACCGCTGCGAATGAAGTAGACAGGCCGCCCTCGTGGGTGGCGGTCATCGTCTGGCCGGCGGTGTTGTTGAGGACAGCGCCGTCGGTCATGTAGACGTAGCCGCCAGACCAGGTGGTCGTGTTGTTGAGGTCCAGCGTCGTCGAGAGGTACTTGGTCGTGCTCTCGAGTGAGGTCGGTCCGTTGGCGTCGAAGTCGCTGGAGATGGAGATGGTGCCCGCCTTCCAGGTCATCTGTCCGCTCACGGCAACCGGTGAGGTGCCCTGCAGGATGCTGCTGCCGCCGCTCTGCTCGTAGGTCACCGGCGAGACGGTGCCGCCGGTCTGGAGGTCCAGCTGCCCGCCGGAGTGGATCACGTCGCCGACGCTGGTGACGGTCCCGGCGTTGAAGAGCGTTCGACCGGTGCCTGCGCCGGAGTGCCGGGTCGTCCCGGTGACGTTGTACGTGTAGGCGCCCGTGAAACTGATCAGCTCATTCGTGGTCGGCGAGAGGTCCACTTCGCCGGCTCCGCTGATCGAGACGCCGTTGAGCGTATGGTTGCCGTCGAAGCTGAGAACGGCGTCGGCTTCGACGGTGAAGCTTCCCGTCGAGGTGCCGGCAAAGCTGAGGTCCAGCTCGGAGGTGCCGGACATATTGGTGGGATTGGGCGTTCCGAGGTTGACCTGGACGCTGCCGCTGTTGTTGAAGACAACGCCGATACTGCTGACGCCCTGGACGGTCGTGAAGTTGTTGTTGACGTCCTGGGGGTTCTTGATGAACGTTCCGAGATTGTTGAAGACCGGCTCGACGGAAAACGGCGCACCGTTGCGAAGGAAGTACCCGCCGCCCTCGTGGGTGGCGGTCATCGTCTGGCCGGCGGTGTTGTTGAGGACCGCGCCGTCGGTCATGTAGAAGTAGCCGCCGGACCAGGTGGTCGTATTGTTGAGGTCCAGTGTCGTCGAGAGGTACTTGGATGTGGTCTCAAGTGATACCGGTCCATTCGCGTCGAATCCACCCGCCATCTGAAGTGTCCCGGAATTCCACGTAAACGTCCCGTTGGTCGTCACCGTGGAAGTGCCGCTCAGCACCTTACTAGACAGTGTCATGTCGGCGACGGTGATCGGACCTCCTCCCAGATCTATGGTGCCGGTCCCTGATATGATCACATTGTCATTCGAGGCAGGAATTCCGGTGGGATCCCAGTTGGACGCCAGGTTCCAGCTATCGCTTGCTCCTCCTACCCAGGTTCTGGTGACTTGAGCCTGCGTTAGACCCGTCGTGAACAGGAATGCAATAGTCAGCAGTGCGTAAGATCTGCGTAGAATCAATGCGGACATGACGGACCTCCTTTCTGTGAACTGCGGCACTCGTTTAATCAAACGGCGTCGCCACCGAACGGAGGCTCCAGGAGTCTAAACCCTGTCGATCGCGGTGCGGTCGCGCACCAACCTGTGCAGCACCTTCTCCGGACACACCACGTCTTGCTTCACGCCTGCCAGGCGCGAGACGAATCAGTGATGTGGCAGGAGCGACGGCACGGCCTTGCTCTATGCGTCCGACGGTGACGTCACGTGGAAATGAACAACTCGAATACTGCCGCCCGCCGATCTTAAACGGGCGTTCTGTGATTCATATTTCAGATCATCGAAAGCCTTTGACCGAGCCAAAATTCGGTTCTCGCTCGCCGGGCAGTAGATGTAAGCCTCTGTTAGCCATTTTCTCCAGGAATAGCAACCATCGCGCGACGGTGAAGCCCGACAGTTCTTGTGGGGTTGGTCCACGTAAATTCTGACGGGGTAATGCCGTACCGTGTAGTACCTGCGCTCATCGGTGAAACGAGCTCGGGTCGTAGATCTGCAGGGCGCGTTGCAGAGAAGCGAGCGGCAGGGAACCGGTGCTTAATTCCCGGCGGCACTCCTCCGACTGCAGCGCCCCGAAACGCAAACGGGGTGAGCCCGTATGGACCCACCCCGTTGCTACGTCGTCGACTGGTCTACAGTCTAGTTGAAGATGTACTTCACGCCCAACTGAATCTGCCAGCGGGATGCAAGGGCCGGCGATTCGACAAACGTCTCAAGATCTCCGTCTGCAACAATCGCCTCGAACAGCTGCGGCGCCGCGGCAAAGTTGAAGACCGGTTCACCGTCACCGTCGAAGCCGACCAGCGTCAAGGGCGACGTAGCCGCCGGCGTTGCGACCTTTCGCACACCCCAGTCCGAGTTGAGCAGATTCGGCAGGTTCAGAATGTCCAGACTCAGCTGGAGCGTGTTCCGCTTGCTTCCGGTCAGAACACTGATATCCTGCAACAGCCGCACGTCGATGTTACCGTACCAGGGATTTACACCGCCGAATCGTTCCGAAACCTCTCCACGATGGTCACTCAGGTAGTCATCCTGCTCGATGAAACGGTTCAGACGACGCCACTGGTCGTCAGCCGTACCGACAAAATTGCCGTTGGCATCTGTCGCGGACAGGCTGATTTCATCTCGAGTCGCCGGTATGTAGATGAGATCGTTTCCACCGAAACCATCCCCATTCACGTCACCCGAGTAGGTGTACGAATAACGATTGCCGCCTGCTCCGAGGAACGTGTTGCCCCGCGCGACCTCGAAGAACAGACCAAGTTGTGTCTTAAGTGCATCGGACCAACTGTAGCTGTACATCGCGCTACCGATGACGCGGTGACGACTACCGAACTCGGAGTACCCGAGTTGCGGGTCGTTGGGATCGCCCTGGACCGGACTCTCCGAGAACAGCACGCTGGCGATTTCCGTTGACTTCAGGAGACTCTTCGCCTCGAGGAACGTGTATGCAACATTCGCACTTAGACCCGACTCGAACGTCTTTCGAAGTTGCGCTGTGAAGTTGTAGTTGTATCCCTCGCTCGAATTATCGATGACGTAAACGCCCGCTCCCTCGAACGGAAACGCCTCGTTCAGTTCGTTGAAGCCGAACCCCCCGTAATACGGCCGACCGTCGGAGAGTGTGCGGACGGGCAAGCCGAGATCCGCATTGCGTACCACGACGGAGTTGATATCCTTGCTGTAGATGAACTCCAGCGTGCCGAGCAGGCCCCATGGCAACTGCTGATCAACACCCAGGTCGACCGTCCACACCTGTGGCCATTTGAAATCCGGATCCATGCCGTTCACGTCGAACGATTGGGACAGCCGGGAGTAGTTCTCCTGACCGCCATTCACATTCGTGGGATCCGGATTCTCTCCCTCACGCGTGATGATGTCTTCTGCGGTTGGCCCCGATCCTTCGGCCGGAAGATTCGGGTTGAAACCCGGGTTGTCGATCACGTTGCCGATCCACACAAATGGCACGCGGCCTGTGAAGATCCCGGCCCCGCCACGCAGCTGCGTCGATCGATCCCCGTGTACGTCCCAGTTGAACCCGACGCGCGGCGAAAAGAGCGGCGTAGCCGCGGCCAGCTTCGCCTGGTCGATCGTTTCTGCATTGTCATCCTGGTCGAGCAGAGTCAATGATGTCGAGTACGGGTTGGCCACCGGATCCGTAAAGTACATGGGCACGTCTACGCGGAGTCCGAACGTCAGGTTGAACTTTTCGTTGACCAGGAATTCGTCCTGAGCGTAGAATGCCAGCTGGCCCACCTCGTTCGTCTGACCCTTGAATGGGGCGTCCGCGCTGGCGATCTGCGTTCTGTAGTCTATAAAATTGGCACTGGTGGGGTCGGTAACATCGAAAAACTGATCCAGGGATTGAATGGTTGTCGAAGCAAAACCGAGTCCGAATAATCCGTGCCGGAAGATGTTGAACGAATTGAAGAACTTGAAGTATTCGAAGTTGACGCCGACGGTGATCACGTGACGCCCGGCAAAGTAGCTGAAGTTGTTTGTCAGCTGAAGCACATCCTGATCCAGGACATTGTGGATCGAGAATCCCTCATGTCCGACCGATGTGTACGTGACACCGTCTTCGGCAATCTCCAACGTCGGGAAGTTCTCGCTGAACGGCTCGCGATGATCGCGGAACACGCTGTAGCTGGCAAAGAACCGGTTCGCGAACCGGTTCGACCGGCTGTTCAACTCAAGTGCAAAGGAGTGCAGCTTGTTGTTGATCCGGTAGCCCGACTTCTGAAAGGGCAGACTCGTTTCATTTGGTCCGCGACCGGTGCCCGCGAAGCTGAGTACGAACGGATGGGGACCCTGATCGCGAAATGCGTCGAGATAGTTGTAGCGGAGCGACAGGTTGTTGTTCTGGTTTACGTTCCAATCCAGCTTGACGCAGGAGTTTCTCGTTGTCCGTGTTGTGCGTGTATCCCTGATACTCGCCCGGATCGTAGCCATACGACGAGATCATGCGAGCCCGGATCTGATCCATGACCGACGCCTGGACGCGTGACTCGCCGAGTCCAGGGGTTCCTCCGGTACTGGCGGTGAAGTTTGTTCCCGGATCTTCACGCCGCTCGATCTCACCATTCGCAAAGAAGAACAGTTTGTTCTTGACGATCGGGCCGCTGATGGTCACTCCCGTCTGCGTGAAGCGACAGATCCGGATTGGCGAAAAGCTCTTGACCGCTAAGTTTGTTGCCCACGAAGTCTTCGTTGCGGATGAAAAAATAGGCGGAACCCTTGAAGTCGTTCGTACCGCTCTTCGTCACCTGGTTGATACCGGCTCCTGTAAAGCCGCCCTCCCGCACGTCAAACGGGGCAACGGAGACCTGGACCTGTTCGATGGCGTCGAAGGGCACGGGCTGCGCATTCGACTGGCCACCCGGTTCCGGTGCATCGAGGCCGTAAGGATTGTTGAAGTAGGATCCGTCAAGCGAGATGTTGTTGAAGAGCCAGTTTCGACCCCCGAAGCTCAGGTTGCCGTCACTGCGGGGATCGAGCCGCGTGAGGTCACGGGTACTCCGCTTGATCGACGGCATCTGCGCGACCTGGTCAGGACTGATGAACGTGGCCGCTCCGTTACGATCGCTGTTCAGGATTTCGTCTTGTTCCGCTGTGACCAGAAGAGCGCCAAGTTCGACGGCTTCCTCCGCCAGCGTGAAATCGAGTCTCAGATTCTGGCCGAGGCTCACGTAGATATTGTCTTCAACCTGATCGGTGAATCCGACGAATGAGGTGGTGACTCGGTATGGGCCGCCAACACGCATGTTCGGTATCGTGTAGGCGCCGCCGTTGCGCACGGACGAGCCATAGATCGTGCCCGATTCAACGTGCAGTGCAACGACGTTGGCCCCCGGTAGAGGCTGGCCCTGTTGGTCAACGACCAGGCCGTTCATGGCGGCGGTCGTAACGCCCTGCGAAAACGCGTTCTGGGAAACAAACACAGCGACCAGAGCGAGAACACTGGCCACCTGCAGCATGCGGTAGATGTGGTTCATTCGAGGCCTCCTGACAGGGAGTTGTTTGCGGAGCAGGCGTGCCGGTCTACGGTCGCCAGAAACGCGACCTGCCGACGTTCAGCGCGCATAATCTATCCACGGCAGAATCACCGTATTGCCAATGTTGACAACTTGTTGATAGTTCGGTCAGCGGCTCAGTACCCCTCAATTCGCCAGGGCTACCGTGCCGAATGCGGACGGAGCTCGAATACGCGTTATCTCGTTCGGAATACCAGGAAAGCTTGCTTTCGCGACGATCGTGGTCGTTGTCGTTGACGTGCACGTCCAGCCCGATGAACGGACCCGGTACATCAAGCCCGACGGAGGTCCAGGGAATGCCAATTTCGATGCGATATCCGCCCGGTCCATCCGCATCAGCCCACTCCAAATCCGGTCCCGGCTCGCCCCGGTGCACCAGCATTTCGTGACCGACGTTGAGACGAATCATCAGGTCGTTCTCATCATAGTCCACATGTTTGCTGTTGTCGGCATCCAGATAGACCTCGAGGCCGTCGTTGTGGTAATCGCGTGGATCGGTTGTGACACGCACGGCATCAACGACGTCGACGAGCAGGTACAAATGCGAATCCGAGTGGAGGATGCGCAGGTTGGCGGAGAGGTCGTCGGTCTCAGGCGCGACGCCGGCGATAGGCCGCGCAATCTTCAGCACGGGCGCCGTCGACCAGATATCGTCCGGCTGCCCGTCGATGTCGGGCGGTCGCATCGCCCGCACAGAGCGTGGCCCAGTGAACGGTTCGGCCGTGAACGTTACCGGCGTGCTTTCTACTGAACCGAGCACATTGGAGATGCGCACCACGAAAGCTCCGGCGTCCGTAGCCGACTCGGGGACAAAGGACAGGACGGGACCCGATGCCCCCGGAATGACATCTCCGTCGCGCATCCACTCATACGTCAGCGGAAATCCACGTGCCTGCACGCTGAGCGTGGCAGAGTGGCCGACCTCGACGGTCCTGCCCGTTGGCTGCCTGAAGATCTCCGGCGCGATCGGCTCGCGCTGCGATATGTAGGAGCCGGGGTCCAGCGGTCGAAGAGAACGCACCATTTCGGGACTGAAATCGCAGTAGTCGCTGCGCGTCTTTCGTGCCATATCAAACAGCCATTCCCTTGCGTCTTCCGCGGCCGGCCGATCGGCTCGGCCCATCCAGTGGTCAAGAATCTGCTGGAAGCCGTCGGTCTTGGGGCACAGCCACGGTTGAGTACGGCGGGAGAGCTTCTTGTGCGTCCACCAGTTCCAGCTGACGTTCGCGGAGTTCAGGAACGTTGTGGCGCGCCGGTTGCCGTCGTAAGGTGGGTTCTGCTCACCCGTTTCGCCGTGCCACAGCGGTATGTCGTACTTGTTTCGCAGGTCGTCCCAGCGCTTCATGCCGGCGGCGGTCGATGTCGGCGGGTACGAATGAAACGCGATCACAAGGTGTGGATCCCAGTCCATGGGTTCCAGCATGCTGAATTCCTGGGCCCAGTCGTCTCCCTCTATGAAGATGAGACCCTCCGCGTCGACGGTACGAATCGTGTCGGTCAATGCGACGTACAGCTCTCGGAGCAGTGCCGGGTCGACTCCGTCGTAGCGACGAAGAAGCGGCTCGTTCAGCAGGTCGTAGCCGATGATGGCGGACTTGCCGGCGTAGCGGTCAGCGATCTGGTACCAGAGGTCCATGAGCCGTGGCCAGTACTTGTCTTTCTCGGTCCAGAGACGCGCCTCGCCGTCACTGTCCGAAATGTTCTCAGCGTTCTGGCCGCCTGGAGCCCCGTGCATGTCCCAGATGACTCCCAGATCGTTCCGATCGGACCACACGACGACGCTGTCGAGGAATCGAAATCCCTCCGGCGAGTACACAAACGGTGGAGCGTCCGGTTGTTCGTCCCGCGGCTGAAGTTGCGACGCCAGCAGAGGGATCCGCACCGAGTTCGCCCCGAACGCGCGCATCGCCTTGAAGTCTTCCGCCGTTACAAAATTGTCGTGATACAGCCGCCAGAATTCGGCCGCGTCTACCGCACCGACGAGGTCCTCGATCGCCGCTTCGAACTGCCGCGGCCGGTCGAGCGTGCGGATGCCCCACATATATCCCTCCGGCAATAACCAGCCGCCAAGTCCGAATCCCGTGAGCAGCGTCGGTTGACCGGTTGCCGGGTCGATGATGTCCTGACCGCGCGTCGAGTACCGGGTTGCGGACGGCACCGAGCATGACAGGGCCGTGAAAGACAGGGCGGCCAGAAAGACGATGACGTGGTGGCGTCGAGTTCTTCGTGACAGTGCGAGGTTCATGGTGCATCGGGCGATGGAAGTGAGCGGAATGCCAGACCAATATCGCCTAACAAGGTGGCAATATCATTCGCTTCGATGAAGGATCACTTTCCGTCCGGCAGGCGACCGGCGTCCCGGCAACTTTGCCACGGGTCGGTAGGCAGGTCCCCCACGACGTTTATCGAAATCTCCTGTTGCCAACGGTGCGCATGATCACGTAGAGTGAAGTCACCGACAAGAAACCGTGCGTGGCAATGCAGACATACATCCTGATGACCAAGCTTTCGCCGGAGCTGACGCGGCGAATGAAGGATCGCGCCGACCTCGGCCGTGCCTGGCTGGATGAAGTGAAGGCCAAATGTCCGGAGGTCAAATTCATTTCCCACTATGCCCTGCTCGGGCCGTTCGACTTCCTCGACATCTACGAGGCGCCCGACGAGGACACGGCCGCGAAAGGTCTCCATGATCAGTCTTTCGAGCGGAGCCTTCCAGGCCGAAAGCTGGGTGGCCGTTCCCTACAAGAGATTCGTCGAACTGGCCGAGTCGATATAGCCAGGGCAGAGGGAACAAGACCGGGCTTCCTGGTGGCGGGCGCCGAGACGGGGCGTCATGCGCGCCGCGAAGAGCTGGCCGTTGCTCCGGCTTCTGCAGGTAGACAACGACCGGCGTCCGTTCCGTATTGCGGATTTGTGGATTGCAGCCTAGGGTCAAGTCCCAGGCCGGGGTTGAACACAGCGTCGTGATTTGACACCAGCGTTGCAGGCGTACCGCGCAGCGCGATTTGCATGGACGTGTTGTTGGCGCGTGCTCAGTTGGTGAGCGCATCCCGGATTGGCTATCTACCCGGGCGTGTCCTGAAGGGTGTCATCATTCCACGAGTGGGGAGGAGTCCTGAATGCTGTCGATCGTGCTGATCTTTGTTTCGCTTGCTGTCATGCCGGCTCGAGCGGTGATGGCTCCGCCCAGTTGCTTGTATGAGGCATACGGGTGCGTGTACTACATCTGGGATCACGAGGACGGCACCGGCGATGCCCTCGCTACGTGCGACGGTGGCAACACGTTCTCTTTCTATTCGGGGAGATTCGGTGGATGCCCCTGAGGGGATGCGCGTGTCATTTCTGTCTAACCCGAACGGAGAACACATGTCGAAGACAGTATTGTTTTTGTTGGCCGCCGCGCTGATCGGCCTCACCGCGTGCGAGAAATCACTGACTGACGAGGCGACGAAGTACGACCCGGGCGCCGAGTCGATCTCCAGGCCACTCGGTAGAATGGATTTCGTTGGAGCCGAGGGTTACCGGGGAGACTCGGAGGAGGCTCGTGCCGCTCGCGTCCACCTGCTGGATTCCGTGATGGGCAGGTACGACAGGATCCGTATGGCCATGACAGCCGGGTCCGATTGGAAGAACATTGAGGAGGCTGTCTTGGCAGAACTCAGGTCGCCCGAGATCAGCGAGTCGGAGTCGTGGTTTCTGGACCAGATGTCCGCAACAGCGGTACTCGAGGCCATGCTTGGCGAAGTGTCGGAAGGAAAGCAGGAATCGGCTGCGGTCAGAATGAATGCCGCATTCGCAGCTACGTGCGTAGAGCTTCTGTTGAAGCGCCAGAGCCCGAACGCCCCGCTGCTCGCGCGGGCACTTGTCGAACTCAAAGGTTTCTGGCCCGAAGACCGGATCGCGGAGTCGGCGGCCAGGGCGTCTCAAAGCGCACTCGCGTGGCTCGAGGATGAATGTGGAGCATGTGCCGCGCCATATTCGCCGGCCATACCCAATGACGCGAACTGGAGAATCGAGATTCGCGAAATCAAGCAGGGGATAGGGGATCTGGTCGCTCTCTCGGCTACATGGTAAATGCCGGGAGCAACGGGCCGATACCGGAAAGGTCAAGTCCCAACTTCCGGATCGGCCCAACCGGGTCCGTGTGCAAATGCTCCCCCGTGATCGCCATCGTAACAGACACACAGCCTGCACGAACGCGTGCCGCTTTTTGTGGCGCATGATCGCCGTCGTGTCGCTATTGTCCACGGCGGCTTCCGCTGGGGCTCAGCTCGCTCCGGACTCGATACTGTCGACGACCTTTGCACGGGCCGACTGGAGTCTGGGCGACATCTCGACGATCCGTCAAGCGCAGCTCAACATCAGTCACCAGGCAGCCGGTGACGAACTGTTCGTCTATTTTCTCACATCCGTGGCCGCGAATAAACCGCCCGCCACGTTTCGAGGTCGCGTCGTTCGAACTCCGCGATGGTCTGTTTTTGGTGTCCGATTTCAGCGCCGGTAATCGGAACACCCTCGGTGGCTACTTCAACTCGTTCGCGAGCCGTGATTCGCGTGCGGACGTTTCAATCGGCCAGGCTCCCGATGGAGTCCGGGCGCTGCAGGTGGACTGCTCCAGAACAGGCGACGGATATTGCGGAGTCTGGATACATACGTTTGACTTCGGGGAACAGCCCGAGGACCGGGTTTTCTTGGATATCAGTCGATTCCAGTATCTGAGTTTTTGGATCCGGGGAAGCCGGAACGTGGGTGTCCAACTGAAGGTGGCGGATGCCGCCTGGGAGCGCCGGGAAGACTCACTTCCTGTTGGTGATGTCGGCGAGTTTCTGCCGGCCGGCCATGTCAGCGATGACTGGCAGCTCGCGATGGTGCCTCTTGACCGGCTCCCGGATCGCGTCGATCGATCCCGGTTGGCGTCTCTCGTACTACAGCAGACGTCCCCCGCTTCGGGTTCTTTTCACATCGCGCGGCTCGCACTTCTCGAAAATGAAGAGTCCGCACCGCCCCGACCCGTTCCGGTCGGCAACACCACACCGGACAGGCTGATTCACAAGTCAACGTGGATCTGGAATACGGCAGAGTTGATCGCAGAGCCGGACCGGCGGGACTCGCTTATCCTCGCTCTTCAATCGGAAGGGTTCGACCAGGTTTATCTGCAACTGCCGGACGACAGGACGCAGGTTGGAATTCAGGGTGAAATCATCCCGGACGTTGCCGGCCTTCGACCACTCGTTGGAGCCCTGAACGCTGCAGGCATGAGTGTGTACGCTCTGGACGGGTACGCCAGGTACGCGTTGCCCGAGTATCACCGGGGAGTTCTCAGCACCGTGGATCGCGTGATCGGATACAATTGCTTCGTGCCCGAAAACGAGCGCTTCATGGGTATCCGATATGATATCGAGCCGTACCTGCTGCCGGGCTTTCATGGGCCGGCCAGAGATTCCATCCTCGTTCACTTCCTCGAGCTTACGGAGGCGATCGCCGCGCGCACACGTGAGGCGGGTCTCGTTTTTGGCGTCGACATTCCATTCTGGTATGACGCAAAGGGGCGATACTCCGGCGAACCTGTCTGGGCCACGTTTCACGGTGAGCGCAAGCCGGTGAACCACCATGTCATAGATCTTGTTGACGAAATCGCGATCATGGCTTACCGAACCACGGCGTACGGTGCGGATGGTGTAATCAGGCACTCGGCCGGCGAGCTACGATACGCTTCGGAGCAAGGCAAGGTGGTTCTAGTGGCGGTGGAGACTCACCCGCTTCCCGATGAGGAACTGATCGAGATCGAGGGTGCGCCCGTGCGCGGCCTTCCGACGCCAGGCGATGCCGGCGACATGGTTGTCATGGTGCCTGCAGGTGACAGCGTGCGTGTCGCGCTGGTCGGCGGCAGTACGGGAGTCGGCGACTTGAATCAGGCAGATATCAACGCTTCGGGAAATACGCACCGCGGACGCACTCTGGTGGCCCGTCAAGCGTCGGATACCCGTTCCCGGCAACAAGCTTTCGTTTGCGAGCCTGGGTGCAGACCGGCTGCGCGCTGTCATGAACCAGGCACTACCTGAAATGATGACGTATCCGGCGTTCTACGGATTCGCGATTCATCATGCGGGTAGCTATCTGACCCTTCTCGGCGAGGAGAATAGCGGCCGGCCGGTCGAGCCTGCCGTCGTGCATACGGGCGACTGAAGCGCGGACGTGCCGCTGGAGCATTCCGACATTCCTTGTTGCACGCAAGACAACCGGGCCCTCCGGTCGTATTTTTGTCGAGCACCACAGACAATCCACCTACCCGTTTCAGCAGAGAGGACTCAGCGCATGACGTCTGTCACCGTCGAACGCATGGACGACACGTTTCACTTCCGAGCCACCAATGAGGTCGGTTGCACCGTCGACATGGATAGTATTCCTGACCGTGACGGTGAACCGAAAGGCACCGGGCCCATGCAACTCCTGTTAATGGGTCTCGGTGGCTGCAGCGGAATGGACGTCGTGTTGATTCTCAACAAGTCACGCCAGATCATCGACACTTTCCGTATAGAAGTATCGGGTGAGCGAACGCCGGTTGCAGATGCTACTCCGTACAGCGAGATACACGTGCAATATCACCTCACTGGCGAACTTGACCCCAGGAAGGTGGTCCGGGCCGTCAAATTGAGCCTGGAGAAATACTGCTCGGCGGCAAAGACGCTCGAGCACACGGCGTCGATCACCTACAGCTGCAGCGTCAACGGAGTCGACTATGAGTGACGCGGCCGAACCATCGCCGGATACGTACCGTCAGATGAATCGGATCGGATCACACGTCAGCACAAATGGAGATAACGCGGAGCCTTCGTGCATGCCATTCGACGTTGTGCTCGAAGTTTGATACTGGTTGGAGGAGACTTCAAATGTCACGTGGCATGATCGCCAACAGACGAATCGTTGCATGGTCGCTGACTCTCGTCATTTCGTTGCTTTGCGTGGGAAGCGTAGCCATGGGTCAGGAGGCAAAGCTGCTTCCGGTCGACGAGGCGTCCAATGATCCGTCGTTCTTTGTTTTTCGGATGAGATTGATCGAAGCCGCTGCGAACCGTGACACGAGTTTTGTAATACGCCACCTGGCTCCCGACGTGAAGAGCAACTTCGGAGGAGACGTCGGGGCGGCGGACTTCAGGCGCTTCTGGCGCATTGGCGAGGTGGACTCGCCGCTCTGGGGCATACTCGCGAAAGTACTGGGAGGTGGCGGCGTCCTCTCGGAAGACAGGCTCGGCGGGAACGGGTTCGAGGCACCGTACTGGACGGCCACGTGGGACGTTGACACGTATTATCCGTTCGACTACGGTGTGTTCTTGTCCGAAGACGAACCGGTGTACGCCCGACCGGATCTCGAATCGGTGGTTGTCGATTCGGCGTCTTTCGAGATCGTTCGGATTTCAAACCCGTACGTCCTATCGGCGGCAGGCGACGACCGCCAGTGGTCAGAGATTGAACTGGGTTCCGGTGACGTAGGGTACGTACCGTCTGCCGTAATCGGCAGCCCGGTGGACCATCGCATGATGTTCAGACAGGTGGGTGGCCGCTGGACCATTCTGTGGCTGTTGGCCGGCGATTGACGTCCGCTTTCCGCGAGAGCCAGGCCGGATGGATTCGTGGCCACGACAGCCGCTGGAAAAGAGTCCAATCCAGTCAGGAAAGGCTGCGCCAGCTGCACGACTTGCCTGTGTGCCGTTATGGCACATTTCAACTGACGCAGTGAGGTATGTCCGGCCGAGTCTGAGCTCGGTCCCGATCCGCGCCAGGCGCAGCAGACCGAAGGCGGCGGACCCGATCTTGCTCTCTACCTCTCGGTGCCGGGCACGCCGAGGTCTGCGAAGATCTTCCATTGGTCGTCGACTTGCTGCTTCCACAGCGTGACGTATCGACCCCCGATGGTGCGTCGCGTGTCGCCCGGCGGAGTAAACGTGTAGGACCAGATCCCCGTTTCGTACGCCAGGGAATCCACAACCCAGAGATCAGCGGTTTCAAGGGTGGCCGATATCGGGCCCACGCGGGTGAAGAACTCGCCCATTTGATTTGTGATCGCGTGACGTCCGCGCACGACTTCTCCGCCACCGGAAAGACGCGAACCGTCGATGTCAAAGATGGCGGCGAACGCTCTTGCGTCGGCGGTGGCCATCGCGCCGATATACCCTTCATTGCCGAGGTCGATGGCGTTCTGGACCTCCTCGATGGCCTGGGCCGTGGAGGGGTAGGGGAGAACGCCCATCGCTGTCAGGACAAGGACAAATGTGCAGAGGTTAAGGCGTCGCATGGTTCCACTGGATGAGACTGGTATCCGGACCGTGATGACCCGAGCGATTGATCCACTGAAGAAATCGGCATGTTGAGTCCAGAACTCAAGGGCACCGTGGTGCTGCAAGCTCAATGCATTGATGATTGGGGCCTCCGCCGGCCCAGTCGTCGACGGTTTTGGCTGTCCGCGCGGAGGCTCGCCGAGGGGAACGCACGACATCGGTGCTGACATGAATCGCGATCCCGGCACGAGTCCCGTGGCGATGCGTTTGAGGAACCGACACGAACCCGCCGGCGATGCGCGTGAGCAACCGCCACGAACAGGCGCCAGTTCAGGATGCATCGATGTGAGACCGTACAGGTGCCCGTCAGTCCGCGCTCGCGAGAACGAAGGACGGCGCAGGTTCACCGGTCGATAAATCCGCGCGTCTTTCCGGCCTGGACCCGACGGGGTATCGCTGTCACCGCCCGTTGCCGACTCGTCCCGCGTACCGGCTACCGTGCACTGGACTTGCGGTTGATCTTCGCAAGGTCGTTTTTTAGGCGATGGTGCCCGAGGCGCCAACGCAGATGATGATTGCAGCGATCTTTGATTTTTGAATTAATCCCACCAGGAGTCCAATGAAGATTTCACCCACCCTCACGCTCGCCCTCCTGACGATCTTCATAGCGGCGCCCGCGCAGGCTCAGACGGCCGCCCTGTATGAGGTGCCACTCGAAGAACGAATAGACCGGTCCGAACTTATTGTTGAAGGACGAGTCGTCGATCAGGAGTCGTTCTGGAATTCCGACAGGACGCTCATATTTACGGCCAGCCATGTCGACGTGTATCGCGTCTTCAAAGGACAGGTCCAGGGCGAGCAGATACGAGGTCATCACTCCGGGCGGACGCGTCAATTTCACGGCGCAGCGGGTAGAACCGGCGCTGCACCTTACCCCCGGGGACGTGGGCGTGTTCTTTGCCGGAAGAGCTACCGTCCTGGCTGAGGCCGGCAAGACGGATCGTACGAACTCGTATCAGCCGTACGCCAGTGTTCAGGGATTTGCGCGCTACGACGAACTGCGCGGACGTGCCAGCGACGTGTTTACGACGTACACCGACATTGAGCAAGAGCTCCATCGCGCGGTCGTCGCACGTACCGGCGAGCCTGTCGTGATGAAGGCCTATTCTGTTCCGAAGCCTGCGGAGGTCCGGACGGCGAAGTCCGGAATGGTGCCGGTCATTGTGTCGATATCTCCGACGACCGTTACTGCCGGAACGAACGATGTGTTGACGATTACCGGAACCGGCTTTGAGGCGAGTGATGGCGGTACGAACTCTCGAGTGTTTTTCGCGAATGCCGACGACGGCGGCAACACAATCATAGCGGCTCCGGCCGGACTCGTTTCGTCGTGGAGCGACACGCAGATCCAGGTTCGTGTTCCTTCCCGTGCCGGTACCGGCTCGGTGACGGTCCAGACGGCCTCGAGCCAGCAAGCGACCTCGGCGGCCACACTCACGATTGAATACAACCTGTTGACACTCTCGTTTCGGCGGCGACGCGTGGAGAACGAGTCTTGCAAACAAGAGTGCAGGAGGCTACTCGCTGCGCATGAGTACGAGAACGTCGGACGGCGGCGATAACTTCGCGACCAGCGATGCCGTCGCTCCATTGGAACGTGCTCTGCTCACATGGCAACAGTCGACCGGTCTCAACATTCGAAACGACGGCGCTGAAATCGACAGCAGCAGGATCTCCCCGAATAGTGAGAACGACATCGTTACGTTCGCGGACGATCTGAATGTTCTACCCAGCGGTGTTCTGGGGCGTGCATTCTCGGGGTTTACGAGCTGTGACGGCCAGACGTGGGTGGTGCAGGGAATCGACATACAGTTCCGTCGCGATGGCGATGGCATCACATGGAATTACGGTCCGGCTCCTAACTCCGGCAACATGGCAGACTTTGAGTCGGTCGCTCTTCACGAACTCGGCCACGGACATCAACTGGGCCACGTCATTGCGCCCGGCAACGTGATGCACTATTCGATTACAAACGGGACCGACAATCGAATTCCGGACGCCGGATCGGATGTCGCGGGCGGCAACGACGCGATCGATTTCACCGCTGGCCTGAACTACCCCTGCGGGAGCCGTGTATGGACAGGAATGACGCGCCTGGTCGGTGTTGGTGTGGAAGATGAACTGGTCCCCGGACGTGGTGTGCTGTCGGACGCATATCCGAATCCCGCATCAGGCCGGGCCTCTTTCTCCGTACGGGTTGAGGATAGCCGACCCGTCACCGTCGACGTCTTTGATGTGCTGGGGAGACGCGTGGCCCGCGTTTTTGAAGGAATTCTGAGCCCCGGTGTGGATCACGAATTCGAGTTTCACGCGGAGCAGCTGCCCGCTGGTCTCTATTTCTATACCGCATCCGGCCCCGACTTCAGATCCACAAGAAAATTGGTGATGATGGACTGATCGAGTGATCCGAGGCGCCCCTCCTGCACACAGCGAGGGCGGAAGGTGTCGATGGTGCTGTCTCGGCGGCAGAGTCCTCCCGACATACACGAAAAGGGCGGGCCGGATGGCTCGCCCTTTGTCGTTTACCAGACCCCGCGCGCGATGTGCGGGATGCGTCGTGGCGACGGCTCCTAGAAGGTACTCGACCGTGCCTCGGACGGCGCGTCAGACGGTCTGGACGCAAGGACGGCCAGGATCGTGTACTTGACCGCTGTGTTCTTCTCGAACGCGACGGAGCGTTCGAGGAAGTCGAATGCCCAGGAGTCGTTCATCTTGAGCAGAGCGACCGTAGCCATTCTCCGCATCCGGGCGTCTTTATGGTCGCGGTACAGGCGCACGGCGTCGAAAACGGCCAGTCGACCGAATTCCATGTAGTGCCCGTACTGGATGACCATGCGTAGCGCTCCCTGGCGCAGGCCATCGTTGTCAGATGCCAGCGCCGTCTCAAGCTTCTCGCAGTATGCCTCCCATTGCTCGGCTGTCATCGAGGCAGGATTGCTCGGCGCTTCGATCTTTACAGGGTCGTCACCTGTCGGATCGGTCAGAGCCGTCGCACTCGCTGTCATTGATGCCGCGAACAGGAACATCAGTGCGAGGATACATCGCAGCTTGTTCATTGCTCTCACCTCCATGTGGTGTAGAGTTGGTTAACTGTTGACAATCGTATAGGCAGGAAAGACGACGTGAATCCGACATGGACAGGAAATGTTTTTTTCGGGGCGATGGGGCGATGGGGCGATGAGGCGGGTGAGGCGATGAGGCGATGGGGCGATGGGGCGACGGGGCGATGGGGCGACGGGGCGACGAGGCGATGCGGCGGGTGAGCCTCCCGGTCTGTTTTGCCAACGAAGACGACCGAAGACGGCGCAGGAAACGATTTGCGGCCGACCTGCACTGCCGGGCGATGACTGCATTGTGGGCAGGCAGGCGCGACATGGTGGCTTCGGCGGCCTGTCGCTCCCCGTATTCCCTTCGCTACAGTCGTGAGAGGCGATAAGATCGCGAGATCTCGAGATCACGCGAGGCCTCGACGTCAATTGGACATCTCAGCCGGTCGACAACTCGTGAGGGAACCTGGCGGTCGGTTGCCGGGCCCGGATACGCAGAGTGGTCGGCGGGCCACGGCGCAGAACTCACAGATCAACGCTCTGCTTCAGATCGCGCGACAGCCAGGCCCTGGCGAATTTCAGGTCCCGATCGACCGTCCGTGTCGACACGTTCAGTGAGTCGGCGATTTCTTCAATCGCCAGTCCGCCGAAAAACCGATGCTGAACCACCAGGCCTTGCCGGGGATACTGGGTCTCGAACCGTTTCAGCGCTTCATCCAGCGCGAGAACGATGGTCGGCCTGCTGGTCCGGTAGCAGGTGCTCCTCGTCCAGGGTGGCGTCGACGGCGCCTCCGCCGCGTTTGGCTGCCTTTCGCTTGAGCGCGTAATTAACCAGAATTCGCCGCATCACGGTCGAGGCCATTGCGAAAAAATGCGAGCGATCCTCCCACTCCATCTCACTGATTTCCGCGAGCCGCAGATAGGCCTCGTGAACCAGGCCGGTGGTATTCAACGTGTGCCCCTGCCGTTCTCCCACAAGACGAGCGTGTGCCAGGTTCTTGAGTTGATCATACACGAACGGCATGACTCTATCCAGCGCCTCGTGGTCGCCGCCCGCGAATGCGCGGAGTTGCGCAGTAATGTCCGGAGGTGTAGCCATGGGTCACCACAGATCGGTAGCTTACTATTACGCATCGTCGGTGTAACAGTCAATGGTTGGCCGGCCCGGACACCGTTTGATTGCGAGCCCGGGGAGCTTCGAAGGGGAAACCGCTATGGTTATTGCTGTCACCGGTGCCAGCGGACACATCGGGAGTAATCTTGCTCGCAGACTGGTGGAGGAGGGCCATTCCGTCCGCGCCCAATATCGCACGGTGGCGACCCCGCTGGAAGCGATCGATGTTGATGCTCACGCAGGTGACATTCTCGATCCGGACTTTGACATATTCTCTATAAAGCCCTGTTATTCATGAGTATGGGCGCCGTACTCTATCGGGCAGGCACTATTAAAGCTTCTGACCTGGGCGGCTTATACAAGTCAATGCCGAAAACCGCATCGCTATGCATCATTGGCGCCCTTTCAATATCCGCCTTTCCACTTTTCAGCGGTTTCGTCAGCAAATCGATGATCATGACCGCAATGATCGAGCAAGGCTATGATTACCTGTGGCTGGTGCTGCTGTTTTCTTCTGCCGGTGTACTCCATCATGCCGGCATTAAAGTTCCATATTTTGCATTCTTCGCCCGCGACTCCGGTATTCGTACTGAAGAAGCACCACTGAACATGCTCATTGGCATGAGTATTGCCGCAGTGCTGTGCATCTTTATCGGCACACAGCCACAATATCTATATGCACTGTTACCATGGGAAGTTGATTACTGGCCATATCATATGACCCATGTGTTAACCCAATTACAATTATTGTTGTTCGCGGCACTGGCCTTTGTCTGGCTGCATAAACTGGGGCTGCACCCGCCTGAAATACGTTCAGTTAATCTTGATGCCGATTGGCTGTATCGAAAAGCCATGCCAGGGGTCGCGGATTATATCTACAATTCTTCGTGTAATTCCTGCCGCGCGATAGCAAGTGCATTTCTCAATAGCTTGAAAGATGCCGCCAGAACATTGATAAACACACGACTGGTGCGTTTTAACCTGGCTGCAAGCTGGCCAACAGGCAGCATGGTATTCTGGATAGCGATCATTCTTGGAATTTTTCTGCTCGCTGACGCTATACATTAAGGATTGAGAGTGATCAGTCGCATCGCCTCAGGCAGTATTTCAGCAATGGCGGTGATATCAACGTCGTTACTACGACCATTAGTACCACTGCAGAAAACAGCGCGTCATCCAGCACACCCAGACTTTTACCTATCGCAGCAAAGATAAGCCCAACTTCACCACGCGGCATCATACCAACACCAATCGCCCAGCGATTGCTGCCACCAAGGGCACCAAAACCTGAGACAACTTTGCCAACAATAGCGGCGACCAGCAGCCCGGCCGCGAGCATCATCACATCCGGCTGCAGGAATGTTTCAAGTTTTACCTGTATACCCATCAACACAAAGAAAATAGGCACCAGGATAACTTCGAGTGGCATAATCAGGTCCCTGATACAGATCGGGCATTCATGATCATCGTTCCAGTTCTCAAAATACGCATCATGCAGAATCAGGCCGGCAGTAAATGCGCCAATGATCGTTGCCAGCCCCGACAGGTTCGCCATCCACGCCAACAGCATAACAAACAGGTAGGAGACAAACATTTTCGCTTCGATCAGGTCAAGCCGGCTAAACAGTTTGACAATAAGTCGAATAAAAAACGGCCCGAGATATACAGCTGCCAGCAGAAACAGGCTGGCCATAACAATGATTATTATCATGTTAATAAGATCAACACTACCGGTAACAACAATACCACTGACGATTGCGAGCATTAGTAAACCAAGCACATCGTCAAACACAGCGGCACCGAGGATAATACGCGCTGTCTCGGTTTTTTGCATATTCATTTCCTGCAACACCATAGCAGAGATACCTACACTGGTCGCAGCAAGTGTTGCTCCCAGGAACAGGCCGGTATGAAACTCGACATCCTCAATCAGCAAGGTAGATGCCAGCAGGCCGAGAAGAAAAGGCAAAAGCACTCCGACAATGGCGACACGGCCTGAATCCGGGCCAACCTTGCGCATATCATCGATACTGGTGTCGAGGCCGACAAGAAATAACAGAAAAATAATCCCATAGCGTGAAAACACATCGACGGCATGGGCTACCTGTAACAGTTCATTGCCATGCGGCCCACGCAATATATCCAGGATATGCCAGGTACCTTCCACGCCTACCGCATTGAGAAGGGCAAGTTCAAGCTCCTCACCCTTGAGCAGGTTCTCCATGGTTTCAAAAATTGCCGGGCCTTCACGCAATACCATAACAAGATCAAACTGAAAATAATAAGCCAGGTTGCCGACAAGTATTCCCATCAATAACTCACCTAGCACTGAAGGGAAACCGAGTTTGCGTGCAGTAAAGCGCCCGATCAGGGCAACGAACAGGATACCGGTAACACCGAGTATCACAGGCGCAATCGGGTCACTGTGGGATACATGGAACTGGAAGGCTGCAGCCACAGAAGGCAACAGCGCAATTATCAATAGCAGGAACAGTCTTCGATCGTTATGCCTGGTATTCATACAGCACTGCCTGCTGTGCTATCGAATCTCTTTTCAGTTGCCCTAGCATATGCGTGGAAGTGGATCATCTTCCAGTTCTTCAAGAATGCGCTCACCACCAATATCCGTTTCCATTAAAACATGCTGAACATTTGAGTCTACATGACCAATGATTGCAGCATCCTGACCTTCCTCAAGACTGCGCCAGGTTTCCAGTAATTCCTGCGCTTCAGACGGATCCACGACGGCGACCACACGCCCTTCACAGGCGAGGTACATAGGATCGTAACCCAGCATGTCACACACCGACTGCACCGGATCACGAATCGGTAGATTGACCTGTTGCAGGCGTATGCCCATACCAGTGGCACGATGCAGTTCAGAGCACACCGTTGCAATACCACCCCGGGTAGGGTCTCGCATAAAACGTAAGCCTTTATGCTGCAGTGCTGCTTGCGTTAAATTCAGTACACTTGCGGCATCTGATTGAATATCGCCGCGCAATCCGAATTCCTCGCGTGCCAGCATTACGGCAATACCGTGGTCGCCCACTGAGCCGCTGACAATAATTGCATCGCCATTTTTTATATTGCTCATTGCCAGCTTATGGCCAGTGCGAATACCTACGCCGGTGGTCGCCAGGTATAGACCACCGCCCTCACCACGTCTCAGCACCTTGGTATCACCGGCTACGACTTTTACACCTATCTCTGCTGCAGTCTCAGCCAGTGATTCTATGATGCGATCCAGCAGTTCTATTTCAAGGCCCTCTTCGATGAACGCATTCAGACTCAGGTACTTTGGTATTGCACCGGCAACAGCAAGATCGTTTGTCGTACCATGAACCGCAAGCGAACCGATGTTGCCGCCGGGAAACTCCAGCGGCTGTACTGTAAAGCCGTCCGTGGTAAATAAAACCTCGCCGCCATCGATATTGATAGGTACAGCATCCGCCTGCACATCCAGATCCGGGTTGGCAAGATGGCGTGCAAATATTTCATCGATCAATTCACGCATGTAACGGCCGCCATTACCGTGCGCCAGCGATATGTGTGTGTCTTGCATCATTCTTTAACTCTTATAAGTATTTTTTGCCACAGAGGGCACAGAGACCACAGAGGTTTTAGTTTGTATCTACGAATCTACACAATCTAGTACAGTTTGTTATTCTGGAATAAATCGGTTACCAGATTTAGCACTTAAGCACAAAGCGGCATTAGCCGCGAACAACAATTATTTTCTCTGTGTGCTCTGTGCCCTCTGTGGCTATTTTTTTTCTTTCCGGTAAAGGAATTCTATAACCTGCCCGAAACTTATGCCGGCGTCATTGACGGGTATCAACTCGGGCAGGTGAACCTTGAAGCCATCATCCGACAATAAAGCAAGCGCATGTTCGGTTAATACCCGGTTCTGGAATACACCGCCTGAAAAACCGATCTTATTGACGCCATGCTCACTGCGAATTGCCCGGGCCTGCTGCAGTATGGCGCGTGCTAACGAAGCATGGAACAGAGAAGCACGCGCACTCACACTTAAAGTAGTGTCTAACATTACAGACACCAGTGACTCCCAGTTTAATTTCAATAGGTTATCATTCTTTTCTAATGTTATTTCTATAGACTTGCCAGGCGTTGCACACAGCGCCTCGAGCTCCATCGGGCCCTGGCCTTCGAAACTGGCCATGGTGCGCACACCCGTTAGTGCAGCTGCCGCATCGAACAGCCGGCCGAACAGCTGTCGATTTGGGTGAATTGATTCGCCGTTGCCATGCCTCAAATAATAGTGAGCCAGTTTCAGCTGGTGCAGAATATTCATGCCCTGTCTCCCAGCATAATGCCGCTGCACTTCGCCATGGTTCACGTCCCGCCCTGACACCACCCGGTAAATGAAACGGGCGCATACTGGCTCACACGTTGCCATTTTCCCGGCACACCAGCAAGGCTTCCACCCCACAAGCTGCCATCAGCACCATAGTCAACACCGTCCCAGGTATCATCGGTAGGGTCTTCATCATCTGCGAATTGCATTTGTGTATGCCGACGAGGCAGGGCACGATGGTGAAAGGGTTTGTAAACGGCAGTCCCTGCTTGCCCGCCCAGCGTGAAGTTGTGTACCCCGGGTGTGCATCACATACAAGCTGCTCAACCTTCACATTGTAAAGCAGTTGCAGGTCTTCGATGGTTTTTTCAAAAACCGCGAGACTGCGTGCCGAATCCATTTCACCGATATGCGGTGACATCACAGCACGATTGTTCCAGGCCAGTGTAATGGTATTTTTCATATGCGCGCCAACGGCGAGCAGCGGTTTTTCCAGCTCAAACGGCAGCGTTAATTCACCCGGTGCAAATCCTCGACCCAGTCGTATTGGTCGCGGCCTACCGGCAATCGACCTGAATACCGGATCGTCTGCAGGTCGTTCGATCGGACGGTCATGGTGAAGACAGGCCTCTGCGACATGCGCCAGCCGCTGCTCGACTTCTGCATTGTCAGTCAGAACGGGCTCACCACTGATATTTGCTGAAGTGGCCAGCAGGGGCCCGCCAAAATCGTTTAGCAATAAATGATGCAACGGACTGTAAGGCAGCATCACACCCATCTCGGCCAGGCCCGGGGCGATACTCTGTGACAACATCGCAGCTTTCTTTTTTGACAAGCAGAATAGGCCTGGCTGGATGCAGCAGAAATTCTCGGTCGGATGCAGACAGTTCAACTATCAGTTCCAGGCTTCGAAACGGATCTTCGACTCGCGCTGGAAACATTACCGCGAGCGGCTTATCAGGCCGTGGTTTGTGTTGTCGTAATTTATCGACTGTTTCATCCTTAGCGGCATCGCAC
>CAVYIO010000022.1:0-200006 GCA_963768565.1 Rhodothermales bacterium
CAAACTGGCCACGTGGAAGGACCAGTTCGGTACATCCGGATGCGTCGGATGTGGGCGCTGCATCACATGGTGTCCCGTCGCGATCGATATCACGGAGGAGGTCCGCGCCATAGATCCGAACGGACGCAAAGTCGGCCCCGGCCGGGGCAAGTAACCGAGAGAAAGCCATGAAAGTCGTTAGCACCATCGAGGACAGCCTCAAGGAAATCCAGGTACTCGAGGCCATGACGCCTGACCAGCTCGAGTTCCTGGCAGGATGCACAAAGCATGTTCATTTCAAAAAAGGCGACTACCTGACCAGGGAGCGCTCGGAGGCGACGGAGTTCTTCGCCATTCGTGATGGGGCCGTCGCGCTGGAAATGGGCGTCGGAAATCGCACGTTCATCTTTCATACGGTGGGGAAGGGGCGCATCGTCGGTTGGTCCTGGCTGATCCCGCCATTCAGATCCCAGTTTGACGCCCGGGCTCTCACGGACATCGCTGCAATCCGATTCGACGCGGTGTGTGTCAGACAGAAATGTGACAAGGACGCGTCGTTCGGCTACGAGATCATGAAACGCTTCTCGCAGGTTATGGCCGAGCGGCTCATCGCGACGCAGATGACACTCGTCGACATTTACCGGTAGGCAGGCAGATGCAGGTAATCAACTCACACGAGCCGATGCTGCCGTACTCCGGCACGATAACGCGCCGCATCCAGGAGACGAGCGATACATTCACGATCGACATCAAACTCAACAACGGCAGCCCGTTCCATTTCTCTCCCGGCCAGTTCAATATGCTCTACGTCTTCGGCGTAGGGGAGGTGCCCATCTCCATCTCGGGCAGCGACAAGAACTCGGCCGTCGTCACGCATACGACCCGAGCCGTCGGGGCCGTCACGAAACGCATGTCGATGCTGAAGGTCGGCGACGCAATCGGCGTGCGCGGACCGCTGGGCACGCCGTGGCCCATGCATGATGCCGCGGGTCGCGACCTCCTGATCGTCGCCGGTGGCATTGGCCTGGCGCCGGTCCGATCTGTAGTCTATTCGGCACTCCGTGACCGCGACCAGTTCAGGCGCGTCATTCTGGTTCACGGTGCGCGTAGTCCGGCCGACATTCTGTACGCGGAGGAACTGAACGCGTGGTCCGCCCGGGACGATTTTGAGGTTCACGTAACGGTAGACCGTGCGTCATCGGAATGGGAAGGGAATGTTGGTCTGATCACGTCACTGATTCCGGGGCTGTCTTTCGACCCGAGTGATTGCCTTGTCCTGATGTGCGGCCCGGAGATCATGATGCACTTCGCGGCCCACTCCTTTGAGGCCCGTGGTGTTGACTTTCGACGAGTCTACGTGTCGATGGAAAGAAATATGAAATGCGGGATTGGCCTCTGCGGGCACTGCCAATTTGGTCCTGAAATTATCTGTCGAGACGGTCCGGTTCTTCGACTCGACAGGGTTGAGAAGTGGCTCGCCGTCCGAGAACTGTAATTGCCAGGAGAAGAATCCTGAACCAGATACATATGGCAATCCGGAAGAAACCAAAGCTGGCCGTGTGGAAGTTCGCGTCGTGCGATGGATGCCAGCTCAGTCTACTTGACTGCGAAGATGAACTGCTGGAGGTCGCGGGGCAGGTCACGATCGCCTACTTCCCGGAGGCGACCCGGGCCGTCGTGCGAGGACCGTACGACATCTCGCTGGTGGAGGGTTCGATTACGACACCACATGACGCCGAGCGGATTCACGCTATTCGCCGGAAGTCGAAGCTTCTTATCACGATCGGTGCGTGCGCGACCGCAGGCGGAATTCAGGCGCTGAGGAATTTCGGGGATGTGAAGGAGATGATCCCTCTTGTGTACGCCCATCCCGAGTACATCGAGACGCTGCGTGTGTCGACGCCCATCTCATACCACGTCCCCGTTGACTACGAATTGCACGGCTGTCCGATCAACAAGTATCAGCTGGTTGAACTGCTGAGCGCGTACCTGAATGACCGGGAGCCAAACATTCCGGACTATGCAGTGTGCACAGAGTGTAAGCGGCGTGGCACGATCTGCGTGATGGTCTCACACGGACAGCCATGCCTGGGACCTGTAACCCACGCCGGATGCGGCGCTCTCTGCCCCGCGTACAACAGGGGCTGCTACGGTTGTTTTGGACCAAGCGATGGAGCCAACACAGAGGCTCTTGGAAGGTGGCTGGCAAGCAATGGCAGTCAACCCCGTGACGTCGCACGACTCTTCAGAACCTTTACGGCGGCGGCGCGCCCATTTCGACGAGAAAGTGAGGCACAGGAGCGAGATGTCTAAGAACGGGACGACTCAGAATCGAACATTAAAGGTTGGACTGCTGGCGCGCGTGGAGGGTGAAGGGGCGCTACACGTACGGGTGAAGAACAACCGGGTGGTTGATGCGAAGCTGAAGATATTCGAGCCGCCACGATTCTTCGAAGCACTGTTGCGGGGGCGAAACTATCTCGAGGCCCCCGATATCACGGCCCGCATCTGCGGCATCTGTCCGATTGCATATCAACTCGGAGCCTCCCATGCTATGGAGGACGCCTGCGGGGTCCGTGTGGACGGCGCTTTGCGCGACCTGCGTCAATTGATCTACTGTGGAGAGTGGATCGAGAGCCACGCCCTCCACATCTTCATGCTTCACCTGCCGGACTTTCTCGGCTACGACGACGCTATCGGAATGGCTGCCGAGCACAAGGACGCCGTCGCGATGGGTCTCAGACTCAAGAAGATTGGCAACCTGCTGATGTCGGTACTTGGTGGCCGCGAGGTGCACCCGATCAACGTGCGTGTTGGAGGATTTTATCGCGTGCCGACCGCAACCGAACTCGCGGAACTCAAACCGGAGTTGGAGTGGGCACGGTCTGCGTCAATTGAGACGCTTGAGTTGCTCAAGACGCTCACCTACCCGGACTTCGAGCAGGAGTATGAGTACGTCGCTCTGTCACATCCGGATGAGTACGCTGTGCTCGACGGGCGACTGCGATCGAATCGTGGACTGGACATCCCGATATACGAGTTCAAGTCGCACTTTGTGGAGGAGCACGTTAAACACTCGACGTCGTTGCATGCGGTGCTCAGAGACAGAGGCGCGTACATGGTCGGGCCTCTGGCGCGGTATAATCTGAACTTTGACCAACTGACTGACGTCGCCCGCGAAGCAGCCATGGAGATCGGACCGGGCCGTGAGTGTAACAACCCCTTCAGAAGTATCCAGGTTCGAGCGGTCGAACTGCTCCACGCCTGCGATCTCGGTCTGCAGCTTATCGACACGTATAAGGAACCGACGCATCCGTTTGTAGAAACAACACCTCGACCGGCCGTAGGCTTCGGGTGTACCGAGGCACCACGCGGCATCTGCTGGCACCGCTACCGGATTGACTATGACGGCACAATCCGTGACGCTACGATTGTACCGCCCACCTCGCAGAATCAGAAGTCGATAGAGGCCGATCTGCGAGAGTTCGTGACTCAGCACCTTCATCTGAATACTGAAGACCTCACGTGGAAATGCGAGCAGGCCATCCGGAACTATGACCCGTGCATCTCCTGCTCATGCCACTTCCTTCGGCTCGATCTCGAACGAGATGAATGACGCACGGCGAGTGGCGGTAATCGGAATTGGAAACGAGTACCGCGGAGACGACGCTGCTGGTATCGCCGTCGCACGACGCCTCGCCGGTCTGCCCGATGTCACGGTGATCGAATTGCCCGGTGAGGGCACCGAGATCATTGATGCCATGGCACCTTTCGACAGGGTAATCCTCGCGGATGCGTCGCGTTCCGGTGAGATACCGGGTACCATCCGGGAGTTCGACGTTTCCACCGTGTCGCTTCCGGTGCGGTTCTTCAACTACTCAACTCATGCGTTCGGACTGGCCGAAGCATTGGAGGTTGCCCGTGCGCTGGGGACGCTGCCGCCTGAGGTGACCGTGTTCGCAATCGAAGGTCACAGGTTTGATGCGGGAGATGAGCTTAGCCCGCCTGTAGTCGAGGGTGTGCAGGAAGTTGCCAGCCGGATCATCAAGACGCTGAGTGAGAGAACGTAGTCGGCGAGGAAGCAACCATGTGAGTCGGGTAAAACCAGATCTTGCAGGGCCACCGCCCGACCCTATATTGCGCCACCACAATCTGCGCCACCACAATCCACAATCGCGCTGCAAGACGTGTCAAATCTGACCCATCTCATGAGTCCCGTCGACGGCGCGCGGTTTCCTCGGCGAACAATCCAATCGAACCACCTGGGTCGTCCTCTACTGGCTCAATACGACCTAGCGGAAATTCGATCCTCCATCTCTCCTGAGCACCTCGCTGATCGCCCTCCTTCGCTCTGGCGTTACGAAGAGCTCCTTCCGCTTGAGTATTCGCGTCAGTGTGTCACATTGGACGAAATAATGACGCCGACGACGCGCCAGGAGACTCTCGGACAGCATCTTGGCCTCAATGATCTGTGGATCAAGGACGAGACGGTCCTGCCCACCGGATCTTTCAAGAGTCGGGGTATGGCTGTGGCGGTCAGCATGGCGCGGGAACTGGGAATCCGACGAGTGGCGATGCCCACCGCAGGAAATGCGGGGGCGGCTCTTGCGGCGTATGCTGCGAAAGCGAACATCGAGGCATTTGTGTTCATGCCATCCGACGCTCCACTTCACAACCAGCATCACACGGCGACCGGTGCCCATCTGTTTCTCGTCGAAGGAGTGATATCGGATTGCGCCCGCCTGGTCCAGGAAGGCAAGGAGGTGGCCGGGTGGTTTGACTTCAGTACGCTGCGCGAACCCTACCGACTGGAAGGGAAGAAGACCATGGGCTTCGAACTCGCCGAACAGTTTGAGTGGACGTTGCCGGACGTCATCCTGTATCCCACCGGCGGGGGAACGGGCCTTATCGGAATGTGGAAAGCATTCCACGAGTTGAAGGAGCTCGGCTGGCTCGCGTCGGACAAACTCCCGCGAATGGTGGCCGTTCAGTCAACCGGCTGTAACCCGATCGAGAAGGCGTGGTCGGCCGGAAAGGACCACTGCACATTCTTTGAAGGTGCGTCGACCATTGCCTCCGGATTGCGGGTGCCGTCAACGACAGGTGATTTTCTTGTCATAAAGGCCCTGCGGGAAAGTCACGGTACGGCCGTTGCCGTTGAGGAGGAGAGAATCCTCGAATGGATGTTGATGGGACAGAAGTCCACTGGCCTTTCTATTGGACCGGAATCCGCAACCTGCATCGGTGCAGCTATCAAGTTGGTCGAGTCGGGCTGGCTGTCGCCATCGGACAAGGTTGTCCTTTTCAACTGCGGACCCGAGCGCGCCCCGGGTCTGCTGGAACGGCCCGATGTGCCACTCTTGAATCCCGACCAGCCAATTGACTGGAGTGCAATTCTAGCCTCCTGAGGCCGGCTTCACCGTGTCGGCCCCGCCGCGCAAAGGTGGTTTCACATTTGGATCGACGCCGTCTGTCTGTCAAGATCCGAATCGTGGATTGACGATGTTATTGTAGATGGATCCGAACGTGTAGCTAACACCCACGGATAAGCTGTATTCAAAAGACGTGGGCAGGCGAACATTGCCGAGCAGAATCTCTTCTTCCGACGCTTCTTCCTTCGGAAGAGAGATTTGATCGTGGATACGTGAGAACCGGCCGAAACCAAAAACAGACAGGCCGCGCACCAAACGCACCTGGACGTAGCCGAAGAGTTGAAGTCGGTACAGATCCAGCATACTCTCCTTGAAGTCAGTCACATAGCTGGAAGCTTCAAAAGAGGCCGACGCTTCGCCCCACGGCTGCTCAAACTCCAGGCGCGTAGCAAACTGTTGATGCAGCAGTAGCTCACTGGTCTTGTCAAAGACTGTCACCTCATCGTAATCGAAACTGCGAAGGTCGACGAAGTATGAAAACCGGACCTGGCGGCGGCTGGACTCTGAGTACGGAAAAAGATTGAACTCGATCGCAGGCGATATAGACGCGGAGAAGGCGGTGTTGTCGAACGAAGACGTACTAATCCGTGCAAACCCACCGGCCGACCAGTGTCGACCCAGGCTCTTGACGACGAGCCCCCGGACACTTCCGTCGCGGCGCGTGCTGGTGATAGGACCGTCTTCGAGGTCAAAGTTCTCTTCCTCATAGCCGGCATCGAACGAAACTCGAATCTTCCAATTCTCAGTCACCCTGCTGATGTCCAGATCAGCGTCAACTTCGTAGCTGTCCGTTACGTCCTCCACATCGAGCGAACCGTCAACTGAAACGCGGAATACCCAAGAGTTCCATGGATCGTCCTGGGCCAAAGTCTGGGACACCCGTGAATCATCCGAATCAAACTCAATCTTGATTTGACGGGCAATTGGCGTTCGTGCCACGTACCGCATTAGCCCGAGTTTGATTTCCTGTGTCAGCCCGTAGCGACGCTCGTCGTCGGTATCGGTATTGCTTGACGTATATGATAGAGTATCGACGACGCCGGCAAACCGACTTCGCCCGATGAAGTTGAGAGTGTGGGCTCGACCGGCACCCGCACGTTCCGTCGTTATCAGGACGTGTACGTCCGCCTGAGTACGATCGCGAACGTAGTTTACGAACGTAATCTCGCGTCGGATGTACTCAAAGTCGCAACGGTCACAGTCGAGAAAAACAGCAATTGCGCTGTTCTTGTCATCTTGTTGCTGCGCGACTGATGGGAGAGCCGTCAGCAAGGCGACAAGACTAAGTACGAGGACGCGGGAGAATGGCGGCATTAGGAAACAGTCCTGCAGTGGCTGCGACCAATTAATATAGAGATGGCACTCCGTCCCCGTCTTCCACTCCGTTCCCAAGGGATCAATATCGCTAGAATATTTATGCAGAGAGAGGATCTGCAGAACAGCAGGCAGGCTCGCCATGACGCCACAATCAAAACGATCCAACACCAGATTGGCACCTTTTCAATCTCACAGATCCTTAAGAATCACGCGAGCCGCGTTGCGTCCGGACGCTCCCATGATGCCACCGCCCGGGTGCGTGCTGGCACCGGTCAGGTAGAGACCTTTCAGATGGCTGCGATACCCTGACATCCCGAGTGCGGGACGAAGCATGAACATCTGATCCAGGCTCATTTCCAGATGCATCACGTTCCCACGGACCAGTCCCAGTTCCCGTTCGAGCCATTCGGGATGCTGAAACAACTCACCGACAATGCTATCCCGTGTGCCGGGTGCATATCGTTCGAATTGGTCTAGTATCGAATCGCGTACGGCACCCTGAATCTCATCCCACCGCTGCCCGTTTGCCAACTCGTACGGATAGTACTGAGCCCACAACCAGAGGACCTCACCGCCCGGCGGAGCAAGTGAATCGTCCACGGCACTGAACGACATCGCCACAATGGGGGGATCCTTCGTGGGCTGGCCTTTAAGATAATCACCGTATGCGCTGCTGATGGCCTGGACACTCGGACAGACAAGTTGGAGCGCAGTTCTAGCATCATCAGACGGATCGGCAGCGTAGCGAACGGGTTTGTCTAGCGCCAGTCTCAGCACGGCACCGAAGCCGTTGCCAGTCCGCATGCTCTTGAGGGCATGGCTCGGCCGATGCTCTTCCGGCAGCAATCGACCAAGCGTCTCGAGTGCGTGAGCCGCGCCGATCACGGCTCGGGCCGTGTATTTTTCCCGACCGATCCTGACACCCACGGCCCGCCGATTCTGAACGAGTATTTCATCTACCGGACACCCGGTGGAAACGGTGCCCCCATACGATTCAATGTGCCTCCGCAGCGCAACCGTGAGCATCCCGGATCCGCCGCGCGGACGTGCAATACCGCTCTCGTGATACAACGGGTGCCAGAGCAGGAACGGTGCGGTCAGTGGCTCCGTGGGCGGAGGACCGGACTGAGCCGCCATCCAGGCCAGCGCCGCACGGATTTTCGGCTCGGTGAAGTAGTCGGCTACCACTTCACCATACGGCTTGAGAATGGAGGAAAGCTGCGTTTGCCAATTGATCGATCTGTCCCGGCCTCCGACAAATCGCTTTCCCACCTGAAAGGGACTTGGGGTCGAGAGAAACACCTCCTTCACTCTGGTCGAGAACGGCGCCCAGTCGTTCACAAACTTCCTGTAGGCGTCTCCTTCACCCGGATAACGGTGCTCCAGTTCGTTGCATGTTCGGTCAACATCTCGATAGATGTAAAATGAGTCGCCATCCGGAAAGGGCGCAAAGAACAGAGGGTCCAGCTCGAGATATTCCAGTCCAAATTCTGACAGCCCCAGCTCTTCGACGATCGGCGTCAGACGAATCAGTATGTGTGCGCTTCCACCCAGATCGAACTTGTAGCCCGGTATGATCTCTTGCGTCGATACCGCTCCGCCGACAATATCGCGACGTTCGAACACCGCGACTCGATATCCGGCCTGAGCCAGGTACGCCGAAGCGATGAGGCCGATTGTGGCCGGCACCAATAGTAATGACATCGTAGTCAGGCATGTCGACGCGAATGGTCAGGGGAGAAGAAGCTCAGGATCAATCGTGACATTGTAGTCGATTTCCGAGTAGTGATATCGCTCCACAACCTGCTGCTCTTCCGCACGCTCGTGCAAGACTACTCGGAGCGGGTGCCGAATCACGTGCAGCGTGGAATTCAGATGGTCCGCATCGACGTAGCTGACAGCAGTTCGCTCAGACGTCAATTGCTCCAGTATCACGGTGTCCCACACCTCCAGAACAAATCTCAGGTCGTCAAGGAATCCGTTCCGGGACATCTGGTTGCCGCGGAGTGACCGAACACGGGGATGGGATGGCTCAAAGGAGCGCTTTATGAAGCTCAGCAGCCCGCGCTTGAATCCGTAGACCCGTCCGCCAAACAGAATCGCGGTCGCACCCTCACCTTTGCCGTCGAAGACATCCAGCCTCATGTTGTCCTGTCCAGCCCATAGACACCGGCCAGATGTGTGTACCTCCTGCTGACCCGACCGCTCCCAGCTTGTTTGCACCCAGCTCGCCGTCCGAACTGTATCCACCAGCGCACGTATTTCGGTGACGAGACCATCTTGTTGCGCCCGTACAAATCCTGGAGTACTCGCGACATAACCAACCAGCGCAATCGCCAGGAAAACACGATTCAAAACCCAAGAGAACTGCTGCATTCGTGCTCAGACCAGATACGGTATCAATGCCCTTCTGCCTGACGGGTATTCGCTGAATCGCTCATGGTACCAGCGGTGATTAGACAGAGCCCTCGGAATCAGGTTTGCTGCAGTCCACAGGGCAAATGCCGCAGCGGCCGGAGACCACGTCATCAGAGCAAAACCGATCCACTCCACTATTTCGCCCAGATAGTTCGGACATGAGACCAGATTGAAAAGCGCACCTCGCGGAATTTCGTAGCGCCCGGATCGGCGGAGCCGCAACAGTATACTATCAGACTGCAGATTAATGACGAGCCCAACCACGAAGAGCGTGGCGCCGACGACAAACCTCCAATCTGAGATCCAGGCCAGCTCATAAGTGGGCCCGAGCGATCCCAGAAAGTACCCGTTGAGGAAACCATTTACCGAGTTAAAGAAGATCGCAGAACCAACGATGGCGAGCGGCATCCGCTTTGAGCCGGGCGCCATTCGAAACGGAAAAACAAGTGTGCGATGGACGTAGTGAATCTGCCAGGCCGCGAAGAAGATCCACGTTGCTATCGACATCGGGTTGGATCCGCTTAGCACGAACCACGCAAAGACAAGGAGCGCTGGCAACTCCATAAGAAACCAACCGAGTCTGTGGTCAATGGTTGGCCCCCAACCCGACTGCGTATGGCGACCGTAGGGGGCGCGGACGCGGAGCAGTACGATGAACGCGACGGCCGCAACCCCCACCCATGCAATAATGACAAGTCGGAAGATGGAGAGGGTCATTGGCGGGCTGATACCTCAGTTCCTCGGGATGCTCTCGAGCCTCCGTCCATCGATGGGTTTCGATCGAACCCATAGGCTTCAAAAACGTCCGCTAACCGTTCATAGATTTCGTCGCGCGTCATGCCGAAATCTTCCAGTGTGTACTGGTGACGACTCTGATAATTGCGAGAGCGACGTGCAGCGGCCTCAAGGACGTTCGTGAACTCGCCGGACATGTCCAGATCGAATGCCGCATAGATGCGTCGGACAGTTCGTGCCGGATCACCGACAAGATCATCGAACCGAATGTCTACGACCTGGGACGACGGAATTGCTGCCAGTATCTGCAACCGAGAGCGGTAATACTCGCAGAACAGATCTGCCAGAGCACGGTACGCCTCAATGCTGTCGGCTGCTTGCGGCGCCAGTCGGCGCCACGTCACCGTATACATGCTGAGCAATGAAGCAACCGTGTCATACGGATGGCGGATCATGTGGATGAACCTGACGTCTGGTATCGCGCTGATCGTCGCCTCGAGCCGCCCGGTGACCGCCGTATTCTTCACCAGGAGTGTCCTGTTTCCACCTTCCGCAAATATGTGACGGCGAAGACTTCCGAGGTAGTCCGACATCAGGCGTTCACGAGTCTTCGATGACATTCGATCGACATAGCCCACGTGACCGAGTTCGTCAAAGAACGGAAACAGGAGAGTGACTACCGGGGTCAGCATGGAATAAACGAATAGCTGCTCGTCTTCTTCCGGCTCCGACAATCGTGTTCGATGTATACCTGTCCATCCGCCAAACGCGCGTTGACTGAGGTGGCGCGTGAGTCGCTCGAGCGGTCTTCCCACTGCCTTGTCTGCCGCCCCGGCGGCATTTAGCAACCGGTACAGGGCGACTGATGGAAAGATCGACTGATACAGATCCATCGAGGTAAAGCGTGAATCGAGCGACAGCAGCCTGTGCAGAAAAGTGGTGCCGCTTCTGGGATTCCCAATGATATAAATCGGCGACTTAACTGCCTGGCGTCGGAAGGCGGGATAGACAATATGATCCAGTCCGCGGAATACAAGGACGGTTGTACGTAGTCCAAGGAACGCCAGGACCAATCCTGTCGCCCACGGCGCATGTCGCGGATGAAAATGACGCCTGGAGAATGTGCTCCGAAGTGCGCGAATGAATGTCGGCAGATGAAGAAACATGCCTTGATGTGCACCGCCGTTTAGACCCGCGTCCAGAAAATGATCAGGCTTGTGGGCCCCAGCGAGAAATCAATCGTGACGCCGCCGTGTGGCCCAATCCAGCCATCAGGGGATGGCGTCCACGTCAGGACCGGTAGCACACTTCCGCTGCGGACCCTAACGCGGGTCGTCAGAACGTGTGGGCCAGACGAACAAGTGCAAGCCTGCCGAGCTTCGGCACATCAACGAACTCCTCGTGCTCGTTATTCAGCAGGTTCTGAATCGTAACTGTCAATTGAGTTTTCGGAGAGAAAGGTACGCGATAGTGCATGCTCAGATCGACGAGTGTATACGGATTGACTGTCCCAACATACACATCCGAGCGGACGGGGAATCCTCCCACATACCGAACCCGGATTTCCGATCTGAGATCGTATCTCGGATAGGTGAACCGAACACTTCCCGAGACCTTGTTGCGCGGCGCGTTCAGAGCAATGTCATTAATGTTGTCTACGTTGCGGAAAAGGTTTTCGGAGACGAACGAATACGTCCCGCCGAAACTCCAGCGGGGGGAGAGGAAGTAGGTGAAGTAAACATCCGCACCATAAAGCGAAATATCTCCAAAATTACGTCGCACCAATAGCGCGGCCGTGGGATCGAAGGACTCGACAGGATTCACGGACCCGAACGGCACCGATCCTGCGATACCCGAACTGATCAGAAAACTCAATTCCGATGCGGGCGACCCGTCACCGTTTCCTAAGCCCTGGATTCCGTCGAGGGCGAGGAGTAACGACAGAGCGTCCGCGTTCGCTGGATCAGCGAGAACTTGTTCAACATGTTCGGTGAGGGCGAGCTGAAGCGTTGGTGAATCAAGAAACACAGTCGGCGACCCGACAAGAAAAGGCCCGATGAAGTTCTTGACATGTGTCCTGTATACATCCAGTCCTACAAAGACCCGTTCCCGAAGAACACCCTTGTATCCGAACTCGATGGTTTCGGTACGAGTAATTTTCAGCGGATCGATGTCCGACGGCTCGAACGTCGGCACGAATCCTTGCCGACCGAGATCCAGTATCTGCAGAGAGTTTCGAACACCGACCACCTCGTCCGGAAGAACGAGATCCAGGGCATTAGAAAACGCCTCGAGCTGATCAGTCGGAATGAGGCCTGACTCCGCAAGTCCCAGGCCCAGACCAGCCACGCTTGCGTCCCTCGCAACCGACCACATCACATTGGTAAACACCGGATCGTCGAGCGAAATGAATTGGTCTTCGCCAAAGCCTCTGGGGTCCAGCCGCGCATACGGTGATCTGAATTGCACCCGTCCGCTCATATCGCGACTGAAATGGAATCCATTCGACGGCGTCCCCTGAGCCCTCAGATTCATTGTCGGGCTGAAGCCAAGCAGCGGCTCCAGTCGTGCACCCTCGAATACATCGCGCTGACCCAGGACGTCGGCAAACAGGTGATTGGCTGCCGGTGTCTGGAACGCCCGGTTAAATGTCAGGCGAAACGTATGCTGCGGAGTCGGCTTGACCACCAGAGCGGCACGGGGAGAGAAAGTCAGATCGTCGACACGGTTGTGTCGATCGACTCGGGCAGCCAGCACAACGTCCAACTTTCGACTGACGCGCGTTTCCGATTGCACGTAGGCCCCGATCTCATTGATGTCGTCCTGGTCTTCGTATGCACCGTTGACCGTACCCTTGCTGTCGGGCCTGGTGAGATACAGGTCGACTCCATATGTGAAGTCCTGGCGCGGACCAATTGAAGAGTTGTGCTGGGCCTGCGCGACAAACTGTCCGGAATTCTCGCTGAAGAGTTCGCCCGTTCGAAGCGCGTACGAGTCGCGCGAGTCAAGTTCACTGTAGAAGATCTGCGCGAAGAGCCGGCCGTACCTGAGCCGAGCCTGAGCGTACGTGTAAAGTACGTTCTTCGCCTGGACTGCACCGGTGGGGGAGGTCTCGATGTTGTCGCCGTGGGTAAGTCCACCGCTTACTATCAGCGTTCCGGTTGGCGAAAACCGGTAGTCTACACGACCATCCAGCGCAAGATTCCGAACGTTGAAATCCCTGAGTCCAATTCTAAGCGTGTCCTCACGAGCACCGGCCTCAAGTGCAAGTCGTCGAGCCGACACCTCGAGGCTATCAGCAAATTCAAAGTCCCGCCCCGTGTAGTACTGGGCAAAGACCTTGAAGCCCAGTCGTTTGCCGACCGTGCCCGCGTGCCGAAGCGCACCTGAAAGCACTTCGTTCTCACCCATTGATACGGTTGCTGTCGTCCCCCTTGAATCGAACGGTGAACGTGTTACAATGTGGACGACGCCGTTTGCGGCATTGGGTCCATAGAGGGCGGAAGCGGGGCCCGACACGACTTCGATCCGTTCGATGTCAGCGGAGTTGATGGGAATCAGATTTAGTGCCGTAAGCCTGATCGATGGAATGCGAGCAATCCGATTGTCCACGAGAGTCAGCAGCGAGCTCGCGAGGTTGTCATTGAAACCGCGAATCACGATTCGCGACTGGTTAATACCTGTCGACACGAGATCGACTGATGGCACGGCCTTGAGATACTCGGCGGCAGTGAGGGCCGTGCGAGCCTCTATCTCTTCGGTTTCCAACACCGTGATCGCGGCGGGGGCATCGAGTAGTTTCTGAGGCGATCGCGAGGCCGTAATCGTGACGGGATTGATCTCGATGTCAGTCGGGACCAGCAGAATCTCCAGGTCATGTCGGCCATCCTCCTCGGACATCCACGACGATATCCTGCGAACGATATCCGACGTATGACACCTGAATCGTGTATCGGCCTGATCCCAACCGCGACAGGGTGAACCTGCCATTCGCCGAGGTCGCCGTCCCGAGTTTCGTCGGTCCGCTGGTGGTGACCACATTAGCCCCGATCAGCGTCTCGGCAGACTCAGAATCGATGACGCGGCCTGTTACGGTCTGGGCCTCGGAATCCAGTATGATGATACCGGCGAGCAGAATCGACAGTACGATCTTCATGGACATCTGGATGCCACGCGGCATCAGTACGTTTTGGCGGCGGTGGGGGTGTCTGTGGGACGGACACGCCTCTAATTACGCTCTGCGAGACGAGAATGTCCAGTCGGGCGCCAGGTGGACAACGACTCGCGGCCTGCGGAGACGGATCGCCTAATTCGCATCAAGACTGAGGAAACCGCACGGACACACCTCAATGCACTTTCCGCACGATTCGCACCGATCAAGCATCAGTACGAAATGCTCTCCCGGTCTCGGCTCGATCACCCGGGCGAACCCGTCCGCATTACAGAACATCCAGCAGTAGCTACAGCCGATGCACATGCCGCACGAGAGGCATCGATCCGCCTCGTTGAAGAATTCCTCTCCCGTAATTGTCCGGGCAACTTCAAGGTCCGGCTCCGCCACGCGTGTTTCCGGATCAACGACCGGTGTTGTGACTCGATCGGCACCTTTGTAATAGTCCAGATTCAGATCTGCTGTCGAGACTCCGGGGTGCGCGACGGAGGCTTGAGCCGGCAGGCTGCGGAGTCGGGCGTGAGCATTTTCTGCGGCAATTCTGCCGTGGGCGATGGCCATGCTGGCGAGGCCCGGTCCTGTGACATCACCGCCTGCCCAAACCTGGTACTGCCGCGGGTCTTGATTCGCCGACGCCCACTCACCGTTCTGGCCAAATCCAGAAAGACCTTGCCAATCGGGTCGCTGGGCGACAGCCACTATGACCGCGTCGGTCTCGATCTCAAATTCACTTCCGGGTAGCGGGACGGGTCTACGCCTTCCCGACTCATCCTCATCGCCAAGCTGCATCCGTTGCACTACGATTGCCTGGATCTCCTCGCCGTCCCGACGAATTGCGGACGGCGAAACAAGGAAGTTGATCGCCACGCCTTCCTCGATTGCGTCATCGATCTCACTGGCTATGGCCGGCATCTCATCGCGTGTGCGACGGTACAGGATGCGTACTTCGGCACCTAATCGACGAGCCGATCTTGCAGCGTCGATGGCTGTGTTTCCACCTCCAATGACAACGACTCTCTCGCCGACCTCGGGCGCTTGTCCCCGAGAGTACTGCTCCAGAAACTCAACACCGGAGTAGACGTGCGGGCCATCTTCTCCATCGATCCCCAGCGCGCGGCCAAGTCCAGCACCGACGCCAAGGAAAATGATGTCATGTTCGTTTCGAAGTTCATCGGTGCTGACGTCTGTTCCAATGCGCATGTTTAGTCGAAGCTCGACACCGAGATCCAGTATGCGTTTGATTTCCGCGTCGAGCACGGTGGGTGGGAGGCGGTAGTCCGGTATGCCATGACGCAGCATGCCACCGGGTGCGTCGTTACGATCGTACACCGTTACCGGATAGCCACGGCGCGCCATCTGATACGCGAACGAGAGGCCGGCCGGTCCCGACCCGATCACGCCCACACTTTCAGACTGGTCTGGTCCTTCGATTACGGGGAGCTTCAGCTTGTTCTGAATAGCCTGATCACCGAGGTAACGCTCCATAGCATGAACGGCCACGGCACCGTCTTTGTCCGACCTGTTGCACCCAGACTCGCAAGGGTGAGGGCAGATTCGCCCCATGGTCGCCGGGAACGGATTGCGCTCGACGACCATGTTCCACGCCTTCTCCAGTGCTTCCGATTCCGAATAGCCGAAGGTCGCGCGCTGGGAGATCACCGCGAGCCAGCCTCGGACGTCCGTGCCGCTGGGACATCCCGCTGCGCATGGCGGGGTCTTCGTCTGCTGCCTGGGACGCCGAGTTATGTTTGGAGCCGGTTCCACGCTATTGTTTTCCGATCGTGGGCGCCACGTCGCCCTTCAGCAGAGTCAGCTCCGCGTCCAGTTTTCGTATTCGACCCGACATGGTCTTCAAAATATTCAAAGCAAGAGTAGGATCTTCGTGAACCCGCCGCAAGAACGTCTTCTTGTCGATCGTAAGAACGCGAACCGGCGTCACTGCCCGGACCGTCGCGGATCGCACCTGCTTCTCAATAATGGCCATTTCTCCGAAGATCTCGCCCTTCTTCAGCACATCAACAACCGCCTCTTTGCCGTCTTCCTCCTTCAGTACCGCAACCTCGCCTTCCTGCAGTACGAACATGCAGTCGCCGACATCACCTTGCTGAATTAGTGTGGCGCCGGTGTCGTAGAACTTACCCAGAAGATTAGACTTCATTTGCCTTTCCCTCAGTAGATCCATTGTTGCGCAGGCCCGCCAGATTGCCGACTACGAGATTCGAAATCAGACCTCCGATAAATGCCGGTTTCATGGTCCGCATCAGCACATCCCGGTAGGGAGCACTGCCGGTGAACAGATCCCACAACACACTGCTCATCAGACGCTCGGAGCGTTGCGATGCCTGTTCTCTGGCGGTCATCCTGAGTACGCCGCGACGGGAAAAGCGCGTCTTCTGAATCAAGTGGCTGAATCCGAAAATAAACTTCCCAAGCGCGTTGTCGAGATTGATGGCTCTGCAGGCCGGCCAATAGTGTTTCCGCAGTGCCTCCTCAGAGAAGCCATGGAACGCTACTGCGCCGGCGGCGGCCTTGGACGTTCGATACGCCGCTCCGATACCATCCTTGTACAGTCGCGAGACACCCGAGTCTCCGATAAAGATGAGTCGGTCTGCAAACGGTTGCCGTGCTCCCTTCACGTTGATGCGTGGGAAGCAGTGACAGACATTTTCGGGAGCAAAGCCATCCGGGAAGCATGCTTTCACCTCGGGAGACGACAGAAATGAGTTGACAAGTTTCGAGTCGATGTCGTGCCCGAGCAAACACAGAGTTACAAAATCGCCCTTCGGAATCATGGCCGCAAACTCGAGGCGCGGAAGGTCGAGCAGGAATACATGCATCGAAGTACCCAGGTGCTCGGCAATTCGGTCGCGTCCGAGATGATACTCGCAAATGAATGTCTTCATGGATTCCGGCCGCCTGTACCGTGCGTTCTCATCGGAAACAAGACCGAGAATTCGGCTATTGATTCCGGACGCGACAATCACGAGATCGAAAGTTGCGGGATCCTCGGATGAGAACGAAAGACGAGGCTTCCCGAACAACCAGTCGAGACCGGTCACGAGATCGTTTACGATCGTGGCGCCCGCCTCTACTGCCAGCTCCTGCAGGTACTTGTCGAACCCGATGAAGTCGATGGGAACGGATTCACGCGGACCATGCCCCCGATAGACGGCTGCGATTCTTTTCTCCTGGAGTGGCGTCTCGATTCGGACGTCTCCAACGTCCATGTGCAGCATGTACGAGTCGATGCCGCGCTGAACCACATGCTCGGGCAGATTGATGCCTTCGGTCGCGAGGAGCTGGACCAGAGATTCGGAAATGATCCCGCCACAGTGATTGCATCCGGCAGGACCGCTATGCGTGAAGAAGCGCGGCTCGAATATCGTCAGGTCGATGTCGACCCCGACCAACTCTGCCATACCCAGCAGGAAATAGCTGAACATGGACCCCGCCGGGCCACCACCGATCACGGCTACTCTCGTGCCATCTGCGAGGAGCATTTCCGTGGAGTCGTTCAGAACTCGGGGTGACGATCGGAGCTCCATGGACGAGGTGATGTTCAGTTCACTTGCAGCGCGCAGGATGATACAAGTGAAGAGGCCCGACACCGGATGACAGGCGTTTCCTGATAATGCCGTAAGGTCGCGAAAGTGAAGAGCCGTGCCACCTGTGGGCGGCGGTCAGAAGGCGGGATTACTTCCCTTTGCTCTTCTTCTTTCCGCCCTTCTTCCCGTGCTTGCTGTCCTTCTTCTTTTTCTTCTTGTCTTTCTTTTTGGACTTCTTCTTCGACTTCTTGTCCTTCCGGCTTCTTGTTCGCCAGGTGCAGCGAGTGGCAACGCTGTGAGTTCGCGCGACTCACTCATCTCGACCTGCTCTGACGTGACCGCGTCCGTCTCATCGCTTGCCGACTGTGCAGCCTTGAGTCGCGAAGTCTTCTCGACGATGCTGCCCTCTCCATTCGTCGGAGGCGGCGCACCACCATTTGAGGAACGTGTTGGCCGCGGCGTGACACGGCGATGCGGTGTTGTCGAACGAGGTGAGCGGGACGGAGTCGTGGAGATTGACGGGGGAGTAGAGGCTCCACCTATCTCATCAACGGCTTCTACGCCTTCCCAGTGATCCGGTACACCCTGGATCATGAACTGGGCCGATCGTCGCAGATAAAGATCTGCGGTCTTGTCGTCCGGGTTCGTGTCGATCACCTTCTTGAAACAAACTGATGCGGTCGTAAACTCGCGCGCGAAATAGCAATCGAGTCCTTCTTCGAAGTCATCCTTCGTGTCGAGTTTGAGGTCAATCATGTAGTCGGGATCACCGTCGTAGATCTCGAATACGGCGACGTGCTCATTCTTTCCCTTCACCTGCACCTTGCCCAGAAATCGCTGGTGGTACGTGTTGTCAGCTGGCAGGCGACTCAACGTCTCTTCGCTTACAACGAGTGATGCTCCGTAGAGCTTGCTCAGGCCCTCAATTCGATTAGCGAGGTTGACGGCA
Source organism: Rhodothermales bacterium (assembly GCA_963768565.1). Lineage (GTDB taxonomy): Bacteria > Bacteroidota > Rhodothermia > Rhodothermales > JABDKH01 > JABDKH01. The sequence goes on from CAVYIO010000022.1 coordinate 18,547, forward strand.
TCGGAGAAAATGTCTCCCTGGGCCCTCTCGCTTTCGCCGACGATTCCCAGCATCAGGCTGCCGGAGTGGAGGCCTATGCCGATCTCGATGGGCAGGTCACCCTGGCTCTTCCGCACCGCGTTGATCTCGGACAACATCTTCAGCGTATCTATCGATGCCTTGACGGATTCCTCGGCCTGCTCGGGGAACAGCGCCATGATGGCGTCCCCGGTGTATCGGTCAATGAAGCCCCCATGATCCCGAATAACCGGACTTACCTGGGCGAGATAGGCGTTGATGAATTCGAAGTTCTCCTCGGGCGTCATCTTTTCCGAGAGCGTCGTGAATCTCCGGATATCGGACACAAAGATGGTCATCTCCTTCTGCACCATATCACCGAGTTTGACGTCGATGATACTCTCGCGATTCAGGTAGCGCAGGAACTCACGCGGTACGAATCGGCCATACGCCTCATTGATCTTCTGAAGATTAAGTTGTGTCTTAATTCGTGCCAGTAACTCGCTCTTGGCGATGGGTTTAGTGATATAGTCATTTGCTCCGGACGAAAGTCCTTCGACCAGATCCGACACCTGATTCTTGGCCGTCACCATGATGACAGGCAGTTCGCTGGGCAGGTATGTTTCCCTGATCTTGTTGCATACCTCGAAGCCTGACATTCTTGGCATCATCACGTCGAGAAGTACGAGATCAAATTTGTCGCCATTCGACAATTCTCGCAGTGCCTCCGCACCGTTCATGGCCTGGGTTACGTTGTAGTTCGCCATCGAAAGCTGATTAACCATCACCTGCTGGTTGATCGGCTCATCGTCCACGACGAGTACCCGGAATTCCTCGCCATCCGCCGCGACGGACACTTCAGACTCGACTTCGCCACCTTCGCCCGACTCAACCACGCCTGCATCTGCGATACGCTTCAGATACTCAGCACCTTCGAGTTCGTCAGCCTCACCATCTGCGAGCGGCAGGGTAAAGAAAAACGTTGAACCTGCTTCCGGCGTGGAATCGACTCCAATCTCTCCTCCGTGAAGTTCTACCAGCTGTCGGGTTACCGCCAATCCCAGGCCTGTACCTCCGTATTCGCGGGCCGTCGAGGCGTCGACCTGCTCGAACGACTGGAAGATGGCTTCCTGTTTGTCAGTGGGAATACCAATTCCGGTGTCCGAAACGCAGATCTTGACGAATTCACCTTCTACGCTGCCCGTAAAGCGTTACCGACCCTTCGGGCGTGAACTTTATCCCGTTGCCGACGAGATTGTATAACACCTGCTGGAGACGGTTCTCGTCTGCCAGGGCAGGGGGCAGGTCTCTCGGGATTGCGTTCTTCAGAATGAGCGGCTTCTTCTGTATCAGCGGCTCGCTAACTCGAAGGACGATATCGCCGAGCACGCTCATGTCTACGGCTTTCAACTGTAGTTCGAGATCGTGCTCCTTAAGCTTCGAAAAATCGAGAATGTCATTGACGAGATTTGCGAGTCTCTTGCCGGATGCAACAATGAGTCCGATGTTGCTCATTGCCTTCGGACTCAGGACCCCGGCGACGCCATCAATCATCGACTCTGCGATACCGATGATTCCGTTGAGAGGTGTACGCAGTTCGTGGGATGTGTTTGCGAGAAACTCGTCTTTGAGCCTGTCAATTCGGCGGAGCCGCTCGTTGATCTTGCGCTCCTTGGCCAACTGCTCGGCCTGGATCCGCGTCTTGTGCTGGATGTACCCGTAGATGGCACCGCCCGCAAGAATCAGGTAGATGGCGAAAGCCCACCACCGAAGAAACCACGCCGGCATCACGGAGATCGTGCTTCGAACCGGAAAGTTTGACGCCACGCCGTGATTGTTAGTGGCGACAAGCTCGAACGTGTAGTCTCGGGAGAACAGCCATGCCGGCAGGTTGGTGTACCGAATACGATGGTCGGCAGTCGAACTCGACCAGTCCTCGTCGTATCCAACCAGTCGCGTGCGGTACTTGACCTGCCGTTCGTTGGCGAAGCTGAGCGCCGCATACTCCAGGACCAGCTCATTGTTACCCCAGTTGTTCTCACGATATGCAATCCTCGTGATTCTCGGTGTCGGCGCAACCGAATTCGGACCATCGAGGACAGGACTGTAGACCGTCAGTCCGTTCGCGGTGCCATAGTAGACTTTTTCACTTTCGTCAACGAAGACCGAGCCGTAGTACCATACTTCATTGTCAATAAGTCCATCTTGCTTCGTCACGGTGCGGACTACCTGGTGGGTTTCCGGATCGACTTCCGCCAGACCCGCGTTCGTGCCCACCCACAGATTACTTGTGGTTGGCGACACGGCAATGCTCAGGGCATTACTTGCCGGCAAGCCGCTGCCAACGTCGATCTTCGCGGTCACGGCTACTGGATCGTGACTCAGGGAGTACAGCCCCCCAGCTGTGCCAACCCACATTTCGCCCGCATCGTTGACCATCGATTCGATCTTTGATACCGGCCCGTCTTCCCAGATTGGTTCGAAGATATCTCCGAGTACTTCGTCACCGAATGCGCGTGTGCCACGTCCAAGAGAAACAGCCATGGGCCGGCGTTCCATGCTCTCGACACTGGCCACCGTCAAAGGCGCGCGAGATCTGTACAAGCCGTGATCGCGTGTGCCGACCCAGAGGCGTCCCTCATCGTCAAAGGCGACGGCGTGATAGTACGTTGCAGGAAGACCTGATGAGGCGCGGAATGTGAACCACCGATCATCCAGCAGCAGGTAGATGCTCCGATAACCTTGAAACCAGATCGTCTCAATCGTGCGCTGGCCGTCCGAATCGAGCGGCATCCGAAGTCGTACGGCTGACAGAATCGTGGTGCGCCGATACCCTCCGACATCGACACCGACTCCATTGATGGCGATCCTGGATGACTCCGGTGCACGGGGAAGGCGCGGCGTACCCGGGAGCCTGATTCCGTTGATGCCCTCGTACGCGCCTAGCCACACTCGGCCAAACGCATCGGTGACAATGGCGTTTATCTGACTGTGGCGGAGTCCGTCTTCAGCGAGAAAATGTTCAGAAGACCCGTCTTCGCGAATACAGGCAAGGCCGCCAAACGTGCCCACCCAGAGAGAGCACCCAACGCGATCGTTCGGTTTGCCCGGAATCACGGACGTGACCTGAGCGGCTGGAAGTACAGGAGCCTCTCCAACTTGCGACAGCGCGCTGTAATTCAGGAACGCGTCGAAGTTGGCACGCAGTTTTGACGCGCCCCCGGACTGAGCAAACCAGCGATTACCCTCCCGGTCGGTCATGATGTCGTTTATCGCGTCGGATCGGAGTCCGTTGCGACGACTGTACGTTCTCACTACCGAACCGGAACGATCCAGGCGGATAACGCCCGAACTCGACGTCGCCACCCACATTCCGTCCGGCGACCAGTTGAAGTCTGTGATATCCCCTTCGTATCCAGACAGGACAGGCTCAAACCTGATGTTTGGAGCTTCTTCAGCCAGGCGCCAGACCGCTCCGGTCTTGGTCCCGATCCAGAGTGTACTGTCGGGAGCGTCGTACAGCACGTTGATCGGATCGGCGGAGGGAGCGGGAATAATGGTATACTCGTCCGCGCTATCTGCAAATCGAAGAAAGAAACTCCTGTTCAGCCTCGACACCGCTGCCCAGACCGAACCGTTTCGCCGCGTTTCGACGGCATACACAATGAGATTTGGTTCGTCCGGCTGAATGGATGTGGATATCGTATCTGCGACGGCGGAGCCATTGTCGCCGATTGAATACCGAACGATGCCGTTGGCGCTCGTGCCTGCCCAGATGCGGCCTATACCATCGACCGAAAAGGCCACCTGCGAGACCGACACGTCAAGCAGTTCGGTGTCACCGATCGTTGTAGTGAATTGGATCCGTTCATTGGGTCCATATTCCCCCAGTGGTTTGGTTGACACCGACAGCCCCCCGTCGGACGCAACCCACAGACGTCCGAGGCGATCCTCTGTGACGGTCCGGACGCTCAGGTCGCGGAGTCCGTCGGCGGTGGTGTACACCTCGGCGGTATGACCATCGTACCGGACGAGTCCGGACGAGAACACCGTCATCCAGATGAAGCCGAGTCGGTCCTGGTCGACGTCGATGACATCTGCCGACGGGAGGGGAGCGATCTCGTTGTCAGGTGTGTAGTGGGTGAAGGGGAGCAGCTGCCCTGTCGCGGGAAGACACACGAACGACGTCAGTGCCAGGAGCACCCTGATGCGGATATGAAGGCTCGCGGAACTCATGTACGTGTCAAGCAGCCCTGCCTGGTCCTGAATCGACTAATATCAGCTGGCGAGATGTCAGCCACCTCCTGTATACGTGCATCCCTGAGATTGTGACGGCGGCGATTTGTCACCCTGACGTAGATACAGTTCGAAACGACGCGAAATCGAGGTTTTGCGTTTCAATGTAAGTCGGGCGTACGATCAGTTTGACATGCGGGCCATGTTCGCTGGGGGAAAGTCGGCGTTGACAGGAATTCGACCGGCCACATCGCACTCAGAAGTCACGCGGCGCACCTCAAACAGGAGGGCCGGACGCACGATCAAAATCGTACGCCCGGCCCTGTCCGAGTCTATCAAAGTCGTTTGCTCTACTCGAAGCCAGTTCCTCCGCCTCCACCGCCGCCGCCGTTGTAGGACGAGAGCATTGACTCCTCCCCCCTGTACGCGGAACTAGCCTTCCCCTGTGCCTCGGGTCCAAAGAGTTCTCGTCCGATGAAGTCCTCCATATAGCGAAGCATATTCTCGGGAATCGGTCCGTCTTCAAGTCCATTCGGATTCACCACGAGACCCAGGTACTCGGTGTGGAAATTCAACTCTGCTGCCAGCAGCTGCCAGTACAGCTTGGTGAGCGGGTCTACGTTGTTTCTTCCCCCGGCTAACGGTTTGCTTAGAGCGTCCGCCACATCGCATGAACCCGCGAACGGATTGCGCGGCACGTTCGGGTACAGGAAGTTGTTCAGTGCGTCGATGAGGAACTGTACCGAGACCCCCTGCACCGCTTTGAATCGGTCCTTGTACTGAATCACATAGTTCGCATCGTCATTTGCTCGACAGGCAGCGTCAAACTTGTGCAACCACTCGGTGACACCGAGAGAGAAAATGCTGTAGTTGGGGTCGTTGGCAAACGCGTTCGCGTAGGCACCGGTTATGGCAAGCCAGGCAAAATCAACCTGCTCAGCGTCTGGACCCACGATCACTTCGAGTTGAGCACCGCCCTCGGCCAGTCGTGCATCCGTACCGGTGTACTCGTAAAAGATATGCAGATCCTCGTTGAAGTCGGCCTCGTTTAGACTCGTCACATCCGGAACCGAGACAACGTAATCGCCAGCGGGAACATCGCTAAAGACGTAGGCACCAAACTCATCCGTACTGATCGCGCATGACGGATCGCACGTACCGCCGGAGACCTCTGGAATCAGCTCGACGGTGACGTTCGGAATGCCGGCATAACGAAATCTCGTCGCCTGTTCCCGGTGTCGAGTTCCTGGGATCAACCGTTACCCGTCCCGATATCGTGAATACGTTCGGCTCAAATCCGATATCGTTGGAGCAGGAGTTGCCGTCGCCACAGCCCGCGTCAGTCGAACCGCCGACTCGCACGCCGCTGATTACCGCAGACCCGTCCGCCAGCGTTTCCACCCCTGAAAGTGGAATGAAGGCTTCATACAGAGCCGAGTTTGCTCCCTTTGGAATTCGAATCTGGTATGATTCGTACCCCGAAGGATTGCCGAAGACATTCAACAGCTCATAATCGCCGCTTGCCCATCGAGACGGCATCGGCTTTCTTGGACGAGCCTTGCCAGACTTCAATATTTACACCTGCAAGTCCTACGGGGTCGACTTCACCATCGACAGCGAAGATGTTTCCGAGGATATCGTACTTGTCGAGTCCAACAGGCGCAAACGTCGACGACTCTATTGCCACCACAACTTCGTCTGTCGGAATTGTCGTCGTTAGCCACAGGTCAGTTACGCTGGATGGAACGTCAAGCGTGTAGTTTCCTGGCAAGACCCCCTCGAACAAAAGTTCGCCGCCTCCGGCACTGGTCTCGATTGCAACTACTTCGTTGTCAGGATCCGCCGGTGCGTCACCCTCGTTGTTGGCGTCGCGCAATGTGACCGTAATTCCATCAATCCCTGACTCGTTGGGAAGCTGTTGTGTGGCGCTTCGATTGTCGTCGAAGAAAACGCTAGCATCGATCGTCGTCGTGTTCATGCACGGCAGGAGAATGGTGCCTTCGAACTTCTCGTTTCCAGAAGTCTTGATTTCGGCTGTCCCATACCCGATCCAGCGACCCTGACCGGCCGGATACTGGCCCACAAAAACATAGGGACCACCCTGGCCTTCACTCGGGTGCCACTGGACATCAAACGTGGTGCTGGAATTTGAGTTGAAGCCGTCGTCATTGGAGAAGAACCCATCTTCGGCGCACTCATCCAGGGTGATAGCAAAGTGATTGATCTTGTCGTCCTTTCGCCGCCGGCCGGTATACTCTACTGTCCATCTGTAGACATCGAGCTTGTCCCCGAAATATGTGCCATCGGGAATGTCGAGAGTGACCATGTAGTCACCGAGCTTCGTATTCGCGCCGTTGTAGTCATTGTATTCCTTGGCCAGTCCGGTACGGGAGGTTGGAGTGAACGGCGATCCGGACAGTTCCGCAGCCGTGTCGTCGGCTCCGGTGATGGGTGGCTCGTACGAATCACATCCGTAGAGCATAAAGGCGACGAGCAGGGCCGCGACGGGTGCGGCGATGGTGTTCTTTTTCATTGCTGTGCGACGATCAAATAGGTGAGTCCGGGTTACGTAATATCTGGCGAAAGGGGGAACTGCAGCCTTTTCGCGCCCTGGACGAATTCAGCGGTCGACGGATTGCGGATCATTATCAAATACAGAGTACAAAAGCAACCGAGCCGAGTCGGCAGTAAATGTAGGGGATTCTCCCATAATGTGTAGGGGCTAGGCCTACAAAAATTAGTGTACATTAGGCTTTTCACGTCCGTTATCCACTATTCCCGCACGCATTAGCCATGATCGGCCGGACTGTTTCCCACTACCGAATAGTCAATCAACTGGGAGCCGGCGGTATGGGTGTTGTGTACTTGGCCGAGGATACGCGGCTTGGGCGCAAAGTGGCGATCAAGTTTCTGCTATCTGGCCCGGAAATCACCGACGAGATTCGGGAGCGATTTGTTACGGAGGCGAAGGCTGCAGCAGCTTTGAACCATCCCAATATTGCCACGGTGCATGGGATCGGTGAAGACGGTGACGACACGTTTATCATTATGGAGTTTGTCCAGGGTGAAGAGCTCAAGGACTGGGTCCAGGACGGACGGGTCGATGTCGACACGGCGTACGAGCTCGCTCTTCAGATCGCAGAGGGTCTTCGCGCGGCCCACGATGAAGGGATTGTTCATCGTGATATCAAGAGCGCGAACATCATGGTGTTGCCGGACGGGCGCGCCAAGATTCTCGACTTCGGCCTGGCCAGGATGGACGGCGGTGCGATGGTCACGACAGCGGGCATTTCGATGGGTACGATTGCGTATATGTCGCCGGAGCAGGCGAGGGGAGAGCCCGTCGATCAGCGTACCGATATCTGGGCTTTTGGCGTCGTCCTGTACGAGATGCTGACGGGCCGAATGCCGTTTCCCGGTGCGTACGAGCAATCCGTTATGTACGCGATCTTTAACGAGGAGCCGGCGCCCCTCACCGAGCTTGAACAGGCGGTCGGTGAAGCGTTCGCGCCAATTGTACAAAAGCTTCTGTCGAAGGAGGTGAACCTCCGATACGGCAGCATGCAGGAGGTTATCAACGACCTCAAGGCGCTTCGCGGAGGCGAGCCGGCGCCGGTCACAAAGTCTGTGATCGCGCCAGCACCGATCCAGATTCCGTCACAGCCGTCGATAGCCGTGATGCCGTTCTCCGATATGAGCCGGGAGAAGGACCAGGAGTACTTTTGCGATGGAATAACGGAGGAGTTGATCGACGTCCTGTCGCACGTCGAAACGTGGCGCGTGGTCGCACGCACTTCCACGTTTTCGTTCAAAGGCCAGGACGTCGATGTGCGAGACGTTGGCCAGAGGCTTTCCGCGTCGCACGTGCTGGAGGGCAGTCTCCGGAAGTCCGGGCCGCGGGTGCGCATTACGACCCGCCTGACGGGCGTATCCGACGGCTACCAGCTCTGGTCCGACAAGTACGATGGTCAGCTTGACGACATCTTTGACATACAGGATCGAATTGCCGGCGCGGTTCTCAAGAAGCTGAAGGGGAGTCTTCCCGACGCGGAAGACTCCGTGGAGGGCATGCCGCTCGTGAAGCGATCGACGGATGACATGGAGGCATACAACCTGTACCTCCAGGCTCGCTTCCACATGAACAAGCGGTCAGAAGGTGATCTGAAGGCGGCCGTCGAATTGTGCGAGCAGGCGATCGAGATGGACGCTGGGTTTGCGCCGCCGTACGCAGGAATGGCGGACGCGCTCGTGTTGCTCGCTGTTCAGGGTGGAGTGAAGCCGTCGGAGGCGATTCCCAAAGCGAAGACGGCGGCTCAGAAAGCGATCTCTTTGGACGAATCGTTAGCGGAGGCGCACACGTCCCTGGGTACGATACTGGCGGCTTTCGAGTGGAATCAGGAGGCAGCGGAACAGCTCGTTTAAACGAGCAATTGAGCTTAACCCGAGCTACGCCACGGGGCACCAGTGGTACGGACTGTGGTGTCTCATGCCCCAGCAACGCTTTGAAGAGTGCCTCGCGCAATTCCGAACAGCAATCGAATTGGACCCGTTGTCGCAGGTGCTGGGTGCCGGACTCGGATGGATGCTGTATCTGGCGCGATCGTACGACGATGCGGAAACTCAACTGCGGCGAACGCTCGAGGCGAATTCCGACTTCGTGATGGCGCATGACCTGCTTGGTCAGACGCTGGCGCAGCAGGACCGTTTGGACGAGGCCATCGCGGAGCTCGAAACGTCGGTCTTACTGTCCGGGCGCAGAAGCCTGAGTGTTTCGATGCTGGCATACCTTTATGGGTTGGCCGAAAGAGATGCGGAGTCATTCGTGCTCGGGAAGGAACTGGAATTGGCTATGAGCCTGGGCTACGTATCTCCTTACGATATGGCCCTGGTGCATTGCGGCCTCGGCAATGACGAGGAAGCAATCGATTTCCTCGAGCAAGCACTTGACCAGCGAAATCCATGGCTGCTGTTGATCGGGGTTGAGCCTATGTGGGATCGGATGCGAGGCACTCCGGGATTTGACGACGTGGTACGAGCGGTGGGATTGGAGTGGTCGTGATTGTGTGGATGATCACGTCTTCTTGATGTTGATGAAGTCGGCCGCACTGTCTCGAAGTCGATCCCGCTGATGGATGTAGACCATGGTAGTTTCGATCTTCTTGTGGCGGGCGTGGTCCTGCACCTGCTGTAGTGTGGCGCCATTCTCGATCGCCAGAGTGCAGCCGGTATGCCTGAGCGTGTGAGCACCGATCTCGACGGACAGGCCGCCGCGCACCGCGCAGTTTCGAACGATGCGATAGATTGATTCCGGAGTAAGGCGATTGCCGCGACTGTTGTTCGACAACGACCGCCACACGGGACCACTCGCGTAGCCGTATTCACGCCGGACGCCGTCTATCTCCTCGACAACGTGGTCGGGGATCTTTACGTATTGGTCCGCACCGCCCTTCGCTTCGGGGATGTCCAGCACCCAGTAGCGCCCGAGAGGTCGCACGTGCTCGAAATCCATATACGAGGTTTCCGATCTCCGCAGGACGCAATAGAGCATCGTCGAGAATCAAGGCGCGATTACGAACGGACGCTTTGCCCATGTCACTGGCGGCAACAACGAGTCGCTCCGACTGAGCTGCCGTGAGGACTACAATCGTTTGTTCACGACGGTTGACCGATCGGACGCGCCTGATGAGCTGCTTGTTGGCCGGATTGCGATCCACTAGCTCGAGTGCCTCCAGCCAGTCGAAGAAACCTCTTACCGCCGAGATGCGTCGTCGAATAGTCGACGCCTTAATGCCACGCTGCTCAAGCTCAGCGATGTGTTCGTTGACGTGCATGAAGGTTGCGCGGCCGGCCAGGCCGAGGTCAACCTCGGCCGTCCCAAAGAACTGGGACAAATCATTCCTGTAGGCTCGGCGGGTCTGGGGTCGGTCAAAGCGATGGAGATATGCAACCAGGAGGTTGACTCCGGGACGTGCCAGGTCGACATCGACTATGCCGGTGGGCGGAACGACAATGGGAATCTGTGACGACGAATCAGCCATATTTGCAACATCCGATAAGAACAGTTATCAGACGTAGGATAGCTGTCCAGGAGCACAATATCCACCCCAGCGGCTGCCTAGATGGCCGAATTCGTCGCAGCAAAGCTCCGATTTTGCCCAATCCACTCCGTAAACACCAGGTCACACTGCTCCGCAAACGAGCGGAAGTAGTCGCGCGCGTCACTATTCTCCCGTTCGACGTTGCTCCAGTTCAAGCACGACGTCCTGTAGTGACAGTTGACACGATTCCAGCAGCACAAGCAAGTGATACAGGAGGTCCGCGCTCTCACTTACCAGTCCGTCTCGATTACCTGCCGTAGCCTCGATGACGACCTCGACTGCCTCTTCGCCAACCTTCTGGGCCAGTCGTTTCGATCCGTCACTCAGTAATTGCGCCGTATAGGACGCTCCATCCGCGCCGCGAAGCCCGCGCTCATGAATGACACCGGCGAGGGTGTCCAGGAACGACGCCGACGCTTGTTTGAACGAGTAACCATCCCCGAAACACGTCCGCGCCCCCGTGTGGCACGTGGGTCCATGCGCCCTGGCCAGAATCAGGAGAGCATCGCCGTCACAGTCAATTGCCACGTCCTCGACAGAAAGCCAGTTACCGGATGTTTCGCCCTTTGTCCAGAGCCGTTCCTTACTCCGGCTGAAGAACGTCACACGGCCCGTGGCCCTGGTAACACCCAGCGCCTCCTCGTTCATATACCCGACCATCAGCACGGCGCCGTCCTCTACGTCCTGCACCACCGCCGGCAACAGACCGCCACCTTTTTCAAAATTCAGCTTCATAATCTCACTGGAATACCTTCACCACGCAGAAATACTTTCAAGTCGCGAATCGACACCTCGCCAAAGTGGAAAATGCTGGCCGCCAGCGCCGCGTCCGCCGCGCCATCGATGAACACCCTCGCAAAGTGCTCAGGACCGCCGGCTCCACCGGATGCAATGACAGGAATTGGCACTGCCGTCGAAATCTCGTTCGTCAGTTCGACTGCAAATCCATTCTTCGTTCCGTCGTGATCCATTGATGTCAGCAGGATCTCGCCGGCGCCCCGGTCTGCAACCTCCTTCGACCACTCGACGGCATCCAGTCTCGTAGCCTCGCGTCCTCCATGCGTGTAGACCCGGACCGTCCCGTCGTCGTGACGCCTCGCGTCCACCGCAATGACAATACACTGGCTTCCGAAATTGCCGGCCAATCGATCGATCAGATCAGGATCGCGGACCGCAGCGGAATTCACCGATACCTTGTCCGCACCCGACTGCAAAAGATCGGACACATCCTGCTCATCCTTGATGCCGCCGCCTACTGTGAATGGAATGTTGATCTCGCTGGCGATTTTACGTACCAGTTTCCGAAGCGCGGCTCGCTGCTCAAGCGTGGCTGTAATATCCAGAAACACCAGCTCGTCCGCGCCCTCGTCTACGTAGCGCGCCGCCAGTTGCACGGGATCGCCGGCCTGACGCAGGTTGACAAAATTGACACCCTTCACCGTCTGGCCATCCTTGATGTCGAGACATGGTATGATACGCCTGGTAAGCACTAGCGAGCGGTAGCCCCCAACAGGAAATTCCTCAGTATCCGCTCGCCCACCTCGCCGCTCTTCTCCGGATGAAACTGAACGGCCTGAAAATTTCGTACCTGAACCGCCGACGCAAAGCGCGTCGAGTAGTCGGTGAAGGCCGTCACGTTCTCGCCCGTTTCAACGTAGTAGGAATGCGCGAAGTAGGCGAACGCACCGTCGTCGACGCCGCCGAACAGCGATCCGGTAAGTCCATCGATCGCATTCCACCCCACATGAGGCACTTTAAGACTGTCATCAAAAAGTCGAACGTCGTGCGGAAGAATTCCCAGGCACCGCGTGTCGTTCTCTTCTGACCATCGACACATGAGTTGCAGCCCAAGACATATTCCCAGCACCGGTTGACTCAGGCCTGTCAGGACTTCGTCAAGACCACGGGCGCGAAGATATGCCATCGCCGAACTTGCCTCGCCCTGGCCCGGGAAGATCACGCGATCAGCACTCTTGAGTTCTTCCGGGTCGTCGGTCCACACCGGTTCCAGACCGAGTCGACGAATGGCAAACATCACGGACAGCACGTTGCCGGCATTGTACTTGACGACCGCGACGTTCATAGTACGCCTTTGGTGCTCGGGATCCTGTCGTCGTTCTCTCGTCTTGAGGATGCCTGTCGGATGCATCGGCCGAAGGCCTTGAACACAGACTCGATCATGTGATGCTCATTCTCGCCCTCGACCGCAACGTTGATGTTACAATGGGCCGCATCTGAAAACGATTTAAAGAAGTGGTAGAACATCTCGGTCGGCATATCTCCTATCATCTCTCGGCTGAACTCAGCCTCCCACACAAGCCAACTTCGTCCCGACCAGTCGAACGCTACCCGCGCCAGAGCGTCGTCCATCGGCAAGACGAATGCATAGCGCTCCACACCTCGCTTGTCTCCTATAGCTTGAGCAAACGCTTGCCCCAGACCTATCGCGGTGTCTTCGATCGTATGGTGCTCGTCGATGTTGAGATCTCCCGACATCTCGATCGAGATGTCAGCTCCCGAGTGGCGAGCAATCTGCTCGAGCATGTGATCAAAGAATCCAAGTCCGGTCTTGATGTCGGCCACGCCGTCACCATCCAGGTTGACGCGGACGGACAGGTTCGTTTCCGCGGTCCGCCGGTCGATGGTTCCAACACGCTCGGGAAACAGGATTTCACGTACGGTTCGGGTCCAGCCTATCTCACGAGGATTTACGATATCCAGTCTGAGGTCGGCGGACTCGAGTTGCTGTTGCACGGTCGGACCTGCAACCAGGACCACTCTTCGAGGACCACCTCTCCCCTGTCGGGCATCCTCGAACTGTCGTTGTATTTCGTCGGGCGCGATTTCGCGGGCGAACAAAACTCCTTCCCGTTCCAGTATCGCCCTTGCGTCGTTCCATCGGTCGGCCGAATCGGCGGCTCGTACCAGAACAAGTTCCGATTCCCGATGCAGGCGAATCAGTGCGTGTATGACGCTGCGCGCAAACAATCCGTCGCGGCCCAGAATTTCGGCGACATCGACGAGTACAAGGTTCTTCATGACTCCACTGCCTCCAGGCGCACCGACACCGCTTGAGCGTGAGCCGTAAGCCCCTCGGCCTCAGCCAGTGTCATGATTGTCGGCCCGAGATTCCGTATGCCGTCGCGAGACAGACTCTGGAACGTGACTTTGTTCACGAACGAATCGACGGACACTCCGGAATAAGCCCGCGCCGCACCACCGGTTGGCAGCGTGTGATTCGTTCCACTCGCGTAGTCTCCGGCTGATTCCGGGGACATCACGCCCACAAACACAGAACCGGCCGCCCGCACTTTGCCGGCCAGGCGTTCGGCGTCCCGCGTTGCCAGGATCAGATGTTCGGGCGCGTAGCTATTGCACAGATCGATCGCATCATCCTCGGTCGATAGCACGACACATACACTGCCGCTGAGCGCCGTACGGGCAAAATCGCTGCGCGGAATCGAATCGACTGCCTTCTCGATCTTCGAGATGAGCGAACGCGCATACTCCTCGCTGAACGTCACGACCACGATGTGGCTGTCGGGGCCATGCTCTGCCTGTGCCAATGCGTCATATACAACGAAGTCGACCGGACAGCTCTCATCAACCACAATCGCCACTTCGGTCGGACCTGCCGGCATATCCGTTGCCACACCTTCCAGCGATGCTCGCAGTTTTGCCGCGGTCACATACTGGTTCCCGGGACCACAGATCTTGTACACGGCGGGAACGGATTCCGTCCCATAGGCGAGGGCCGCAATTGCCTGGGCGCCCCCGACTCTGAATATGTGCGTTACACCCACGAGTGAGGCTGCAAAAAGAATCGCAGGGTCGACGGAGCCGTCGGAGCGAGGTGGGGTGCAAAGCGCGATCTCCGAGCACCCGGCGATACGAGCGGGAATGCCAAGCATGAGCACAGACGAGACGAGTGGCGCACTGCCGCCCGGAACATAGAGTCCGACCTTTTCAATCGGCAGATTCTTTCGCCAGCACGTCACGCCCGGGGTTGTCTCGATCGCGGCTTCATCTACAAGCTGCGCCCGATGAAATGTTTCTATGTTCGCGGCCGCCGTACGCAGGGCTTTCTTGAGTGCCTCGTCCACGTGCGCCGGGCTGGCCTCCAGTTCGTCGGGCTGAATGCTGATGGCTTCAATCTGTGTGCCATCGAACTGCAACGTGAGTTCTCGCAGCGCCTCGTCGCCACGTTCACGCACCGCGTCGAAAATGGGATCGACGACGCCCAATATATCCAGCGTCGACTTCGTCGGCCTTTGGAGAATCGAAGGCCACTCACGTCGGTCAGGGCGGATGAACAGTCTCATACTACCATCTTCTCGACTGCAGTAACTAGCAGGCCCTGTGCTCCGGCTTCTTTGAGTTTATCGACGATCTCCCAGAATTCGTCTTCGTGAACCACGGAATGAACTGAACTCCATCCCTCTTCGGCCAGGGGCATCACTGTCGGACTCTTCATTCCGGGAAGAATACGAGAGACCGTCTCGATGGACTCGTTGGGGATATTCAGGAGGATGTACTTGTACCGTCTTGCCCGACCGACCGATTGGAGCCTGAACCGAAGTTGATCCAGTATGGCCTCCGTCTGTGCATCGAGATCACGTCGGGCAACTAGCACGGCCTGCGACTCCATCACCGTTTCCACTTCTTTGAGGCCGTTGCTCATAAGCGTGCTGCCTGTGCTGACCAGGTCGCACACCGCGTCCGCCAGGCCGATGCCAGGCGCCAACTCCGCCGAACCGCTTATCACGTGTATCCGAGCATTGATGTCATTTGCATCAAGGAAAGACTGTAACAGAACGGGATACGAGGTAGCGATATCCAGACCCGCCAGATCGCGCGCCGAGGAATATTCGAACGCTCGCGGGACTGCAATGGCCAGACGGCAGCGACCGAATCCCAGTGCTCAAGCACGCGAACGTCAGACTGTTTCTCTCGAAGAACATTTTCACCGACGATTCCGCAGTCCGCCACACCGTCCGCTACATAGCCCGGTATATCATCGTCCCGTAGGAAATACAGGTCCAGCGGAAAGTTCTCCGCCGAACACTTCAGGCTTGCGCCGTGATTGCTGAAGTGGATTCCGCAATCTTCAATTAGTCGGACGGACGAATCGCTCAGTCGCCCGGATTTCTGAAGTGCTAACCGCAAGAGTGCCATGCGCTGCGACACGAACTATTGAGACAGAAGATCAATGATTGAGACCTGACGCGAGAAACTACGGGAGATACGGCGTCGATTATGCCGGTACCTCGCCGACCACCGAGTAGCCTTCCTCTTCGACCGCAGCCTTCGCCCGCTCAAAATCGGTCGCATCGTTCTCGTACGTAACCGTAGCCAGGCCGATCTCTACATGGTCAACCTGAATGCCATCGACGGCCGAAAGCGCCTGCCGGACAGCATGAACGCAGTGATTACAGCTCATCCCCTCAATCTGCATGCTCTTCTTCATTCGCTTCTCCGGGATCTGGTTTGCGTTATTGTTTACAAGAACCGCTTCAGACGCAAACTGTTCGTCACAACCGAAACACTCGAAAGCGCCATCGCCGCCGATGCAAACACCGGACTCAGCAGTACGCCCCAGATCGGATACAGGACTCCGGCTGCGACCGGGATGAGAATAATATTATAGACGAAGGCGAAGAACAGGTTCTGCTTGATATTTCGAAGGCCCGCGCGAGAGAGTCGGATTGCATCGACGACGACCCGAAGATCGTTACGCATGATGGCTATGTCGCTCGCCTCGACGGCTATGGCCGCCCCCTCTCCCATGGCAATTCCGACATCTGCCTCGGCAAGGGCGGGAGCATCGTTGATTCCGTCGCCGACCATGCCGACAATCACACCGAGACTACGCTCTGCCCGTACGACATCGGACTTCTCCGTGGGGAGGAGCCCGGCGTTGATTCGATCGATGCCCATTTCGCGTCCAACAGACGTGGCGGTGGCCAGGCGATCACCCGTGACCATCACAGGGACAATACCAAGCTCCTTAAGTCTGTTGACAGCCTCCGCGCTCGTCGCCTTGATCGGGTCGCTGAGCAGAATCGCACCGGCCAATTCTCCATCCAATGCGACGAGCACGATGGTGTCGCTCCCACCGTCGCTATCCGGCACGCTTCCACCCGAATCGAGCGCAATACCGAGTCGATTGAAATAAGCTTCTCTGCCAACCGTTACGACCATTCCGTTCACGGACCCCTGCACTCCAAGGCCCGCCGTCATTTCGAACGAAGTCGACTGTGGAACTGTCAGACCGTCGTCAATCGCCTTCTGTAGAATAGCGCGAGCGAGAGGATGTTCACTCTTCGATTCAACTGCCGCCGCCAGTGCCAGAATATCTTGCGCACGGTCGGCTACTCGTCGAGGTGATCTCTCTAACCTGTGGCCGGCCTTCGGTTATCGTACCGGTCTTGTCAAGAAGGAGGGTCTGCACGCCCGCGATCGTTTCAATGGCCGCACCGTCTCGAATCAAAATTCCCATGGAAGCGGCTCGTCCCGTGGCCACCATAATAGCCGTCGGGGTTGCGAGGCCCAGAGCGCACGGGCATGAGATTATCAGAACGGTGACAAACCGAAGCATGGCGTTCGTAGCAACCGGCTCCGGACCGACGAAGTACCAGACGGCCGCCGAGACCGCCGCGACCACGATGACAACGGGTACAAAAATGGCGGCGACTTTGTCTGCCAGGCGCTGAATTGGCGCCTTGCCCGCCTGCGCCTCACGCACGACCCGGATGATCTGCTGTAGAACAGTATCACCACCGACCTTTGTCACCTTGACGGTGAGCGCGCCGTTCGTCGAGACGGTGCCTGCAAACACTTCTGCTCCAAGCTCTTTCTCGGATGGAACAGGCTCACCCGTCAGTGCACTCTCATCTACGGCCGCATAGCCTTCCGTAACGACTCCATCCAGTGGAATTCGGTCGCCTGGTCGAACGAGAATTTGATCGCCGGTCCGGATCAGTTCGAGATCGACCTCTTCCGCGTTGCCATTGACGACGCGGAGCGCAGTAGTCGGCTGCAGCCGAAGCAATCCTTGTATTGCCTCGGTTGTCCGGCTCTTGGCCCGCTCTTCCAGCAGTCTTCCGAGGAGGATGAGTGTGACAATAACTGCCGCAGCCTCAAAATAGACGGCGGGGCTCTCTCCGGTCGTCGCTATGAGTTGCGGCCAGAGAGTGACGACGCAACTATACGAGAAGGCCGCGAGCACACCCATCGCAACAAGCGTGTTCATGTCAGTCGCGCGATGGCGAAGCGCCGTCCAGGCTCCGGCCAGGAAGATGCCCCCGCTCCAGAACACCACGGGCAACGCAAGCGCGAGCATAACAAGACGCTCGCCGGGGAATGTGATAGCCCCATGAGACATCGAGATGACGACGACCGGGACGGTCAGCACGGCGGCCACAATGAATCGCCTGAGCAGTGCGTCGTAACGCTCGGAGCGTCCAGAACCAGAACCCGAAGTCGCATCCAGCACGACGGATGACTGCTGAAGCTGAGCATCATTTGAACCGACCGCCGCGAGCGAGTGTTCGCTGACCAACGTGCCTACATAGGAAACGACAACATCGTCGCCGTCCGGGCGTGCCCAGACAACACCAGGCATTGCCTGCAGACCAGCGACTGTACGACTTGCCCAGTCGGTTTCATCGCGGAAGAGTTGACCATCCAGTCGAAGCGTCTTCAGTCCAACGTCGTACCCGGTGTTCCTTATCGCGTCCACCAGATCGCTCAGCGACGGACCCCCGGGTGTGACACGTACTACAGCCTCCTCAGTAGCATAGCTGACGGTCGCATCAAGCACGCCCGCCTGCTTTGACAGCTTTCGTTCGATCCGACTGGCGCATGCCGTACACGTCATCCCCTCGATAGGAAGGGCGATACGGTCTGATCCTGGCACCGCACCGTTCTTGATCGCTTCGGCAGGTTCAGGCGCATTCATACCATAAGGATGCAGTGGTGAAACGGAGTAGTGATTAAAGGCCCAGACCGGCCAAAGTTTCTCTCGAGACCGTGCCTACAGGGCCACGGGCCGGGTGCCTTCAGCGACGGCCAGTTCACTCTCAGCGTCGAAGAAATGCAGCTTCGTAACGTCAAGGGCTAGCCGAATCGATTCTCCAGGCTCCGGCAGTTCCTGCGGTGCTACTCGCGCAACGAGTTGGTAATCGAGACTTCGGGAATACAGAAATACTTCGTTCCCCATCGGCTCAAGGACCTCGATCAGTGTATCAATCTCGGCCGCCCGGTCCGTTACGTACGGACCGCCCGCCACGTACAGGTCCTCTGGCCGAACACCCATGATTAACTCACGCCCTTCGAGATCAGTCAGCGTATCCGAAAGCTCAACCGAAAACGCCTGACCGTTTGCACGAAACTTGAGGCCATCGTCTCGCACGACTTTGCCCGGAACGAAGTTCATTGACGGGCTCCCGATAAACCCCGCCACGAATCTGTTGGCGGGCCGATTGTACAGGTTGAGGGGAGTATCGATCTGGTGAATAAGGCCATCCTTCATGACGACGATTCTGTCACCCATCGTCATGGCTTCGACCTGGTCGTGCGTCACGTAGAGCATCGTGGCGCCAAGTTGCCGGTGCAGCTTTGAGATCTCGGTCCTCATCTGCACCCGGAGCTTGGCGTCAAGATTAGACAGGGGTTCGTCAAACAGAAACACCTGCGGCTTGCGGACTATCGCCCGGCCGACTGCTACCCGCTGGCGCTGACCCCCGGAAAGTTGCCCGGGCTTGCGATCCAGAATCGGCTCGATGCCCAGAATCCCGGCAGCCTGGCGCACTCGCTCATCGATTTCAGTCTTCGGAAATTTTCGAAGCTTCAGGCCAAACGCCATGTTGTCAAAGACCGACATATGGGGGTACAGCGCATAGTTCTGAAAAACCATGGCGATATCCCGGTCCTTCGGTGGGACGTCGTTTACCCGCCTCTGCCCGATGTGCAATTCACCTGACGTGATCGATTCAAGCCCTGCAACCATTCGCAGCGTCGTGCTCTTTCCACAGCCTGACGGACCCACCAGCACGACGAATTCACCGTCCTGCACGACGAAGTCCGCACCGTGCACCGCGACAAATCCATTTTCGTACACTTTTCGAAGGCTAGTGGCTTCGACCTGGGACATTGGTAGCGAGGATTTTGAGCTGGGTAGATTAAGGTTTTAATATACGCCGGACGGTGTATGGAAGGCGCGGCCACCTCCCGTTGGCGTCCGGGCTTCGTCTCGGGCTTCCGCAAAATGCGTATATTTCGACTGGAAGATGTCTTCATTCTGATTCCGAAACCCGCGTCCGCTCCAGTACCTGGCGGGCGGTCTTGTATCAATGCCACCCGAGCGAACCAAAGCGACGATCTACGACGTAGCGGATCAGGCCGGAGTCGCGATTTCGACCGTCTCGCGGGTCCTGAACAACTCCCCCGACGTATCGGACAGTACGCGTGAAAGGGTGTTGTCGGCGATCGGAGCTCTACAGTACAGACCTGATCGAACGGCCAAATCGCTCGCCGCGGGCCAGATCCACACGCTGGCGGTTGCGCTGCCCTCGTTTACGACGCCGTTTCACACCGAGCTACTGAAAGGAATCCGCGGCGCGCTTCATGAGACCGAGAGGGATCTGCTCCTCTGTGACCTGGGCTCGCGCGATCGCCACATCCGTCTCCTGGAATTTCTGAAGCGAGGAACAGTGGCCGGACTCCTGCTGGTAGGTGTGGACGTGAGCGGACAGATTGCGACGGAGCTTCGCGCGCTTCACTCTCCCGTCGTTCTAATAGGCAGCCGATTTGAAGACTTTGACTCGTATCGTTGGGATGATGCGGAGGGAGCGCGGGTTGCCGTCACACACCTGATTGACCGGGGACACCGTCGAATCGCCATGATCCGGTCGATGGCAAACAGCCCATTGCAGGATCAACGCATTTCCGGCTACCGTCGCGCACTCGAAGATGCCGGCATTCCGTTTGACGACTCACTGGTGGCGACGGGAATGACGGAGAAGCATGCAGGCTACAGCGAAGAGGCCGGGTTTGAGGCGATGGAGTTCGTGCTGAATAATCGCCGAGACGTTACGGCCGTATTCGCCAGTTCCGACGTTCAGGCGATCGGGGCCATGAAGACAATCCGCGAGGCCCGACTTCGCATTCCCGAAGACGTTGCAATCGTCGGTTACGACGACATCAAGACGAGCTCGTATGTCGGCCTGTCAAGCGTGGATCAGGCGATGCAGCAGATTGGCCGAAGCGCAACCAAGAGGCTCATCGATCGGGTGGAAAACCGCGCCGACGGGATACCGAAGAGTGTGGATATCACGCCGGTTCTTCGCATCAGAAACTCAAGCGACTACTCACATCGCAGATAACCAGGACGCTTCTACATGACTGACATTGACATCATCCGAAATCATCTGGACCACACGATCGAGCGTACTGAGCTCACCGAACTGGGCAACCGATACGAAGGAAAGGTCCGGGATACGTATACGGCCGGAGAACATCTTATCCTGATAACAACCGACCGCATCTCGGCCTTCGATCATGTGCTTCGGCAGACCATCCCCTTCAAAGGGCAGGTCCTGAATCAGGTTGCTGCGCACTTCTTCGAAGCGACGAAGGATATCATTCCGAATCACGTGGTCAGTGTTCCGGACCCTAACGTCACGGTTGCAACGAAATGCGAAACCGTGCCCGTGGAATTTGTCATCCGCGGCTACCTTGTTGGCCACGCCTGGCGGACATATCGGTCCGGCCAAAGAGTGCTCTGCGGGATTCAACTTCCGGACGGGTTGGTCGAAAACGAACGTTTTCAAGCGCCCATACTGACGCCAACTACGAAAGCGTCGGAGGGACATGACGAGGACATCAGCCGCGAGCAGCTACTGGAACAGGGAGTGCTCGACGCGTCCACGTTTGACAAGCTCGCCAAAATGTCGTTCGCGATGTTCGCTCGCGGTACGGAGATGGCGGCCAGTCGAGGGCTGCTGCTGGTGGATACCAAGTACGAATTCGGAAGAACTCCGTCGGGTGAGTACGTCGTAATCGACGAGGTACACACCCCCGACAGTTCGCGGTACTTCTATGCAGATGGCTACGAGGAGCGGCTCAGGAAGAACGAACCGCAGCGACAGCTTTCGAAGGAGTTCGTACGCGAGTGGCTCATGGATCGCGGATTCATGGGCAAGGAAGGCCAGGCATTGCCGGATCTTGACGACGCGTTCCGCATCGAGGTGTCGCAGCGTTACATCGAGTTGTTCGAGATCATCACGGGCCGTGCGTTTGAACCGGACACGCATCCCGATCCGTCGGAGCGTATCCGTGCCGCTGTCGTCCCTGCTTGACGGGGGTTAGTCGAGCCGATACGAATCCGGTCGTCTGTCGGCGAGCAGGTTATTATGCGGCGTGATCTGCCGATCGCGCGCAGCGGCAGGGTCGATTTCAGCAATCAATATTGCCGTCTCGTTCCGACTCAGTTGCTGAACGACGTCCCCGGACGGATTGCAGACAAGGCTCTGGCCGATGAACTCGAGTTCTTCGTTCCCTGCGACCTCGCGGCCGATTCGATTCGCCGTAATCGTGAAGACGTGGTTTTCAAGCGCTCGTATCGGCATCGCCCGCGGACAGTCTCGCCTGACGAGATTCGACGGATGTGCGATAATGTCCGCACCCAACAGCGCCAGTGATCGGGCCACTTCCGGGTAGTACCAGTCGAAGCATATCATGACGCCGAGCCTGTACTGCGAACCGGAGCCCGCTATCTGGTCGAAGACGGGCAGGCCCAGGTCGCCGGGTAGAAAATGAAGCTTCTCCTGATAGTACAGGTGGAGCTTTCGATACGTACCTCGAAATCCGGACTTGTCGACGACCACCGCACTGTTGTAGAGGCCCTTGTCCGTGTATTCCGGTAATCCGGCGACGATGGTACAGTCGAGATCGCGCGCCCATTTCAACAGCCGTTGCGTCGTCTTGCCGCCCCGGGATCTCCTCGGCAACCGTGTCCAGGTCAGCCCGCGAACGAAAGAAGTAGCCTGTGGCGAATAACTCCGGAAGTACGAGCAAGTCGGCGTCCAGTGAAGCCACTGCTGCTTCAACTGCGTCCAGATTTCCGTCGACGTCGAGATAGGCAGGATTGTACTGAAGCGCAGCAACACGCATTAGATCAGCCTCGCAGTTTGTTCTCCGGCTCGCCACCCTGCACCCAGTCGGTGGCGCCGTCCGAATAGATCTCCTTCTTCCAGATGGGAACTGTCTGCTTCAAGGTGTCGATCAGATGCCGGCAGGCCGCAAGCGACTGATGCCGATGAGCGGAGGACGCCGCCACTATGACGCTCGCCTCTCCGACTGCGACGAGTCCTGTGCGATGCACGATGAACAGACGTTCGGCACCATGGGCATCGATGGTGCTCTCACAGAGACGCGCCATCTCTTCAAGTGCCATCTCGGGATAGCAGTCATATTCCAGTTGGACCGTTTCGCCCCGCCCCTCCGTAAATCTCCGCGTCGTTCCGACGAAGAGCGAAATCGCGCCCACATTGCCCGGCTGTACGACTCTATAGGCTTCGTCGACGGAGAGTGGATCCGACTGCAGTCGAACAACGAACCGGTCGCCTTCTCGCTGAGCCATGCGTCATCCACCACTGGTTGGCGTGATAAGAGCAAGTTCGTCCCCTTCGTTGACCATCCCATCTTCGTCGGCGTACGCATGGTTCACGGCGAGACGAACGACGCGGCGCAAGTCCTTCACCGCATCGTACTGGCCGGCGAGGATATCCAGCAGCTCACCGGCGGGAATCGGCATGGCCGCATCGACCTCAATTTCTCGACGGCCGATCCTCTCTGCAAGAACACTGAACACGTGTATGGTCGAGCTCACTTTGATCTCCGCCTTATCACAATGTTTGTCGTCAAACGCGCGAAGCATCAATGGAATCGAATCACACGGATGGGGTCCAGCTTCGACGCAATGCGAGCCGGAATATATGCAAAGGCGACGCAGAGCAGGAGTGTCACGATGGCCACGACGATGAAGTCGACCGGGTTGACTTCAATGGGCGCCGTCTTCATGTAGTAGGCATCCGCGGGAAGCGGGATCAAATCGAATCGCTTCTGAAGAAATGCCAACAAGAGAGCCAGCAGTTCGCCGATCGCAATGCCCACCAGACCGATCACACCGGCAAGCATGAGAACGAGATTGCGAACCGATTTGCGATTCGCCCCCATGCTGACCAGAATGCCCAGAGATCTCGTCTTCTCCATCACCATCATCAAGAGAATTCCCCCGATGTTGAAAACAGCTACCAGGACGATAAACCCGATCACGACCGGGATAATGCTTTCCTGGAGCTCGACCCACGCGAAAAGGCTTCTGTGTACTTCCTCGATAGGCTTCACCATCACCGGAAAACCGTACTTCGCTTCGATTGCGTCGACAACGGTTGAACGGTCAACGTCCGGGTCCACGGTCACGTCCAGGCGAGTCACCGAATTCGGGGCGTAGTCGATGAGGCCTGCGACGGTTCCAAGGTCGGCAAACACATAGATCTCGTCGAAATCATCGAGGGATGTCTCATAGATGCCGACTACGTGAAACTGCTTCACGCGCGGCTTACTAACCGCGACGGAACCGGAACCACGACCGGAAAAAGCAAATACTGTAATACGTTCTCCGAGAGCGATATTCTGGAGATCGGCCAGGCTCTTCCCGATAATCACGCCCGTCCCTCCTTCCAGATCTATTCCGCCAGCGACAAGGTGATCCACCAGAAACGGCGGTAACTGGTCAATCCCGCTTAGCACGACGCCGTCAACCTGCGTGGCGGATCGCCGAAGCAGCACGAAGTTTTCAACGACACGCCGAACACCGACGACTCCGCCGATGCCGCGAACATCGTCGACGATGGCAGCGACATTCCTCAAGGGAGCATCTGTTTGGCTCTCGATCTGAACGTGCGCTCCGAGACCTTCAATTTTGGCCGTGATCTCTCGACTGAAGCCGTGGACGATCGACAGGGCGAGCAAGAGCGCGGCAACACCAACCGCCACCCCTCCGACGCCGACAGCAGTAACAAACCGGACGAAACCCCGGCCCTCGCGCCGACCGGCCCGGTCCCCCACGTAGCGCATCGCGACAAAACTCTCGAAAACGTGCTTCACGGCCGTCTCAATTGATATATGTGGGGTAGATCACTTGCATATTCTGAACATGGCCTTCGTATGAATCCAGTTACCGTGAATCCGTTCCTGGTCGATCGCAAGCCGCAGTTGTGCAATGAGTTGACGCCATTCGGCGACCGTCCTGAAGTGAAGATTCTGTTCCTGATCTGCCATCAAGCCTCCGGAGCGGAGTCGATTAGCGAGTTGGTCCAAAACGGTCAACACCTTGAGTTGAACGGGTCCCTCGTAGACGGATTCGACGACGATAACGCTGTGCCGCGCAACACGGGCTGCTTCGGCGAGAACCCGTTCTGGCTTCGCCGCGTGGTGCAATACGAAATACAGAATTACGTAGTCGACGGAGTCCGTGGCGAAATGCAGGTTCTCTTCCTCGACGAGCGACCACGGCAACGCCGTCCGGTTCATGGGCACGACGTCAGCCAGTATGACGGTGCCGGCGCCCCGTTTGCTGGCTTCGAGGCCGACGTAGCCCTCACCCGCACCCAGGTCGAGGATATCTCGCGGGTGACTGCGATCGATCCAGTCCTCGACGGCACGAAACTTTCGAGCCCCACGACGCCTCTGGAGCCATTGAAGCACAGTGTCAAAATGGTATGCTGCCGCCAGCACAGTCCATGCTGTCCATGCAACAATCACGACACTCCAGTATGGGCCACCGACATACAGGAGGTAGGTACCCATGCTGATCAGGCCAAACCAGTACCAGTGCCACCGTATCCGGTTCTCGAGAACAAAGACAGCCAGAAGCGGCACGATATACCACGGATGAATTGTCGTCGACAACAGCAGAAAACAACTAAGAATCGCCACAATGGGACGTTCAAGGCTGTCGTTCCGTAATCGATCCAGATAGTAGATGACCGGCAGGGACAGGAAGAACAGCCATCGAAACACGGGTCCGAGCGCTTTGCTGAGATCGTGACCCGTAGTCGCCTGCAACAACGATTTCACGGCGAAATATGGCCCCGCGTTGAACTCGAAGTAGCGAACGTACAGGTTCAGCGACTCCACTACGTTGGGTATGACGTGAGGAGCCGCATAAGGCACCGCCAGCAGCAGCGCGGTGACCACGCTGGCTCCGAGAGCGATCCAACGGCCGCGCCGCCAGAAAAGCGGCAGGAAGAAGAACGGAACTAGTTTTACCATTCCTGCGGCGCTGACGGCGGCTGCTGCTCCTGCGTGACGGGAGCGCCGCACCATCAGGAATGCAAGGAGGAGGAGTCCTGACACCATCCCCTCCGTGTGGCCCTGCCCGGCAACCTCGATAATGACGACAGGATT
Source organism: Rhodothermales bacterium (assembly GCA_963768565.1). GTDB lineage: Bacteria > Bacteroidota > Rhodothermia > Rhodothermales > JABDKH01 > JABDKH01. The sequence continues at coordinate 44,352 of CAVYIO010000022.1, forward strand.
CCAGGCATACAGAATCGCGCGACCCGGCGGTACTAACCACACAAGAGCAACCAATCCTGCCAGTTCAATCAACAATATGATTAACTTAATGCCATAATACCCTATACGCCAGTTGGTTAAGGTATCGCCAGATCCGACACCGAAATACGAGTTGTGAAAGCGGTGGGTATACGGAGAAATAGTCTCTGGAATTGACCAGATCGTAAAGCTCTGTCTCTGTCAGGTGGGAAAGTTCGGGGTCGGATGGCCGGTGGGTATACGGATTGACTCCCTCATGTTGTACTTGTCCGTCCCATACGTACCTGAACGCGTCGTCAGATAACCCGGGCTGCATCCAGAACACGGCCACCCGGAGTACCACGGCCACCGCGAGGACGGTACGCCAATCGACCGCACACCTGGCGTGGATGACATACAGCAGCGCGCCCGAAACCAGAATGGCTGCCACGAAGCCGTACAACAGCCCTGATCGCTCCGCGAGGAATGCACATGCTGCCACGAGTACGGCGAAAATGCCGATCAGCAGCCATCGAAAGAGACCGCCGGCACGATCCTGCATTCCAGGTCAAGACTTTAGCGCTTGAAGGTCACCCGGATCCGACGGCCACCGTCTTCATACTTGACCTCGTCCGCCAGGGATTCCAGTAGAAACAGCCCGCGTCCACCAAACGCGAACAGGTGGTCTTCGCTCAAGGGATCCGGAACGAAACCCCGCTCGAACCCCGGCCCTTCGTCCTCAACGACGATCTCAATGGCGGAGCCGCTCACTATGAACTCGAGCGTGACGTTCTTTTCAGGGTCGAACTGATTACCATGCTCCATGCCGTTGGTAACCGCTTCCGAGGTGAGCAGTACCAGATTATACACGACATCGTCGTCCTCAACATGCGCCGAGAAGAAGGCCTCAGCCTGTTCGACAGCCTGCTCCACATTCGCGTGTTCACTCGCAAGTACCATGCGGAGTGTTGTCGGGCGCTGGTCCGTGCTCAATGAAGTGGGGGGTCGGAGGGAGAAGAACGATGATGAGTCGAATGGCCTTTGCCACTTTCGACGTGCGCACTTCAAGTTACTGGATTACTGCCGCCTTTTTCAAGACCGATCCGAGACCTTCCGAACGCACCAGTATCAGGTAGATTCCTGAGGGAACGGTGCTTCCGGAGGAATCCGTGAGGTCCCAGACCGCCCCTCCGTTGCCGTCCGACTCCTCTATCTGACGGACCAGAACGCCGTCGGGACTGTAGATGTCGATCGTTGCGCTTGACGGAAGGCCGGCTACCACCAGCCTCCCGGAGCCGCTCGACTGTCTGTACGGATTTGGAAACACGAATACATCGGCCAGGTCGGCCGACGGGCCAGAGAGTTGAATGGTCGCTCCTTCGGGCGCCAACAACCTGCCGTCCACTGACCTCATCGAAAGCACGGTCAGCGAGCTTTCGAGACCCGTCGCACCGACAGCAACACCCTCTATCTCCAGTAATACCTCGCTGGAACGCGATTCGTCGAACACTGCGGTGCTCACATTTCCATCTGGAGAGACACGGTAGTTCTGGACATCACGCGCGTGTGACGGATCCAGTGGAGCACTGAACGCGAGAGAGACAGCGCTGGACGACACCAGGCTCCACGATCGCACGATGAGCGAACGATCCGGCTCCTCAAATGAAGGTATCTCAACCGCCGTCTGTTGTACGGGAGTACCTTCGGCGTCCGCCAGGTTTTGCCATCGCAGGGTATCTGTCGATGTGACGGCGTCGGGAAAGTCGAGGATGACTGAACGGCCCCCTTTTCCCTGAAGCAGTGACGATGCACGACCCCCGCGGACCAGAAGGAACTGCTCAGCCGTGGTTGCAGGATCCAGAGGCTCCGTAAACACGAGTTCGATACGACTGCGACTGCTCCTTGCCAGGGATGACACCGTCGCCGGCACGTGGGGGCGGACCTTCACGATCCGGGACAGCGGTCCCCCGTCTCCTGCATACCAGCCGCGGACCATGTATTCGCTGCTGACCGAGACCGAATCCACGGCGGGGGCGTCAGACGTCGTCACCAAAAGTTGAAATTCCTCACCAGCCCTGGCGCGGTATACGTGGACGGAATCGGCGCCTGAAGAGAGCCACGTGAGCCTGACGGCGGAATCGTCGATGGCTATCGCGCTGACCCACGCAGGCACCGGCAACGACCTTGCCGCGGCGGACGGAGACAAGACACGCAGCCCTCCTTCCGCGTCGGCCAACACCATATCATCCACGCCGTCAGAATCGACGTCGCCCACCACAATCCGAGCGCTTCGAAATCCTTCGAAACCCGGTGGATCGTCAAGCCCCGTATGGAAGATCATGGTCGGGTTTAGCGCTGCATCGAACGTAAGAACATAAAGGTCCGGAGGATTAACGATGACAAGGTCGTCAACTCCATCCCCGTCGATGTCGGTCGTGGCCAGGGATCCGTGCCTCGTGATCTCACCGGATACCGGAATGATGGCTGCAAGGTCGAAGGCATTATCGCCCACATTCGTGAACACACTGTAGCGGCCAATATCAGGCTCGCGTTCGCCGTCGGTCGTGGTCGTCAGCCAGTTGTGATTGTAAACAATGAGTTCCGTCCTGTCATCGCCATTCAAATCTCCGACCGCAAGCCGGCTGCCCGCATCGTAGCGATTTGTCTCGTAAGACCACACCGCCTCCAACGTGTTGTCGGAAGACGATTCGTAAATGATCCAATCACCATCGCTGTCGCCTGTCAACATCTCTTGATGGCCGTCCCCGTCGAAATCTCCTACGACCGCATAAGGCTGCTCAAAGGTGTTTTCCCCCAGTTCAGAGTCGGCGACGCCGGTCGGATCAGACACTCGTGTGACCTCCTCAAATGATGTCCCCGACCACTCCAGCATCCGCCATTCGCGCGTGTTGTGGCCGATGATCTCGACGCGGCCATCCGAATCCATGTCGGTTAGCCGAGCGCCCCACAAAGCGTCGTTCTGGTTTCCCGATAGCCCGGATGTATCGGCGAAGATCAGATTCTGCGGAAAGCCGGCCGGGCTCTGTTCGATGAGAAGCGTGGCCGGACCGACCTGCGTCAGCAATTCCAGCAGCCCATCTCCGTCGCTGTCGCCGATGTCCCGCGGTATCACGCCGGCAAGCAGCGAGGAAGCCCGTCGAAAGGAACTGCCGCCCCACTCCAGCACCGCGACGGTGTCACCGATCCATCCGTCTTCGTAGCGATTCAGCGTCACCTCGCGAAGTCCGTCTCCATCGAAATCCGTAAGGGTTTCGAGCAGGAAGCCGTCCGGCCCCGTTCGATCCGAGACGTTCAGTAGACTGCTGTTAGCGCTGTGCCGTGGAACGATAATGCCTAACACTGTGTCGGCCTCCAGGCCGGCCGCATTCCGGGATGTAACCGTAACCAGCGCATCACCACCCTCCATGGTCTCGTCTTTCCAGTACAGGCCATGCCTGCGAGCGGTCCTGCCCGAGGACGTGCGATACTCGATTCCTCCAAGTCTGACCGTCATTACCACGTCCGTGAGATCGTCGGTGGCAATGTCGGCAATAACCCCGTGACGCCCGCTCACTAGACCCGCACCAAGCTGACGTACAGTAGCGACAGGGGCCGTGCGGTCGACGAATATCCGGCGACGTTCTTCGATGGACGCGCCTGTACGGAGTTCGACAGAAAGTCTCAGGGTATACAGGCCGTCGACCAGTCCGGAAATATCCCACTGCCCGAGTAAGCCGTTCCAGATCTGCTGCGACTGTGCGCTTCCGATCATGTTGAAATCACCGGCACTGAGATCGTCATCACCCGCTGCATACGACAACCGATAGGACCGGAAGGACGGATCGACTGCGGTTCCACGAATAGGCACAGGTCCGTCAACGAGACCTGCGTTCATTTCGGGAGCGGTGATTTCGACTCGTCCCGGCAGCGATCGCAGCAGGGCACGACCGACGTTCAGGAGACCGGCACCGGTTCCGTGATCCCAGCCTTCTTCGCCAATGTCGGTGGCACTCGCCGCGAGCGAAGACCGGATCGATGCGGGACTCAAGCTCGGATCAATCGACCGTATGAGTGCTGCCGCGGCGGCTACCATAGGAGCAGCCATAGACGAACCGCTTCGGCGACCGTAGTAGTCTTCCGGTTGCAGATCCTCTCCGTTTGCGCCATCCGGGCTGACGGTCGTGAAGATGGAAGAGCCGGGCGCTCCGATGTCGACGCCGACGCCGGCAGACCCGCGTGACGACAGACTTGAGCCATCGGCGGAAAGCCACGCAACGGACAGGACCTCCGGGTAGTCGGACGGATAGTGAGGCTTGTCTCCACCCACATTCCCCGCCGACGCCACGACCACCACGCCCCGCTCCACGGCATATCGAATGGCGTCCTGCATCAGTGGAGAAACGTGGATATCTCCGAACGACAGGTTCAGGACGCTGATCTGGTTCTCTGCCGCGTAGACGACGGCCCGGGCTATGTCGTCGTCATCGCCGCGCCCGTCGCGCCCGAAGGCGCGAAGTGGCACGAGGCGCACGCCCGGCGCCATACCGGAGATACCGACTCCGTTAGAGCCCGCCGCTCCGACGATGCCCGCGACGTTGGTCCCGTGCCCCGAACCGTCATCCTCCGCCACCGCGTCGGGGTCGCGGAAATCACCTGGATCCACCGTCTGCGGCCGATCGACAAAATCATATCCGGAAACGTCGTCCACATAGCCGTTTCCATCGTCGTCGACTCCGTTGAGGTCCGCGGCAGTAAATCGCCCGTCTCCATCAATGTCCTCGCCGATCCTGACCGCGAACTGCCCCAGGAGATCAGGATGATCGAAGGATACGCCGGTGTCAACGAGGCCAACGGTAACGTCGGGTGATCCGGTTGTGAGTTTCCATGCTTCTGCCACGCCAACAACGGCAAAATGATCAAGACTGTCAGCAAGAGGATCCGGTGCATCGTCAGCCGCGTCGACGGAGTACGTGTGGTTATACTGAACGTATCGCACATCGGAGCGGCGCCCCCAATCGTTCATTGCCGCATCTAGCGACGATGAATCAGGAAGATCGACGAGATAGACCGGGAAGGGCTGTTCCCCGCTCTTCCCCATCGCAATTGAAAGATCGAACAGACGCCGCACCCGTCGGACGGATGCCAGCATCTGGTCCGCAGGATCCACACCGGTTTTGGCAGTGGACTCCAGCGTCCTCAGAAGGGATGACTCCTCGTCGACGCGCACGATCATCTCCGCCTGTCCACGCGCAGCCGGGACCAGAAGGACCATGGCGAGGACCAGGCCTAACGGCAACAAGAATCGCAAGCCAGATACTGACGCCAGGCCGTGGAGAGACTTGATATGTGCACGCAGTCCGCCCGGGATCATGATTGCGACTCGGGGTCTACCGCATCGTTGAGTATCGCAGCGAGGTCGCCCGCAAGCCGACGGCGGTCGAAGAGCCGGACGAACGCATCGTCGGGAGTCGCCATTCGGTTGGCCGACACCCGGTCAAACATGGAAACGATTGCTCGCGAAATATCTTGCGACGTCTTCCGGGTCCGCGAGCTCAGCCGCACCATATCGAACCAGGTCTTCCCGCGCCACACCGTCGGGCACGAGTCCAAGCACGGGACGTCGTGCCCCGAAGTACTCGTACAGCTTTCCGGTAGAGATCCCGTCGGCCCCGGGACGCTTCCCTATCGTTAGCCACAACACGTCAGCTTCGCTCATCCGTTTGACGATGTCAGAATGCGATTCGTATCCCAGATAGTTTACCACGTCCGAAAGGCCCGCCCCGTCCACGAACGTCCGGAAGTCGTCCGGAACAAGTCCAACAAAATCAGCGGCGATCTGACCGCGGAGTTCCGGGTCGTCGTTCGATGGCCAGCCTTAGACCATTCAGAAAAGGTATCGGCGTCTGCGCGTCGTAGAAAATGCCTGAATAGAGGAAGCGGAAAACGCGTCTCTCCGTGCGACGATCGATCACACGTTCGTCGGGAAAATCTTCCGGGTCAAAACCCTGCGGAATCACGTGAATCGGCGCAATGACTCCTTTCGCCCGGCACCGCGAATCCAGACTATCGGCGATGATCCGGTTGATCGTGACCGTCGCGCTGGCACGTTTGACGACCCGGTGTTCAAGTCTTTCGTGAAGTTGTCTGTGAAGCTGCGTTGGATACGTATGCCGCGGATTACCGACCCAGTCGTCACGAAAGTCCAGCACGAGCGGAAGTTCGAGTCTTCGCGAAATCGACGCGGCCATGAGGTGCGACGTGTACGGCGGAGCGGAGGAAAGTACGGCGTCAAATGCGTGCTCGGATGGGACTGCCAGAGCCGCCTTCCTGCCCGACAGGAACCATCCGATCTTGTTGTCGGGCACGAAGAAGATGTTTGTAAGGGCGCTTGCCCAGCGTCTCCGTGACTCCCGGGGAAGATTCACGACACGTGCTCGACCATAGAGCCGCGTTGGGTCAAGTGATCTGGTTCGGACGATCTTAACGCCAGACTGTGCCAGATCCTCCAGGAGCGTGTCATCGTATGCGAAGTAGCCCCGCGGCTCCGCTGTGAGAACCGTAACGTCCCAACCGTATTCGGGAAGGTATTTGGCAAACTTTGACGCCCGCTGCACACCACTAAGTCCCAGCGGCGGGAAATAGTACGCCAGGAAAAGGACGTGCCGTCTGGGTTTTCCGCCTGAGTCCGTCACGTGATCCAGTACGATGGTGGAGATTTCAGAATCTATCGAGATTCGTTGACATTGCTATCCTCGGCGGCCGACCTGACCAGGCTTCAGCTTTGCACGCGGAGAAACTCTGTGGTCACGTTCGTAAGGTTGGTGCAGCCGCCCGAATCCAGCCGAACGAGGTCTTCGATTCGAATTCCAAACTTGCCCGGGATGTATACGCCTGGCTCGATCGAAATCACCACGTCTGCCGGGAGTTCCTCGCTGCTGCGAGCCGATACGCGGGGCCATTCGTGAACCTGCATTCCAACGCCGTGGCCAAGTCCATGGGTAAAATAGGAACCGAATCCATTGCGATCGATGTGATCGCGGGCGTGTGCATCAAGGTCCTTTGCGACTATGCCTGCGCGCGCAGCACCAATCGCATTCTGCTGTGCATCTCGAACGACTGCAAACACGTGCTCGGCCTCAGGACCCGGTTCACCCACGGCGATGGTGCGCGTCATGTCGGAACAGTAGCCCTCAAGGCTGCAGCCAAAGTCAAGCACCACGACATCTCCGTGTCGGATCTTGCGGTCGCCAGGTCTCGCGTGCGGCAACGCACTGTTCGGACCGGAGGCAACGATCGGGTCAAACGACATGCCGTCGGCGCCACGCCTCAGGTGCTCGCAAATGATTCTGGCGGCAATCTCCTTCTCCGTCAGTCCCGGGACAATCCAATCGACGAGATCCCGAAACACGTCGGTGGTGACCTGCTGAGCTGCTTTGATGAGATTGACTTCGTGATTTGTTTTGACCGCCACCAACCTGTCAAGCAGTCCCTTTGTTAATCGGAAGTCGGCTGCGTCTCGGGCCGTACGCAGCTGATCAAACTTTGACGCGGACAGGTGCTCGCCTTGAAGCAAGGACGGGCCCACCTGCTGCCAGCCAACCGCTGCTACAGAGAAAAGCGATGAGGTCGGATTCCGCGATATGAATACTGAGCTCGCCGACCTCGAGACGGGCCTGTTCCCGGTAGCGACCATCGGTGATCAGATGTCCGCCGTCGCGGTCGAGATACACGACGGCGTTTGATCCCGTAAAGCCGCATGCCCAGCGGATGTGGGGCAGCGAAGAAATCAGGATCCCCACCGCATTCGATTCGTCGAGGAGATCGCGAACGGCGGCGATACGATTCATGAACAGCAGCTTCGCTAGTGGGATCGCGACGTATAGTTTGGTGATTCCTTCGTAATCGCGACGTTGTGCGGGTGGCTCTCCATCACGCCGGATGACGTAATTCGGACAAACTGGGCCCGGTCCGAAAGTTCGGTCAGTGTGGCACAGCCGGTGTAGCCCATCGCTGATCGCAGGCCACCCAGTATTTGGTACACCACTTCGCTCAGCGTCCCGCTGTATGGCACCCGGCCTTCGATCCCTTCCGGCACGAGCTTTCGAATATCGTCCTCGGCGTCTTGAAAGTAGCGGTCCTTGCTACCCTGTTGCATCGCACCAAGCGATCCCATTCCCCGATACGACTTGTACTTCCGACCCTCATACAGAATGGTCTCACCGGGACTCTCTTCCACTCGCGCAAACATCCCTCCGATCATTACGCTGCTTGCGCCGGCAGCAATCGCCTTCGGTACATCGCCGGTCTGTTTGATTCCACCGTCGGCGATAATCGGAACCTGATGCTCCCGCGCCACCGAACTGCAATCCATGATGGCCGTAAGCTGCGGAACCCCGACTCCGGCAACCACACGTGTCGTGCAGATTGAACCAGGTCCGATGCCCACCTTGACCGCATCCGCGCCGGCCGCAATAAGGTCTGCGGTTCCTTCGGCCGTGGCAACGTTGCCCGCAACGACTTCCACGTGTTCGAAAATCGCTCTTCACCTTGAACACGGCTTCGAGGACACCCTCGGAGTGGCCATGTGCCGTGTCGACGGTGAGAAAGTCAACGCCAGCCTCCACGATGGCCGCAACCCGGTCGAGCAGATCCGGCGTCACGCCGACCGCCGCGCCCACTCTGAGTCGACCATGCTCATCCTTGCAGGCATTCGGAAACTGTCTCTTCTTCTGGATATCCTTGAACGTGATCAGACCCCTTAGCAGTCCGGTCTCGTCGACCACGGGCAGTTTTTCAATCTTGTGTTCCTGCAGGAGCGCTTCGGCGGTTTGCAGCGTCGTGCCGATCGGCGCCGTTATCAATCCCGTAGTCGTCATCGCGTTGGACAACCGGACCGTGTTGTCATGCTGAAACCGCAGGTCGCGGTTCGTCACAATACCGATGAGGCGCCCGTCTTCGTCAATAACGGGAATACCGCCGATGGAGAATCGGGCCATTAACTGGCGCGCGTCGCCCACCGTGCTGCCCGGACTCAGTGTGATCGGGTCCAGTATCATGCCGCTCTCGGATCTCTTGACCCGCCGGACCTCATCCGCCTGCTGTACGATCGACATGTTCTTGTGCAAGACGCCTACACCGCCCTCGCGTGCAATGGCGATTGCCATTTCAGCTTCGGTAACCGTATCCATGGCAGCCGAAACGAGGGGCATGTTCAACTCGATGCGTCGCGTCAGAAACGTCTGCGTCGATACACTGCGAGGCATAACGGAAGAACGTGCAGGTACGAGCAGCACGTCGTCGTACGTCAGTCCTTCACCGCGGATTTTGTCTGCCAAATCTGAATACATGGGCTGGGTCACCGATATGCGTGTCGGCAATAAACGCGCAATCCCCTATTTCGTTTTCAACTTGACCTTCCTGTACAGCGCCTCAACCTCGAACGGCTCCAGCGACCGCCATCGACCCCGCCGCAAGCGACTGGTCGTCAGTCCCGCATACCTGACGCGTTCAAGCTTCTTGACCTCGTATCCGAGGGCCTCCATCATCCGGCGAATCTGCCGATTTCGCCCTTCATGGAGCGAAATCCCGACGATGGCCCGATCTGCCGGGTCCGCGTAGGTCACTTGATCGGCCTGCACGAGTTCACCATCCAGGTCCACACCGGATCTCAGGCGCTCAATATCTACCTCCTCAACCGGCCTGTCAGCCCGGAGCACATACAGCTTCTCGATCTCATACCGCGGGTGCATAAGCCGATTCGCCAGCTCTCCATCGTTTGTGATCAAGAGCACTCCCGTCGTATTGCGATCGAGACGACCGACAGGAAACAGGCCCATATCCTCCTTCCCCGCAATGGTGACAAGGTCGAGGACAGTTGCCCTCCCCCGATCGTCCGCCGTAGTCGTGATCGTATCGCGGGGCTTGTTTAGCAGGATATGAGTGTGCTTTGTCGGCGAAATCAGTTTCCCATTGACGACGACCTTGTCGCCCGCCGAGACACGTGTCCCCAGTTGAGTGACAACGTCTCCATTAATTCGTACGAGTCCGGCCGTGATCAGCTCGTCGGCCTTTCGTCGAGAGCATACTCCAGACATGGCAAGGAAGCGATTGAGCCGAACGTTGTTCGCCGCAGGAATGCCAGCACCCGACTCCGCGTCTGGCTTTCGCTTTCGTTCAGGACGCCTGGAGGGCTTTCTGGCCATCATTCCTCGGCCAGTCCATTTCCGTTCGTCGTCGGAGCCCCTGGCACGCTTGAATCCGCCGAATCGACAGCGGATTCAGCGCTGTCACCCGCGGGTGCTGCCTCACTTTCAAGTCCCATGAGGGAATCGCGCAGGAGAAGGCGTGCTCTCTCGGTATTGAATGACGGATCGTTCAACAAATCCTCTACCTCGCGCAGATTTGGAAGGTCGTCGAGACCTTTCATCGCAAACTTCTCCAGGAAGGTTCTGCTCGTTCCGTAGAGTAGCGGCCTACCGACGGCATCGCTTCTCCCGATCACGTCCACCATGTCCAGCTCCATCAACTTGCGGAGGCCGTAATCCGAGTCTACTCCGCGGACGAAGTCAACCTCGGGCTTCGTTACGGGTTGCTTGTAGGCCACGACGGCCAGCGTTTCCAGCAGAGATCTTGAGAGACGCCGCGTCATCTTCTGATCCAGAAACACTTTGAGATATGGTGCGACTTCCGGCGTTGTCGCCATGCGATATCCTTCTGCCCACTCGTAGATCCGGACGCACCTGCCACCAGCCTCGAAGCCGGCGTTGAGCCTGTCAACGGCTGCTTCGACTTCGGCAATTGTTGGACGTGAACCGCCGCGGACGCGGGCAAACACGTCCACAATCGTCTCCGTCCCGACCGGTTCATCCGCGCCAAAAATGAGCGCTTCGGTCATCATTGCAAGTTCATCCAGATCTATCCCGGAGTCACTGCCATTCGTCTCGATATTCATATTCCAATTAAGTTGATCCGCCTTCGGACTTACAGATCGCTGGCCTCGGCCACCTGAAGGTAGAAATCGTCCACGTCACCGGCCATTCTCAATGCGATTTCACCGAGGCGTGCCATTTCGAGCACCGCGAGGAACGTGGTGACGATGAAGGCCTTGGACCGTTTCGCGACCAAAGCCACAAAAGACACTTCGCTTACGTCCTCGAGCTGCTCTCGCACGTATTGACGCTGCATGTCGATCGAATATACCTCGGCCTCGATTTCATGCTCCGGTCCATCAGCGGCTTCAGTAAGAACTCGGCGCAGAGCAGATATCAGATCAAATATCGAAGCGTCTTCCACAACGGGCGGTGCGTCGACTTTGAAGGCCGATTCACCGGACGCCTCACCTCGCGTAAAGAGCTCCGATCGCATCTCGAAGCGACTGGACAACCCTGCCGCTGCTTCCTTGAACCTGACGTACTCGAGAAGTCGTTCCACCAGCTCCGCTCTCGGGTCGATCGGCTCACCCTCCTCATCAACATCGGGAGACGGCAGAAGCATCCGCGCCTTGATGTTTATGAGAACAGCGGCCATGTACAGGAAATCGCCGACGCCGTCGAGGTCTATCTGCTCGAGCAGACGGACGTACTCCAGAAACTCGTCTGCGATCTGCGCGATAGGGATATCGTAGATATCGAGCTCATCCCGCTGAATGAAAAACATCAGCAGGTCCAGCGGACCTTCAAATTGATCCAGTCGAACTCGATACATAAGATTGTGAGGTACTGTCGTCCGTCAGATCAAGCGTCGACCGCGCGTGCACGAAACCACTTGACCGTAGCCTTCAGTCCGTCTTCAACAGATACCGTGGGCGCCCAACCCAACACGTGCTCAGAGTGTTTGTAGTCGAGTACGCTCCGACGCTGCTCGCCCGGTCGTGCGTCCTCATGCCGTTCGGGCATCTCCGGACGAATCTCGTCACGCAAGAGTCGAAACAGTTGATTTACATCCGTCTCAACGGATGTTCCGACGTTGAAAATGCCCGACCCGTCATAACCAACCGCAGCCCTATTGGCCCGCACCACGTCGCCGACGTAGACGTAGTCCCGTGTCTGCTTACCGTCTCCATAGATCACGGCCTGGCTGTTGGCAAGTAATCGATTGATAAATATGGCAATTACTCCCGCTTCTCCATGTGGATTCTGTCGCGGTCCATACACGTTGCCATACCGGAGCGCGACGAACGGTACCCCATATTCCTGCTGATAGAAGTAGAGATACTTTTCTGTGGAAAGCTTCGTAATACCGTACGGGGACAGGGGTTGCAGCGGGTGTTTCTCGTCCTGCGGGACGTACTCCGGCTCGCCGTATATCGCGCCCCCGGTTGATGCAAAGACCACCTTCTTCAGTCCCGCTTTCCGCGCGCTCTCCATCAGATTCAGAAATCCGATCAGGTTGACCCCTGCGTCGAAGGCAGGGTCGGCGACAGATCGCCTCACATCCATCTGAGCGGCATGGTGTACAAGAACTTCGAACCGCTGCTCGGCCATAAGGTCGCCGACACCGGGATCTCGTATGTCCATCTGGTGAAAGGTCGCACCAACAGGTACGTTCTCCATCTTGCCAGACGAGAGGTCGTCCAGAATATGAACATCGTGTCGATCGCCGACGAGAGCGTCTGCAACATGCGAGGCAATGAAGCCCGCGCCACCTGTGACTAGTACTTTCATTGACCGGGGTATCTAGATCGAGTCTTCAGTCGGGCTGACTACGACGGTTGAGAAGTTGTCTGCTGGTAATACCTTTTGCGCGAGGTGCTGGATGTCGTCCGGCGTTACCGATTCGATCTCAACCATCACTTCGTCAAGTGTCGAGTAGCGTTGGTAGAACAGCTCCTGTCTACCCAGTCGCATCATTCGATTACTCATTCCTTCGAGGCCGAGCATGATGGAGCCCTTTACCTGGCTCTTGGCCTGTGACAGCGTTCTCGCGCTTACGTGAGTCTGCGAAAGCCGATCAATCTCGCGCAAAATCAACTTCTTGGCACGGTCGATTTTTGACGAGTCGGTTCCCATGTAGATGCCGAAGTCACCCGAGTCGGAGTGAATATTGAGAAACGAATAGATCTGGTAGCAATAGCCGTACTTCTCGCGGATGTTCTGATTGAGTCGGCTCGACATACCGCCTCCGAGAATCGTATTCAGTACCACGAGCGCCGAGCGTCCTGGATCGCGTGCCCCCAGACTTCGGGTTCCCATGACCAGGTGCGCCTGAGAGATGGGACGTTCAACCATGGACTCGGTCGGGACATAGGCAACAACCTTCTTTCGCCGTACCGGACGACGAGATCTTCGGGAGCCTGAGAACGCCTTTTGAACGAGTCGAACAACGCGTGAATGCTCAGCGTTGCCGGCGACCGCGACAACAATTCGATTGGGGCTGTAGTTTCGATCTACGAAGTCTCGCAGATCCTGGCGACCAATTCGCTTGACGGACTTCGGAGTCCCGATTACCGGGCGGGAAAGTGGATGGCCGTCGTATATCGCAGCCTCGAAGTGGTCAAAGATGATGTCCTCCGGAGTGTCGTCATACATCTTCATCTCCTCGAGCACGACATCCTTCTCCTTGACGAGTTCCGTTGCCGGAAAGCTGGGCCTCAGTACGAGGTCACAGATGGTGTCAATGGACCGATCGAGATGTTCGTCCAACGCCCGTGCGAAGAAGCACGTGTACTCCTTGCCGGTGAAGGCATTCAGATAACCGCCGACGGATTCGAGACGCTGAGCAATATGATGTGTTCTGCGTCGAGTCGTGCCCTTGAACACCATGTGCTCAATCAGGTGGCTGATCCCGCGAGCACGGGCCGGTTCATCCCGACTACCCGTGAAGACCCAGACGCCAACCGAAATGGAGCGTACGGAGGGAATCATCTCCGTGACTACGCGAACTCCGTTAGGAAGTATCGTACGCGTAAATGAGGCGCGGTCTTCGGCTATCGCGCGTCGCCTGTTACCGCTCATCACTCAGACCTGACTCCCGCAAGCATCGGGGCGGACACCGCCGCCCCTTACGCCGAACGGATCAGTTGCGATTACCTCCGCCACGGTTGTCACGTCGGCCACGACCTCCGCCGCCACCACCACCACCGCGACGCTCACCATTTCGCCACCGCCGCCACCACTTCGCTGTGGACGCTGCTCGCGCTCCTCATAGCCTTCAGGCTTCTCAAGAAAAGGCTTGCGGCTAAGTCGCAATTTGCCGTCATCTCGAACCTCAACCAGCCTCACGGTCACCTCGTCTCCAACGGCGAGGTAATCCTCGACATTGTCAACGAATCCGTAATCAAGTTCGGAGATATGCAGCAGTCCCTCCTTCCCCGGAGCAATCTCGACGATGGCGCCGAAGCTCTGGATGTTGCGCACGGTCCCGACGTAGTCCTGACCGGCCTCCGGTGTGGATGCTATGCTGCGGATGATGTTGATGGCCTTGTCGGCATCTTCGCTGTTCGTCGCGGCCACCGTCACGTAGCCGAGTCCGTCGCGTTCCTCGATCTCGATGATCGTATTGGTATCTCGCTGCAATCCCTGAATGATCTTACCACCGGGCCCGATCACGGCGCCGATGTAGTCGGTGTCAATCGTGAACTGCGTCAACCGCGGTGCGTGCGGCGACAGGTCCGTTCTGGCTTCCGGCAGTGTCTCCAGCATCCGCTCCATGATGTGGTCACGACCTTCGCGCGCCTGAAGCAGTGCGTTCCGCATGATGTCTCGCGACAGACCATCGATCTTGATGTCCATCTGGCATGCGGTTACTCCGTCGCGAGTGCCCGTGACCTTGAAGTCCATATCACCCAGATGATCTTCTGTGCCAAGTATGTCACTGAGGATCACCGTGCGATTCCCATCCGAGATAAGACCCATGGCGATACCGGAGACGGGCTTGCGAATCGGGATGCCTCCGTCCATCATTGCAAGAGTACCGGCACAAACGGAAGCCATCGAGGATGAACCGTTTGACTCCAGGACGTCTGCGTTGAGACGTACGGTATACGGAAACTCCTCTACACTCGGCATCTGGCGCGATAGAGCTCTTTCCGCCAGGATTCCGTGGCCGATCTCGCGTCTCGTCGAGCCGCGAAGGAACTTCGCCTCGCCCGTGCAGAACGGCGGGAAGTTATAGTGGAGATAGAAACGCTTGTCGGTCTCGTCAAACACCTGATCGACCGGCTGCACGTCCTTCTTGGTTCCAAGCGTAACCGACGCCAGAACCTGCGTTTCTCCACGCGTGAAGATCGCTGAGCCATGTACGCGAGGGAGATATCCAACCTCCGACCAGATGTCACGAACCTCCGTGAGGCCTCTTCCGTCGATCCGGCGCTGGTCGCTGAGAATCATCTCACGCATCACTTCCTTTTCTACCGCGCCAACAGCCTGTTTGATATGCTTCGCCGTGAAGCCGTCCTCAGTTGCATCGGCGCGAGAAGTCCCCGCCTCAGGATCTTCGGCACCGAGAAGTTGATCCAGGGTCCAATCCTTGATTTCTGATATCCCACCGTAGAATTCATCCTTGCTGTAAGGACGACGAATGTGCTCGTTGATGCGTTGTGCGACGAGGTCACGAACGCGATCAACCAGGGTAGCAGGAACAGCCACTGATGTGTACTCGAGTGGCTTCGGCACACCGGCCTCCTGAACCAGTTCCTCCTGCGCCACGCAGAGTAGACGAATAGCGTCGTGCGCAACATCGAGCGCCTCGAGGACGTCGTCCTCCGACACTTCGTTCATCTCGCCCTCGACCATCACGATCGCGTCCTTGCGTCCTGCGACTATAAGGTTGAAGTCGCTCTCTGCCAGTTCGGATATGGTCGGATTGATGATGAACCGGTCGCTAACTCGGCCAACACGCACCTCTGCGATTGGCCCCTTGAATGGCGCACCGGTTAACATCAGAGCTGCAGACGCGGCCAGGCCCGCAAGAACATCAGCGTCATTCTCATCATCCGCCGAAATCACGTAGCAGATGATCTGGACTTCGTTGAAGAAGCCCTCAGGGAACAGCGGCCGGATGGCTCGATCGACAAGTCTAGAGGTCAGCACCTCTTTGTCGGACGGCCGTCCTTCCCGCTTGATAAAGCCGCCGGGTATCTTACCTGCGGACGAAAATTTCTCTCTGTAGTCCACCGTCAACGGGAAGAAATTCTGTCCTTCCCTCACGTAGTCCGTAGCCACGGCGGTGCAGAGCACCATGGTATCACCAAGGCGTGCTACGACGGCGCCTCCGGCCTGCCTTGCAAGGCGTCCGGTCTCAAGGGAAATCACTTTCCCCGGTGCAAATTCAACTTGTTTCAGTGTTGCTTTCGACATTTCTACTCCTCTTCCAATCAGTTCATTTCGGTCGAATGTTGACCCCGGGTGCGGCAATCCTGGAGCTTGTGAGTCTCCCGGAAGCCAGACGCGCTGTCTCTATCGACGCATAAAACGACGGCACCCCGGGAATGAGGTGCCGACGCAGAATCTACTTTCGTATTCCAAGCTGCTCAATAATCGTTCGGTACCTGGATATGTCTCTGTCCATCAGGTAGTTGAGCAACCGGCGCCTCTTACCGACGAGCTTAAGCAAGCCGCGGCGTGTCGAGTGATCTTTGGGATGGCGCTGAAGATGCTCTGTAAGAGCCTTGATCCGCTCGGAAAAGATGGCAATCTGGACCTCCGCCGAACCGGTGTCCGTTTCACTCTTGCCAAAGGAGCCAACAAGCTCCAGTTTTCCTTCTTTCGTTATCACGTGAGATTATCCTCTTTAGATTGATACCATGCTAAAGAAGACAACGCACCGGGTATTTTCCGGAGCGTATGCCTGCTCGGCGTAATTTTTTAAGATACGCTGGTAAGTGCCCGCCTGCAACGCAACTCATCCTCCTTTAGTTGCTCCTTCAGGGATTCCATGCCGTCGAATTTGCGCTCATCACGAATTCTTTCGACGAATTCTACTTGAAGGGATTGGCCGTATAGTGTCCGGTCCATGTCGAACACGTGAACCTCCAGCCTCATACCGGCTCCGTCGAACGTCGGCCTGAAGCCAATATTCATCATCGCGTCGAACGGAGTGGCCGAGTCCTCGATGATCACCCTGACGGCGTACACGCCCCGCTGAGGAACCAGCTTTCGCCGATTGCCCAGGGAGATGTTGGCCGTCGGGAACCCGATAAGGCGCCCTCGCCCGTCGCCCTTGACGACCTCCCCTGAGACGGAGTATGGCCTCCCCAGCAGCAGAGCCGCGCCTTCCACGTCTCCATCCATATGGAGCATCTGACGGATTGCGGACGAGGAGATCGGTGTGTGGTCCGTCATTCGCGCCGACAGTTCGATCACGGAGAATCCGAGGTCTTCCGCCAGCGTCCGGAGAAGTGCGATGTCTCCTTTACGACCCTTGCCAAACCCATGATCGTATCCGATCACCAGCTCACGCATTCCGATCCGCTCGCAAAGGACGTCCTTAACAAACTGTTCCGGAGATAGCCTCGCAAATTCATCGTCGAACGGGATCACCACAACTCGATCGAGTCCGGTCTGCCGGATCAATTCGATGCGCTCGTTCAGGGTCGTCAGAAGCGGCACAATATCACCCGACACAATCTCCCTCGGGTGCGGATTGAAGGTCACGAGCGTGCTGAAACCCGAGACGGCAGACGACCGATCAAGAACACGGTCAAGAATCGACCTGTGTCCCAGATGGATGCCATCGAACACACCGATCGTTACAACTCCGTGTTTCTCGAGCTGCACATTCCGCGGGAAGTGTTCAACTCGCATGGTCTCTGCTCCTGGTCAAATCCCGGGGCGGATCGTCGCCGGCATAGTCTGAAAGATCTTGCACGGTCAGGGCATCCGAAGCACAATAGTCGCCGATACGATCTCGGTGCAGCCGAATCAGATGGGCCCCCACCCCGAGCTGCTCGCCCAGGTCGTGTGCCAGCGCACGGACATAAGTCCCTTTGGAGCACGACATCCGAAAGTCGACATCGTCGCCGCGCTTGCCCGCAATATCAAAAGAATGGATCGTGACCACTCTGGGCGGACCGCTTCGGAGGTCGCCTTTCCGCGCTCGCTCATACAGGGGCTTCCCGTCCACCCTGACGGCCGAATATGGCGGCGTTTGCTGGATGATTTCACCAACGAAGCTGGTAGTGACAGCCCGGATCGCGTCGATCGTAACGTGATCGGCCTCGACGACGCGGTCGACCGGCGAGTCTGCGTCGAACGAGGCGGTCGTTTCTCCGAGTCGAATGGTACCGGAGTACTCCTTTGCCATCTCAAGAAAGAACCGCGACAACTTCGTTGATCGACCGGTCATGCAGACAAGCAGTCCCGTGGCCATTGGATCCAGGGTACCCGCGTGACCGACCTTGCGTGTTCGGGCGATGCGACGGAGCAGTCGAACGACATCGAACGACGTCCAGCCACCCGGCTTGTCGACAAGAACGACGGCATCCGAGAGATCCGTACCGCGATTCAATCGGTCGATAACGGTTGAAACCAGGTTCAGAGCCTCGCCGGACAACTTGCCGGGTGCCGTATTTCGCAGGCTCATGCGACTAGCTGTCTTCTCCGCGAGATTTGCGCTCAGCCCGGATCTTGTCGAACAGGCCCTCGATGCGCTGAACTGTCTGCTGCGTTTCGTCCAGGAAGAACTTGAGTTCGGGGATCTTCCGCACCTGATGTCTGATGCGCCGGGCAAGCGCGATTCGTACCTGCGGGGTTAGTTCTTCCAGGTGGCGAAACGTTGCACGTCGCTCTTCCTCGGATGTACCCAGTACACTGAAGTGGATGTATGCGATGGACAGGTCTTTCGTAACCCGAGCTCCGGTGATCGTCACCATCGGCCCTATCTGTTCCGAGAATGACGAATTGAGAAGGTCTGCAACCTCCTTCTGTATCAATCGAGCCACGCGTTCGGTCCGAACACTCATCCTGCTCCACCAGTTTCGCCAAATGGAATGGCGCGGTCTTGTTGCCTAGGCCTCGAGTTTCCGAGCCGTCTCGATGATCTCATAGGCCTCGAACTGGTCACCGACCTTGATGTCGTCGTAGTTCTCCATACCGATGCCGCACTCGAAACCGCTCTGCACTTCACGAACGTCGTCTTTGAACCGTTTCAGTGAAGAAAGCGTGTTTTCATATATGACCACTCCGTCACGGATCAGTCGAACACGATCGCTCCTCTTGATCTTCCCGTCAGTCACAAGGCAACCGGCGACCGTACCCACTTTCGGTACCTTGAACGTCTCGCGGACCTCTGCATTTCCGAGCGTCTTCTCACTCTTCTCGGGTGAAAGCAGCCCCTCGAGCGCGTCCCGGACGTTCGAAATCGCATCGTAGATGATGGAGTACGTACGGATGTCAATCTCCTCGCGCTCGGCCAGCAGGCGCGCGGTCGGCATGGGTCGCACCTGGAAGCCGATGACGACGGCGTCGGAAGCGGAGGCGAGCATCACGTCACTCTCCGTAATGGCTCCAACGCCCGTGTGAATAATATTGACAGCAACCTCCTCGGTCGACAACTTGAGGAGGGAGTCAGACAGAGCCTCCACCGATCCGCCTACGTCTGCCTTTACGATGAGGTTGAGCTCCTGGAAATCACCGAGCGCCAGGCGCCTGCCGATCTCATCCAGCGTGATGTGCTTCCGCTGGCGCAGCGACTGCTCACGTTGAATCTGATGCCGCTTCTGGGCGATCTCACGCGCTTCTCGCTCGTCATCAAGAACGATGAACTGGTCGCCCACCTCCGGCGAACCGTCGAAACCAAGTACGAGTGCGGGCTTGGACGGACCCACATTATCGATACGATTCTCTCTTTCGTCAAACATCGCTCGCACACGTCCACTGTACACACCGGCAACAAACGTGTCGCCCACCTTCAGAGTCCCGTTCTGAACCAGAATGGTCGCAACGACACCGCGACCTCTGTCCATCCGGCTCTCGATGACCGTACCGATCGCGTTCCGGTTCGGGTTGCCCTTGCGCTCTTGCAGTTCGGCCTCGAGCAATACCTTGTCAAGCAATTCCTCAACTCCTTCGCCTGTCTTCGCGGACACAAGCGAGCACTGGACCTTTCCTCCGTATGGCTCGACGAGAACATTCTGATCGGCCAGCTCCTGCATGACCTTCTGGGGATTTGCATCACCCTTGTCGATCTTGTTGATTGCGACAACCAGCGGGACTTCTGCTGCACGCGCGTGGTTGATGGCTTCGATCGTCTGCGGCTTGACGGAATCGTCAGCGGCAACAACGAGAATAACGAGATCCGTAACCTTTGCGCCTCTGGCCCGCATGGCTGTAAACGCCTCGTGGCCGGGAGTGTCCAGGAACGTAATGCGGCGGTCGTTCTTCAGCTCTACGTTGTACGCCCCGATGTGCTGGGTAATGCCTCCGGCTTCACCGGCGACGACGTTCGCGTTTCGAATCAGGTCGAGAAGCGACGTCTTTCCATGATCGACGTGACCCATGACGGTCACAACGGGTGCACGTTCCACCAGGTCTTCCGGCGCATCCTCCTCGACCTGAATATCGTCCGAAGCAAACTCCGTGATGAAGTCAAGTTCGAAGCCGAACTCATCAGCGACGAACGTAATGGTGTCCGCGTCCAACCGCTGGTTGATGGAGACCATCATGCCGGCTCCAAACAGGGTCTTGATAACGTCCGTGACGGGCACGTCCATCAAATTGGCCAGCTCTCCCGTTGAGAGATACTCCGTTACCCTGAGAATACCAGCCTCTTCTTCCTGCTGGGCCAGTTCGCGCTCACGATCCGCCGCGTGCTGCTCCCTTCTCTGACGACGACGGCGCTGGCGCACTCGCGAGGCACCCTGTTCCAGTTCACGAAGCGTCTCTTGCAAGGTCTGCTCGACCTCTGCCTCGTCTACCGAGGCACCGCGCTTCTTTCCCTTCTTCTTCTTCTTCCCGACGTCGTCATCAGCGGCCTTGCGGACCCGGACGGTTCCTTTTTCGGCGGGCTCAGTCTTTTTCCGCTTACGCTTGCGTCGAGGCTTTCCAGCGTCGGCAATGGCATCCTCGGGAAGCTCGATCTTGCCGAGAACCTTGGTTCCCTGAAGCTTGTAGCGGCCCGCGAGTATGGTCAAGTCCTCTTCTTCGTCCACCTCCACATCGTCGGGCACCAGATCGACATCGAGCACATCCACATCAGCCATGACGTCTGACTTCAACGGTCTCTGCTTCGACATCTGTCGGGGTGAGGTCGGTTTCGACCGCGGCCTCGATCACCTCGGCAACATCCCCTTCCGGTTCAACTTCCACAGCCTCTACTTCCACAGCCTCGACTTCGGCCGTGGGAACCGCGACTTCAGGCTCGACATCAACGGCCACATCGTCCTCTTCGGGAATCGATGCTGCATCGTCGTCCTCATCGACAATCTCGACGATCTCGACGATCTCCTGAGTCTCCTCAGCTTCTTCGGGTTCGGGCGTTTCCACGGCGATGACTTCGCCGTCAACGTCAACCCCTTCACCCTCCTCCTCTGCGAGCTGCGCTCTCTTCTTCTTGACTCTTTCGGCGGTCGCGCGATCCTCAGCATAGGTCTCGAGCAGGAAGGCATACGCTTCCTCGTCGGTAATGGCCGCATTCAGTCCACTACCGGTCATCGCCTTTGTGAAGCCGGCCGTCTTCAGGTCATCGACGATCGTGTCGACGGACACGTTCAGTTCGCGCGATACCTTGAACAGTCTCTTCTTCTTGAATTTCGACTCAGTCGCCATAAACAGTTCTTACCTGGCTTTCTGCCAAAGACCTCAGCGGTCTGTTTAAACCTCGGACTTCTCCTCCTTCTCCTCCTTCTTCTCCTCCTTCTCCTCCTTCTTCTCCCTTCTTCTCCTCCTTCTTCTCCTCCTTCTCCTCCTTCTTCTCCTCCTCCTCCTCCTTCTCCTCCTTCTCCTCCTTCTTCTCCTCCTTCTCCTCCTTCTCCTCCTTCTCCTCCTTCTCCTCCTTCTCCCTCCTTCTCCTCCTTCTCCTCCTTCTCCTCCTTCTCCTTCTCCTCCTCCTTCTCCTCCTTCTCCTTCCTCTCTTCCTTCTCCTCCTCCTCTTCGTCTTCGTCTTCGTCAGCAAACTCTGCCCGAATCACCTTAAGAATGTGGACTGCAAGTTCCTCGTCCACCACTGCCCTCCGCATGAGCTCTTCCTTCGACAACTCTAATACGGCCTTGGCGGAATCACAGCCGATATCCCGAAGTCGCTGTAGCGTCTCGGGAGTCAGCTCATCCGCGAACTCAGCCATGTCGACGTCTTCTTCGTCAGCCGAGATTTCCCGGTATACATCGATCTCATAGCCGGCCAGCATGGAAGCGAGTCGGATGTTTATTCCACCGCGACCAATGGCCTTGCTTACCTCTTCGGCATTGACGACGACTTTCGCACGAGGAGGATTCAGTTCATCGTTCGTCGAAACGGAAATTGGATGAGCTGGCGACAGCGCACTCGTAATCAGCCGGTGCGGGTCTTCGGAATACTCAAGGACATCGATGTTCTCATTCGCCAGCTCGCGGACAACGGCGTGAATACGAGAACCCTTCATGCCAACGCAGGCACCGACAGGGTCGATTCTCTCGTCGTGACTTACGACCGCGACCTTGGCGCGATCACCGGGTTCGCGTACGATCCTCTTGATCTCGACAATCCCCTCATCAATTTCGGGGACCTCAAGCTCGAACAGGCGCTCCATGAACAACGGCGCGGCTCGGCTGATAATGACCTGCGGGTTATTGCCCGCGTCCCGGCGCACTTCCTTGATGACCGCCCGCAGCATATCGCCCTTACGATATCTGTCCTTGTAAATTTGCTCTTCGCGCGGCAGAATCAACTCGACCTTATCGTGTATTACGAGCACTTCGCGGCGGCGAGTCTGATAGACCTCACCAACAACGATCTCGCCAACGAGGTCAGTATAGCGGAAGAAAACATTCTCCTTCTCGATGTCCCGGATCCGCTGACTGAATGTCTGGCGGGCCATCATCACGGCACGGCGGCCGAAGTCAGTTATGTTGACTTCGCTGGCTACCTCGTCGCCAACCTCGAAGTCGGGGTCGAAATCGACAGCGTCTCTGGCTTCGATTTGAGTCACAGGATCCTCAAGATCCATGTTGGGAATCACTTCTCGAATGTGGAGAATCTGGATGTCGCCGTTGTCGGGATTGATGATGACTTCGAACGCATCGTCGGCGCCATAGCGCTTTCGGATCATCGCTCGAAAGACATCCTCCATGATGAGCTGGAGCACGTCCCGATCAATACCCTTCTCTCTTGCAATCTCGGCAAAAGATGATACTAGACCACTACTCTGCATATACTCGCCTTGCTCCGCACGCTACGGGTGGCGCGTGAGGTCGGATCTACCACGGAAGTAGAATCTTAACCTCTTTCGCGTCACCATATGCGATGCTCTTTGTTTCTCTGTTCTCCAGTTCGATTTCGAACCCCTGGTCGTCGGCTTGTATGATGGTCCCCCGTGCAGGTTTGTGTCCCGGTTCTGTCCATCTTACGACGACCTTTCTACCCACGTTCTTTGCGTACTGCCGGGGTATTGTCAATGGTCGATCAACGCCAGGTGACGACACATTCAGCTTGTACTTCCCATCGATCACGTCCTGCGTTTCAAGAAGGAATCCGATC
Source organism: Rhodothermales bacterium (assembly GCA_963768565.1). GTDB lineage: Bacteria > Bacteroidota > Rhodothermia > Rhodothermales > JABDKH01 > JABDKH01. The sequence goes on from CAVYIO010000022.1 coordinate 67,956, forward strand.
TCGCGGCTGGCAGCGGCCAGGCTCTCGATCGTCAGCACTTCATCCGAATCGACATAGATATCCACGACGTGCGAGCCCTGCTGGCCTCGCACCGAGACTTCGACGACGTACAGTGGCTCCCGGGCCACCTCTTCGGCGATCGTCGTAATGCGTTCCGTAATATTTTCCGACACCGCTATCGGCATCCGTCAGCACCTTTTCAAAGTACTCGTCTGCAAAAAACGCCCGATCCATGAAGGGACGGGCGTTCGCTCGCGAACACACCAACAAAAAAGGGCGGCTACGCTCCATTCGCCCCCCTTCCACAGGCAACAAATATACACTTGCCGCCCATAGCGGCGCAAACGATCGCCGCGTAGGGGTACAAACTGCACCAAAAAGAATAGGTTTCACGCCGGGGAAGTCGCGCTCGCGGTTGCGGGCGAGACGCAGCGGCCGCCTACACGAGTGTCGGACGCTTTTCCGACGGGTCCTTTTCCGGGTAGTCGACCATGAAGTGCAGGCCGCGACTCTCACGCCTCATCTGGGCACTGCGTATGATCAGGAAGGCGACGGCGATCATGTTTCTGAGTTCACACAGGCCCGCCGATACTCGCGAGCGCCGGTAGAACGCCTCCGTCTCCTCGTACAAGAGCTTGGTGCGACGCTCTGCTCGCTCCAGACGTAGCACGGACCGAACGATGCCAACATAGTCCCACATCACGCGACGAAGTTCATCCTGGTTGTGCGATATCAAAACCCACTGCGCCGGGTGCGCCGTGCCGCTGTCATCCCACTCCGGAATATCCTCTCGCCAGGAAACACTCGCTGCGTATTTCACGGCCGTGTCCACTGCCCGGTGCCCGAACACCAGCGCCTCGAGCAGTGAATTCGACGCAAGACGGTTCGCCCCGTGAAGACCCGTGCACGCGACCTCGCCGCATGCAAACAATCCCGAGATTGACGTTCGTGCGTGCGCATCTGTCTTCACACCACCACACTGATAATGCGCAGCCGGCACGACCGGTATCGGTTGGCTCGTGATGTCGATTCCGAAGCCAAGGCAAGTCTCGTAGATGTTGGGGAAATGGTCCAGGATATCCTGTGAGGGTTTGTGAGAAATATCCAGGTAGACGTAGTCGTCACCGCGCTGCTTCAACTGGTCGTCAATCGCCCGTGCAACGATGTCGCGAGGCGCCAGTTCAGCGCGGGAGTCGTAACTCGGCATGAAGCGCTCGCCATCGACGTTCATCAGAACGGCACCGTCACCACGAACAGCCTCCGAGATCAGGAAAGAGTCGGCTTCCGAGTGATAGAGGCTCGTCGGGTGAAACTGGACAAACTCCATGTTTTCCAGTCTGGCTTTGGCACGGTATGCCATCGCAACGCCGTCGCCCGTCGCAATGGCGGGATTGGTTGAGTGCAGATAGACTCGCCCCGAGCCACCGGTTGCCAGCAATGTCGATTTCGCCAGAACAGTCTCGACCCGATCGTTCTTCTCATCCAACACATACGCTCCGTAGCAGTGCATGTCCGGTCGCAGCTTGCTCACGTGCTGCCCCATGTGGTGCTCGGTAATGAGCTCCACAGCAAAGTGGTACTCGAACAAATTGATGTTCGGATGCTCGTGGATTCGGCGAAGCAGGGTACTCTCCACCTCTCGGCCCGTCGTATCCGCCGCATGTACAATACGGTTTGCCGAGTGGCCGCCTTCCCGGCCAAAATGCAGACGCCCGTTCTGATGCGAAAACTCGGCACCGAGCGTCATCAACTCCTTGACCCGCTCGGGGCCTTCGCGTACCACGATCTCCACGATCGCCGGGTCGCAGAGCCCGGCCCCGGCAATCAGCGTGTCCTGAACATGGCTTTCAACTGAATCGCTCTCGTCAAGTACCGCTGCGATTCCGCCCTGCGCGTAGTTGGTATTCGACTCTGCCGACTCCTTCTTGGTAATAACGGCAACCGTGCCGTGATCAGCCACGCGCAAGGCGAACGATAGACCCGCAATTCCACTGCCGAGTACAAGAAAGTCGTATTTCTGCGCCATCAGTTACCAGGTCTTTTGTTGCGCTACGCTGTTGATGTCTGAAGTAGATAGGACTTGATGAAGTCGTCAAGATCACCATCCATTACGGACTGTATATCTGTCAACTTGGTTTCGGTACGATGATCGTTGACCATGGTGTACGGCTGAAACACGTACGAACGGATTTGACTTCCCCATTCGATCTTCTTCTTGCTGCCTTCCACTGCATTCTTGGCGGCCTCCTGAATCGCAAGCTCCAGTTGATAGATGCGACTCTTGAGCATCGTCGTCGCGCGCTCGCGGTTCTGCAACTGGCTTCGCTCTTCCGTGCACTCCGCGACGACACGCTGCGGAGTGCCATCCGATAGTACACCGGTCCAGATGAGCCGGACGCCGGTCTCGACCTTGTTGACGTTCTGTCCGCCCTTCCCGCCGGAACGGAAGGTCTGCATCTCCACCTCATCCGACTTTAGCTCGATGTCGATGCTGTCGTCTACCTCCGGATACACGAATACGCTGGCGAACGACGTATGACGCCTTCCGCTTGAATCGAACGGAGATATCCGTACCAGTCGGTGCACGCCCGACTCGGCCTTGAGATAGCCGTAGGCCATCGGGCCTTCTACCTGTATCGAGGCGCTCTTGATACCCGCACCCTCACCCTCCTGGAACTCCAGCATTTCCACCTTATAGTCGTGCTTCTCTCCCCACCTCGTATACATTCGCAGAAGCATCTCCGCCCAATCCTGACTCTCAGTGCCACCGGCACCGGGGTGAATTGTCAGGATGGCGTTGCGCACATCGTCCGGTTCGCTGAGCATGCTCCGGAGTTCAAGGGCTTCGACCAACGCTTCCATTGCCGTCGCCTCCGCATCGATCTCTCCGCTGAGATCTGTCTCCTCCTCCTCGGCCATCTCACCGAGCGTCCGGATGTCATCCGCCCTTCGCTTGATATCGTCCCATGCGGTCAGCCACGTCTTTTCGGCTGCGAGGGCCTGCTCCACCTTACGAGCTGCGGTGGGATCATTCCAGAAATTCGGATCGAGACGTTTCTCGCTCAGAGCATCAATTCGCTTGCGTCGCTCAGCGACGTCAAAGATACCTCCCGAGCGCGTCTACGCGCTCTAACAGGTTTCGTACGTTTTCAGTCATGTTGTGTATGTCCTTTCTACTCTATGCTGGCGCCGTCGGCGCGGCCACAGGCCGGACCAGTTTTCGTAATCCCGAGCCGACCAGTCCTCCAGAGAGTCCGATAAGAGAACCGACGGCGACAATGATAAGGGGTACCGCAAAACTCGGTACAAAACCCGAAACTCCTGCGAGTATCCGATGCAATTCAGTAGCCGGCCCGGTGGCGACGGCAATAGTATACGAGGTCAGCCCTGCCCAAACACTGCCCACGACCACCGCGCCTCTCCACCATCCACCGCTGGTCCACAGCCAGCCAGCCAGAATGCCACCGACGACACCCCACGCCCAACCGAGCAGAAGATGACACGCCGCCGTTACCGCTATGGAGAAGAGCCACCGCATCGCGCCTGCGAGAGTTTGACTAAAGCTCTGCAATAATCTCTCGAGCCCGCTTGCGCACCGACGGATTGCGATCAGACAGCAGCAACTGTGCGGTCGATTTGACGTCCACCTTCCAACCGGGTCCCAGCGTCGCGAGGCTTCCGTAGGCTTCAAGCGCGGCCACGCGTACCGCCTCGGCCCTCTGCGGTTCCATCAACTCTCGCAGATACGCGGCGCTGGATGCGGTCGGATTGGTCTCGAGCACCCCGGCAATAGATCGTTCGACCACGCCCTCCCACGAATGGTCACGGGAGATGGGTTCCACCGTCGTCCAGAACCGCTTCGGCGAGAGGTCACCCAGTACTTCTACAGCCGTGGCAACCACACCGTAGGATGAATCACGCAGCGCTTCCCGTACTACTCTCACAGCGGCCGGATCGGCCGATCCCTGCAGAAGCCGCAGAGCCGATCTGCGGCACTCAGGCGCAGGATCCGAAACGGTCTGGGCCAGCGCAAACCGAAGTACTGCGGCCGAACTCGCGTAACCCGCCAGTCCTCGCAAAGCAGCCGAGCGGACCAGCGGCGACGAGTCGGTACCGGCCACGCGAATTAGCGCGTCCCGGACTTCAGTTCCCCGCTGTGCCCGCGTCAGGGCCTTCACCGCACCATATCGCCCGGCGACCGCATCGTCCAGCTCCGCCTGCGCAATCCACTGCCAGAGGGGCTTGCGATCGCTGATGTCCGCCAGAAGACGGTGATCAGCATCTACCGTGACAAACGCAATCCGTCCCGACACCCCGAACGTGAGTGTCGTGTCGCGCGAAGAAATACGAATCCGTTCGCTGTATGCCGGTCTTGAGTCGAAGTTCAGTTCGACATCGGTGTCAATTACATAGGTCGGGAACAGGCTGGAGTCCTGAACCTGACGGATCCGTATCCCATAGATCCCGCCCGATGCGTCGTAATCATGCTCGATGATAATCTCCGGGTGTCCTGGCTGGAGAAACCACTGGTCGAAGTACTCGTCGAGCGGGTGACGGGCAGCCTGCTCCATCGATTCGCGGACGTCGTCGAGCGAGACCGCCCGCTGGGCGTGGCGTGCTAACAACTCGCGACCCGCTCGCCAGAACGTCTCGTCGCCAATCACGAAAGCGAGCTGGGACAGAACGAGCGCTGCCTTGTCCGACGAATGTGCCGCCGCCAGGTGCCCGTCGCTCTTTGAGCTCCTCCAGATGGCCGGCCGTCGAACATTCACTGCCTCGCCGAAATACCTCTCGCCGGTACGGATGATCTGCACGCGGGCCGCGTCGACGCCGTGCGCTTCCTCGAGGTACGCCCACTCCAACATCCGGTTGAGCCCTCCGAGGATAGCCATGTCCGACCAGTCTGCAGCCGAGATCCAGCTGCCAAACCACTGGCTGGCCAGTCCGCTCATCAATGTTGTCTCACCTCGATCGTCGAGTAGTGCGCGGCCATCGCGCATTACTGCCGTGCTCAGAATTGTCAGCCCCGCCGTTCCGCCGGCCACATCGGGGTACCCCCGGACTGCGACCTGCTTGTAGTCGGAAAACGGATACTCGACGGCTGTGCGCTTCTCCATTACCCCGACCATATCCGGCGTCGGGTAGAAGACCTCGTCAGTGAGCGTCCCAGCCGACGGGTCGGCGCTGTAGACAAGCATCGACCGCTTGCCGACCGGACTGACGTATTGATCTTCAACCGATGTGAATGTGCCCACGGCAAATCCGATCCTGCCCGCAGGCTGCGGAATATCCACGGCCCAGTGATCGACCCGATGCAGATTGTCGGAAGCCTGCTCGTCTATCAGTTGACCGCTCGCAAACGTCGACAGCGAGTCGGGAACGTTCAGGCGTAACTCAAACGTCATGCTCTCGGCGGGATGATCCCAGCCCGGCAGCCACGCACGAACCGCTGCTGGCCGAACGTCCGTCCAGACTTGCGTGGGCAGCGATGGATCATCACCGGCGGGATCAATAAAATGGACTCCTCCATGTGCGGCGTCGACCGCGCCGTTTGCACGGTAGTGCATCGACAGCGACAATGTATCGGCTCGGCGCAGCGGTGCCCGCGGAACGACCACGATGCCGTGGTCGCCCACCCTGAACTCGCTCAGGACAACTGCGCCGCCTCGCTGCAACTCCGCACTCTCGACGCGAATGCCTTTCCCGTGCAAAAGAATCTCGGCCAGACCTCGACGCAGGACCACGAGGTGATACTTAACAGTGCCGACGACGGCCGCGTTGTCGAAGTCAAACGACAGGTCGACCTCGGCATGCAAGAGATCGTAGCCCGATGAGCCCGAGGCGGTACTGGTGCCAGTATTCGAGAGCACCTCGTAGCCCGAGGGAAAACCCGCGCGAATCCGATCAGCGTCACGGGCGCTCTCCGGTTGTTCGCGCCTGCCGGTCAACGTCACTATCCCGGACAGCGGGACTCCCTCCCGACGCACAACCAATCATCACACAGGATATGAGGATGGCCAGGACCGGCCCCGGGCCTCCCCTGTTCCGTTCACGCATGTTCGAGCCGCTCTTGATAACGACGGGCGAAGCGCTGGATCTTGAGGACCGCTTCCCTGATGTTCTCCAGAGAATTCGCGTATGCGCATCGGACGAAACCGGCGCCGCTGGGTCCGAACGCGTCACCAGGGACAACCGCCACGTGCTCCTCCTCGAGAAGCTTCTGCGCGAAATCCTCGGATGACAGTCCCGTCGACCTGATGTCAGGAAATGCGTAGAACGCACCCTCCGGCTCGAAGGTCGGAAGACCCGCCTCCCGGAGGCCGTCCACAAGAACTCGCCGACGTTCGTCGTATGCCTGCCGCATCTTCTCTACATCTGCCTGGCAGTCACGAATAGCCGCTACCGCCCCGTACTGACTCGGTGTCGGCGCACTCATGATGATATACTGATGCAGCTTGTACATCGCCTGGTATATCGCTTCGGGAGCACAGGCGTAGCCCACACGCCACCCCGTCATCGCGTAGTTCTTCGAAAAACCGCCCAGCAATACTGTCCGGTCTCGCAGTGACGGAATCGAGGGAAGACACGTGTGACCCGAACTGTAGGCGTCTCCATAAACGAGACGATCGTAGATCTCGTCCGACAGAACGATCAGGTCGTGAGCCACGACAACCTCTGCAATTTCCTCAAGCGTCTTCCTTCGAAGGACGGCACCCGTTGGATTGTTCGGATATCCCAGGAAGACCACCTTGCTGCGCGGGGTGATCCGGGCTTCGATGTCGTGTGCCGTAACCTGAAAGTCGTTCTCGACAGAGGTCGGAACATAGACCACCTTGCCACCGGCAAATATCGCGGTCGGGCCGTACGACACAAAGCACGGTTCCGGGATAAGAATTTCATCCCCCGGATTCAACAGGGCGAGCATGGCAAGCTGCAGCGCTTCACTTACGCCTACCGTGACGAGTATTTCGTTTGCCGGGTTGTACTTGACACCGTAGAGGCGGTCCAGTTCACCGGCGATCAGGTCGCGAAGATCGGCCAGTCCGGCGTTCGCCGTGTATCCGGTCTTCCCGCTGGAGAGTGCACGCTCTGCCGCGTCAATGATCGGTCGTGGTGAAACGAAATCCGGCTCGCCAATACCAAGCGTAATCACGTCCTCCATGGTGGCGGCGATCTCGAAGAAACGTCGGATTCCACTGGGCGGGACGCTTTGCACACGGTCCGACAGGTAGCTCTCAAGAGGCTTGTGGGTCGTCATGGGGATCTTCGTTGCCTCCAGCTTTAAGATTAGTATTACGTCACGCGGTCGGGGTCACACCTCCCGTTACCGAATCCGGCGACCGGGCTGCGAGGACCGCACGTGCGTGAACGGCATGTTGTTAACGGTACCGCCCAGGGCTATTTTGAAACACGCCCCCGGATGTCGTCACCCACGGCCCCTCGACCAGCAACGCATACTCCTAATATGGCCAATTTGACCCAGAATTACATTGCCGGCCAATGGCTCAGTGCAAGTAATGACCAGACATTCACAGACACAAACCCGGCCAACACCACGGAAGTGATTGGCGAGTTTCCGGACTCCAGCGCAGATGACGTCGACAATGCCGTGACGTCGGCCCGGGAAGCCTTCAAATCCTGGTCTCGCGTTCCCGCTCCGAAACGCGGTGACTTCCTGAAACGGATCGGTGATTTGCTGACTGAGCGCAAGGACAAGCTGGCCTTCGAGATGACAAGGGAGATGGGCAAGCCGTTCTTCGAAACAAAAGGCGACGTTCAGGAGGCCATCGATACAGCCTACTACGCCGCTTCCGAGACACGCCGCCTGTTCGGACACACCGTACCGAGCGAGCTTCCGGCGAAGTTCAATATGAGTATTCGCAGACCCATCGGCGTTTGCGGAATAATCACGGCGTGGAACTTCCCTGTCGCCGTTCCAACGTGGAAGATGTTTCCGGCCCTGGCCTGCGGCAACACTGTTGTCTTCAAGCCGAGCGAGGAGGCGCCGCACAGCGGAGCACTCCTGGTACAAGTCATGATAGATGCGGGGCTCCCGGACGGTGTCATTAATCTGGTGCAGGGCGCCGGCAACGTTGGAGAAGCGCTCGTTTCACACCCGGGTGTTGATGTCGTCTCGTTCACCGGCTCGACAAACACGGGCTCGAAGATCGCCGAGACTTGCGGGCGGATGCACAAACGCTTCTCACTCGAACTGGGTGGGAAGAATCCGATGATCGTCATGGCTGACGCCGACCTCGACCTGGCGCTCGATGGACTACTGTGGGGAGCGTTCGGAACGACAGGACAGCGATGTACTGCGACGAGTCGCTTGATCGTGCATGAGGATGTCCATGACCGGTTCGTTGAGATGCTTATCGAAGGGGCCCGGAAGCTCAGGCTCGGCGACGGCAACAAGAAAGATATTGACGTGGGGCCGCTCATCAACAGAACTGCGCTCACGAAGGTCTTGAGCTACGTCGAGATCGGCACGAAGGAAGGGGCCCGGGTGGTCACCGGGGGAAAGCGCGCGACCGGCACCGGCCTTGAGAAGGGATACTTCTTCGAGCCAACGATCTTCGTAGATGTGTCGCGCCGCATGCGAGTCGCTCGCGAGGAGATATTCGGTCCGGTTCTATCCGTGATCAAGGTGGCCTCGTACAACGAAGCCATTGACGTGGCGAATGACGTTCAGTACGGCTTGTCCTCATCCATTTACACGACGGATGTCGCGACCGCCTTTCGCGCCATGCATGACATCGAAGCAGGCATTACTTATGTCAATGGCCCGACCATCGGAGCCGAGGCGCATATGCCATTCGGCGGCGTGAAGTCCACGGGCAACGGTCATCGGGAAGGCGGCTGGGAAGTGTTCGACTTCTACACCGAAACCAAGACGGTGTATGTCGACTATTCGGGCAAGCTGCAGCGGGCACAGATAGACCACGTGTGACGGGGTCTGGACACTGGCCGGTCGTGGCTCGGTGACGTACGTGACCGATGGATGTACATTAGCTCATACGGCTCACTCGGGTCGCCGCGCTCGCTCGGCTCGGAGCAAACGACTGACGCATGCAATCAGGCAAACTCATAGGCCAGTACCAGATCCTCGAGAAACTGGGGCGCGGCGGCATGGGCGTGGTGTACACGGCCCGCGACACGAAGCTCGACCGAACCGTCGCTCTCAAGTTTCTGCCCCCGCACATGAGCACGGATGAGGAGGCGAAGCAGCGATTCATCCAGGAGGCGAAGGCCGCGTCCGCTCTGGATCACGCGAACATCTGCACGATCCACGACATCGCTGAAACGGAGGACGGCGAGCTCTATATCGTGATGGCGTACTACGACGGGCAGACGCTGAAGTATCGCCTCGAGAACGAAGAATTCGCCCTCGATGATGCGCTCGACGTTGCCCGGCAACTCGGACGGGCTCTCGAACGAGCGCACGAGGCCGGTATCATTCATCGCGATCTGAAGCCGGCCAATATCATGGTGACGGATCGGGGCGAGGTGAAGCTGCTCGACTTCGGTCTTGCAAAGTTGATGTCCGGACTCGACCTGACGGCTGAAGGCAGCACGCTCGGCACGGCGGCATACATGAGTCCCGAGCAGGCTCGCGGCGAGGAAATGGACGCCCGTACGGACATCTGGTCTTTCGGTGTCGTCCTGTACGAGATGCTGGCAGGCCAGAAGCCGTTTCGCGGCGACTACGATCAGGCCCTCCTCTATGCAATTCTGAATGAAGACCCCCCTCCCATCGACGAGCAGCGCCCGGATATGCTGAACGCTCTTTCAGGTGCGGTCACAAAGTGTCTTCAGAAGAATCGGGAGTTGCGCTACGACAGTATGACCGCGCTGTTGACAGACATCGACGCGGGGACCGCGCCCATCGATTCCGGGAGAGCCGACGTCCGCTCGGAACGCACAGTCTCCCGACCAATCCTGCTGTCGATTGTTGGCTTGTTTGCCGCGATTGTCATTGCCGGCATAGTCTACCTGGCAAACCGGAGTGGCGACACCTCCGACACCACCGTGTCCAGCGACGTAATCGCCGTTCTTCCGTTTGCTGTCAGAGGATCTCCCGACCTGGCTTATCTCGGCGAGGGCATGGTGGATCTTATCTCCCAGAAGCTCGACGGTGCCGGAAGCCTGCGCGCACTTAATCCTCGTGCCGTCATCTCGCTAATAAACCGGGAGGCGCTCGATGTCGCCGATCCTGCATCCGGGAGCCGCGTCGCCCGCAAACTGGGCGCCGGACGGTACGTCACAGGTGATCTGCTTGAGGTTGGCGGGAGGCTGAGGTTGACCGCCTACCTTACCGATACGGATCAGCCCAATCAGCCGTTGGGCGAAGCAGCTGTCGAAGGTGCGGCGGAAAACCTCTTTGATGTGATCGACGATCTTGTGACCGACCTGCTCGGAGGTCTCATGACCGGGCCGGGCGGTCGACTCCAGAAGCTGGCCGTCGGCACGTCGTCATCGATCGACGCCACGAAAGAATACCTTATCGGTGAGCAACTGCTACGTGCCGGTCAGTACCGTGAAGCTGCCGCCGCGTATGACCGAGCGGTCGCGATCGATTCGACTTTTGCCCTCGCGTACTACAGGAAGAGCGTTGCCGCAGAGTGGATCGACGCGGCAGACATCAGGGCTGTTGCGGACAAGGCGGTCCAGTTCGCGGACAAGCTGTCACAGCGTGATCAGAACCTCCTGAAGGCGCTGAGATTCCGACGGCTTGGCGAAACGGACAAGAGCGAGAAAATCTTGCGAGATCATCTCCACACGTATCCGGACGAAATCGAGGCGCTTTCACAACTGGGCGAGATCTACTTCCACGAGAATCCTCGAGTGGGACGGTCTACTCTTGAAGCGCGCATTCCGTTTGAGCATCTGGTTGAACTCGAAGATGGAAACCTGATCGCGCAGATACACCTGGCCCGGCTTGATGCCGCCGAGGGTAAGCTCGACCTCCTCGCGCAGCGGGCAGAACTCCTTGCCGCCCGAGCACCGGACAGCGAACGTGCGATCGAAGTGGAGGCCATCTATGCGTTCGCGACCAGAGACACGGCCCGGCAGACCAGGGTCCGGGAGAAGCTCTCCAACAGCCCCTGGTTCTACACCTTCTATGCCGCGCACGGCGTGTCCAGATACGCGCGAGACGTCCACGGTGCGGCTGAAATTCTCGATGGGCGACCATCCAGCGACCCGCTTCTGCTGTTGCTGGTGCCGGAGCTTCTCATCGCTCGAGGCAAGTTGTCCGAGTACAGACAGTTTATGCAGTCGCCGACCCTTGTTCGAAATCCGACATGGGACGTCACGGAGGCCTTCATACTGACATCGGGGATTATCAATCCCGAGCGGCGGGAGCTCATGGACCTGCGCGAGAGAATACGGCGGGCGGATCCTCAGGACGTTCGGAGCAGCGGTTTCGTTCGTCCGCACGATGATATCACAGAGCGATTCCTTCAGTTTGAAATCGACTTTAACGTGGGACTCCTGTCGGTCTGGCTGGACGACGAGAAAGAGGCTCGCGACGCCCTCGACAGACTTAACGCAGCTGACGAGTTTGAAGGTCTGGGGTCGATTCGTAATGACGCAGCAAGAAGTCTCGAGGCGGAGATCCTTTATCGCGCAGGTGATCGTGAGGGAGCGCTTGCGCAACTGCGTCAGATTCAATATCAGATTCCGCACTCGGCTACGGTGCGGCCGTTCACCGATGGCACCAGGTCACGATTTCTTCGAAGCGAACTCGAATACGCGATCGGAGATGTCGAGACTGCCAGAAACTTCCTGCTCGGTCTTGACCAGAGCTGGAGTCCGCTCGATATGTTCGTGCGTGCTCCGGTCTACGAGCGACTTGGACAGATCGCCGAGGACCGCGGCGATACGGAGGACGCCATCCGTCAATACACTCTGCTTTTAGACCAGTGGCGAGATTGTGACGCGGAGTTGATTCCCCGACGCGAAGAGATCCGCGAGCGACTGCAGGTGCTGCTTGGCCGATCAACCCGTGAACCGGCCGAATTGGCAGTCCCCGCCTCAACATCTGCGTCGTCCTGAGTATCCGAAATCGCGGAGGCGTTGCGCTCTGCCATGAATACAATCTTCGTCACCGGCTTCCCCGGATTTCTCGCGTCAGCGCTCATCCCGACGCTCGTCCAGCGCAGAGCCTCTCCCCAACGTGTCGACTGCATCGTACTGCCGCAACTACTCGATTCCGCACGACGGCGCGCGGAGGAAATCTCAACGCAAGCCGGCTGCGAGATACGTGTCTTTGCCGGCGACATTACAGATATTCGCCTCGGCCTGGGACACGAATACGAGGTCGTCACGAAGGATTGTTCCGAAATCTATCATCTCGCCGCCATCTATGATCTGGCAGTTGCAAAGGACGTCGCGGAGCGTGTAAACGTCGATGGAACGCGGAACGTACTCGCGTTCGCTGCGGACTGCCCCGAACTGGACCGATTTCACCATGTCAGTACCTGCTACGTAAGCGGACGATTTGACGGAGTATTTCGCGAGAACGACCTGCAGGCAGGTCAGGCTTTTTCGAATCACTACGAATCAACCAAGTTTGAATCTGAAGTGTTGGTTCATGATGCCGCTGCATCCGGCTTGCCCACAACGGTTTATAGACCCTCGATAGTGTCGGGTGACAGCAACACCGGGCGTACGCAGAAGATGGATGGCCCTTACTTCTTCGTGCAGTGGATGCTCGCTCAACCCCGGATCGCGGTTATGCCTGTATTCGCGGGATCTCGTGACGCCACAATGAACATCGTACCGTCAGACTACATTACCGCGGCAATTGCAACGCTGAGCACCCGCCGCGATCGTCCTCTCAGGGTCTACAGTCTCGCCGATCCTTCTCCGCTGACCATCCCCGCACTCACACAACTGCTGGCGCAGGCCACGGGACGAAGGGTGTTGCGCGTACCTGCCACCCGATGGCTTGCCAGTGCACTTATCAGGAGCGTCTCCCGCCTTCACCCCGATATGGACATACCGGGCGAGGCCGTCAACTACCTGGCACACCCATCGCACTATGATTGCAGCAATACGTTGCAAGATCTGGAGGGATCGGGAGTCGCGTGTCCGCCCTTTGCCGAGTATGTTGATCACCTGGTGGAATTCGTAAGAGATGAATCTGGCTTCGGAAGGAGACGACCATGAATCGATTCACGCCTCCTCGCAGACGCAGTCCATCACCACTGCGGGCAATTTCGTCCTATGTGCTGCTGGCTTTCGCGGTAGCGATCGTCGGATGCGGCGGTCGGACCGATTCGGATGTCGGTAAAGACGACCTGCGGATCATCCGCGACGCATTTGCCGATCAACGTTCCGGCATGATGGTCACGGCGGGCGGCGAAGTGGTGCGGATTCTGTCGGACGATCTGGATGGCTCGAGGCACCAGCGATTCATCGTGAGCCTGGACGCAGATCACACCGTCCTTCTGAGCCACAATATCGATCTGGCTCCACGGGTGCCTGTCGAGATCGGTGACTCAGTGGCGTTCCGCGGGCAGTACGAATGGAACGATCGCGGAGGCGTGGTTCACTGGACACATCGGGATCCAAACGGCCGGCGCGAAGGGGGCTGGATTCGACACGGCGGTAAACAGTTCCGGTAGCGTTGCCGGCGCTCGCATACGCTGCCGGCTGAAACCGCCGAACACGCTCGAACGCGTACGACTACTCCACGGCGAGCCCTATTCTCCCCGACGGATCAAGCGGCCAGGTGATCACGCGGTTTTGCGCGACGACGTATAGAGACCGCTCGAAGACCGCAACATCAACCGCGGCGGAAATAGAATCCGGAAGAGTGTGACGCGCCTCCATTCTGCCGTTGGCGGAATACACCGTGAGCTCTCGACCATGTAGAACCCACAGCATTCGCCCCCAACTGCCGATGCCTGAAATCTGTGACAGTCGCCCGGATCCGAATTCCGTCACGAAGCCACCAAACAGATCAAACACGACGATGGACTTCAGGCCGGCGTCTGCCACAAACAACCTGTCGCCCATTATCTCGATGTCAACCGGCCGGTCGAGTCGTCCGTAATCCGATTCGTCTCCAATAAACGTGACGAACTGCCGCCCGATGTCCCACTTGGCGACAACGCCGCGGACCTGGTCAATTGCAAACGTTTCATTGGATTCGCTCACGGCGACCGCCACCGGTCTCCCCGGAATTCGACCATCGCGCGACTCGTCAACATCCCCCGCGCCGGCACCTGACCCCGGCGCCGTTGGAGTCGATCTGTACAGCGGAATCGACTCCACAAGCTGAAACCGACTCGTGAACCGCTGAATTCTGCCGTTGCCAGCGTCCGCGACGGCAATTAGCAACCCGTTCGTCGGGTCGACATCTGCCGGCTCGTCAAACTCCGATTCTCTGGTGCCGGGTCCGCCAAGAACATAGGCCTGACGGCCGTCCGGCTGCCGGATATCGACGACGTGGCGGCCCGGGTCGGCGATATACAACCGTCCCTCCGTGTCCAACTTGAGGGACGACGCAGCGGCCAGCCCACGGACGATCACGGACCCCTCCGGCATCATCGATGGGTCCTGAGCTGAAGACCCATGCGCAATCAGGAGCAAGGCGCCAATAGCAAGACAGAACCTCATCGGCCCTTCAAGTGCTGCAGGCCTTTCTGCCCGATATCTCGCCGATAAAACATATCGTCAAAATGAATATGAGGGACGACTTGATATACTCGGTGAAGTGCATCCTGCAGACTTCCACCGACTGCAGTCACACCCAGAACCCGGCCGCCGGCCGTGACGATGCGGTCGCCATCAACAGCCGTCCCGGCATGAACGACCGACACGGCACCTTGCTCGCTCGCCCTGGACAGGCCACGTATTTCCAGTCCCTTCTTGTACGCTCCCGGATACCCGCCAGAGCACAGCACCACACACGCTGCTGCTCCTCGTCTATGCTCAACCTGAATTTCGGCGAGGCGGCTTTCTGCGCAGGCGACGAACAGATCGGCCAGGTCGGTCTTCAGGAGTGGAAGCACGACCTGCGCTTCGGGGTCACCCAGTCGGCAATTGTACTCCACCACTTTCGGTCCATCGGTGGTGAGCATCAGTCCCACATACAGGAATCCGGTATAGGAATGGCCTTCCTCCGCCATCCCAAGAATTGTCGGGCGAATAATCTGATCCACGATAACTTCCAGGACCGCGTCGTCGAGGATGACGGCAGGAGCATAGGCGCCCATCCCGCCCGTGTTCGGTCCCGTGTCACCGTCACCCACCCGCTTGTGGTCCTGGGCCGTTGCCAACAGAACGAAGTCAGTGCCGTCACACAGAGCAAAGACGCTGGCCTCCTGTCCCTCCATGAACTCCTCGATAACGACCGAGTCGCTGGCCTCGCCGAATTCACGTTCAACAAGCATGCGACGGATCGTTTGCCGGGCGTTATCGAGCGTGTCGCAGATCACCGCTCCCTTACCTGCTGCAAGTCCACTCGCCTTGATCACGACGGGCGCGCCGCATTCTTCAATGAACGCTTCTGCGTCGCGGATCCGAAGCGCGTCGAATGTGCGAAAGGCAGCCGTCGGGATTCCATTCCTCAGCATGAATTCCTTGGAGAATGCCTTGCTTCCCTCCAACCGGGCCGCCGCCGCTGTTGGACCGACGATCCGGTGCCCTCGATCTCTGAAGTGATCAACGATACCATCGACCAGCGGCTGCTCGGGGCCGACAATGGTGAGATCGACGCCTTCGCTTTCGACAAGCGCGCACAGGGCAGGGATATCTGACGCGGCCACCGCCACATTTCGCGCATCCACTCCAGTACCTGCGTTGCCGGGAGCAACGAGGATTTCTTCAACCCCGGCACTCGCAGCCAGCGCGTGAACAATGGCGTGCTCGCGTCCGCCGGAACCAACAACAAGAATCTTCATCAACGAGGCGGTTTCAGTTATATTCGTGCCATTCCCAAGATACAGGCTGCGCCGCTCGCGCGACACGACTGCGAAGCGGCGAATGGCGTTTCACTTTGATTCAGACGGATATTTCCCACAGCAATTCCAGATCGGTTGTTGGTATTGTACTCAGAGTCGTGCTCGCGGCGGCTGCGATAGGGTTTGTGGCAACCCGGGTAGACGTTTCCACCATTGTTGCCACGGTGCGACAGGCCGATGTGACGTGGATTCTCCTGGCAGCACTTCTGCTGCCCGTCAATCTGGGGCTGGAGGCCACGACGTGGTATCCGGTTCTTCGTCGTGTCGCGACTCGGGCAGGTCGCGGCGAGACATTCCTGGCGGTAGTGAGTGGCTACCCGCTCGGAATGTTCACGCCGGCACGTGTGGGTGAGCTGGCGGGGCGCGCGCTCTCGATTCATGAGGGCGACAGGACGCAAATCGCCGTGAGCGCGGCGGTCGCACGGCTCGCAGACCTCGTCGTCGTGTTTGTCGCCGGAACTGCCACACTGATCGTGGGGCTGTGGACCGGGAGCCTGCACTTCAACGGCGCAATCGCTCTGGCAGGTGTCTCCGCTGCAGCCTCGGTTCTCACGACTTCCGTCGTACTTGCACCGGGTGTGATCGCGCGGCTTGCCAGTCGCCTGCACGTCCTTCGACGACTGGAGGACAAGCTCGCATTCCTGGCGGAATTGCCGCTGCCCGTCATGGCTCGAGTTCTTGGATATGCCGCCCTCCGACTCGTCGTCTACTCCGGGCAGTTCGTATTCCTGTCTTTCGCCTTCTCGTCCGGAGGGCATCCGGGACTAACATGGATGGCCGTGCTGCTGACGTTGCACGCCAAATCCATCATTCCGCCGATTACATTCCTTGACCTCGGAATCAGAGAAGGAGCGGCAGCCTTCTTCTTCGGCCATCTCGGTCTGAGCTCAGCGACGGGATTCAGCGCAGCCCTTATGCTGTTTGTGATCAATCTCGTTCTCCCTGCACTGTTCGGGACGCCGCTCATATCGCGATATCGGCTCCGCTCGGCGACAGTCGCTAACGGGTCCTCGCCGCACGTCGTGGAGGAAGACAAGTGAGTGTCACTGCAGGACTTATCGTTTTGATGGCACTGTTTGCCCTGCTGTATGCTGCAGGAATCGAATGGCTTGCCTGCGGCACGCGTAGCGTTCTGCGACAGCGCGGATCATCAACCTGGCGCCCGCTTGTCTCGGTCATCATCGCAGCACGTAACGAAGCGACGCATATCGAGTCTTGTCTGAATTCCGTTCTGGTCAGCGACTATCCTGACTTCGAGGTCATCGTCGTGGACGATGGCTCCACTGACGCAACACCTGGGATTATCCAGTCGATGACATCCAGGGCCGACGGTGTTGGCAGCCGGCTCAAGGTTGTCCGGTCGAACGCGGACGGAGCGGGTTCGGGAAAGGTCGCCGCACTTGCTCGCGGTATTGCAGAGTCGTCGGGGGAAGTACTTGTTACACTCGATGCAGACTGCCTTGTACGGCCCGGGTGGCTGCAGTCCATGCTGAGCTTTATGACGCCGAGCGTCGGTTTTGTAGCTGGACCCGTGGCATACACCCGACCGTCGGGGTTCCTCAAGAGTATCGAGGCGCTGGAGTTCCTGTCCCTTATCAGCGTTGGAGCGGGTGCGATCGGAATTGGAAAGCCTCTGATCTGCAACAGCGCGAACGCGGCGTATCGACGGGAGCTCTACCAGCAGATGTCAGATTCGTTGCCTCCGACCGACTTTGCCGCCGCCGACGAGTTACTCATGCACTTCGTTCATGAGAACACGCCATACGACGTCGCTTTCTGCTCGTCGGCAGAGGCCTTAGTCACGACAGATGGTGCGGATTCGATCAGCGGGTTCTTTCTGCAACGAATGCGCTGGGTGTCCATGGTTGGCTATCTCCCTGCCGGCTACCGCTTCGCGCTGACTGCAGTGTTCTTGTTCTTCATTCTCGTTTTCGCGTATCTGTTGAGTGGATTCTGGAACACGAATCTGGCTGCGGTTGCATTGGCCGCGCTGGCAGTGAAATCGGTGGTGGACTATCGGGCGGTTGCTCCCGCGTGCCGCCATTTCGGCTTTGGACGATTGCTCCGCGTATTCCTGCCTGCCGAACTCCTGTACATCCCTTACGTACTGGTGACGGCACCACTTGGTACGCTCATCCCGACGAAGTGGAAGGGACGAGCAACTCCCCGTCAGTCACAATCGGCACCCGCGTTGGCCTCCGATTCACATACACAGAATGAGAAGTAGACGACGTCAGAGGCTGGAGTACTTGATCGCGGCATATGGTCCTTCGCTGGCGAGGAATATTCACGCCGACCTCATCTGGCGAATCGAATGCGGCGATGAGCCCTCGCTCTATCTCACCTTTGACGACGGCCCGACGCGTCATTTGACGCCTCGCATTCTGGACGTGCTGGACAGAAACGATGTCCGCGCGACATTCTTCTTGCTCGGGAAGCACCTGACTGGTTCGCCCGGCGCTGTCAAAAGCATCGAGGATGGCGGTCATCGAATCGGCCTTCACGGATTCGACCATCTGGATGCGTGGAGCGTAGATCTCCCCACAATTCTTGCTGACCTGAACCGGGGGTTCGCAGATCTTTCGTCGCAAGTATCAAGTCCGCTTCGATTCTTTCGGCCTCCCTACGGTCGTTTCCGAAAGGCGACGCGTCGATGGGCAAGAGAGAATCAACTTGCGATCGTGATGTGGGACGTGATGCCCGGTGACTTCATGGCCGGTGTGTCGGCAGGAAAGATTGTTTCTCGAGTCATCCGGCGTGTGCGGAACGGATCCATCATCGTCCTCCATGACAGCTGGAACCCTCACGTCGTGCAAAACACGGTTGCGTCCCTCGAAACGATGCTCCCGATATTGAAGGATGAGGGGTGGCGGTTTGAGATCCTCTGAATGGAACACATGCTGATCGTACTGCTCGTCGCGACCGCGGCCTACCTGGCGACTGCGCTGCTGGTTGCAATCATTCTGGACCGGAAGATCGTACCCGGCGACGCCATCGGAGATGCGGACCTGCCTCATGTCGCCGTCGTCGTCGCTGCGCGGGATGAGGAGAAAACTCTGCCAGTATGCCTGGACGCTTTACTGGCTCAGGACTACCCCGCGGGCCGGTTGCGGATCGTGGTCGTCAACGACTATTCCGAAGATGGCACATCCGGCGTCGCGCACGACTTCGCCCAGCGCGACGAGCGCATTCGAGTCGTCGATTCAGCCCCTGCCGGCCTGCACCCCGGCAAGGCCGCCGCCCTTGCCGCGGGCATTGCGTCGACGTCGGCGGAGGTCATCCTCACCACGGATGCAGACTGCCTGGCTCCAAGCCACTGGGTGCGGTCCATGGCTCAGCACGTGTCCCGAGATGGCGTCGGGGCGATTGGCGGTCCCACAACGGTTTCCGGCCAGTCTCTCCGGGACCAGACTCAGACGATTGACTGGATGCTGCTTCTCGCCGTTGCAGGAGCATCGTCTCACGCCGGCCGGCCGATTACGGCGATGGGCCTCAACATGGGCTTCCAACGAAAACCGTATGATTTGCTGGGCGGCTACGAGTCCTTTTCCAGGAGCCCCACTGAAGACTACGAATTGTTTCGCGCACTCGGTCGGCTGCCCGACTATCGCTCCCGATTGGTCATCGACCCCTCGCTCCTAATGGTCACGCAGCCGGTAGACACTCTGACGCAGGCGTTCTCACAGCGGCGACGCTGGGCCCGAGGCGGCTTGCACGCGTCGCCGTCGACCTACGCCCTGTACGTCCTGGCGTGGTCCGCCCACGCACTGCCACTTCTGCTGCTCTTTTTTGAGCCCGTGCCCGCTCTCCTCTGCTGCTTGATGAAGTTCGCCGGGGATGCAGCGGTGATTTCCAGATTTGCCCGGCGCATTCAAACAAGCGTACCCTGGAGGGCTTTCATCCCCTTCGAGTTATTCCTGACGGCATACGTAGTACTGATGCCCGTCAGCCTCCTCCTTGCCCCGGACCTGCAGTGGA
Source organism: Rhodothermales bacterium (assembly GCA_963768565.1). Lineage (GTDB taxonomy): Bacteria > Bacteroidota > Rhodothermia > Rhodothermales > JABDKH01 > JABDKH01. The sequence continues at coordinate 87,908 of CAVYIO010000022.1, forward strand.
AAGGCCGGCGGCTGTGAACTTACCCGGAACCTCGGTTCGATTCGTAGAACGGGTTCCGCTCAGGCCGTTCCAGACCGAGGTAGATCCGGCTGTATTGCACATAGTTTTCGGCGTTCAGCCGGATTCCCGCCTTCTCCTCCTCGGATAGCGTCCGGACGACCTTCGCCGGCACACCGACAACCAGCGAGCCCGGCGGGATGACGGTCATGGGAGTGACCACCGCACCTGCCCCGACCATCGTGTCCGAGCCGATCTCGGCGCCATCAAGAATCACACATCCGATGCCGAGCAGGACCCGGTCGTGGACCGTGCACCCATGAACAACTGCCTGATGCCCGATGGTCACATACGAGCCAATTTCAGTCGGCGCTGTGCGGTTCGTCACGTGCACGACGGCGTTGTCCTGAACGTTCGAGCACTCGCCGATCCGGATCCAGTTCACATCTCCACGCAGCACGGCTCCAAACCAGATGCTGGACTCACGGCCAACAGTAACGTCACCGATGACGGTTGCTGTTGGAGCGACGAAGTTTGACTCGTCGAGTCGCGGGTGTATGCCGAGAAACGGTTCAATCATGGACGGCAGGGGGAATGAGGGGAAAACGGGTGATCAAGATTGCCGGGCTCGATCACGAAGTTCAGCGAGCTTCATCAACGCCTCGACAGGTGTCATACGGTCCAGATCCACGCTCCTGACTTCGTCGGCGATTTCGGCTGAACGCCGGTCACTTTCTGAACGCGGGTCTTCATCCTGATCCCTCGAACCAACTGCGCCGGTTCCGCCCAATTCCACCTTTGTCCCAGGCCGCAGGTGCTGGCTTTCCAGCGTATGCAGAATTGACCTTGCGCGGCGAATCAACTCCGTCGGAAGTCCGGCCATCCGCGCAACCTCGATGCCGTAGGAGTGATCCGCGCCTCCCGCTACAAGCTTTCGCAAGAAGATGACCTTGCCATCGTGCTCCTTGACCTGCACGCGGTAGTTCCGTACTCGATCGAGCTTGTCAGCCAGCTCATTGAGCTCGTGATAGTGCGTTGCAAACAGTGTGCGAGCGGCGACACGCTCGTTTTCATGTAGATATTCAACAAGTGCCCACGCGATGGAAAGCCCGTCGAACGTGCTGGTACCACGACCCACCTCGTCCAGGAGAATCAGTGACCGCCGCGTCGCATTGTTCAGGATGTTCGCGGTCTCGTTCATCTCGACGAGAAACGTACTCTCTCCTGCGGCCAGATTATCGGATGCTCCTACGCGAGTGAAGATCCGATCCACCACACCGATCTTCGCCGATTTCGCCGGCACAAACGATCCCACCTGCGCCATGAGCACGATCAGGCCGACCTGTCGGAGCGCGACGCTCTTCCCGGCCATGTTTGGCCCCGTGATCACGAGAATCTGCTCGGTACCCGGATCGGCAAACGTGTCATTTGGAATGAACGGCTCACCGAGCGGCAGCAACTGCTCGACTACAGGATGGCGGCCTTCGCAGATATCGAGAGCAAGCGAATCATCGATCTCCGGTTTTGCATACTGATTCTGCCGGGCGACCTCTGCCAGACTGAAGAGGCAATCCAGGCGGGCCAGGAGTTGTGCGTTGCGCTGAAGAACCTCTGTATGTCCTGCCACATGTGATCGCAATTCAGAAAACAGCTCGGTCTCGAGCGCAAGGGTTCTTTCCTCCGCCGTGAGAATCTTCTCTTCATACTCCTTGAGCTCGGGCGTGATGTACCGCTCTGCATTGACTAGAGTCTGCTTGCGGATGTAGTCATCCGGGACCTTGTCCTTGTGCGTGTTCGTGACCTCCAGGTAATACCCGAACACTCGGTTGAATCCGATCTTCAGTGACGTGATACCGGTTCTTTTGGCCTCGCGCGCCTGAAGTCTCGCGAGCCACTCCTTGCTGGAACGGGCCATCTCCCGGAGCTCATCGAGTTCCGCGTTGTGTCCGACTCGGATGACGCCTCCATCGGCCGCAGAGGCGGGGAGATCATCAGCAAGCACTTCCCCGATATGTTCGATGAGATCGCTGCACGGATCAAGACGATCACAGATTTCTGCAACGGCGTCGTTACTTACATCGTTCAGCAGCGACGTCACCGCCGGGATGCGGGCCAGGGCATGGGCCACCTCACTCAGTTCGCGCGGACTGGCGCGTCCGGTACTGACGCGCACCGCCAACCTCTCGAGATCCCCGACTGACGCCAATTCAGTATGAAGCCCTGACCGGACCTTTTCCCGGTCGTACAGTGCATCGACGGCATCCAGTCGTTCAGTGATGTGCGAGACATCTGTCAACGGGCGCAGTATCCACTTGCGCAGCAACCTGGCTCCCATGGGTGTCTGGGTGCGGTCCAGGATCCCGATGAGGCTGCCCTCGCTTCCTGGCCCGTACATCGACGCAACGAGTTCAAGATTCCTACGGGTCTGAGGATCGAGCAGCATGTAATCCTGGCTCGAGTACCGCGAGAGGTGCCTGATGTGGGGCACGGCGCCCTTCTGAGTTTCGCCCAGATAGTGAAGCGCGGCTCCGGCGGCACGGATCCCCAGTTCCAGATCATCGACCCCGAATCCCTTCAGAGAATGCGTTCCGAAGTGCTCGACAAGCACCTCGTACGCATAGTCAAACGACAGAACCCAATCATCGACTGTCGTCACGAGGGCCTCCGTGTTGCGAACCATTTCGACTGATCCACGAAACGACTTCTCAACGAGGATTTCGGAGGGTGAAATGGACTCGATCATCTCGGAGAGCTGTTCCGCTGGAACCTCCGTCACACCGAATTCACCCGTTGAGATGTCGACAAAAGCGAAACCGACATCGTTCGTGTCCTTTCGACGCGACCAGCAAACGGAGGCGAGATAATTGGACTGGTTGGGCTCAAGCAGCTGATCACGAAACGACACGCCGGGCGTCACCACTTCGATCACATCGCGCTTGACGATCTTCTTTGTCTTGGAAGGATCCTCGAGCTGCTCACAGATAGCAACACGTTCTCCTGCGCGCACGAGCCGCGGGAGATACGTGTCGAGGGCATGGTGAGGAAAGCCCGCCAAAGGCACGTCGGCCGCCTTGCCGTTCGAGCGTCGCGTGAGCGTAATACCCAGGAGCTGGCTCACCTTGACGGCGTCCGTGTCGAAGGTCTCGTAAAAGTCGCCCATCCGGAAAAGCAGGATAGCACCGGGATGGCGCTCCTTGATACGAAAGTACTGCCGCATCAATGGCGTGTGGCCCGAGGCGCGCTGCGTCGTCTCGACTGGTTCCATCATGTCCAATTGGAGGGGCATTGTGTGTATCTGGTGGCCGTGTAGATGGGACGGATGGACCGACCCGACCGTTCCCGGACAGCATTATTTCAAAAAGGGCTTGAACGGAGGAAGATTCGTGCGATACCCACAGAAATGCACACCTGGAAATGAGTCCCTGGATCGAAATATATGATAGTGAGGAGGTTCATGGGCGTCTGCGGCAGCAGGTGGCCATGCACTCAACGACGATTGCGGTGGCCATTTCCGTTGCCGTCTTTCTGGGTTCCCTCGCGGGCCTCTACGAGCTTGGTCAAGAGGTGATACTGCTGTCGCTCGTTTTGGTAGCACTGAGTGCTGCCGCCGTCACCGGTGCCCGACTGCTCGGACTGCAGAGCCATGTGTGGTGCATCAAGATGTCGCCGCACATGATCATGGGCTACAATCATTCGCAGAAAGCCACTGCATTTCCCTGGTCGGATGTGGATCACGTTGCAATCGATGACCGCTCACTGACGATAGTGGCATCGGGACGAAGCGTGATAGAGATCCCGACCTCTTTCGCGGACTTCGTGCACGTCGCGCATCGCGTTATGGATCTGGCGGAGCTTCACCGGCGCCCGATACACCTGTTGGGCAAATCCCTGCCGGATGTAAACCTCATCTCGCTAATGCCTGAGCTCGCGGCCCTCCTCGCCTCCCCACTCGTCCCGGGCGCCGAGCCGGCCCGGTAAGACGTTTCAGCCGCGCGTGGCGCGGATCAGCCAATCGCCCACGGCCGGAAATCGAGCACACAGCCCGATACCCATTCGACTCACCGATGTCCGCTCGTATCCCAGGTGAAGGAATCTGCCAATCCACATTCGCCTGCGATATACGCGCCGCCAGCCAATCCTGTATTGCTCCTTCATCTGTTCCGCGTCCAGGCGCTCACCGAGATAAGCCTCGACAAGCCGGGCCGCATGCACGCCTCCCGAGATCGCCATAGACATACCGTCACCACACATGGGTGCGATCATGCCGGCGCTGTCCCCCACGAAAAGAAGGTCACCCTCGATCGCCGTGCGCGGTCGCAAGTTTAACTGGCTTACGGCAAGAAATCCGTCGTTCACTCTTTCAAGAGCAGACAGCCGATCGGCCAGCCGATCGTTCTCGGGAAATACGGACTCTACCATGTCGTTCGGTTTCCCTCCCGCCGCCCGGAGGACGCTCGCTCGGGCGATCCAGCACACATTGACGAGGCCACCCTCTATGCGTTGTATTCCGCAGTAGCCTCCATGGAACGAATGAAGCTCGACGACGCCGGAATCAAAAGGGCCTTCATAGTGCGCCTTGAACGCGACCAGCGGGTCAGCCTCTGCGTTCGTCGTAGTTCTGCCGAGTTTCCTCTCGAGGCTGCTCGACCGACCGAACGCGCAGATGACCACTCTGGCCTCAAGCACTTCGTTGGCGACGTGAACCTGGAAGCCGTCAGCGAGCGTGCCCGCAACGGCAGTCGCCTCGATACCGAGACGGGTTGTCACTCCCGACCGTTCCGCCTCCCTGATCAATGTCTCGTCGAACAGCAATCGACTGATCGACAGCGGTTTTCCCGGAAGCGGGGCGTCGAAGGTCGCGCCGTCAATCGACGACACGACGCATCGATTAACGGGTACGGCTCCTGCCGCCAGAAGGCCCTGTTCCAGATCGAGTTGGCGAAGTTGCGCCGTTCCATCACCGGACAGAAACTCGCCGCACAACTTGTGGCGCGGAAAGGCGTCCTTGTCCACCAGACACACGCTTGCACCGGACCTTGCCAGCGCAATCGCTGCAGAACTGCCGGCCGGGCCGGCACCAATCACTACGGCGTCGTACTGCATGCTGTTAGCGCTGCGGAAGGTTGGTCAGAATCCACCTGAACGCCCAGTGCCAGCGGACCGTCGGCTGCGGCAGGCCGGCCTGGATGCCGAACTCTTCCATCTCCGAACGATGAAATGCGCGCCGAACCGAGACCGGCGCGTCATGTCGAACCATCGTAGAGAATGGCAATACTCTGGTTGCAAGCAGGATCCCGTAGTAGGCAAGCATATGCCGCTGGATGTCATTGACAATAACTCCCGCTGACGAGAGCAGCAGCATTTGTTTTAGCACGGACGCACAGTCCTCCTCACTGAGATGGTGAAAGAATAGTGCAGACGTACAAATGTCGAACGAGGCCGACGGCCAGTCAAGATTGAGTGCATCACCTTCTGCAAACTCGATGCGTGATCGAACGGCTGGAGGCAGATTCGACTCGGCTGTCCGTCGCGCGAACCGGATAGTGTCGGGATTCAGGTCCAGCGCGGTCACATGTATGTCAATGCCTCGCTGCAGTCCCCATTCGACAATGCGCACAGCATAGTCACCAATACCTGTCCCCACGTCAAGAATGCGGAGCGTCGTCGGCCTGGTGGCCCGCCAGTAGGCGTCCAGTGTTCGCAGGGTCGCCCGGTAGCCTCCGAGCCAACGGTTGATCCGAGGCAGTTCAAGGAGGGCCTTCTCAAGGATTCGTATGGCGACCGTGGGGTCGTCCATCATTTCGTCGCTTGTGGCGCGGTGGCGAAGGTCCGGCATGATGATCGGCGACCCTTGATTCTGGAGGACGCTATGAGCCCACCCCGGCCGACTCGTTGCCGAACAAGTAGCGCTCGAATTCGACGTCGCGATCCCATCCCATCGATTCGTACGAGGCGTTGCGCAGCATCATTTGTTTTCTGCGTTGCCAGTTCAAGCGAACCGTCACCCATGGCTGCAGCGAATTCGGTAGCAGCTTTCAGAAGGGCACGTGCGACACCACTTCGTCGCGACGCCATTTCGACAAACAGGTCGTTCAGAATCCAGTGGCGGCAGAGACGAACCGACGAGAAGCTTGGATAGAGCTGCACGAAGCCGACCGCACGACCACCTTCATCCGTCGCAAACAGAATAACCGATTCCTCATTGGCAATACGGTCCGAAAGAAACGACCGTGACGCCGTCGTAGCGGCCGGCATCCGGTAGAAAGACCGATAGTCTTCAAACAACGGAAGAATCAAATCAAGATGCCTGCGTTCGGCCAGGACAACACGGTAGCTCATATTTGCCGGGGTCACGATTTGCATGGCGCTCGATCGCCCACGCATCACGTTTGTGATTTGTCAAGATACACGCAGGGACAGTACCTATTTGTCATTCCCTTTTCATCTTCCCGGGTGTCACGATTGAACTTTCGAGTACAGCCTATGTTGAGGTCCGCCGGCGCACTGTTCATCCTGATTATGATCACATTCAATGCTTCCGGTCAGGTGTCGCTGAGTGAAATCAGGGTCGACCAACCGGGTCCTGATACCGACGAGTATTTCGAGCTCGCAGGGCCTCCGGGATGGAATCTTGCGGATCAAACGTATCTGGTCATCGGTGACGGCACGGGTGGAAGTGGCGTGGTGGAGATGGCGCTTTCCCTTAGCGGTCTGACGATTCCGGAGAACGGATTCGGACTGGTAGCGGAGAGCGGCTTCTCACTGGGCCCGACGCCCGATCTTGTCGCTACGTTGAACTTCGAAAACAGCGACAATGTCACGCACTTGATTGTGACCGGTTTCAACGGATCGGTGGGTGAAGATCTCGATATCGACGATGATGGGTTCCTCGATTATCAGCCCTGGACCGGTGAGGTCGATTGCCTGGCAATCCTTGACTCGGCAGACGGCGGCGACCTGACGTACTGTGCGACGTCTATCGGGCCAGACGGCGGCTCAAGCCCGGCCCACGTTTACCGTGACGGCGGATGGCGCATGGGCCCCGACGACCCCGTGAGCGGCGTCGACACGCCCGGCGAACCGCCCGTTGCGCTACCGATCGAAATCGAGTCATTTGAGGTGATTAGCAATAGCGACCGGATCGTCCTGCGATGGACTGCAACAGGGCATTTCGATATTGTAGAGTTTCGAATCCGACGCCTCGACGATCGTGAGCGCTCGATAGTCGCCCGGGTCGCCGTCAGACCCGATAATAAGGGAGCTGGCGAGTACCGGGTGGCACTCGACGACAGCCCGGCCGGACGATACCAGTTAGAGTTGGTCGGTATGCACGCCGACGGAACTGAATCGATTCTTGGTCGATCTGAGACCACGGTCCATGTGAATAAGCGGTTGGACGTCTCCCGGCCGTTCCCAAACCCCACATCCGGGCGCACCGCGTTTCACGTATCCGTCGACCGCGACAGCGAACTGGATGTCGCCATCTACGACATTCGCGGTGGCGCGGTTCGGAAGGTGTTCAGAGGAACCGTGCCGAAGGTCTCCGGAAGATATTTCGATCTCGATTTGAGCGCACTGCCGGCCGGGATCGTCTTCGTAGTAGTGCGCGGCCGGGATCGGCTGATCACCAGACCCGTCGTCATTCACTAGACAGATTTTGTTCGCGCCTCCCGCATCACAACGAGGCAAGATCGAGATGCCTGTCGGTTCGGTTCACAAGGTCAACTATGTCACCGATCATGCAAACCACTCCAACCAACGTGGTGTCTCTGCTCGACTCGCTGCGATGCGCCGTAAGGCCGAAGGGAGGGCGAACGAATGAATGCTACGACGCCGCGATGGAATGACCGCGCCTTTGATGCCAAACGGTACTCAGTCCGTACCCTACGGCACGCAGCACGGTCCGGCTAGCAGACTTCGCTCACGATTTCGAACGAGTATCGAATCTGAACAAATCGTCATTCACTTGAGGTCATGTATCCCTCGCGTATTGACCTGAACGCAGATCGCTCGGACCACTCGGGAAATGAAGTTTCGCCAGCCAGTACATAACCGACTTCGAGGACAGCCTGCAGGTCTTCGACAAAGCCGGAGAGATCCCAGGTGTCGTTGTATTCGTCGCTGGGCTGGTGATAGTGTCTTGCGGTCCAGTCTGCCGACTGCTCAAGGCCCCACTCCAGTCCATGCTCCACGCTATCGTTGCCGTTGTCGATATAGAGTGACGGCACGCCAGCCTTCGCGAAGCTGAACTGATCACTTCTGAAGTAGTAACCCTTTTCCACTTCAGCCTCCGGTTTTACCTCCCTGCCCTGGCTTTCAACGGCCCGCCTGATGTAGCTGTCCAGATCAGAATTACCCAGCCCTACGATCGTGACGTCCCGTGTTCTTCCCCAGATACCGGCAGCGTCGATATTGATTGCGGCAACTGTTTTGTCAAGCGGGTACACGGGGTTTGCGGCGTAGAAGGCGGATCCCAGTAGCCCCTGCTCCTCCGCGGTGACCGCGAGAAACAGAATGGACCGTTCTGGTTGCGACGGCATCGACTTGAACGCTTCGGCCAACTCGATCAACGCGGCGGTGCCCATCGCATTGTCACGAGCGCCGTTGTAGATCTGGTCGCCCTCCAGCGCGTCGTCCTTTCCGAGATGATCCCAGTGCCCCATGTAGATGATGACCTCCTCTGGACGCTTGCTGCCTTCGACAAGCGCAAGGACATTCTTCCCGGAAGAGCGGCGGATCGAGTTCTCAATACTCACAGATGCACTCAGACCCAGCGGTACGGCCCGAAAGTCCTTCGACGCAGCCAGCTTGACCAGCGATTCGTAGGACTTTCCAGCCATCTCGAACAGCGTGCGGGCCCCACTCTCCTGAATCCAGCCCTCGACCGCACATCGCGACATGTTGTTATCATCCCGCACAAGATCCGACTGCGGGCCGGTCCAGCCGTTCTGTACGACTCCCCACGGATAGCCGGCCGCCTTCGTTTCGTGTATGATTACAGCCCCGGCCGCACCGTGTCTTGCCGCCTCCTCGAACTTGTACGTCCACCGTCCATAGTAAGTCATGGCGTTGCCGCCAAAGAAATCGGGATCCTGCGTCGCAAATCCGGGATCGTTCACCAGGATGACAACCGTCTTGCCCGTGGCATCGGTGCCCGCGTAATCATCCCAATCGTACTCCGGCGCCACGATCCCGTAGCCGACAAACACAAGGTCAGATTGGTCCACATTTACGGACTCGACCACGCGACGCGATCCACCCACGAATTCGCGACCATACTCGAAGCTTCGAATCCGACCGCTGCCTGACACGACCAGGTCGGCCGACGGGTCTGCGGTGATCTGGACGAGCGGAACCTCCTGAAAATAGGAGGCTCCGTTTCCAGGCTCGAGGCCCAGCTTCTCAAATTCCTGCTTGAGATACTGCTCCGTCTTTTCGCCACCAGGCATACCTGGAAAACGACCCTCAAAATCATCGGAGGCCAGTACCGTGATATCCTCAACCAGGTCGGCTTCCGTTATGCTTGTTTTGCCCGTCTGAAGCCCGTCGCCGGCACAACCAGCGATCAGGATCATCGACAATGCGGCAGGAAGCAGCAGGTTCTTGTAATCAGTCATGTCAATTCGCTCAGATCAAGGATCTATAAAGGTTGAAACACTACAGCGGACGTGCTGACAACGTATTCGCTCCGGAGCCGGACCAGGTACAGTCCCGATGAAACGAGCGAACCGCCATCGTCGAGGCCCGTCCATGAAATCGTGTGCTGACCGGGCCCAACGATCCGGTCGAGCAGACTCCCGACACGTCGGCCGAGCACGTCATGAATCGTTATTGCCACCTGTGTGGACTTCTCAATGTGGAACGGTAAGTGCACGACACCACTGAACGGATTAGGGTATCCGGGCGACATCAACGCTCCCATTGGATCCAGCGGACTTTCGACGGACGTCGAGATTGACAGCAGCCGGTGGATCTTGCCATCGAACCCGCAGATAAGCAATTCACCATTTCCATCCACACCGAAGGACGAGATGCCGAAGGAGGTATCGAGGAGCAGTTCATTGGAATACACTCCCTGAGCCTCAGAAAGAGCCCAGATGCGCCCCGAGACAAAATCGGCGTAGATGTACTTCCCAAAGAGGGACGGCATCATCGAGCCGCGGTACACGTAGCCGCCCGACACCGAGTTGTTACTGTTACTGTGAGGGTATGCATGAACTGGCAGTTCGAGCCCGTCCTGGTTACAGTTCGAGGAGCCGTAGCAGGAGAATCCCTCCATGACGTTCCAGCCGTAGTTGCCGCCCGATTCGATGATGCTGATCTCTTCAAATGCGTTCTGTCCGACGTCTCCCGTCCAGAGTTTTCCGGTCTCCGAGTCGAAACTGAAACGCCATGGATTTCGGAGACCGTACGCGAAGATCTCTTCGCGATGGCCCTCGCTGTTACCCGCAAAAGGGTTGTCAGGTGGAATTCCATAATTCAGGCCGCCTGACGGCTGATCAACGTCGATACGCAAAATGGATCCAAGAAGCGTTGAGCGATTCTGCCCGTGACCTTGAGGATCTCCTCCTGATCCGCCATCACCGACGGCGACATAGAGCATCCCGTCTGGTCCAAACTGAAGCTGTCCTCCATTGTGGTTAGAGAACGGCTGGGCAAACGAGAGCAGCACCAGTTCTGAGTTCGCATCTGCTTTGTTGCCATCCGTTGCACTGACGGAAAAGCGAGAAACAACTGTACGGTTGGGTTCATTCGCCGTGTAGTTGACATAGAAGAATCCGTTGGTGGCGTACTCGGGATGAAACGCGAGACCCAGCAGACCTTCCTCGTTGCCCGAGCCATCGACTCGCATGTCAATGTCGAGAAAGATCGGAGCCTCCTGGACGGCCCGTGAATTCTCGAAAACGCGAATAACACCTCGCTGCTCAACCACAAAGATTCTTCCCGTTCCGTCAGCCGGGACCTGCAGATCTACCGGACGCGAGAAAGAGAGACCCGGAAACGCCACATCTTCCTGATACTGGGCCTGCGTCTTACTGCCGCACGAAATCAGAAGCATGCACAGAAAGCCGTAGATAACGAATCTATAGATCATGGCGTTGTTACTGTTCGAAGTCTTCCGTTCTTGATCCATCTTGCGCTGCACTTGCAAATATCCCCTGTGCCGTCCGCGACGACAATCGACGTCCGGGTCTCAGTGCGAATCTCAGCGGCACCTCCACCCGATCGCGCCAGGCCACTTCGGAGTGGTCTGCACCGTCAAATCTCAGACTCATATAATCTATATCTCGTCGGTAGCCCGACGTCGCGAATAACACGTCGACAGCGTGTTGCAGCTTCTCATACGCTCCAATCTGTGCTTCATTCCCGTGGTCGAAATAAATGACGTGTTTCCCGGGAGCCGGAATGCCGCTGCGGAGGAAGGCCAGCGTCGGTTTTCCGCCGACGGTCCAGCTCGTTGACATGCAAACCGCAGTACCGAACACATCCGGATATTCGCAGATACCGTAAAGCGACACAAGTCCACCCATACTTGATCCAAGAACGAGCGTGGACTCCGGACCAGGCTCGGTCCTGTAGTCGCGGTCGACCATGGGCTTCAACTCTTCGACAATGAACTTCAGGTAAGCGTCGGAGACAGGCTCGCCGCCATACCGTTCGGAAAATCGTCGCCTGATCCTGTCGTTGTTGGGAAGCTGAAGCGGCTTCTGCGGCATGAACTCCTGAATACGTGAGTTCGTGTTCCAGATCCCCACCACGATCGCTCCATACCGTACGTCTTCTGACATCAACCGCATGATCGCTTCGTCAATACCCCAGTCAACCCCGACGAAGGCCGTTGCTTCATCAAACAGGTTCTGACCATCGTGAGCGTAGATGACCGGATAGCGTCTTCCAGCCGATTCGCGATAGCCCGGCGGAAGCCATACGTCCACGCGCCGATCTGCAACGTGATCGGATTGAAAAGGGTCGTAAACCTGAAACGTTCCTGACACCGACACGAGGAAATTATGATCGAGTTCTGATGGTCGGAGTCGGGTGACGATTACCGCGTGATGCGAGGACGTGATGCGGGTGCGATGACGGTGGAAAGATATAGAAAACGCAAGGGTGAAGCGAGGTGGTAGCGGCCCCGATCGCCAGTACTTGTCCCCCGTCACGGAATTCGCGGGCGCTACTTCATCAACATCATGGTGCGACTGGCCGCAAAGCTCTCTCCGAGCGCACGATACACGTAGACACCGCTCGGCAGATTAATCGCCTCGAAGTGCATTTCATGACGTTCTCCAGCCACTGCTGAGCCGTCGAATAGTGTTGCGACCGTTCGACCCAGCATGTCGATCACATCCACCCGCACGTTCTGCGATTTCTGGACGGAAAGGGAGAACCGGGTTGAAGGATTGAACGGATTGGGATACGCAGCCGTGAGTTCAAACATCGCAGCCATCTCGACCGTGATTTCGACGACCGGACTATACGTGGATCCACCGTCCAGATCCACCTGACGCAGTCTGAAGGCATGGGTACCGGCGCCGGGGTCCGGGATCCTTGTCTCGTAGGTCGTCTGCTCAACAGAATGTCCAGCCCCTGGCACGTATCCGACCGATACGAATCGGTCGTCCGCGTTCCGGCGCTCGATTTCGAAACCAGCGTTGTCACTTTCCGAGGCCGTCTCCCATTTGAGCACGACATCTGCCCCATCGACGACTGCCCGGAACTCGGTGAGCTCAACCGGCAGACTGAGATCGCAGTTGCTCATTGAGACCGTCCATCCCATATCCTCCAATACGCCACACGTCACAGGACCTATGACATGGTTTGCCTCCATCGTGCTCAGCATCGGCGTCATGAGCGCGTTCGTCGTGTTGTTGTAGGTTTGCTCGTCAAGATGCGAATAACTCGAGCCGCCCTTCCAGGTCGTCGGTGTATACAGGCTGGGTGACTCGCCGCCGTTGGCGGACGTTGCGCTGGATCCGTCGTACAGGACTCCTCCGTTTCCGGACTGGAGGGCCGCACCGAGTTCGACCGAGAAGTCCGGATAGGACATGAGCCCGGTGTACGGCATGGATCCGTCTACCGTAAAGCGATCATAGGCGTAGGGCCGTGTGCTGTAGCGTACTGTCCCGGTGCCCGAAGTAACTCGACCGGCTCCGGACACTCCAAGACCGTGTCCCAGTTCGTGAAGGACAACACTCACGAGATCAATGCTCCCAGCCGGCGGACTGCCGTCCGTCCCGAAGTACCAGTGCGTCGACGCGTTCGGGTCGTCACAATCCTTGTTGAGATACACGCGGATATCGGGCTGGGTAGATCCGCCCATGTCCAGACCACTCAGAACGTCGGCCAGAGCATCCACGTACCACGTGTTGGAGTGCGGGAAGGCTCCGAAATCACGATGGAGAGCCCTTGCTCCAGCACTGCCAAGGGTGACCGGCGCATCGGTACATCCACCGCGATCTGCCCAATACGCATTTACGCGGATTTCTTGTGGAGAAACAATCACCGTTTCCCAGATTCCTTTTGCGTACTCGACAGCTGCTCTTGCGGCGACGGGCCATGGCTCTGCCGGATCCTCATCCAGGAACGTGACAGAAAACGTCGACGTCGGCGCCAGCGTTTTGGAGTGTCGGGATTCGTGCGGCACGTAGCGAACTCCCGTGTCATCCATGACCGGGGCAAGTACGCAGACTGTTTCCGTTTCGGGCCCGACGGAGTGCAACTCTCCTTCCGTCATGCTTTGCGCAGCGACGGACTGAACTACCAGTAGCAACGTGACCGTGAGCCATGTGTCAGGTCGGTGGGAAAACCGACACTTCTTTGTGCACATCGCTTGCTCATGTCGTCTTGAACAGTGCTTCTGCCGATCCCGTGCGGTACCGTGGGTGGTGTGCCCGCGCGGTGTGACAGAAACCTCTCTATCACTACAAAGAATCGGATATCGGCGACGGAACTAAAGACGACGTTGCGAGCACAGACTGCCGACTGACTTGCGCAAATCGCCGTATCGGGCGGCGAAGTGGTTTCTAGCCGGCCCCTGCAGCGGGCTACCTTGCTGAACCGTGTGATACGTCGGGATACGTATCGCGCTATTCGGGGATGGGATGTCCGTTTTCACGAACCCATGCAGCATGAAGTGCCTGCAGAGTCTTCGTGACGCGGGAGTCGAACCGATTCAATATCTGGCGTCCGTCCACCTCAAGCACGGGCGAGAGCTCGCCCATGGTACCGGTCGTAAACACCTCGTCTGCGGTATAGACTTCGGTCAGTGATACGTTTCTTTCCTGGACCGGAATCGCGTGCGCACGCGCGAGCCTCAAGACGAGACCACGCGTAATCCCGGGTAGACACGAGTCCCCCGTCGGAGTGATCAGATGTCCGTGTCGAACGACGAATACATTTGTCGCGTTGGTCTCGGCGACGAAGCCATTGAGGTCAAGCATGATGGCATCATCCGCACCCGCCACATTGGCCTCGATCTTGGCCACAATATTATTGAGAATGTTATTGTGGTGAATCTTCGAGTCAAGGATCTGCGGCGTGTTACGTCGGGTCGCGGCGGTGACAAGCCTAATGCCATCACTCGGGTATACCGGGGCCTTCCACTCCGCCAAAACAATCAGCGTACAGCCGTATTGATTATTACGCGGATCCATACCGGATGTGACCTTCTTTCCGCGCGTCAGGGTGAGCCGGATATGGCACCCGTCGCGCATACCGTTAGCCCGCAGGGTCTCAAAGACGGCGGACATGACGGCTTCCCTGGTCGGGACGTTGCGGAACGCCAGCGCGTGTGCTGAATCGAAAAGCCGATCCAGGTGTTCGTTCAGTTCAGCGATTTTGCCTTCGTAGACTCGAAGACCTTCCCATACCGCATCGCCACCCTGCACGACGCTGTCAAAGACCGATACGGCAGCCTCTTCCCTTGGCACCAGGCGCCCGCCAACATGGATCAGAATGTCAGAATTGCGGGCGTCGGGCAGCACGGGAGTCCCGGTTTCAGTGCTCATCAGTCTGTGGAAGTTGAATGCGTATTGAAGGATCCCTCACCTGCGCCTCGCCCGATCGGTTGAATTATGGGGAGGTCGCTGCGCCTGCCGGGTGGCGAAACATAGCTTCTATGAAACGGACAAGGCCCACGGGTTCAAACCCGCGAGCCTTGTGAGCGGAATACCGGGCTCGAACCGGCGACCTCAACCTTGGCAAGGTTGCGCTCTACCAACTGAGCTAATTCCGCCTGCCGAAAAATGATACAATGCCTTACGGTTTCCTGTCAACACCGCGATGATCCGGAGATCGTAGAACAGGACTGATTCACCGGGAGTTCCCACGGAAGCCGATCGGCTGTTTTCGCATTGCTGGCGCCGAACTTTCGATTTCGAACGTCAGCTCAACCGCCGCCGGTTCAGCTCCTGTGCTTCGCCAGAATCGGAGCGCGTCCTCGCTCCTCGCCGGTGTCTTGATTCGGACCCGCGTTGCCCCGAGATTCGCGCCCCAATCGACCACATGGCGCACCATCTCGCCGCCGATGCCCTTTCGACGAAACGACGGCACGACGTACAGGTATTCAACGAAAATCTCTATGCAATCCTCAAAAACGGGCTCCGGTCCCCACAGATGACCCGACACGAAGCCTACAATTTGATTCCCCAGGGCCGAAACTGACAGGACCCGCGTCGTGTCCTGAAGCCATTCGGGGTAGTCCGCTCTCCACCTCTGAGCCGCGTCTGCGCTGGGCCGAAGCCGGTCATCCAGCTCGGCCGCTTCACCAAGGAAGTCGGTCCAGAGTCCTGCAACGACGGCAGCCTCTCGAAGCGTTGCGCGACGGACCACCAGCTCGGAAAGCGAACTGCCCATAGCAACTACATATGCCCCTGCTCTATCAGGAGTTCAGCATTGAGGATGGCACCACCGGCGGCACCACGAACCGTGTTGTGGACCAGTACAACGAATCGGTAATCGAGCACGTTGCAGGGACGAAGGCGACCGATCCAGACCGGCATTCCACCGTCGATTCCCACGTGTCGTCGGGGTTGCGGATCGGCGTCACCGTTCAGCAAGCGAATGAAAGGACGGGGTGCAAACGGCAGGTGGAGCCCGTCGATCTCGCTCTCAAATGATCGAAACACTTCTGCTACTTCAGCGGCGGACGGCGCCTGCGACAACTCCACACTGACACACTCGGTATGCCCATCCAGGACCGGAACGCGATTGCAGTGGGCGCTGATCTCGATGTCGGCAAACCGGATTCCATCTTCCGTCATCCGGCCAAGCAATTTTCGCGGCTCTGTTTCGAGCTTCTCCTCTTCGCCACCGATGTACGGAACTACGTTGCCGACAATATCCAGAGACGCCACACCCGGATAGCCAGCCCCCGACAGCGCCTGCATGGTGGCGACGATCACTCGCTTGACGCCGAAGGCATCGTGGAGTGGCTTCAGCGCACTGACCAGTCCGACAGTTGAGCAGTTCGGATTCGTAACGATAAACCCTTCGCCCGACTCCTGCTGCTGTCGGATGAGTCCCGTATGACCTGGATTGACTTCAGGAATCAGAAGCGGTACGTCCTCTCGCATGCGGTGATTTCGCGCATTTGAGATGACCGGAAACCCCGCGTCGGCGAATGAAAGCTCTATGTCATTCGCGACAGACGAGTCCAGTCCTGAGAATACGAAATCGCAGTCGAGAGTCGGCTCGCACGTCTGCACCATCAGGTCTGCGATATCGGCCGGTATCGGACCCGATCCGAGCCAGTTCACCGCATCGCGGTAACGCTTGCCCGCCGAGCGCTCCGAGGCGGCGACGGCTGAGATCTCGAACCACGGATGTCCTGCCAGCAGTTCAACGAACTTCTGGCCGACGGCCCCCGTGGCACCCAGTATTCCAACACGATAGCTGCGCTTTTCTGCCATGTAATCCCTGGTTACTCTGTCGACGATTTGAGACGGAAGATAGTGATCCCCAAAACTACACCGTAAGTCATTCGGTCTGCCGGGTCCCGAGGGTCCCCGTGCTGTTGGACGACGGTTTTCGCGTCGCGAGACTTGTCCGTATTATTGAACGACAGAATCCTGGCCCAGCCTTCAGAGAGATCGTGCAAGCAAACATCATTGACGGAAGGAGCATCGCAGCGGCTGTTCGTGCCGAGGTCGGAAGTGAGGTTCGCAAATGGGTGTCGGAGGGTAACAGGCCCCCCTACCTGGCTGTGGTCCTGGTGGGAGATAACGCCGCCTCAGCGTCCTACGTGCGTGGAAAGGCCAAAGCGTGCGCCGAGGCGGGAATCGAGAGCGATACGCTATCGTATCCGCCGACGATCCGGCAGGATGAGCTGCTCGAACTCATTGAGCGCCTCAATGCGAGCGACGACGTGGACGGCATACTCGTGCAGTTGCCCCTTCCCGATCACATCGATGAAGGCAAGGTCATTCTGGCCATTGATCCGGACAAGGATGTCGATGGGTTTCATCCCATGAACGTAGGACGGCTTGTCCTTGGGCACGGAGGCTTCCCCCCGGCCACGCCGGCCGGTATCCTGGAATTGCTCCGACGTACGGATGTAGAAATTTCCGGCAAGCGGGCGATCATCGTGGGACGTAGCAACATTGTTGGTAAGCCACTGGTAAATATGCTGCTCCAGAAGGGCGTGGACGCCACGGTTACGGTATGCCATAGCCGGACGCAGGAGCTCCCGGCGATCTGTCGCGAGGCCGACATCCTGATCGCGGCGATCGGACGGGCCAATTTTGTTTCTGCCGGGATGGTGAAGCCCGGTGCGGTCGTGATCGACGTCGGTATCAATCGTGTTGAAGATTCTTCTCGGCCCCGAGGGTACCGTCTCGTCGGCGACGTGGACTACGGTGCTGTCACCGCCGTGGCTGGATACATAACACCCGTCCCTGGTGGCGTCGGCCCCATGACGATCGCGATGTTGCTGAAGAACACACTTCTGGCCGCCAGAAACGGAGTCAGAGCCGCATTACAGCCCCCAGAGCCTTCCTAGCAGGAGTCTTAGAATGATCCGAATTCCGCAGCAGGTAGTTCAGGACATAGCGAGTCCGGACTCGCTTGCATTGAGCCCGACTACATCCGACGCGGTCATTGCCACCGCCGATTCTCTGCTAAGTGGCACGACTGACCCAGAGATGGTTGGCCAGCTCATCGCGACGGGCCAGTTCTCCGAATTCGGTCACAGAGTACAGACCTTGATCACCAATGCGGCCGCCGGGCTGGTTCCGGAAATCATCGGTGCGATCCTGGTATTCCTGCTTCTCTATCTCACGTACCGGTTTGTCGGTGCCCTGCTGGATCGCCTTCTGAAGCGGGGAAAGCGTGTAGACCAGGGAGTGCAGTCGCTGTTGAAGAAGACCTATCGCATCTTTGCGTTTGTGCTAATTGCAGTAATGGTTCTCGCCCAGTTTGGCGTGAACATAACCGCCCTGCTGGCGGGTCTGAGCATCGCGGGTGTCGCGATCGGTTTTGCCGCGAAAGATACCCTTGAGAATTTCATATCGGGTGTCACGATCCTTCTCGACAAACCCTTCGCGATCGGTGACGTTATCGAGGTGGACGGGACCTATGGCGTCGTCGAGGACCTTACGCTACGCTCCACCAGAGTCAGAACGGTGAAGCGTCAAATCATGGTCCTTCCCAACATCCACATGGTCAATCAGAAAGTGATCAATTACACGATGATGGGAGCAGTTCGAGTGGACATCGAATTTGGCGTTGCCTACAAGGAGTACCCGGAGGAGGCACGAAAGGTCGTTCTGCCGCTCACCGAGGGCGACGAGCGCCTTCATTCTGCGTTTCCACCGGCCGTCGTTGTAACGTCGCTCAATGAGTCGAGTGTGGACATGCAGCTCCGTGTCTTTCTCGAGGACGCAAGGTTGGAGAATCAGATCCGAGTCGAATACACCGAGAAAATTCGTGCCGCGCTACGTCAGGCCGATATCGAGATTCCCTTCCCGCACCTTCAGCTGTTCGTGGATGGAGCCAAGGCACTGGAATCTTCGACGTTGTTTCTTCCACCCGGAAATTCCGAGCGCTGAGGCGACCGCAGACGAACCGCTGCAGTCCCGGCGAGAAGGCCCTGAGGCGAGGCTATGAATCAGCCGGAACGAGATCAACCATCCAGATGTCTCCTCCGCGCGGCTTGACTCGATCGAAGAGCAACCATCGCCCGTCGTTCGACCAGACGGGATAGTCAATGCGAATCTCCAGATCTTCCGACGCATAGCCCACGTACGGTGCACGTCCATCCACGGGAGTGATCCACACGACTTTGTGGCCACTTATATCCGCGATCAACGCGAAATCCGGCGAGAAGGACATGTGGGCTCCGCCGTGGACGTCGACCAGCGTTTCCGGCTCGGATCCATCGATAGCAACGGTCTTCGCCAGTCCCTCTGCTGCAAACACGATCCGGTCGCCGTCGGGCATCCAGCGCAAGAAGTGACCTCCGGCGCCCGTTGTCGTCAGCGGGCGCTGATCGCTTCCGTCGGCGTTCATAACCCAGACTTCCCGTCTGCCACCCAGATCAGACAGGTATGCAATGTGTGCTCCGTCCGGCGAGTAGGATGGGTTGATGTCAACGCTCTCTTCGCCAGTGAGCTGCGACAGTGCAGCCGTGGCAACATCAACCTTCCAGATATCGGGGCTGCCGCTCCTGGCGGAAAAGAATACAATCGCCGAATCGTTCGGCGACCAGAACGGTTGATAGTCGCCTCCGGGGCCCTGCGTCAACTGCCGCGTCGAGCCATCTGCGATCGAATAGAGCCAGACGTTCATATCCCCGGTGCGATCCGAGTTGAAAGCAATCGTGGCGTCATCGTGCGACCAGGACCCACGACTGTCTTCTCTGGTCGACGAAACAACTGCCTCGGGTTGACCGGTCGCTACACCGGCGATCGGATCCATAGGCAGCCTCCAGAGATCGGCATTAATGCCAAGCACCGAGTAGACGAGTCTGGCGCCGTCGGGCGACGACGACAACTCGACATCACTGCCGGCTCCAGTGGATATCTGCCGCGGAGCCGCAGCAACCGCTCCGTCGTTGTTGACCCGGACGTACCAGATGTTCATCCCGCCGCCGCGATCCGAAGAAAACGCGATGCCGCGGGGCCCACCTGCGAAGACGGGATTCACGTTCTGGTGCGCGTCGTCGGTGACGCTGCTGATCTTGCGAGATGCCAGGTCCAGCAACTGAATATCCAGTTTCGTTCGCCGCTGGGTCTGAAACACCAGAAAGCGCCCGTCGGGAGACCATCGGGGACGAACATGGTCCGTCTCCTCCGAAGCATCAGTGGAGATCTGCTGAGCATTGCGCCCCTCGTTGTCTGCAATCCACAAGCGCTGCGAAGTACCGGACCACGATGCATCGAATGCCAGCGTTTCTCCGTCTGGCGAGAACGCGGGGTTGAAGGCCTCCTCAATCAGGCGCCTCACTCGTCGAGTTTCCAGATCCAGTTTCCAGATGTCACCGCCAAAGTACGTTCCATAAATATCGCCGGGCTCGATCTTTCCCGATGCACCGTTAGCCCTCACGAAAACGATCGACTTTCCGTCAGTGGACCATACCGCCTGAATGTCGTCTCGAGCCTCATCCGTCAGCTGCACCTCCGATCCGGAATTGCGGTCGTGCAGAAACAGTCGTCTGTATCCGTCGACTTCGCGGCTCAGTACAATCCGGTCGCCATCTGGCGACAATGCGGGAAATTGTTCGAGCTCCGCTGCCGTTGTCACCTGATGGAAGGAAGCGTTCGAAACACCGATGGCCGGACCTTCAACGGACCCGGCTTGCCGCCCCGGCCCGTACGAAAACCAGACGACAGCGGCTGCCACGAATGCAAGGATCGCCGCGGCCGTGATAATCGTGCGGGGCCGCCATCGCCCCGCCAGGTCGGCCGGCTCCGCTGATTTCGTACGCGGTAACGCCAGATCGAGAGCGTCTGCGAAGTCGGCCATGGTCGCAAACCGGTCGTCCGACATCCTTCGAGAGGGCCCGCTCGACAGCCGGGCGAATGCGCTCATCCAATTTATCCAGATCCGCGGGTTCCTCGTTCAGGATCGAGTAGAGCACGGCCTGGTCATAGTCCCCCTTGAACGGTCGAACACCTGCCAGCATCTCAAACAGCACGACGCCGGTGGCCCACATGTCGGTGCGGCCATCGACGTTCGTTGCCTCGCGCCTGCTCAGGAGCCATGTAAGCGACCGTGCCAAGCGTAGCCCCGTCGGCTGTGAACTGTGTTCCGCCGGCCAACTTCGCGATGCCAAAATCCAGTAAAACTACTCGGCCCGAGTCCGTTACGACGATGTTTTCAGGTTTTACGTCACGATGTACAATTCCCTTGCTGTGTGCAGCGCCCAGCCCGACCGCGACCTGGCGAGCGATATCGATCGCTCGGGCGAATTCAAGAGGCTGCCCACTCTCACTCCCGTCGTCCATCACCTCTCGCAGCGTCGTGCCGTCGTAGTAGGCCATGGCGATGAAGATCTGATCGCCACTATCGCCTGCTGTGACGTCTTTCTGATCCACGTTACCGGGATCAGCCCCACCAATCTCATAGATCGTACAGATGTTGGGGTGCTCCAGGGCCGAGGCCGTGCTCGCTTCCTGCTTGAAGCGCCTGATGGCCTCGCTATTCGCGGTCAGATGTTGAGGCAGGAACTTGAGAACAACCTTCCGACCCAGCGACAGGTCTTCGGCGGTGTAGACCACACCCATCCCTCCCGCACCGAGACGCTCGAGAATTCTGTAGTGGGATATCGTGTCACCCGGTCGCATCGTGCCTTCAGACTTGTTCACAACTCACCAGGTACCGGCAAAACAGCGGGGAGATGGAGTCACGCCGGAAGCGCAACGACGTATTCCGTCGACTCTGCCGACCCATGTTCCACGGTATTCCCGGCGGTCATGCATCGGGAAGGGACCCGGCCATCAGCCGACACGCCGACCGCGAAATCGACCGGCAGAGCGGATAGCGACGGATTTTGGGCCGAACCGACCAGTGGCTCACGCAACGACGTCGCCTGGGGAGTTGCCTAGGCGGGCTCAGTGCTTTCCTTATAGCTGGCGACGGCTTCTTCGACCGTATCGTAGTCGTCGAAGACCGGACCAAGCAGACGTGTCATGAGGAACAGGTTCTTGATGCGCTTCTTGAGACAGGCGATTCGGACGTCTCCGCCGGCGTTCCGCATGGATGTAAGTGCACCGATTAGCGCGCCTATTCCGGTGGAGTCGATCATGTCAGTTCCTGACAGATCAACGACCAGCTTCGTCTTTCCCTGTTCTTTGAGCGTTTGGATCGCGTCCCTGAACGCATCGCCGTCAACGCTTCCGAGGAACTTCCCCTTCATCTCCATCACGGTGGCGTAATAGTGATCGCTCGTCTTGAATTTCATTTCGACTCTCCTTGGGCCAGATCAGTGCTAATTAAGCTGATAATACGCAAAATATACTAGTTGCCGTCAAGTAATTGCATCTGCCAGATATCCCGTTTATTGGCCATCACGATAGGTGAAATGGCGACGAGTCCGGTCTTTCCGATACTACCCTCCAGATAGGACAGCTCGTCCAACTTTGCTCTGGTAGCGGCATCCGCTGGCGGCTTGAAGCCGGCCTCGCGGAGCAGCATGACGCCCTTCACCTTGATCGAAAGCTCGACCTGTATGCGCAGCCAGCACAACATGTCGGCGATGATCTCGCCTGAGAAATGCTCACGCAGAGACTGGAGGTACCGCCCGACGCGGGTGTCGGAGATATTTCCTGTCTTGATGAGCTCGAGCAATTCCTGATCCGTATCGAAGCCGACACCCAGCCATTCACGCGTGTAGTTCTCGCTCTTCGTGAAGGCAAATAGCATCAGGGGCGGAAGAAGTACCAACTGAGCCGCAGTGACGACCAGGGCCTGTGCTCCCAGGTGATTGAACAGGGAGTGGATCACAAACGCAACGACAAGGCCCGGCACGAGAGAAAGCAAAAATGGCCGATCCGAGCCGTCCACCATCGTCTTGCTGATGACTGCAAAGATGGCCGTCGTGCCACCGTGCATAATCGAAGTCCCGAAACCTCTGACGATC
The DNA here is from genome assembly GCA_963768565.1 of Rhodothermales bacterium. Lineage (GTDB taxonomy): Bacteria > Bacteroidota > Rhodothermia > Rhodothermales > JABDKH01 > JABDKH01. The sequence goes on from CAVYIO010000022.1 coordinate 110,982, forward strand.
CATGTGAAGACGGACGACGTTTCGAGAACCTGCAGGTAGTAGGCGTTTTCCACGACGGCGAATCCTGCACCGATCGCGAAGCCGTAAATAAGTGCATCAACCAGGAATCCGAATTTGTTGAGTCGAAGCAGCACGGCAACCATGAAGGCCTTTCCAACCTCCTCCACCGCAGGCCCTACATACTTGACAAGTGAACCGTCGCTTAGCCCCATGTCGACAAAGGCCGAGTTCACAATGTATGCCGCGCCAGCCACGAGTCCGCCAAACAACAGCGCCCCCGCAAGCCGCGAAAGGGCCACGAGTTTGTAGCTGTCGAGAGCCCGCAACACGATCAGGAACGCGAGCACCGGAAGAAGGCCAAGAGGCGCGCCGATTGTCATTTCGAGTGCTCACAAATGAAGTCGATCCAGACGAACAGCGGCATCACATAATCTTCAGCGAGACCATCCATTCTTCTCCGACCTTTCGTCCGTTTTCGAAGACGATGGCGTATCCGAAGGATACGGTGGAATCCATTCTGGACAGAGAAACGAATCGGAAGTCGAGCTGGCCGCCGGCATCTATTAGTTTTCGTCTCAGATCAGAAAACTTGCCGTCGAATTCGGTGATCAGACCGCCGCCGAAGATGGAGAGACTGGCATATCGGAGGTACAGATTCGGAAGGCCTGCTCTTCTGAATCGCAACGGCGGGAGTACCCACTCGGCCTGGACTTTTGCGAAATTTGTACCCGAAATCGTGTTGATGTCTGCCCCCGGAAAGGCATAGTAATTTCGGTACCTCTTGATCGCCTGATGGTCCACCCAGTTGTTACCGAACCCGCCAAAATAGAAGTTTGAAAATGGCTGATCGCGATCTCGACGAAGAGACGTTCCGACTACGCCTCTGAACCAGACGGACGAATGGTTGATGGGCAGGAGAAAACCGTAAGCGAGTTCTCCGAACGCTCGGGGAAAGAGTTTGTCACCTACGTAGTTGGATCTCACGGCCACAGCCGCGCTGGTACCAACCTCCTCCTCGACGGCTCCGATTGACTTTCGACGAAAATCATATTTGAGGCTCCCGGAGGCCGACAGCAGCTTCGTGAAAGACGTCGACACGCTCTGAAACTCGGGTACCGTCGCCAGCCCGGTCCATGCATCCAGCGTCACGCCATAGTCGAGTGTCTTCGGGTCGTCGTAGATAAGATTTCCACTGTAGGAAATCCGGGCGTTATAGCCCTTCCGGCTCGATTTCGTCGGGCCGAACAAGTCGTAGAAGTCGGCGCGGTTAAGGGCCGTGCTCACGGTCCAGTTACGGATGCTAGCATCAACAGAGGCGTGAAATCTTTCCGACGTGTCAAGGCTCGTGGACGGTGCATAGGTGGCGGCCGCCTTTATTCGAATCCTCCCGGTCTGATCGGAGACATTGGCGGCGAGACCTACGGCCGCAGCACTTGCCCCCGAGATGTCTTCATAACCCTGAACGATGGGGTAGAACGAGTCCAGCGCAAGATTTGGAATAGGAGCGTATTCCGTGGTGTTTGACTCGATCGTCTCCATATCCGGGTTGTCGGAAGGCCCGAGCGTCCAGCTCGTTACCTCATCACTGGATCTGACAATCTCATTCCCGAGCAAAGAGACGGCACTCACAAATTCCGGCACCTGGTTGGGGATCATCACCGGCACAAAGCCTCTCCCGGAGTAGCGGAATGCGACTAATGAATCCGGCCCGGCAGGAACCGGGCGGAAGAATCCGGTCTCGGCATTGCTGAGGGGCTCCATCTCTTCTGTCTCAAGGTTGAAGCGGAATATGTTCGATACGCCCGGAATAGTATGACGAGCCGAACAGATAGCGGGCGTCGGACGAGAACGTAAAGTTCTGCGGTTCCCAGTTACCGAACTCGAACAGCCTTTCGACATCGAACCTGCCTTCGAGCAGACTCGCAGTTTCAAGACGAATGAGATACTGCTTCCCACTGAAATCGATCATTGAGCCGACCAGGCTCTTCCCGTCCGGCGATATATCGAGGTCGTAGATGTCCTGTCCGAACGGCAATGCATGCACCTCATTCCAACTCGTGTATGGCGGCCGGATGCGGACGAGCGTCGAAATGCCATTCGAGTGCCGGACTCCCCAGAGAGACGTGTCAGCCTGACTGAAGGCCAGGTCACCGATACGTGAGTTCCTGATGAGCATTCGCTCTTTACCGGATCGGATGTCAAGCGACTTGAGGTGTGGCCAATCTCCGTTGTTCGACGTGTAGAATAGCGTCTTTGTCGACCGGTCTATGGCGAGCGCAGCTACATTCATTCCTGCGGCTCCGATGAGCTCGGTCACCCGCCGCACTGTCCCGTCGACTATGTCAATCGTTGATATTTGAGGGACCTGCCCCGGAAAACTAACGGCCACATAGAGCGTCCGCCCGTCATCATCGAGATATGAGCGCGACACCCGTCCGAGCGCGCGGTTCGTGACGATGCGGTAGGGTGAAAGAGGCTGCTGGCGAATCTTCGCGAGGTTGTCGGTCTGCCATTTCCGCTCCCAATCCAGCCACTCTCCCCAGGCGTGGTCAAGACTTTGGCCATAGACTTTCTTGAACTGCCCGAGATAGGTCCTTCTCGATCCATCCGACCGGTCGAACCACTGCAACAACTTCTCATGCCCATGCACATAGCCCAGATAACTCACGAACCGGGTTCCGTACAGGTATGAATTGGCACCAGCATCCACGCCGACCGACGTCCCCTCGGATTCCAGGCCAACGAAATCGAACAGCCTCTCGTCGTCAAGGACCTTGGATCTGAAAACCATCTCGTCGTACGGACCTAGCGCCCGGCCGTATCCTCCACCCATCCATGTCTCCACGTAGGTAGCGATCCCCTCCCGATACCAACGGGGCGTGCTGTAGCGAGGCGTGGTCAGATGTCCGTATATCAATGTGACGGGGTCTTGCGACGACAGGGCCACCTTGCCCCCGAAGAGCCCTCTAAAGAACCGGTCTGTCCTGGAGGCCTTATCCGTCGTCGCCAGGTGAACCACCTCGTGGTTTAGCGAAGACGCGATTCGCTCTCTCTCCGGCAGGGTTTCCATCGCCCGCGACGTGGGTGACAATCCGAGATAAATTCGATTACGCGGCTCGGTGCCTGCAAATGCGTTTCCCGAGTGCCACCAGTCTACCAGTCTCAGGGAAGTCTTCTCAGAAGGATCCCACTGAAACAGCCTTTTGTGGAAATCCATCGAACTCTCAAAGCTGCCGACGACGTGCGGAACGAGATACGACTGCCATGGCCGGTAGATCAGCCTGAGATCCGGCGTCTCGTACACCAGCTGGCTCTGCGTCGGAGCGGCACAGATTCCAAGTAACACGAACAAAATGGCAAGTGCAGAACCAGACCGTCGGCGAGTCATACTTTTCGAGTATCCAGGATGGGAAAGTCTTTGGCGTGCTCAAATGACGAGGACGCCCTCAAGAGACGCGCGCGAGGCATAATAAAGAAACGGTGCTGGCCCAACAACTGGACCAGCACCGTGACTCAGAAACCCGGGATCCCTCTAACCCAGGCAGGATCCGACTGACGGTCCTGCGGATGGACTAGGAGTCGATCTTTGCATCTGTCTTGGCATCAACGCGGGCGTCGGTCTTGGCATCAACGCGGGCGTCGGTCTTTGCATCAACGCGGGCGTCGGTCTTTGCATCAATCCGGGCGTCGGTCTTTGCATCAATCCGGGCGTCGGTCTTTGCATCAATCCGGGCGTCGGTCTTTGCATCAATCCGGGCGTCGGTCTTTGCATCAATCCGGGCGTCGGTCTTTGCATCAATCCGGGCGTCGGTCTTTGCATCAATCCGGGCGTCGGTCTTCGCATCAATGCGGGCGTCGGTCTTGGCGTCCGTCTTTGCGTCAAAGCGGGCATCGGTCTTCGCGTCCGTCTTTGCATCAAAGCGGGCGTCGGTCTTTGCGTCCGTCTTCGCATCCATGCGGGCGTCCGTCTTCGCATCCATGCGTGCATCGGTCTTCGCATCAATCCGGGCGTCCATTCGTGCGTCAGTCCGGGCGTCCATTCGTGCGTCAGTCCTGGCGTCCGTCTTGTACATCATCTTGCCATCGGCCTTGAACATCAGAAGCCCGTCCGACTCCAGCTGGGACATAGCATCGGTGACCACGTCGTCACCAACTTCCTGCTTGATGTAGTCAATCATGCTGTCGTACGTCGCATCTGCTTTCACCATCTCCTGGAACGCGTCAGAATCGACGACTGTCTTGATGGTCTCGTTGCGAGCGGCCAGCGCCTCGATCGTGCGATAATCCGGTGCGATGAATTCCTGGTCCTGGCTCACAACAGCTCTCTCAGCCTGCTGGACACCCTTAATTCCTTTCATGGTGCCGACTACGTCGTCCATATTCGGCGGAATGCCCAGTATGGCAACGGCCACTGCCAAAATCGCGACGACAACGGTACCGGCGATCAAAAACGTTTTCTTCGATTTCATGATTGATTTCCCTCTTTGCTTGAGATCCTAAGTTTCTTGTTGAGTTTCTGCACTCGCGAATGTGGTCGCGAACTTTGTCCAATTACCGGTTGCTGCCGGAAAGGTTGGCCAGGTTTCACCGATCAGTGAAATTCCACCGATCCTGTCTTTACAGACCCGTCCTGGCGCCGAAAAGCAACGTCAATCCGGCCCTCAGGCTCGGAATCGGCTGGAAGACTTCCTACAAACGCATAGCGACCGCTTTCGAGCCCCCGAAGCTTGATCGACCCCTCACCAAGGGATGCATCGAGCCCTGACGAGCCGTCTGCGCGCAGAATTCCGGCCCAGGTCCGCGCGGTCGGACTGACTGCGAGCTCGACATCGACGGGAGCGTCCGTTGTCAGCTCGATCTCGACGCGAAACGCGTCTTCAGATGAGACCAACACAAGAGTGGCATTCAGCCCCGCATCGCTCACCCTGGCCTCGTCAATGCGAGCAAATCCGTCCGCGGAGCGATATGCGGACAGCGTCCCGAAAACGTTTGAGTTGTCGGTGCCCAGAGATCCGCTGAATGCGCCGAAACCAGCAATGCCGATTACGAGGCCTCCTATCACGGCGTAGGCCAGCGATGCCTGGGGCCTGGCACTTATCGCATCGACCACGGAACGCCACGTACTCGCAACCCTGGACTCCGGGCTAACTTTTTCCGTGAGCGGCAGCGAAGCCAGGATTCGATTTCGCAAACCAGCCGGTGGCTCGACAGGCCGGACTGCGTCCAGTATGCTCGCCACGGTCGAAAGCTGCTCGTACTCCAGGCGTCGGTGCGTGGAATCGTGCATTACGGCATCAAGAGCTTCGATGTCGTTCTCCGTGCCAAAACCATCGATCACCTTGTTGGCGAGATCGATAAAGTCCGAATCTTTCATGTGCCGGCCACTCTGGTATTAATCAGTTGCTCTTTCAAGCGCTGCCGGGCCGTATACAGTCTCGACTTCACTTTGCGGACGGGCAAATCGAGAATGAACGAGATTTCGTCATACGAGAATCCCTGAAAATGCTTGAGTACAACCAGCGCACGATCTCCGGGCTCCAGAGCGAAAATGGCTTCCTGCACCTGCTCTTCCAGCTCTTTCGACTCCAGACTCTGATCCACTTCGCCCGGCTCTCGAGTCTCCTCAATATCAACCGACGTCCGATTGCGACTCCGCGCCTGATGATTCAGGGCCTCGTTCACCGCAATACGGTACATCCAGCTGTAGAATCGATATCTCGAATTGTAAACGCGCAAGTTCTCAAACACTTTCATGAACACCGTCTGAGTGACGTCCTCCGCGTCCTGCCGATCGCTCGTAATACGATATGCGGCGTTAAACACCACACGCTCGTACCGATCTACAAGGAACGTAAAGGCCGCCGTCTCGCCGGCAAGCACTTTGCGCACGATAGCCTGGTCACTTAACTCAGACATCAGTGCGCCTTCTTGGTCGAATTACAGATCATGCGCGAAAAAGTTGGTAGCCGTTTGGCGAACCATCCAACAAGACTCTACAGCCTGTAGTCTAGTCTATGGTGAATACCGCATCGAAGCCGGCATACACGAACACGTCTTTGATATGGTTATTCATATTGGCGAGCGTCAGGCTCTGGCCCGACTCGCCGAGACGCTTCTGCGCCTTGAGCAGTACGCCCAGGCCGGCGCTCGAAATGTAGTCGAGCTCGCCGAAGTCGACGCGGCAAGAAGCCTCAATAGTGTTGAACACCTCCATCGCATGTTCCACCTGAGAGGCATCGAATCGGCCCGCCAGGGTAAGGAGGTCATCCCCTCGAAACTGAATATCCAACATGCTAGTTGCCAACGGTTTTAATTAAGATGATCGTGCTCTGCCGGTCGGCGTGTTCAAATTGAACGTCGTCCACCATTTTGCGGACCAGATAGATTCCGAGTCCGCCCGGTGTGCGGTCTTCCAATGCCGACGTCGTGTCAGCAAGGTCGTATTCCGTGATATCGAATGGATTGGTATCCGGGTCAATAAGCGTTACCACAACATCCCCGTCCGTCTCTTCGAGCTCGATGGTCACAAGCTGGGGGCTATCAGGGTTATACTTCACGAAGTTCGTGAACACCTCTTCGATGGCAAGCTTCAGCGCGAAGGCGGTCTTGCCCCCGACCTTATGCTCGTCGAAGAACTGGTCAGCGAAGGCAAAGACCTCGTCAAGTGCCTCAAAGCTTCGCTTGAATTCCCGACTCATGGTACTTACCCGTTGACCTTGATGGCTATGATGGCAATGTCATCCGATTGGGCATAGTCCTTTGTGAACGCATTCAGACGTTCCATGATGCCCTTTACGATTCCTTCCGCACTGTCGCCCTTGCAGGCATCTACGGCCTGCACCAGTCGCTCATCTCCAAACATCTCGCGTTCCGCGTTGAAGGCCTCGGTCAGTCCATCGGTGTATGTTACGATTACGTCATCGGGCTCCATTTCAAGCTCTTTGATCTTGTAGTTGGCCGAGCCGAGAATGCCGACTGCAGGGCCGGGCTGATGCTCCTCGATGGTTTCGCCCTTCGAGGCCCTGAACCAGATCAGGGGATTGTGTCCCGCATTGGCATAGCGGAGTGTGCGAGCAGAGGCATCGAACTCAAGGAATACCATCGTGACGAACATCTCGGCTGGCAGCAATCGACAAAGAATCACGTTGAGCTCCGTGACAACCTGTGCCGGCGATTCGTAGCGGAGTATCGTCGCCTGAAGAATGCCCTTTAGCATCGTCATCACAAGCGCAGACGATGCACCGTGTCCGGAGACATCCGCCATGATCGCACCCAGCTTCGACTCGGGAAGCTCAAAATAGTCGTAGTAGTCTCCACTAACCTCGTCGGCAGCTTCAAAGTAGCTGGCTACCGCCATCGTGTCGCGCACAGGCTCATCCGTCGGAAGAAGCCCGGTCTGGATATTCCGCGCCAGGGAGAGCTCCTGCTCCATGCGCGCCCTCTGGCGAGATTCCTCCTGCAACTGCATATTCTGGATCAACTGGCCCGACTGCGACGAAATGATGCCGAGTAGCCTCTGATCGCCTTCCGAAAATCCTTCCCCCGACTTCTTGTTGACGGCAAGCAAGATGCCGATCATTTTCGCCCGGTGACGAATCGGGACGGCCATAACTGACTTGATGTCACCGGTGGACGAGCCTATGCCGGGAAAGCGAGAATCGGTCGCGAGATCGTCCACAACAAGCAATTGCTGGTTCTGCAGCACCCAGCCCGTAATGTTGATTCCGACTTTGTAGGGCACAGCGCCGGTCGTCCGGTCTTCCTGCCGGATCAGCGTCTTGAGGGGGGCGTCCTGCTGCTCCGTGACAAGCATGATCGAGCCCTGCTCGGCCCGAATGGCCTTGATCGACTTGTTGATAATTACCTCGAGCACGTCGGCCACATCGGACGCTTTGCTCGCGGACACAGCAATATCATTGAGGACGGCAAGCTCTTGAACGGCCGACTGCAAACGACTGACCTCGTCCTCCAGCTGCGCCACGCTCCGCCCACTCGTCGATGCGGTCTGTGATTGAAGAGCCATCCTGGCAACCCCTGTTTTGGTAATCGTGATACAATAGCAGGATTTGAGTCGAAAAACAACATCCGGGTTTGTTGACCGACCGCAGATTAGGGAGTTGACTCCACGAATTTGCTACATTTGGGCACCCGGGTCGCTTTCCCACGACTCGCTTTCCCAGGTATGACCAGATCAATAGATCTCATGACCAACTTCATCGCATCACTATCGATCATCGCGATATCCTCCGTTGTCTCGGTGGGACAGGATTTCAGCGCGAACGAAAGGCTTCAGGGCTTTGCCGTAGGATCTGACCACGCCACATTCGTATTTGACGAGGCCGTGTATGGAATCGCACCACCCACGCGCGTAGTCGTGACCGGTGCGTTCAGAGCGTGGAGCGATGACATGGGAGCCTCCGAATGGCAGCTGCGGCGAAACGCCTCCGGCTCCGGCCTCTGGACTCTTAGAATCGACGGGAATCGGCTCGACAATCTCGGCCCCGGTGTACCATTCAAGTACCGAATTAATGCCGGGGACTGGCTGGCGCCGCCGTCGGAAGCCATGAATGAGGCTGGTGGTAATCTGATCTTCGACGGGGCCGGCCGCTTGTTCGCGGAGCTAAGAGGTCCGCGCGCCATCTGGCTGAGATTGTCAGGTGTAGACGCCCCACGCTCTCTGGACATCGAGGATTATCGACTTGTGAACGGCGCCGGCGTTGAGATTCCGATTGAAGCCGTCATTCCGAACACCGCGACCGAATCACTACTCGTTCCTGCAGTCGATCTGGACATCAGGCGAGTCTACTACGTCGAGTCCGTCGATTCCGGGCTCCGGGCGCTCTGCAGGCGAGACCCATGGTTCCGGACGCTGTATTCGTCGAAGCCGCTCGGCGCGGAGATAGCGTCCGATGGGAGCGAAACGACGTTCCGCCTGTTTGCGCCGCGAGCCCAGCAGGTCCGACTATATCTGTACCTCGATGCCTTTGCGACGCACTCGGAGGCGGCGCGAGTCGTCGAGATGACCCCCGACCTGAACGGTGTGTGGGAGGCTACTGAAAAGGGAGATCACCACGGCGTCTACTACGACTTCAGACTATCCGGTCCGACCGATCCGGGCAATGCGTTTTTCGAATCGACGGGCAGCCACGTCAGCGATCCGTATGCGCGCGTTAACGTCGAGGCATTTGGGAAGAGCCGAGTGTGGCGCAAGGTGCGGCCGGCGCCCCCTCTCGCCGACGGCCGCCCAGCTATGGAAGACGTGATTGCGTATGAGGTCCACGTGCAGGATTTCACTGACGGCCTGAACGTGCCCGACAACATCAGCGGCACGCTGCCTGCTATGGTTAAGCCCGGAGTCAAGAATAGTCGCAGGGCGCCAGTCGGTTTCGATTACCTGGTCGACCTCGGTGTCAATGTGGTTCACCTGATGCCCGTGCAGGAATACCTCCATTACCCCAACGAAGAGTGGAGACGGGCCTTCATGGATGACGCGTACATGAAGGAGCAGGGCATCAACGAGGAGAACTACCAGTGGGGCTATCGTACGACCCACGCGTTCGCAATCGAAACGCGATATCGCAGCCGCGATTCCGATTTTGGCGCACAGCGTCAGGAGTTTCGCGACCTCGTCGCGGCGTTTCATGAGAAAGGCATTGCCGTAATCATCGACATCGTCCCGAACCACACGGGCGAGAACATGGACGGCAGGAACTACAATCTGAACCTGAACGGAATCGACAAGTCGTACTACTTCCGCACCAACGACGATCTGGAGCACATCGGCCCGTTCGGAAACGAGATCAAGACCGAGGATCGGCCGATGGTTCAGCGGTGGATCATCGACCAGTGCCTCCACTTTGTGCGAGAGTTTGGCATCGACGGTTTCCGCATTGATCTCGCAGGCCAGATCGACGAGCAGACTCTGCTGCGCCTCAAGAAAGAGCTGCCAGAAGACATCATCCTGTATGGTGAGCCGTGGATCGCTCCGTCCGACCCACAGGTCGCTGCCAATCCGGACTGGGCGTGGTACAAGTCGGATGCTCCGATTACGTTCTTCCAGGACGATGCGCGGAATGCATTCAAGGGCCCTGTTTCGAATCCTGTCGACAAGAGGACCGACCGCGGATTCGCAGGCGGCGATTCATCCGTCCGTGACCGCGTGATGTTGGGACTCACAAACGGTTTCCCCGAGGAGATGCAGCCGAATCGTGGCATCAACTACCTCGACATTCACGACAACTGGGCGCTCGCGGATCAGTTCGCCGTCACAGATTGGGACGGGCGCAACGGTGTACACGAAGTGAATTTCAAGATCGCCGCCACGCTCCTGTTTACGTCACTCGGACCGGTCGTCATCCACGGCGGCACCGAGATGATGCGCAGCAAAGGTCATGCGCCATTGGAGGAAATCGTAAAGCGCACGGAAAGCGGGCCCATAAGCATTCACGGAAAACGAGACACGTACAACCTTCGTACCGCGAATACATTCGTCTGGGACAACGTCGGCGCAAACTCTACCGACGCCGGCGTAGCAAACAACTACCAGTCGATGATCGACTATTGGAAGGGGTTGATTGCACTCCGGAAGAGCAGTTACGGTGCCGTCTTCCGAAGAGGGACAGAGGCTCCGGATGGATACTATGACTGGCTGCCGACGACGAACGAACACCTGCTCGGATACATCGTCGATGAGACGGTACTGGTACTGATCAACACAGATGAATCCCCTGCTACATTTTCCGTCGGTGAGTTGCCCGCGGGCATGTGGACGCAGGTGGCGGACTCCGAGATTGTGAACCATGTTGCGGGCGTCCCGAACGTCTCCCCGGTGAATTCGAGCGGCGGAAAACACAGCTTTGATGTTGCGGGTCCCGGGCTGGAGATGTGGATTCGGAAGTGAGACCGCACGAACAAAAAGGTCCTCGGGACGATACCCCCGCCACCGTCCGACAAGATGTCAACCCCGGAATGACGGCCGACGAATTCCGTCGCTTCGGTCAGAGAGATCGTTGACTGGATAGCCGACTACTACGCCACGGTCGAGAAGTATCCTGTGAGGTCGCAGGTAAAGCCCGGAGAGATCCGCGATCTGCTTCCGGGGTCGCCACCTGAAGAGGCCGAACCGTTCGAACGTATTCTTGCCGACGTGGATCGCGTCGTCATGCCCGGCATAACACACTGGCAATCGCCGAATTTCTACGGCTACTTTCCCGCCAATACCTCCTACCCCTCCATTCTTGGCGAACTTCTTTCTGCAGGTCTCGGCGTGCAGGGGATGTCGTGGTCGACGAGTCCGGCGTGTACGGAGTTGGAGACGCAGGTGCTGGACTGGTTGATTCATCTCCTGGGCCTACCCGAGAGTTTTCGGTCGACAGGCAGCGGTGGTGGAGTCATCCAGGATTCGGCGTCCAGTGCCACGCTTTGCGCCATGCTCGCCGCAAGGGACCGACACCGGCGTGGAGCGAGCAAGACTATCGATTCGACCGGGGTGCTCACGGCTTATGCATCAGAAGATGCTCACTCCTCCGTATCAAAGGCGGCCGGCATTGCTGGAATTGGTCGCGATAATCTTCGGACGATCAAGTGCAATGCAGATCGTTCCATGGACGTGACCGATCTCCGAAACCAGATTCTGGCGGATCGTCAAGCGGGCCGTCAACCATTTTTCGTGTGCGCGATCGCCGGCACAACATCCACACTCGCTTTCGATCCTCTGGAGGAAATCGGTTCGATCTGCAAGGAGTTCGGATTGTGGCTTCACGTTGATGGCGCCATGGCGGGATCAGCAGCCGTCTGCCCGGAATTCCGATGGGTGCATGCCGGGGTAGAGTTGGCCGACAGCTACTGCTTCAATCCGCATAAGTGGTTGTTGACAAATTTCGATTGCGACTGCTTCTACGTGAAGGATCGGAACGACCTCCTCGAAGCGCTATCGATTCTACCTGAGTACTTGCGAAACTCGGCGACCGATTCGGGACTTGTGATCGACTATCGCGACTGGCAGATACCGCTTGGCCGCAGGTTCCGGGCCCTCAAGCTGTGGTTCACATTGCGGGCGTATGGGGCCCGCGGTCTAAGAGAACATATCCGGCGGCACGTAGCGATCGCCGATGCGCTTCGCGAATGGATCGCTGCCGATTCCGATTTCGAGATTGTTGGGACGCCGCAACTTAACCTGATCTGCTTCCGCCATCGCGGAGGAGATGAGCTCAACCGACGTGCCATGGAGCGGGTCAACTCAACGGGGAGGATGTTCATGACGCACACCTCCGTGGATGGCCGATTCGTGCTCCGGCTCTGCGTTGGCCAATCGAATACAACGCTTGATCACGTGCGGGCCTCATGGGAGCTCCTGGCAAGTACATTTCATTCACTCGCGTGAGCACCGCCCACACCCCGTTCTGAACGAATCAATCTCGATTTCATACGCATCGCGAGCGACCGAATTGACTGGTCCGGGCATGACGCGTAAGCTTGGAATCCCACAGAACGATTTGCCTTATTACGTAATGAAGCCACTCCACCTGGTTCTGATGTTACTGGTCGTGGTCGGCCCAATCGCTGGTTGCGACTCCAGCGAACCGACCGTCGACGACAACGGAGATGAGGTCATACCGAAGACCACCGTGGTCTATGAGGTGTTCGGCACGTACCGGACGTGCAATATCGTTTATCGCGACTCCCTTGGGGTTGATCTGGAACTGCCGGAGGAGCCTCTTGACTGGATCGACTCGGTGAAGGTCCCGGTTGATCAGTCGTTTCTTGCGCGCATTACAGCTACGTGCGCTGACGTCGAGCGTGAGGGTAAGGCTACGATCCGTCTTTTTGTCGATGGCCTGTTGCTGGAATCGGCCTCCGCACAGGGCTATGGAAGTTCAGGAACCGCGCAGAGGCTGCTGTCGCCATCAAACTGATCCGCAGGGCGAACGAACATCTTTGTGGTGCCACGGTTCGTAGTTTCCAGAACAGATATCTCACCCACCTGACCTGAATCCCTATGCCTTACGCGTTTTACAAGGTCCTGCATATTTTCGGCATCGCGATGGTACTGGTCGCGCTCGGGGGTGTGTACGTTCACGCCCTGAACAGCTCGGACAAGAACGCGAATGCGGTTCGCAAGCTCGTGCTCATTGTCCATGGCATTGGATCGTTCCTGATTTTGTTGGCGGGATTTGGACTGCTGGCAAGACTTGGCGACCAGATGTCAGGAATTCCGGGGTGGGTGTGGCCAAAGCTTGCCATCTGGCTGGTCCTTTCGGGAGCCATGGCGGTCCCGTACCGCGACAAGACGCTTGCAAGGTTCCTGTTGATCGCGACGCCGTTTCTGGTGCTGGCCGCAGCATACTTCGCACTGTTCAAGCCGTTCTAGAGCTCCGACCGGTCTGGCCGCTCCGACGTTCGTATTCTGGATTGGTCAGCACGTCACAAACTGTCCGAATTCGATGGAATTCCCTGCCCCGTTCTACCGATGGCGACCCCACCCCTGGCATGGTCTGAAGACCGGTGACCGCGCCCCGGGAATCGTCCAGGCGTATATCGAGATAACGCCGTTTGACCTGGTGAAGTACGAGATTGATAAATCGACCGGCTACCTCATGGTTGACCGGCCAAACCGCAATTCGTCTCAGCCGCCGACGCTGTACGGGTTCATCCCGAGGACCTACTGCTCACACCGCGTCTGCGAACTGTCCCCCACCGCCGCACGTGGTGACCATGATCCACTCGACATTTGCGTTGTCTCCGAGCGGCCGATCGATCGCGCGGAGATTATTGTGAACGCCCGCGTCGTAGGTGGTATTCAGATGGTCGACCACGGTGAAGCAGATGACAAGATCGTGGCGGTACTCGAGAGCGACATAGTGTGGAACGAGGCGCGCGACATCTCCGACCTTCCGGTCGTCTTCATCGAACGGATTCGTCATTACTTCGAGACGTACAAGCAGGTGCCGGGAACGCCGGTGAACGTGTCGATCGAGTCCGTCTACGGCGTAGACCACGCGACGAAAGTGGTCGCAGCGTCCATCGCCGACTATCAGGAGGGGTTTGGATCCTGACGTGTACGCGCTGCGCTCTCGACTAGCGGTCGGTGCTGAGCGTAGTCGCCGCCGGCAACAACGACGCCCGCATCCCGGCTGAAATCGTCATCACGTCCGGAGAACCGGGTCGGCGAGCCAGCAACTCACTTCCGCTGTCGCGCAACTCGAGGCCTGCCGAGCTACCGCCAACGGTATCGAACGTGATGCGCGCAAGAGGCGATGCACTCTCGAACGCCTCACCTGTTGCGAATCGTAATCCGGTGAGAGGAGCAAACCGACGTATCCATCGCGCAACAGCACTCGAATCCGCGACGACAGAGGCGCCTGCCTCCTCCAGCATCCAACGTCCGGAACCCCTCGATACACCGAAACTCCCGTCCGCTGTTTCGACTCGGACTCCCGTGACGGCGTCTCCCGGTACGGACATGATCGTGCGGTCGCGCCAGTAGTCTGCCGTCGCGTCAACCGACACCCGGCCGCGAGTTGAGAGAACACGATCGTCGCCACCAAGCCTCACGTACACAGTCTCGTAGTCGGGACCGCTGTTGCCCACGATGAGCCGTCTTTCGTCATCACCCGAATGAACGACAATCGCCGAGCCAGAGGAATCCACACCGAACTTCGTCTGACGCTCAGGATTCGTCGATACAACTGACGCGAAGCTTAAGCTTTTCCAGTTCGTCGAAAAACAGTCTCAAGCGCGTGGAATCGACCGCCGACTCGACGGGCGCCGTCATGCGCCATCGATCGCCGCTGCGCGCCACAACGACGGTATCCGACGTCGTCGTAAGCGTCATCCAATCTGCCAGATCCCTATCGAAGGTCCATTCCGGCAGCTCGCCAGTAGTGTAGTCGGAGTCGAACGCACCAGCGAGCCAGGCGACACCGATCACGGTGACAAGCGCGCCAACAAGTAAACCAATTCTTCTCATGCTGTTGGATTAGTAACGGTAAACAGTGACCCCGACTAACTTGAATGCGCGGCCTGATCAGTGCTCTCCTGCATCTCTCATTACGAACTGACGCGCGTCACGTCGACGCCAGCGCACGAGCCCAAAGACGACGATCAAAAGCGCCGGAGCCAGCATATTCGCATACTTAATCCATGGCCTCAGACTTTCACTGACCTCTCGAAGAGCGCGTGGCTCGATCTTCTTCGAACGAATCGTGAGTAAATCACTTTCCTGCACGAGCCAGTCAACCATGTTGAGGCCAAACTCGATGTTGCCCGGAATACGACCGAGAACCGATTCGTTTATGAAGTCACCGTCCCCGACCACCACAATACGACTCGAGACGCTCTCTCTGGACGGGTCGTACGCGCTCGGAAACGTGCCGGTGTAGGCCGCCGACAGAATGAAAGGACCATCGTTGTAATCGGGGCGACCCTCCATCATCGGCTGAATGAAAAAGAAGCCTTCCTGCGTCGCGCTTCGAGCCGTCGAATACACAAGAGGTTCCACCTGCACACCGGCCGGAAGCGTGGCCGTCGTATCCACCGAACTGACGAAATAGAATACTACCTCACGCAGTCGACTCACCATTAAGTTGTCGGGATTGAATCGGGTTGCAATCGGGAAGAACGGGTACTCGATCTGACGCGCGATATTAAAGAAACCCGATTGCTGCTGTACCGTCACCGCCGAGCTCTGCAGATCGGTAACGAGGTCGGTCTTGAGACCTACACCGTAAGCCTTCAGAACAGGATCGAGTCCGACGCTTTGAGCCGTCGCCTGGCCGGCCTGCAAATCGGCAGTGACCGTGTTAAGCATCAAGCCGAGACGACCTCCTTCCATCACATAGCTATCGATGGCTCGCAAATGCAGATCCGGTAGCGTGTCCGTTGGAGCAATGACCAGCAGTGCGTCTGGCGCACGGTCGAGCGTGGAGTCAACGACGTTGACCTCTACAACCTCATAGTTGCGTCCCAGTCCCTGTCGCAACGCCGGCATATCCTGAAACACGTTTGGCTCGCCATGACCGGTCAGGAAGCCAACCGTCGGCAGTTCGTCGCGGGTAAGTCTGCGAACGGCACTCGTTATGTCGTACTCGAGCGTCGACAGGTCCTGGATTACCGGGATGACCTCTCGCTCTCCACCGTATTCGATGGACATGCCCATGTACGCATTCTTCAATTGGACATTGTCCTTCTCTATCACCTGAATCTGGACCGGAGGAATACGAAACCGACGCGCTTCTTCCGCCACTTCCTCGTCCTGACCCGGGTCGATAAAACGGTACTGGACGTTGCTACCCCCGTAGGCACGGTAGTCATCCAGTTTGTCCTTAAGGAATCGACGATTGGCACTGTAAGGTGCAGGCAAATCGTCGGTGAAGAATGCCTTGAACGTGACGGGGTCGTCCAATTCCTGGGCAAGCTTGATCGACGCGTCTGACAGCGAGTACACGTTGTCGTCCGTCAGGTCGAGTCGGCCGAATATCGTCAGTCCGATCAGGTTGATCACGACGATGATCACACCGATGAGCACGATGCTTGATCTTGTCGTCCAGTCTCGCTTCATGTTAGTCTGCTGTTTGCTCGATGCACTAACGACAGTTCATTCCGGCCGTCGCGCCAGATTGTAGGCTGTGAGCAGGCTGAAGAACGCCGTAACCGAGACGTAGTACAGGATGTCACGTGTATCTATGACGCCCCTCAGCAAATTCTGATAATGGAAGTCGATGCCGAGATACTGGAGAAATCCGGAAAGCCATCCCGGGAAGAAGACGGTTACACGGTCTACCAGATAGAGAGCGAATATGATTGCGAAGCCGATGATGAATGCGATGATCTGGTTCCGCGTAAGACTTGACGCGAAGAGTCCGATTGCCGAACACGCGACGCCCAGCAAGACGAGTCCGATATAACCGCCCACCGCGGCGCCTGCATCAATGTCGCCGAGCGTCGCGACGGTCGCTGCGTACAGAAGCGTAAGGCCGATCGCCAGGACAAGGAGGATCGAGACGGCCGCCAGCTTACCTGCGATTACCTGCCAGTCTTTCACGGGAAGCGTCATCAGGAGCTCAAGCGTTCCGGACCGTCGTTCTTCCGCAAACGTCGACATGGTAATTGCCGGAATGAAGAAGAGAAAGATGAACGGCACGATGTCAAACACCGAGCGCAGCGAAGCGAGGTTGTCGAGAAACAGCGAGTTCGCAAAGAACCATCCCGTGATAAGCAGGAACACGCTGAGTACGACGTAGGCAGCGGGGCTGTCGAAGTAGGCCCGCAACTCGCGTTTCGTCAAGATCCATGTCTCGTGCATGTCGGTCGCGCTTAAGCGGCGTCTTCGGTTGTTGTGAGCTGGCGGAACACGTCTTCGAGGTTGGCCCTGTCACGATACAACTCTGTCAGCGCCCAGCCTTCAGAAACGGCCAGCGCGAACAATACGGATCTGTAGTCCGCCTCTCCGTCGGCGGCGAGGGACCAGACAACCTCACCGTCGGCGAGTGACCGCCGATCGGCAATTCGAATCCCCTCTATCGACGCGAGTTTCGCATCAACATCAGTAGACGGTCGATGAATCCCGAATTGAAGGCGCTGTCCGCCTGCAAATGTCGCCAGCAGAGCGTCGGGCGTGCCGTCGGCAACGAGCTTTCCTTCGTTGATGATCAGCACACGATCGCACGAAGCCTGGACCTCCGACAGAATGTGGGTCGACAGGATAACGGTCTTCCGCTGTCCGACGGTCTTGATCACCTCCCTGATGTCAACGATCTGGTTCGGATCCAGACCTGAGGTCGGCTCGTCAAGTATCAGAATGGGTGGATCATGTATCATGGCCTGGGCAAGTCCGACACGCTGACGAAAGCCTTTTGAAAGCGCCTCTATTCGCTTTCCCAACACGGTCTCGAGACCGCACACATCGACCATCTCAGCCATACGACCCGACTGCTCCGATGACGGAATGCTCCGCATGTCGGCGATAAAGCGGAGGTAGTCGTACGTGGTCATGTCATGGTAAAGGGGCGTGTTCTCCGGCAGGTAGCCGATCTTTCGCCGGACATGAAGCCCCTCTTGCCGGACGTCTTCACCGTCCACGATTACTGTGCCTTCCGACGGTGGCAGGAAGCACGTGATGACCTTCATGGTCGTGGACTTCCCCGCCCCGTTCGGACCCAGAAAGCCAAGCACTTCACCCTGGTCGACATTGAAGCTTATGTCGTCGACGGCGCGCTCGGCGCCGTACTTCTTGGTGAGTTTTCGGACCTCGATCATAGCCGTCTGCCGTTGACTTGTATTGCGGCCCAGGCATCTACTTCAGCGCCCGAGATCGTCAGGGGTCTCTTTTTGTGCACAAAGATGCAATTTGTTCCGACTCAACCTGAACTTGGAGATAGGGGCTCGTCTGAAGTTTTGTCGAACGACCGGCTGCATGGTCCGGCCAACTCAAGGTCACCGTAGGTCCAGTGGGACGAATTCGTCAGATGTGTTCCTCCGAGCCAGCGATCAATCGAGAGATGATCCAACAGATTCGTAGCGGCCGGCGGCGACCGCGCGACCCGCGTCGGTGACGTGAAACTCTGAAGTCAGGAATTCGCGCTCCTGCCAGGACGTAGTCACGTCGCGCGCCGCGTTCGGTTCGATAAGCGAATGCTTGGACTCCAGCAAAGGCATCAGCACCCTCCAGAACGAGGTGTCGCCCATGAACTTTGCTTCCTCCTGATCCTGGCACATTCGAAACAGAACCGGGGGTGTAGCGGGACGGACTCGAAGCGACTCCAGTATCTGTCTTTCGGATCGAGACAGACCAGTCTGCGGATGGGGCAATTCCTCCAGCAGCCGGTGTAACGCATCAGCCAGAAACGGAAGGGCTTTCGACGAGCCCGCCGTCGCGATGTCGTTCATTCGCACGGGACGAACGTCACGGAAGGCGGCCCAGGCCTGCGCGGCTTCGCGGAGGTGCGTCGTTCCTATGTGGACCCGACCCTCAAAGGAAGCGTGAAGGGCATCGACTGAAGACTCGCCAATAAACTGACTGCGGCAAACCAGGTACACGTTGGCTCGAACCGGAATGCGGGAGGCGATTCGATCAAGCGCCTGGATGAGCTGCAGCTGGTCGTAGAGATCATGCTCGAACCAGAGAACGACTTCGTCGAATTCGGTGAGCCCGCGGACGAACATGTCATCGCGGTCGGACATCTCAGCAAGGATCCTGTCATACTCTCCGAAACCGCGAGACGACAGATAGCGTGCGCGCTCAATCCGAAGTTGGTTTGAACTCAGACCCATCCGCACGGGTCCTTCGTGCAGGACATCGCTCCATGCGATGATGTGATCGGCAGGAATGGATGACGCGCGGATTCTGCTGACGGCAGCAGTGCCATTCGTTACGATGAGTCGGCGGCTCGCCATTCCCGGATTATTCCTCAGACGTGTCCGTTCCCGTGATGAGAACATCCTTCCGGGTCGCCTCCACCATGAAATCCGTCATGCGCTGGACGAATTCGGCGGGGGCATCCAGGTTACCATCGAGCAGCAGGGTTGCCTCAAATATCTGCATCCCGATCTTCTTGAATCGCTCCATATCACGTTTCTCCAGGACGCGGGCGAGGCTCACCACGAGGTCATGCGACGCGTTGATTTCGAGAATCCGAGACCCGCTAACGTAGTCGCGATCGATCATTCGCAGGACACGCTCCGTCTGCGCATCCAGACCCGCATCGCCCGCAACTAGCGTCGCGACGGAATCCACCAGTCTTCGCGATACGCGCACGTCCTGCACCTTGCCGGTCAAAAGCAGTCTCAATTCCTTGAGGAGGTTGTCGCGGGACGGGTCGGACAGCTTCTTGTCCTCCGTCAGCGAATCAGGCACCTTGATATCGGCCTTCTCGACGCTGACGAACGAGTGGCCACCGAACTCCCCGAGATGTGGCACGGTAAACACGTCGACCGGGTCGGTAAAGAACAGGACCTCGATCTCCCTCGACCTGAAATATTCCAGGTTTGGAGAGTTGTCTGCCACCTCGCGGTTCGCTCCCAGCACGTAATAGATCTCGGTCTGCTCGGGATGCATTCGTTCGGTATACGCGGTCAACGAAATCGCTTCGCCCGGGAGGGTGCGTGTAGATTCGTATCGCAGAAGTCCGACGATTCGCTCCTTGTTCGAGGAATCCGACGCCACCCCTGTCTTGAACATACTTCCAAACTGCTCCGTGAACTTCTCGAACGTTTCCGGCTCCGACGCGGACCACTGCTCCAGCAGACCGAGAATTTTGCCCGTCAAAACAGCGCTGATCTGCAACATCGCCGGACTTGCCTGAGTCACTTCCCGTGAGACGTTCAGCGGCAGGTCTTCCGTATCGACGACGCCCCGGACGAATTTCAAGTAGTCCGGGAGCAGGTCGCGATTGTCATCCTGAATGAACACGTTGTTTGAGTACAGATGAAGCCCGCGGTGCTGGTCGTCCCGGAAGAGATCCGGCGGCGCGGACGACGGCACAAAGAGAAGGGCGCGCATATTGACGCGACCTTCGAGTTCGAGGTGAAGGTGCCCGAGCGGGCTGGCATAGTCGTTGGCGACGAACTTGTAGAATTCCTCAAGTTCCTTCTCGGCTATGTCACCCTTCTTCTTGCGCCACAGCGGTTGGACCTTGTTGACCTGAACGCCTCCTACAAAAATCGGAAACGGGACAAAGTTCGAATACTTCTTGATGATCTCGCGGACGCGGTACTCTTCGGCAAACCCGACATGCTCTTCCGTCAGATGGAGCGTAACGGTAGTGCCGATCTCATCGCGCTCGATTTCCTCGACAGTGAACGTTCCTTCGCCCGTGGTGGTCCACTTGTAACCAACGCTGTCATCGCCAGCGGCCCTCGTCTCGACCTCGATTTCGTCGGCTACCATAAACGCCGCATAGAACCCGACGCCAAATTGCCCGATCAATTGCGCATCGACAGTATCACCGGAAGACTGCACCTGCTCCAGAAACTGTAGCGTTCCCGAACTTGCCACGGTGCCAAGTCGATCGACCAGATCCTCCTTGGTCATGCCTATGCCGTTGTCGCTAATACGCAGCTCACCGGCCTCTTTGTCCGCCACGATCTCGATCCTATGGCTCTCGGAGCGCCCCTCAAAGTCGCGATCCGTCAGGGCTCTGATTCTGACCTTGTTCAGCGCGTCTGAAGCGTTCGAGATGAGCTCGCGGAGAAACACTTCCGGATGTGTATACAGCGAATGTGCGATCAGATGAAGCAGTTGCTTCATCTCGGCTTTGTATTCGTACTGCTCGGGAGTCGACACTTGATCCTTCGTCGTCACGGGGAAACCTGAAAAGTTGGATATGAACCGATATGGCGCCTTCTATCGCGTGTGCCTCCGCTCTGGTTCCCGGCGACCCACGATATGACGAATTGCCCTATGGAAGCGGACCGACAGTGACGCGCGCGAGCCGTCCCGCAGGACCTACGACGATCGCAGTGGATGGGTCCACGAAGTGCACGCCCCAGTAGTTACGTTTGTCGACCGAGGTCCATTCGAACCCGGAATCGAACGAGACATCCATCCCTTTGGGCCCGACTGCGAGCAGGATCGGTTGGTCGCGGCCGGGGCTTGCGGCGAGCCCGTAGACTGCCGGCAACTGTGGCCTGCCTCTGGATGCCCAGGTGCGACCACCGTCGAGCGTTGCGGCGAAGTTGTCGCCCGGTTCGTCCGGCATCGACAGCGCTCCGCCTGCCGCATAGCCCAGGCGTTCGTCTGTGAACGCGAGCGACATGATGCCCGAGGCTTCGACACCGGAAATGATAGGTGCGTCGACGACGTCCCAGCGACTGCCTCGATCGGTTGACCGATAAACCTTTGAACCCCCTGTCGATCCGGTGCCGATAAACGCGGTGCTGTCACCTGCGGCGACCACACACGTGCCGCTCGCAGCGAAACCGCCCTCTCCCTCAGTCCCGGCCGGAATGGCCGTCGAGTCGATGGGACTCCAGCGGTTACCATCGACCGTATGGATCATCATGATCCGTCCGTTGACCGCATCGCCCATCGCAAGACCCGCCTCCGGACTCCAGAAGTCGAAGCAGTCAAAAAAACCGTCGGGTTCCGAGTTCGTCCACTGGAGATCCCAGTTCCGACCGCCATCCTGCGTGCGATAGATGCGTGACTGACTGCCGGGGCCAATGCTCAGCAGGTAGGCCGTCGTAGAATCCACGGCATGTACGTCTCGAAACTGAAGTGAATCCGCGCCGGCAACCGTTCCGAACGTCCACGTCCGACCCGAATCGACAGAGCGGCCGAAGGTCCCTCCCGTTCCTGCTACCCATACGACCTCGCTTCCCGCAGAACTCACACCGATAAGGAGGGCGTCGGTCTGCGTCTGCACGTCGTCAACGAGCACACGGCGCTCTACACTGGGCTCCGCGCAGCCAATCCCTGCCAGCAGAGGAACCAGAGCAAGCATAAGGTGGAATGGGCGAGGCATAAACGTCTCGATGTGTTGGCTGTTAACAGGTCGCGTTCCGAACAAACATAGACCCGGCTGCCGACGAGGGCAACCCGCGTGGATACTTGCCGTCGTCGGGACCCAGCCACCTGGACGCAAGACGCCCCGCAGCGACGGAGAAACCGGCCCGGCTCAGGAATCGGCGGCCAGCGGCTCGTATCCACAACTCAAGGTCGATCTCCCACTCTGCGCACGCAGATCCGTCTCAAGCGCAGTTCTCAGCGATTCGTCTCGATGTCGCTTGGAGCGCGGAGGGCTTTCTCCCGTGCTACGGCGAAAGCCGCAAACGTTTCCGAATCAAAACAAATCAGGCGGACTTCTCGATACGACTCATCGTCCGCAAGAAACTTCAGGACCTCTCGGACGGCAATGCGCGCGGCCCTCTGTACGGGGAAATGATATACTCCACAACTGATAGCCGGAAACGCGATCGACCGCACTCCGCTCGCCGCGCCAAGCTCAAGTGAACTACGATAGCAACTGGCCAGGAGAGAATCCTCGTCTTCCTTGCCGCCACGCCAAACGGGTCCGACCGTGTGAATCACGAAACGAGCCGGCAGATCGTACGCTTTCGTGATCCGTGCTTCACCCGTCGGGCATCCACCAAGTCCGCGGCATTCCGCGAGCAGGCCGTGACCTGCTGCGCGGTGGATCGCACCATCGACGCCACTCCCGCCAAGCAAGGACTCCTTCGCGGCATTAACGATGGCATCCACCCGTTGCGCTGTGATGTCGCCCTGGAACACCGTCAGACGGCTGGCATCTTGATTCATAACGAGCCTGGAAATCCTTCAAGGGTGCCGATCGGCCAATCCGCCCGTGTCACTCATCCGACACAGGCCTTGATGACAACGACAAGATACCGAGTGACCTCGTTGGAGCAAGGGAGGGTTTCGAGTCCCGACAACATCTGAAGGCACAACGCGACCGGTGAGATCAAGTCACGCCTCTCGGGTCGAGTCAGCGGTGTTGACCATTCCCGCCGCGCCGTCTCCTTCATGACTGGACAGCGAGTGGTACTCGAGGCCGCGAGCATGCTCCGACATTCTCGACTGCGATTGACGGAAGGCCTTCATCAGTTTGTGACTGACCGCACCGGGTTCACGATCTATCACTCGCGGCGCCAGTTCGTCGATCTCCTTTTTCAACTCCATTTCTCGCGATAGCACCGCGTTGCGCGCACGCCTGAAGGCGCGCGGACTAGACGTACGTAGCGAGCGGGCATCCAGATCATCCTGAAGTTGATGGATGTCATGCAGCCGACCGAGCAAGCTTCCGAGTCGCTTGATTCGTTTTTCGACGGTGCTCGCGGGTCGATCGCCGTCCATTGCGAGCCACGAATACTGGTAGTATGTGTATTTCACCCAGCGCCGCCATCGATGATATCCCGACGCTGTGTCAAGAACGAGCGCGATGCTGCCGGCATCCCGGGCCCTCGCGTAGGTCCGCTGAAATCCTTCACGCACTAAGCCCTCATCGTCCCCGCCTTCAAGAGCCCCGGTGGCTGCCTCCCAGCGGCCAGCATCGCGCAGTAGCGTTTGCTCGAGGCCGAACGAATCAATCTCGGTCGGGCACAATCCCGTTGGCGATAGCGGACCAAAGAGCTCGTCGCGTATGAGTGATATTGCACGACGGTCTTTCTTCCTCGCGCCGTCTGCCAGCTCAGCGAGCACTTCGGTTCGGACGAATTCGTCTCTAGGTCCGGACAACGTTCGAGCAGCATCTCTAAGGTCTCCGGCATGCTCCTTCGCCACGCGTTTTCCGACAGCCGCCGCGGCGAGGATCCAGTACGCCCGAAGGCGCTTCGTCGCGACTCTGATCTTGTGGATGTCCTCGGGCGTGCGGCTGACGGATTCGCGAAGCAAACGCGCTGTTTCGGTCGACAGCGTGCGGCCGGATTCACCTAGCAGTGAAATGACTGTGGTTTCCATGCTGGATATATACCTTTACCACCCACAGGATCCGGACGTGTCTATCGCACTCCGTCCTGACGGGGATTCCTGACAATCATTGCCAGCGACCGTGCATGGCGCCGAGACCGGTCCGAGCCCGCTCGGCAACATTGGACCGCCGAAGTCGCGGCATACGGCGCGGGGTAAATCTTGCGCCCATCACAGGTCACCGAAGAACCCGTGGCTCGCATTAATCGGGCGCCCCGAACGAGGCATTCAAGCGGCTCCGTCGACGGGAAAATTCGGATGTTCGCGAAGTCGTTCGATCTGAAGTACGTGACGCCGCTGGTGCTGGACGACCATGGTCAGGCCCTCGCCAATCGTCAGACGTACCAGACCGGGTGTTGTGAACTTGCCACCGTTGATATTCACGGTGTCGGCACGAGAAATGAGCTCGAGGAGTTCGCTCTGCTGACCGTCCAACATGTCCAGGATTGCGACATCCTCTTTCGGGTGCTTCGGCTCGAACGGTTCGAAGGCACGTACCTTGATACCGGCGTCGGGAGATATCGTCCAGATAAACAGCTTGGCCAGGACGGACGGTTCGTAGGGAGAAAGATCGCCATCGGAGTTGACGCTGTCGAGGGCTTCGTCGAGCCTCGGGTAATACAGGTAGCCCGTGCTGACGAGGTGATCAAGACATTCGGCGACGCTCCATTCATCATCACCGGGTTTCCATCGAAGCTGCTCGGGCCGAAGCTGCGCTTTCAGGTCGGCCGTGAACGAACGAATCTCGTCCACGTGGCCCGCCAATTCTATCAGATGTGGGTGTTTTAGAGAACTCACGGTTGGTCCCAGTATCCCTGCTCAATCTAATGTTACCTCATCCCCGATGACCACAGCAACATTTGATCCATACTCCAGCCCCGGGATGAGAGGAGCCACTATTTCCAGCGTCTCATCGCTCTGGTAGTGTGTTTTCTTCGTTTCTGGATGGGGATAATAGATCATGGCCTCGTACTCCGTCTCATGATAGACCAGGCGACATGGTGAAAATGAGAACGTTTCAGGAGGATGCTCATCGCACCATCGCACATTGCGGAGACATGTTGCGGTGCCGCCGATCCGAAAATGATACGGCCGTATGTCGACATTGACCGTCGCCGGGTGGTATCCGGAGAGATCCACGCCGAGACGAGCAAAGTGCGGTATCTGCAGTTCTATCGTTCCCGCTTTGTACGGTGTATCGGCGGCAAGGCCGGAGGCCACCCGATGTCCACGGACTACGATGCCATCAACGCGGCGACTCATTGATCAATCCGGTCAACTCTCGATGCTTCCGAATCGAGATGCCGCTGATAGAACGCAATGAATAGCATCCAGGCGGCGACCATGACGAGGCCCCCGAATTCACGCGCATGTTCTACCGGCGCAGTCTTCATGCCAATGGACTCGAAGATCTCTGCTGCCGAGACGAGTCCCCAGAACGCAGGCAAGAGAGAGGCCGCCCACAGCAGTGCCGTGACGGATGTAACCAGGGCGTACCACCACCGCAGCCGGCCGAGAGCAAACGCCAGACAGAGGGCGGACGCCAGACCGTAAATCGTTATCCATGCGAGTGGATCCGGATCGTTGTACTGCACCGCAACGGAAAGCAGGAATGCAACCGTCATCAACACGTTGAGGAGGCCTGTAACTAGTTTCATGATCTCACTCCTGAGCTGTTTCAACTCGTGACGCTATCCAGGCGGCTGCACGCGTGGCGACGTCGGCGAGCACTTCGTCCGTCGTGCGTCCCGTGCGCTTCGGCACTCGAAGCGAATGATCTCCCGAATCAATCTCGATCAGCGTGCGATCGCCGTGAAGCGTTTCGTCGACAAGGGTTCTCATGAGATCGATGTCGGCAAGCCTGTCGCGCGTTCCCTGAACGAACAGTAGTGGTACGTCGACTTTCAGAAGGTGCGCGGCGCGTTCGGATCCGGGACGGCCTGCTGCGTGAAGCGGGAAACCCAGAAATACGAGTCCTCGGACGCCAGGCATCGGCGACTCCGACTGAGCAAGGGACGTCATTCTGCCACCCATGGACTTACCTCCCGCGAAAACGGGGATGTCGCCGAAAAGGGTCCTGGCCTGTACAACTGCCGTTCGTACGGTGTCGAGCAGGATCGGTCGCCGATCCGGTGCGCGACGACCCACCTCCATGTACGGGAAGTTGAAACGAAGGGTCGCGACGCCTTCGCGGGCGAACGCCAGCGACACGTCACTCATGAACTCATGTTGCCATACCCGCTCCCGCCCCGTGCGCAAGAACGTATCCAGCAGACGCATTCGAAGGTATCACGGCCACGGCGGAAACAAGCCGACCTGATATGGCCGTGTCGAACTGAAGCGCCTTCGTCGTGTGCGGAACCATGACAGTCATACCGGAGAACTGGTTTCACTCGATACCGTCGGGGCGGCATGCGGCTGGCCGCGTTCAACCGCCGAGCAACAATCCAGATGGCTGGCCGGCGGGATGGCGAAACGTTGTCGGCACGAAAACGGATCATCGTTCATCGAGCCCGAGACCGCGACCTCTAGTGCAGGTCGTTGAGCAGCATGTTACAACCGCGCAATTGAGATCCTGTAAGTCGACCCGTAACTCGAAAACCGTCACCCACTTGTTCGCCGAGATCCTCTGTTAGTATAGCCGAAATGGTGTACATATTCGCCAGATCAATTATCGCCAGCACACCGGGTACGCCCTCCGGCTGGCGACGGAGAGGATTCGCCGGATCACGGACTTCGACGCGAACCCATGACGGCGGATAGAAGACATCACCGCCGCGCGTATAGCACTGACTGAGTAACTCGCACATGCCGTATTCGCTGACAACGGCGGAGCGATCAACACCAAAACCATCGGCGAGTCTCTGATGCAGATCGTCTCGAGAAATCTCCTGCCGTCGCGTCTTCATGCCGCCTGTTTCAATTACGACGCTACCCGGAGGCAACGGTAAGGCCTTTGCCTCGATCAATTCAAGCAGGCCGAACGCCACTCCGAAGAGAATCAGTCGAGTTCCGTATCGTTCGCTCCATGCCACCGCGCCCTCAAGTGCTTCTCGACGCCCCGCAAAACTGCCGCTCTCCTCGTCGCCATAACTGCGAATGAGGCACCTGACCATGTACAGGAGCGAGGATGTGCCGCCGGCGTCGGTGTAGCCTGGAAGATCCGCCAGAAACGTAAAGGGCCCGACTCCGAATTGACGCTCAAAATTGGTCCGGATCGACTTCTCGTAGACGCCTAGTCTGTGAACAGCGTGCTGGCTACGCTCGGCGCCTGTGGTCCCACTGCTGTGGAAGATGGCTTCGGCGCGGTCGGATGGGAATGTGCTGAGTTCGCCTCGCCTGAATGACTCGATGGGCAGGTACGGCGACTCGCCAGCCTGATCGCCGAGCAGTTCGAGATAGCGGCGATAGAGATCGATGTTTTGCCGCTGAAAGTCGACAATCGCCGCGAATTGTTCCTCGAACGACGGGCTGCCGCTGCGTCCAGTATCGGTGAAACTGCGTTCAACCCTGACGACAGCTTCAGGTGCTTCTTCGTGCGTTCCGTAGGTCACCGCACCGTTCGAATCATGCACCCGAACGCTTTCGTCTCCGGTACAGCCACCGGTCTGGACTCAGAAATCGCCATAAGTGCGTCACGGAGATACTCCTTCTTAACGTTGCCGGGGTCGCCCGGACTGTCGTCAATCGCCCCGGAGTAGACGAGTGTGCCGGCCGCGTCGAAAACAAAAGCCTGTGGCGCTCTGGAGGCTCCAAACGCCTTCGCGAGAGCAGATGTCGGGTCCGTCAGGTACGGAACGGTGATGCCGTTCTCGCGGGCGTAGGCCGTCGATGCGGCGGCCGATTCAGCGGGAAAAGCTGCGGCATCGTTCGAGTTCACCAGAAGCAGTACTTTACCTGTTCCCGACAACTCGCTGCTTAACAGCTGAATACGATCTTCATATCTGGTTGTCCAGGGACATTTGTTACCCCAGAACACGATCGCCGTGTACGCGCTCCCCCGCAATGCTCCCAGCGAACTTGTTGCACCGGCTGCGGATGTCAGCTTCACGTCCAGCGCGGGCATGGGCGTGCCAAGAGGAATCGCCGCATCCTGGGCGAGACTCGCGTAGGGAAATCCAAAACAGCCGATAAGCAGCAGCCGGGATGTCCATTGCCTGATTTTCATGTAACGATCACCACTTGGGTCTGGAACCACGTGAAGGGGGTAACTCGCGGCAAAATACAACCGCAGCAGGGTCCGTGGGTTTCGACCACGCAAGAGAGCCCCGCGGAAGTATGGGATCAAACATCGAGCCGAAATCCAGCCGCGCACTCGAATCAGGCAGATTTCCTGTAACCGGCCATGTCGTCTTGCGGGTCTTCCAGATCGTCGTCCTCAATCTCAAGGTCTATCCGATCGGCCATCACCTGACTCAGCAGATTGAGGAGTTCGCTTTTTCGGTACGGTTTCCCGAGGAAGTAGTTGAAACCATCTCCAAGAACCTGGTCTCGATCCGTCCGACGCCCCTGTTCTTCGAGGGCTACAAACGCGACGTCTTTGTACGACCGGCGGGAGCGGATCTTTTCGACCACGTCGACGACGGCCCGATATCCCGACAGGCCCAGATCCACGAGGATTACGTCATACTGAGAACGACGTGACTGGCGGTAGAGCGTCTCGATATCTTCGGCGACGTCTATGCGGAAGTAATCCTGAAGGACGTATCCCACCATCATGTGTACGTCGACGCTGTCGTCCGCGAGAAGAAGTCGGGGGAGTGATGTTTCGTCTTTTCCGATCATCGGGAAGGCCCGGGGAAGCGTAAGCGAGAACATACTGCCCTCTTTGTCGCTCTCCATCGAGATCGTCCCGTTCATCAGTTCGATCAACCGTTTCGTGATCCCCAGTCCGATTCCCGCACCGCGTGCAGCGTGAGTCGGATCCAGGTCTTCCGAGCCCAGGTCGTCCAGATTGGCGGGGACGAGATCCGCGTCGATTCCCATGCCCGTATCAAGTACCCGGACGTTCACGTTATCGTCATCCTCGTCGAGCTCCACGATGACTCCGCCGGCGTCTGTGAACTTGATCGAGTTGTCGACCAGGCTCTGCACGACACGAGTCAGGCATGCATGATCGGCGCGAGTGAGTATGTCCGTTTCGGAAGCCTCGATCTTCAAAAAGAGACCCTTCTCCTCAGCCGTCTCGCGTGACTCGGCAACGATCTGCCCGACTTCTTCCACGATGTTGAGCACTTTCGGGCTCAGATCGAATTCATTGTTGCTAAGGCCGGCGAGATCAAGAACGGCATTCAACGTGTTCATGAGTCGTCGACCGTTCCGTTCGATCAAGCCCACAAACTCGCGTTGCTCGTCCGACACCTCTCCCTGCAGAATCTCAGCGAATCCGATGATTCCGGTGATCGGCTTGCGAAATTCCTGGTTGATATTCTCGAGGAAGGCCTCCTTAAGATGGCCGACTTTGTCGACCTCTCCCTGAGCCTCATCGAGTTGCATCCGGTTCTTCTTCAGTTCCGTAATGTCGAGGGCGTATGACGCCACCGCCGCTACTTCGTTTTCAGGCCCGACAGCAACAGCAGCGTAGGACCTCAGGAAATGACGAGCCTCTCCGCGAATCTCGATTTCTTCTTCAAACCCGATGACCCCCTCGCCCGAAACGGCGCGCCTGCGATGTGCTCGACGCCGCAAAGCGATATCGGTTGAAATGTCCAGTTTCCGGCATAACTCCAGATCGGACTTGCCCGTGAGCCAATCGAGAGAGATCTGTCCGTATCCGACGTGATCATTCGCATACACGTACTTGCCGGACGGAGTCAGGACCGAGACCTCCATTGGAACAGCATTGAGGAGTCGCTCATGGAACTGTTTGAATTCCGTCACCGCCTCCATGTGCTGTGACACATCATGAAGTGTTGCGATATAGTAATCCTTTCGTCCGAATCGTATCCGCGTCAGCACGACTTCGACATCGACCTCGCCTACGTGCTCGCTCCAGACACCTGCAGAGAATGATTCGATCGACCCGACTCGCAGTTGCGCGACGGTGTCAGCGAGGGTATTGTCGTCAGCGATTTTGATGAACTGCTTCAGGCGTCTGAACCGGATCTGCGTCCGGGTCTGCTTTAGCAGCTTGCACGCAGCCCTGTTGGCATCAATTACCTTCAGGTTTGTATCGGTGAACAATATCGGCGTACCGACCTGTTCGAAGATCGCTCGGAACTGTCTTTCCCTCGATCGCATCGAGCCGCGAACACGCTTCAGGAGAGACATTGCCAGGAACACCACGAGGCCAAGGGCGACGCCTCCTGCCCACGGGTAGTACGGCGGTGGAAGGAGGATCTTCTCAAAATCTGAGTCCGACCTCGTATACAACTGATATGAGAACGGGTCGTCGTGCCGGTAGTGATCAATGACGCCTGTAGCCCGAACGTAGTCGCCTCGCTGTCCTGTCCACGCGACCGAACGGGGACTGCGGTTGTCGATTCGAACGACAATCGGGCCGGCGGTGCGGTTTACCAACAGGTAAGATCCGTCCGCATCGACCGCCTTGCTGACGATAAACCCCTCAATGGTCACAATACTCCCGACCAGCGGGGAGAGATTGGGTTCGGCGTTCCTGGCACGGATTGACGGGAGAATTGTCCTGTTGGTCGCGCGAACCTCGATCCGCTCCAGATCCAGTGTGATGTTGCGGCCTTCGCGAACGACCCGGCCGGTCACCTCAATGCTGTCGCCGTATACAATCTCGCCGAGAGAGCGTCTATCGTCCAGGCGTATTCCGCCCGACGCATCCTGGATGTATGCGCTGTTGAACTTCGGAGCCATCATCTTGCCCAGGCTCACACGGCCAACGAGCGTAACACGGTCGCCAATCCGGTCGGGGACGCCATCGCCGTCGTAGTCCTTTGACAGATCTGCGACCACGACGTGGTCACTCCTGGACGAGGCCTGAGAAAGTGCCCGGTCAGGGCATATGGTAAATAACAGCGCTGACGCGCAGCACAGTACTACGAACTGAGATTGGCGCACTTGGTGTTCCGGCTGGGGCAGGCAGACCCTTGGCGAATGCCTGAAAATTCCGATTGCTTTCGCGGATGTCCGTCGTGGTATCGGCGACGCTCACGGAAACTTGAGGCTCCCAGGCCATGCCTGACTTCACAAATCAGCCCGTTTCACACGATCAACCATGATTCTGTTGAGCATGACCAGCACCACGATGGCCGTGCCCCACTGCGCCAGACACGTCATCACACTGTAGTAGTCAAATGGATTATACCATGAGTCGGGTGCATACACTGTTGCGGACTGATAGAGCCACCAGCCGAGCAATACGACTGCCTGAAGCGGCACCAGAACAGTAATCAGCACATCCCATCCACGCGTTACGTTCCAGTCGCCGGGCAACCCGTCAATGACTTCGTGCCTGAACTTCGCGGCACCATAGCGAATCACCGCGAAAGCCACGAATGCGCCCGAGATCATCAGTGCCACACCCCACACAAAATCCTGATTCCCCAGGAAGTCAAGGTTGATTGCGGATGGTATCCCAAAGGCGAAGCCTGCCGCACCAACAAACAGAATGGCTCGTGGTCGAACGAGACCGGAATCCACGAATACGCGGGTAGCGAGCTCGATCATCGAGATCAAGGAACTGAATGCCGCAAACGAAAGACCCAGGAAGAACAACATGGCGAGCGGTCCTCCGGCAGGCATCTTCGCGAAAAGCTGCGGCATCCAGATAAACGTCAAGCCTGTGGACGCAGGCCCGCTCGACTTCATGATTTCAAGTACCTCAGGGCGAGACATCTCACTGCCAAGAATGGCGAACACGGTACCGAAGATCGTCACCGCGGCAGCCAGAGAAACCAGATTGTTGCCGATTCCCGTGATGAAGGCATTCTTGACGACGCCATGTTTGCTCTGCATGTATGCGCCGTACGTGAGAATCAACCCCCACCCGGCGCCGGTGTCCCATGCATTCTGCGTCAATGCCTCCAGCCAGATCCGTGGCCGCATCAGTGTCGACCAATCGGGCGTGAAGAGAAACGCGATCCCCTCACCGGCTCCGTCGAGTGTCACGGTCCGCCCGAGCGAAATCAGTACGATCACAAGTAGAGCCGGAATCAGGACCTTGTTGACACGCTCGATGGATTTTACACCCTTCCACACCGCGAGCATGGCCAGCGTTATCGCCATCCCGTGAAAGATCACGGGAAAGCCGCCGGACTGGAAACCATCCCATATCGCTTGAGCCGAATCCGTCGTAACCGGTAACGGATTCACGATCATGGAAAAGAAGTAGTAGATGCACCAGCCTGCGACGACGGAGTAGTAGAACATGATGGCTGTGGCTACCAGGCCGACGAACGCACCCATCCACGCAAACCGGTCTCCCGCAGTCTTCATGAAGGTCCCCACGACTCCCATTCGCCCCTTCCGCCCCAGTGCGTATTCCGCGATGATCAGTGGAATACTCCAGACGAACAGGAAGATGAACCACGCCAGAAGAAATGCTCCCGCGCCCGCGTCTCCACTGTTCTGGGCGGCAATGCGCGGAAACCGCCAGATGTTGCCGGTGCCGACGGCGATCCCGAGCACACTGAGCAGCAAGCCCCACCTGCTTGTGAATACGCCTGCGGGATTTTGTGCGGAATGGTCAGTCTTCATGCGCGGCAGGGTTGAGTCTCAGGGTCGCAATCGAGGCAGGGCCGTCAAAATGGCTCGGGTCCGTCGGGTTTTCAAGACGAAAATGACTAAAACGCAGATACGCATCAATCTGTGAGTCGTAAAACTCGTGCAGCGGATTCCCCGATGGACCTCCGGGGAATACACCGTATCCGGTTGGCGGCTGCGTTGAGAGATCCACAACTACGCGCCAGCTGGCGCTGTGCGTAACCGTTCGGCCAATGCCGGGCGACAACGTCTCCGAATACCCGGGAAACGAGAATGGCCCTCTCGATAACGACTCGAATCTCGCCGTCCGCAGGAGATGCTGAAACACGATCGAGTGTTGATCTCCCCATACCGTGCTCTCATAACCGTCGTACGCATCAACGGCGTCGACCAGAGACATGCACACGAGATCACTGATGAGTTCGCGCTCGGGTGTGGAGACGCGATCAGCCCATTTCGCGTCAATGGAGCCGTCCAACAGTCGGTATAGTTGCGCCGTGTATGGCTTGAGACGACCGAACGGGGCCTCGTCCCACGCCAGGCGCTTCAGGGATTTCATCCACTCGTCAAATAGCAGCGTCTCGCGACTGCCCAAACTGGTTTCCGCATCCCAGGAGATCAACATCTGCCGGGCTCGCTCAGCCGCCTCATCCGTACAGGGATACGAACTGAGAAGCGCCGCAAAGTCACGTCCCTGCACAGCCAGAACGTCCGACTGGTACCGTCCGATGTCGTCAACACTGTGTCGGTCCTGGCCACTCAGTAATTCATTAATGCGGATGCCGCGATACGATCGGCGCCAGTCATGTCCGAGGTAGTGCGGATACCACGAGCCGGCCGGTTCCTGATTCGCGGATGCGAGGAAACCCTGGGCGGGATTGCGTGAGTACGGCAGATCCTCGAATGCCACTCTTCCCGTCCACACCGGTCCGCTTTTCGTTCCGTCAAGCACTCCCGCACCGTCACCTCCCCGGCGAATCGGCAAGTAGCCGGTCGATCGAATCGCGATGTTGCCGTCCACGTCTCCGTAAAGAACGTTCTGCATCGGGCTGTCCCAGAATCGCAGCGCGTCCTCAAACTCCTCAATGCCACCGGCATGCATCATGCCCCAGACCGCACGAAGCGTTCTACTGCTGTCATGCCCGACCCATCGCAGGGCCATCGCCTCACCGTCGAACAGTCGAACGGGTCCCCACTCGGCGTACAGCAGCGTGTCCACGACCGCATCTTCACCGCGCACCTGAATCGTATCAACCACCCGCGCGAAATCCTGCGCTGCTCCGTCCACGACGTATCGGGTTGCAGAGTCATCCAGCTCCAGTGCGACATGATCGATCTGGTCTGAGCCCGTATTGGTGAAGGCCCAGGCGAGCCTGTCGTTAAATGCTTCGATGGGCAGTGGAGCGCCGGGAATCGTCACGCCGTAGACGTTCATCGACGGCGTAACCAGGTGCGCTTCATACCAGATGGCCGGAAGGGTGACCCGAAGATGCATATCCCCGGCAAGTATCGGTGCTCCCGTTGTCGAGCGGGACGCGGCGACCGCCCAGTTGTTCGAACCCCGACCGTGCTCAAAGCCGAATCCAGTGAAGGATTTCGAAGCCGCCAGATCTTTCACCAGTTCATCAACAACCGCCTGCGCGGGCGGACCTGAATCACGGCGAGTGACAGAACGGAGCGGTGCGGACGACTCCGGTTCCCCTGGAATGATCGGCGCGTTGATGGTAGCATGTTTTGGAAACAGCTGGGAGTAGTCTGCAACTCCGAGATCATCTCGAAGCGATCCATACTGAGCGTCATCTGTGCGAAACGTTAAGTCGTACGACATAAACTGCAGTACGCGGGTGATCTGCCCCAGCGTGCAGCGTTCCGGTTCGTAGTCAAGGAGCCTGAATTCGAGTGGAAGATCTCTGCGATCGAGTGTATCGATAAGGCTGTTGACGCCTGCGCAGTACCAGGCGGCGAGTTCCGCTTCGATGCCTCCGGCCGCCGCGATGCGACGTGCGTTCCGCGAGGCTCCGTACTCCATGCCGATCCCCCTCATGAATCGATCGGTCCGCAGGGCTCCCGACCCGAGCACCTCCGACAGCCGGCCCGATGCGACGCGCGGCACAAAGTCCATCTGGAACAGGCGGTCCTGTGCGGTCACGAAACCAAGGGCAGTCACGGCATCGCGATCGCTTGACGCATATATGTGCGGAACACCTCGTGCGTCACGAAACACCGAAACCGGGGCGTCGAGATCCGCAATTCGAATCGTCTGGTGCTCGGCGTAGGCTGTTGTTCGTGCCGCCCGATACAGCCCGTTCCACGGATCGAGAAGCGCGCCCGGCGCCGGTCCGCCGCCGAGTCCTGAGGACAGGAGTACGAGGAGGAGCCCGCACGCTGAGCTCGACGCCAGGAAGTGGAGAGATCGTCTCATCTTAAGTGGTGTGGCCATCAAAGGCGCGGGCTCATGGTCCATGCCGACTCGTCCGCGACCCGCAGCAACCTGTGTCGTAAGTCGTGCCATGCACATCCGCCAGCCATCGCAGGTGTCCGGCACGACGGCGTTGAAAGTAGCGGGATCCGGCACCGGAGTCAATTTCAGTGACGATCTCGTGCCCACGGCCCGATGATCAACGAGAAAGTATATTGACGTCGTAAGTCCAAGTCACTGCAAGGGTCATGCGAACCACTATCCCCTTCTTGCTCGCATCGGCATCACCTCGAAGACGGCATCTGCTCGAAATCCTTGGCCTGCCTTTCTCCGTCATGACGGCATCGGTATCCGAGGACGTAGAGACGGAGTGGACACCTGCAGAGATTGTTCAGAATCTCGCCATTCGCAAGGCCGCGTCCGTAGCGGATGAATATCCGGATGCGTTGGTCCTTGGGGCGGACACTCTTGTCGTGGTTGGAGACGAGATACTCGGTAAGCCCGTCAATGAATCCGAGGCTGTGCGGATGCTGGAGATGCTGAGTGCGCGGACGCATCAGGTTTTCACCGGCCTTGCCCTCGTCTCCCGGGCCTCCGACCGATCAACGGTAGGCCACGAGGTCACCGATGTCACGTTCGCCGAACTGGACCCCGCGCAGATCAGAGCGTATGTGGCCTCCGGCTCGCCGATGGACAAGGCGGGCGCATACGGTATACAGGAGGACCTCGGGGCCACCTTCGTCTCCGGGATCCGAGGCGACTACTACACGGTGGTCGGACTACCGCTGCACCGACTGTACAAGATGCTCACGAGCGAATTCGGTGATCTGATGGAACTCGATCCGGCGCCGAATCCGAATTTGTGATCGGGAATTCGGGCTCTCGCGCTGGTGCACTGCGGCTGAATCTCTTTGAGCGTGAAGCATCCGAGCTTCTACCGGACTACTCCCGAACCACGACGTGCGATGCGGGCCGGCGGGGCGTTCTCCGATCTTCGTTTCCATAGCCCATGCGCAACACGATCTGCGGGTAGTGACTCTCTCCAACCATGCTTCCCAGTTCGCGACGCAGCTCCGCGACTTCGATGGGCTGATTCAGATACGATGCCTGGATGCCGTAGTCGGCCGCCAGCAATAACACATGGTCAAGCGCCATACCCGCTTGCAACCACGAGCGACGGTCATCTCTGTCAGTGCTGAGCACTGCAATAACCGGAGAGCCCGCGGCCAGTTGTTCGTCTCTCGCAGCCTGTCCGTCGCCCCAGTCGAACGTGCGCACAACGAACGGTCCGAGCCTCGACTTCACATCACCTGCTCCCATGGCATAGCCAGGTATTCCATCGCTACGATAGCTCCGGTTTGGCCTGAGCCACGCCGCCAGTTCTCGCCTGAAGTGCTTGTTACCTGCCTGGATTCGATCGCCGGTGGCGATCAGCGACGCGAGCGCACTCTTGCTGTTGTCGTCGCTGAACAGGTCGAGGCGCGACCCCGACGACTCGGCAGCCGCCCGAAGTGAGTCAAGTTCCAGATCCGGAACGGGTTGATCCAGAAAGGGCGACCGGTTCGTGTGGCGCTTCTTGATCGCCATGAAGAGGCGTTCCTCCTCAAGCGTTGGGTCATACACACCCGCAACCTCCACCCTGGCAAGCAGATCCAAATCGGATTCGTCGGGAAACAACGTGACGCGAGGCTCCATGCGGTAGTGTCGCATGGCAACGGTGAGATGAAACAACGCCGCACCGCAACTCATGATCAACTCACGGTCCTCCGGGTCAACCACAGCGAGAGCTCGCGAGCGGTCGGCTAGCAATGCGACGCCCTGCGCACCAATGGCAAACAGCCACGGCTGTGTGTTGTGGCCAGAAGGCGCCAGAATCGCAAAACCGACCAGGTACTTTAGCCTCTCCGGTAACGATGCAGACTCCGGAAAATCATGCTCACTTGTCAGCCACGGATCATTCAGTTCCGGATCCTTCATCTTGCGATCCTCCGCTTGGGTCGACCAATTGGCTGAACGTCCGACGAAGAGATCCATCTTCGGATCTGCCTCCTCCAAACGTACTTCGGCGTTGCCATGTTACTGTTTCGGTCGACTCCTATGCAGCCGACGCCGGTCTACTCGCCGGCGGCTCAACATAGACGGAGCACGACGCACCATGTAGAACTTTCTCTGTAGTGCTTCCCACAACAAACCGTTCACTCGCGGAAAGTCCCCTTTTTGTCATCACGATCAGATCACAGCCAAGCTCCTTCACATAGTCGAGAATAACCGGCGCCGGAGTCCCCTCCCTGACGTGAATCTGGTGAGGAATGTATGGCCCTTCCAGATCTTTGACGAGATCGACGACCATCCGGTGGACGCGCTCCTCCACATCCGGCACAAGATCACGCAGAGTCTTGATCGTGGTCAGGGATACAGGGAATGCAAACCGCTCGAGCACGTGGACGATCTCCAACTGAGCACGAAACAGAGTGGCCAGTTTGTGTGCGGCCCTTAATCCCGAAACGCTATTATCTGAGAGGTCGAGGGGTACGAGGATTCTCTGGATAGGCTGATCCCCGTCCGAGCCGCTTCGTTCTCTCGCCACCAGTACAGGAATGTCAGACTCCGCCACGACAGCCCGTGCAACACTGCCCAGCAGCAGCCTCTTCAGACCGGATCGACCGTGCGTCCCGACGGCGATGAGATCCATTTCTTCCTTCCGTGCGTAGTCGACCAGGGCGTGAGCCGGTCGCGGACCTCGTATCTGCACCGGAAGCACAGCGTCCTCCTCGATGCCTGACTGGTTGATGAATGCTTTCATCAACCTGCTTGACTCCTGTAGAAGGGCATCGATGAGAACGCGATCGTTGAGGGCAGCACGATAGGCCTCCACGAGAGGATTCTCTCCGAGCGTATCGATCACATGAACGACGTGCGTCTCGGCTCCACAAGTCTGGCCAAGACTCGCGGCCTGTCGTAACGCCGCATGGGAGGAATCCGAGAAGTCGGTACCGACCAGGATTCTCCCGAACGAGTTCATCACACCTTCTCCCTAAGAGCGCTCTCGGAGCATGAATCGAATGGGAATGGCGAGTTTCACGCGGACCGCTCGACCACGTTGCCGGCCCGGGTTGTATCGAAGCTTCTTGACCGCTTCCAGAGCAGCTTCATCAAGCACGCCGCCCGCCGACTTTGCGACGATCGGATTCGAGCCCGTCCCATCCGGTTCCACCACGACCTGGATCACCACGAGGCCCTCCATCTGTGCCTGACGTGCAATGGGCGGATACTCCAGAAACTCGTAGATCTTGTTTGCACCGCCGATGATCTCGGGCATCTGTTCCACGACAACAAAGATTTCGGAAAGATCTTCTTCCTCTTCTTCTACCACTTCAACCGGCGGAGGAGGTATGTATGCCGCCGCTTCATTCATGTCCAGCGTCACGTCCAGATCCAGCGCGTCATCATCGAGAATCGTGTCGTCGGAAACTTCAACAGGCACGGGTGGTCGTGGCGGTGGCGGCGGTCGGTCGATCTGTTTGGTCTGAAGGATCTCTTCCATCTCAACGACTTCCTGCTCCGCGAGTGTCACGTCGAATCCCTCGGCGGCTGGATACAGAGGAGCACGGATAATCCACACTAGAGCGGCGAGTGACACCGCGAGTCCGGCCTCAACGGAAAGACGGTAGTGCGAGCGCCAGTTCTTGCCTTTCTCTTTCCGGAGAATCCTTCTTCCGTACTGTACGGACCTCTTCGGTCGTTCCCCGCTGTTCAGTACGCCTGACCGCTCAACTCCCTCGTCCGTCCTCGGTCTGCCCTCTCGCGTGCGAGAGCCACGCCACGTCGGTTTGTCCTTCAAAACTGCCATCGATGTTCTACTCCGGCCACGCGGGCCGACAGCTATTTGTTTTGCCAGTCAACTAGTCTGCTGGATGTACGAAGGATACGCTGCAAGGTGACGCTCAGTGGAACAGGGCGCCCCTACGAAGTCGGGCAGACAACCCGAACGATTTGTGACGGTGAAAGCCCGACGGAGGGCTGCCGGCACGGGCTGACGGCAGGTCGTAGCGATTCAGGTCGCGGCCGCGATCTCGTTGAAGAACCTCGCTGCCAGTTGCCGATCCGAGTCGTCCGGCTGGACGAGCGACTTGCCGAACGACTTTACCGTGAGAACAGAGCATGGCGCCGATCGAATGAGCTTGTCGGCCATCTCCCCCAGGCGGGCCCGCCGATCGCTGGTGTGACCATGAGAGTGAATCACGAGCATGTCCACACCACGCTCCGCTATCCTGTCAATCACAGACTTGTCGACCTGGCCTTTTCTAACTATAAAATTACAGAAGTCGAGCTGGGTCGATTCCAATTCGATCTCCGGAGGCAACATCGAAGTGCCTCCGTTTCGGACGTGGATGAACTCGATCTCTGCGTTGTACAGAGCTGCCAATTCTCTACCGACGCGAATGGCCGACGGAGTGTAGTCGGAGAAGTCGATGGCGATCAGAATTCGACGGATGTCGACCGGCCCGTGAACGAACCGCGGGCTTGTCAGAAGGACCGGCCGATCCGCCGTGCGTACGACATACTCTGCGGTAGTCCCGATCACCTGTCCGTATGCGCCGAGGTATGTCAGGAGGCGGTCGGTGGTACGGGATCCATGCTTGCCCATAAAAATGGCATCGACATCCAGTGCCTGCGATTGCTCGATAATGGCCTGGTCCGGTCGGCGAGCGGCAACAGCCTCGACCGTGACATCAAGGTCGCCATCCGCCACTTCCGACAGCCGCGACGAAAACTCATCCTTGAAGCGTGCCGCAGCCGACGGTGTCGCTGCAACGTGAACGACGCGCACGGCGACATTCCGCTTCTCCGCCAGTCGCCGACCGAAGTGCAGAGCGGCCTCCGCGCCGGAAGAAGCGTCGACGGGTACGAGAATTGATCTCAATGCAAGCATCTTCGGATCTGCAAATCCCTGTGTGGGGCGAACAGGTTTCTATTTCTCACCGGGAGCTCAGGTTTGATCTTCGGCCTGGCCATCGATGCGGCGTGGAAGTATCAGGACCGGGCACGGAGCCGTACGGACGACACTCTCAGCGACGGAGCCAATCAGAACATGCGAGAGCCCCGTCAGGCCATGGGTAGACATCACGATCAGATCGCACTGCTGCTCGCCAGCGTATTCGGTGATCTCTCGAGCGGCGTGTCCCTGTCGAAGGGCGAATGTTGCGTCGACCGACGGACCCGCGGCTTCCGCGAACAACTTCTCCATCTCCTGGAGTGCTCTTTTATCGAGGTCCGGCCTCAGATCGTACACGGAAAACACACCTGTATTGTAGAACGCCGGATGCATCGTTTCCTCGACGACATGCAGGATCTCCAACGTGGCCTGGTTCTCGGATGCGAGCTGCTTCGAAACGCCGAGCGTCCTGGCGGATTCTTCCGAAAAGTCAACCGGCACGACGATTGACTTCATGTTTTCGCCCAGGTGATGGGAAGCCTCTCCACCGATCGTCAACACCGGGCATTCGGAGAGTCGAACGAGTTCCTCCGCAACGCTTCCAAGTATCATCCGTCTGAAACCACGTCGCCCGTGAGTCCCACTCACAATCAGCTCAATATCATGCGCGGCGGCGTATCGCAGAATGGCCGACGCCGGAGCAACGTCGCGCTCGACTGAATAGGACACTTTTGTGCCGTCAGCGACCTTCCTCTGTATCGCAACGCGACCGTACAGACGCTCCGCCTCGGCCGCGATCTCACGTTCCTTGCCGGCCACCTCTTCAGCCTCATCGAAGAGAATCTGAACATGAACGAGGTGCAGCTCGACAGGTCGACTGCCGACAAAGTCGAGGGCACTCTCAAGAGCCGACTCCGAGGCCGGTGAGAAGTCGACCGCCACAAGGATTCTTCCTGGCTTGAACACGGCGACGACGTCTTTCTTCATTTTCAGTTACACTCTTTAAACGGCGATGGCTTGTCCGCTGCGATGACATGAAGGTATCTAGAAGACAACGACCTTAGTGACGGGATGCTTCCCAGGGTCAGGTAAGGGGATACAGCCGAGTCTCGAAAGGGAATCCCCGTCATAAATTGTAAGGTCCCGGCCACGACGTGTTCGTTTGAGTCCGCGGAGCCAGGGTAGACATGCTATTGAGCAGCGAACCGTCCCGTCCCGCTCAGCCGCGCGATGAGCCGTTGACACGCCGTGGTTTGCGCGGCCAATGGACTCGCGGCTCCTCAGCGTCCGGCCCGCCGCCGAAATTGTGCAGTCGCATGTGAAACGAGACCTGTACCAACTCGTTGACACACCTCAACGTCCCGTCCATAGTGGATTCGCGTTGCGACCGCGCTCAAGCCACCTCATTCAACCCCCAGGAAGTATGCGCCGCGTTATCGTCCCCGTGCTTGTGGCTCTGATTACATCAGCATGCGGGCCGAAGTACGATCCTCCGCTGGGAACAGGCTACGAGTACGTCAATCAGGACCCCCGTGTTGAGTACGTCGGGCGAGATGCGTGCAAGGATTGCCACAAGGAGAACTACGAAACGTACGTCGAATCTGAGATGGGGCGGTCGTTCAAAAAAGCGACGCTCTCCAGCAGCGATGCAAATTTCGTAGACGTGGCTCCTCTCTTCGACTCCCTCAGCAACATGTACTACCTCCCCTTCAATCGGGGTGAGGAGCTGTTCATCATGGAGTTTCGGATAGCAGGCGGAGATACGACGCACAAGCGCATCGAGAAGATAGACTACATCGTCGGCTCCGGGCATCACACGAACTCGCACATCATGGACGTGAACGGCTACCTCTTTCAGATGCCGCTTACGTGGTACGTCCAGGACGGCCGGTGGGACCTTCCGCCAGGTTTTGATGACGGCAACAGAAGATTTGATCGACCGATCGAAGTTGAGTGTATGAGTTGCCACAATGGTCAACCCGAGCACGTAGCAAATTCGGGCAATCGATATCGACGGGTACCGGAAGGAATCGGGTGCGAGCGTTGTCATGGACCGGGCAAGTACCACGTGGACGAGATGGAGGCCGGTCGACTTGTTGATACAACCCGGTTTATTGACTATTCAGTTGTCACGCCGGGGCGACTTCCGGCGGATCAGCAGTTCGACCTGTGCCAGCGCTGTCATTTACAGGGAACCGCGTATACCGTAGCGCCATCCACCTTCCTTGATTTCCGACCCGGGATGGCACTTGGCGACATGATCAAGGTCTTCCAGACCAGATATGCTGACTCCCTCGACCAGTTCATCATGGCATCCCATCCGGACCGGCTACGAATGAGCGATTGCTTTCGAGTCGCCCGAGAAGTTGATTCCGGATACGAGCCCATGACCTGCGTCATGTGCCACAATCCGCATGTCGGCATCGATAGCACGGCAACAACTGATCTGTACAATACCGTATGCCAGACCTGTCACACGGTAGATCGCTCCAATCAGTGCACGGAAGACGTTGAGGTTCGTGCGGCCGTAGACGACAACTGTTGGAGTTGTCACATGCCGATTTCGGGTTCGAAGGATATACCGCACGTGACCATCACGGACCACAATATTCGCGTCCCCGAACCGGTAAGATCGAGTGTATCATCGGAGGCGGCTAAGTTCTATCAACTCGCGTCGCTTACCGATGCGAACCCGTCGGCCCGCGTTATGGCTGAAGGATATCTGACGCACTACGAGGGTTTCGAGCATCGCCCCTATTTCCTTGACTCGGCCGCCGTGTTTATGGATCGCGCACTCACTGAAGAGTCCGAAGTGGCGCTTGTCAGGCCGCTCGTTCGACTCTGGTTTCTTCAGGGCGAATACGAGAAGGCCGCGGATCTGGGGCGCCGGATCACAGCGGATAGTTTGTCGGACGCGTGGACGCTGTATCGCATCGGCGAGTCGGCCGCCAAGATCGGCAATGTGCGCCAGTCAATTCGTTTCTTCGAGCGTGCTGTCGCCGAGGCACCCGAACATCTTCAGTTCCGAAACAAACTTGCAACCGCGTATACCGCCGACCGACAGTTGCCCCGTGCAACGGAGCTATTCGATGCGCTGTTGAAGGATCACCCGAAGTTTGCCGACGCCTACAACAACCGCGGATTTGCGCGCGTCCTTCTGGGTGACCTGGAGAATGCCCAACTCGACTTTGAGAGGGCGCTTTCGCTGAACCCGGATCTGGAGCCGGCCCTCGCGAATCTTGCGTCGTTGTTCGCGAATACGAATCGACTTGATGAATCGCGAAAATATCTGGAACGGCTGATCGAGATGGATCCGGATAATCAGAACTACCGGCGACTGCTGGACATCATCGACAGTCCGGCAGAGGAAGGGATCTCAGACCGCCCGTAGCATCGAGCCGTTCATTGGAAACGTCGACCGGGCATACCGTGCAGGTGGGTTCGGCCTCAGCGCCAGTCGTCGCCGGTCAGCTTGCTCCTTCTCCCTCAACCCACTGCACTGCGTGTTGCATCAGTTCGGACGCCGTCGTGAGATTCAGCTTGTTCTTGATCCGCGCCCGGTACGACTCGACGGTCTTTACCGACAGGTGTAGCCGCTCGGCAATCTCGCGCGTGGCATGACCCTTTCCCGTCAGTTCAAAGACTTCCAGCTCGCGATCACTGAGGACCTCCAGCGGCGACTTGGTAAGGCTGTCCCGGCCAGTCGCAATGCCAAGCAGGAGACGCTCGCTGATTTCTTCGCTAACGTAGATGCCCCCATTCAGCACCCGGCGAATCGCTTTCGCGATGACTTCCCCGGCCTGCAGCTTCATTATGTAGCCGCGGGCACCGGCACGAATCGCGCGTTCTGCGTATAGGGTCTCGTCGTGGCGAGACACAACCAGGATGCGGATTTCCGGGTGAACCGCCTGAAGGTGTTTCACGAGCTCCAGCCCGCTCATCCCCGGGAGGGAGATGTCGACGATTACCAGATCGGGCGACTCCTCCTCGATGAGGTCCAGTGCTTCTTCAGCACTGGCCGCCTGTCCGCGAACTGACATGTCCGCCTCAGCGTCGATGGTCAACGCAAGTCCCTTACGCATCAAGGGATGATCGTCAACAATAAGGATCTTATTCATATCTCTACCTGTCTTCGTCAGACGTTTGCCTGTAGCGCGGCAGCTCGTGGAAGTGTACACACGATGACTGTACCCCCCTCCGGGCGACTCCGGACCTCAAGCGTCGCCCCTATAATCCGAGCTCTGTACCGCATTATTCGTATTCCCATCCCCGGGTGATTCTTGTCAATCTGATCCGGAAAGCCACGACCGTTGTCGAGGATTCTAAGCCGAACTTGTCCCTCGCCCGTGGCAAGGATGACCTTCACCTGCGACGCCTGCCCGTGTCTCACCGCATTGCTGAGGGACTCCTGAGCAATCCGATACAGGTGGGTCGCAATAGTATTCTCGATTTCAAGCTCGCCGCCCACTTGCTCGAACGAGCATA
Source organism: Rhodothermales bacterium (assembly GCA_963768565.1). Lineage (GTDB taxonomy): Bacteria > Bacteroidota > Rhodothermia > Rhodothermales > JABDKH01 > JABDKH01. Next base: position 155,916 of record CAVYIO010000022.1, read on the forward strand.
CCAGTCCGAACAGTTTTTCCGCGTTCAGCAGAAGCCTTTGAAAGGCGGATGCAAGGCCACCCGAGTCCAGTTCAACTGGAATAAGACCGCGAGCAAGACTTCGAGCATATTCATCCGCCTCCCGTATCAGGTCGGTGACTTCCTCCACGTCCTCGGCCTCGGGGAGACCCTTTTCGCCAAGCCTCTTTGAGACGTTTTTCATGATCAGGCCGATACCGGTAAGCATCTGACCCAGACCATCATGCAGGTCCTGGCCAATCCTCTGCCTCTCCTGCTCACTGATATTCAGGATCTGCTGCTCCAGCTGACGTCGATCCGAAACATCCCGGATGATTCCCGAAAAGATTCGACGACCGGGCAGCTCAACCTCGCTGACGGCCAGTTCCAACGGAAACGTCTTGCCATTCTTTCGCCGACCGATCACCTCGCGACCAATTCCGATGATTCTCTTGTGGCCCGTTTCGAGGTAGCTTCTGATGTATGTATCGTGTTCCTCTGCGTACTGTCGAGGCATCAGTGTCGAGACGTTCTTCCCCAACATCTCCGACGCCTCGTAGCCAAATATCCGTTCGGCTGCGCTATTGAAGGTTTCGATTATCCCCGTCTCACTGATCGTTATGACCCCATCGACTGTCGTCTCGAGGATGGCCCGGTGCTGAGCCTCCCGTTCGAGCAAGGCTTCTTCGACGGCAGCGAGTTCCGTAAAGTCCTGGACGGTGCCAACGAATCGCCCGCGACCGCTGCTCTCTTGCTCCAGTTCGCCTCTGCCGCACACTGTTCTAATCTGTCCGTCGGGCCGCACAATCCGGTAATAGAGCTCGAGTGAGTCCGATCCCTTCCGGGCAGCCTGAATGCGATCCCGAACCATATGCTGGTCCTGGGGATGAACTCGCTCCATAAAGCTGTCAAAATTGAGCTCGAAGGTCTTGGGATCGAGCCCGAGGATCTGATATACCTCGTCTGATAGCGTGGCCTGATCCGTCTCAAGATCCCAGTACCAGGAGCCAATTCTCGCTAATCTCTGCGTATCGCGGAGTTCTCTGCGGCAACGGTCTGCCACTTCGCGCGCCCGGGGATCTTCCCGGCGTCTTCGCGAGACCGCGATGATCGACTCCACCTCTCCGGACTCCTCATTCCGGACCGTTTGACTCGTAGTCTCGCAGCGGATGTAGTCGCCGTTCTTCTTTCGGATACGGTATTCCACGGTTGCGACATCGGGCATCTCGAGCAGCCCGTCGTGGCTCTCGCGAACCATCGGCTTGTCTTCGGGATGGAAGAAATCGTAGGCGGACCGACCTACCAGTTCTTCAGGCTCGTATCCGAGGAGGCGTCGAGACGCCGGAGATGCGAACGTATATGTGCCGTCAGGTGTGTGCCGGCTGATCATGTCAGTGGCATGCTCCGCCAGCAGTCGGTAGCGATTCTCGCTCGACCGGAGTTCAGTCTCCAGCGTAGACCAGCGGATCCGGCGTTTCGCTCGCAGCTCCATAAGTGCCAATTTTACATGGAGCTCGTCCTGGTCAAAGCGGTCAATGATCGTTTCGTCGAGGTTCTCTTCTATCGCGCTACGAGCAGTGGACGGATCGGTGTCCGTGCTATAGCCGACAATCAGGGTGCGCTCTCCGCCCACGCGCCGAACGTACTTCGAAAACTCGAATGCAACACCGTCGAGGCCACACAGAAACACGATGTCGGACCGATGCCGGTCAAACAACTCACGAGCGGCATTGGCGTCGTCCGTTGACACCACAGGATGACCTCGCTCAGCAAGCGCCGCGTGCAACGGCTTGCGGGCAGTCTGATCCGCGCCGAACACCAGTATGTTCAGTTCCTGCAGCCCTTTGCCGTCCGGTGTTGTGTGCTCGAGCGCCAGCTCTGTCAAGGTGTTATCGTCAGCGCCGCGCGTCGACGTTCGATCGTGAGTCCCGCCCATCTTCATCGCCATGAATTAATGATGATCCCGCCGCAAGTATCGCAGGGAATCCCCGACAAGCCGTGTAGGGGATAGCCGCTGAATCATACGAACTCCGCGGTGACCGGGTGACACTGAATTCGTAACTTTTCGAGCAGAATTTGTACAAAACGGGAAGTCGGGTGGATGCGGAGGGCCGCAACTCGCCGCAGTCAATGCCGTTACACTGTGATTCACTGGCCAGGTGCTACGTATGCAATTCAGCGACAACGATTTTCCCTTCAATCGAGTCCTCACGCTCGACTACCTGATAGACTTCTGGCGCACGCTTGCTGCCGACGAATCGTCACCGCAGAAGGCCATCGCAAGAGCTATCGCCCTGGAGGTCGATGCGGTCCCTGAACTGCACGGAACGATTGATGACCTGGGTGTGCTCCAGAACCACAAAGACATCCTGAGTCGCCTCATGACGGCCGTCTTCCCGATTGCCCACGCGGGTATGGGTATCGTTGCAGCCGCACTGGTCCCCTACAAGATGTCCAGTATCTACTCCACTGCCGGGCTGGACGAACTGGGGATACTCGATAACTTCCATCAGAGAACGACGGTGACCGGCGTCCCGATTGATGAGGAGGGGTTCCTCCGGGGAAAGGCGTCCGGTGCCTATATGGAGATCCTCAAATCGTACTACGGGCTGGAGCACACGGCCGTGTACCCGTTGGTATATACCCATATTGACGAGGAGTCTGGCCTGCGCAAGTTCTATCAGATCATCTTTGACACGCAATTCGCCCGTCCGGTCGTGAAGGGCAAGCTACCCGATCTTTCGACCGCACAAATCGAAGTCCTGCTGTCGAGCCCCATGAACCTCGAGCTCTGGATGGAATTGCTGCCACCGGAGAATTTCGAGTTCCACGGGTTTGTGGTCTTGAAGGCTCTCGATGTCACTGCGCAGGAGGTTCACTCGGCGCTGAAGAAGGATCTGTTGCAGAAAGACGCGTTCGCGAGCGAAGAATCGATCGACCGCCTCGAGAGTCGGCTTCGTACCCTTCTGCGGCTTCCCCGCATGCGCCTGGGTTTGATCTCACTGCCCGACGATGACTTTGAGGAGATGCCGTACGCGCGCAGAATCGGTCGCAGCCTGCTGTTGAGCAACGACGTGATGCCGGAATGCCCCCAGCGTCACAACTCCGCATACAAGGCAGTATTTGAAAGCAATGAGCCGATCGTACTGAGCGATCTGCAGAACTGTGAATACTGCACCGGCTTTGAGCACCATCTGGTCGAGCAGAATATTTCCAGCCTTATGCTCGCACCGCTCCGATATGAGGGCAAGCTGATTGGCCTCATGGAGCTGGCGTCGCCGCGAAAGGGTGCCGTCACGAAGATCAACGCCATTCAGTTGATGGACGTGATCACGCTGTTTGCGACGGCGATGAAGCGCACGATGGACGAGCAGGAGGATCGCATCCAGGCTCTGATGAAGCACAAGTACACGGCCATTCACCCGTCTGTGGAGTGGAAATTCCGCAAGTCTGTCTTTCATCACCTGGCGCGTGGAGATGACACCAGGCCAGAAGAGACAGAAGTTGTCTTCGATGGGGTCTATCCGCTCTATGGCCTGTCCGACATTCGGAACTCATCCACCAACCGATCGACGGCCATTCAGTCAGATCTGATTGAGCAGTTGAGCCTCGCGCTGCACGTAGTCGTCGAGGCCAGCAGCCACCGTCCGCTTCCCGCACTCGACGGCATAGGTTACCGGATCGACAGGTTCGTTGATGCCGCCGACCGAAACCCGACGACAGATATCGAGATTACTGCTCTGGATTTTCTTCGAACCGAAGTCGAATCACTCTTCGAGATGTTGTCGTCATTCGGCCAGTCCGTGCAGGAGAAGATCAAGACCTACCAACAGGCTCTCGATCCCAAACTCGGCATACTTTACCGTCGGCGGAAGGAGTACGAGGAAAGCGTGGCCGTGATAAACGACACCATCTCACATTTCCTCGATCGGAAGCAGGTGGCGGCCCAGGCCATGTTTCCACACTACTTCGAGAAGTACAAGACGGACGGCGTCGACTACAATATCTACGTAGGAAACTCCATCGCCGAGAAGCAGCAGTTCGATCTCCTGTACCTCAACAACCTCCGCCTTTGGCAACTGATGACCACCTGCGGAATCGACTGGGAGCTCGGACGTACGGGAGAGCTGCGAGTCCCGCTTGAAACCGCCCACCTGATCCTCGTTCAGAATATCCCGCTGTCCATTCGATTTCGGGAGGATGAAAAAAAGTTCGATGTCGACGGGGCGTACAACGTGCGATACGAAATTGTGAAAAAGAGAATTGACAAGGCTGAAATCCGCGGTACCAGCGAGCGCCTGACCCAACCGGGCCACATCGCGATAGTGTACAGTCAGTCGGGCGAGGCCGCAGAATACAAGCGCTACCTCGACTATCTGACGGCCGCTGGATACCTGGACGATGGTTCTCTGGAGGAACTGAATCTCCAGGACCTGCAGGGCGCCAGCGGTTTGCGTGCACTACGGGTAAGAATCGCGGAAACGCCACCCGACGCTGAAGTGATCGTGCAACCGGACCGGATTCATGACGTGTCCGAGGCGCCGGCTTCGGACCAGGCCGTGGCCTGAGCAGTACGTCAAACGTCGTCCGGAAGCGACCTGGGGATCACGAGCCACCTCAGTCGCCCTCCCCGGGGCTCGACGTCCGACCATTTGTCGACATTGAACTGGATGCTGGCCATGGCCGCGGTCGGAAACTGAACCCCACCCCCGGCGCTGAGAATTCGAATCGAGGCCGACCACGTCGGCTCGTGACCAACCAGCATCACAGAAACGACATCGTCATCCAGCCCATGCACGAGGTCGAGAACGCTCGAAGGTGACGCATCGTAGAGATCTCGAGTCTCCTCAACCTCCACGCCCCATTTGCCAGCCTCATTCGCAAGTTGGGCCGTCGTTCTCGCACGCACGGCCGTTGACGTGATCACAACTTCCGGCACCTCGTCGATACTCTGCAGATAACGACCCATCTTCTTTGCAGCCTTTCGACCGCGTCGGGCCAGAGGGCGATCGTGGTCGGGCCCATAGTCGGCATCCCAGTCGGACTTCCCGTGACGAAAGAACAGCAGCGTTTTCATCAGTCGATGTCGTGAGAACGAATGACGGGGCGAGAGCTCGATCCCGGATTCGAGAGATTGATGGAGAGGCCTTCGTATGCGATGGTACTGACGATGCCGTGCGGGTCCAGCTCGTCGGACGCCATCTGCCCGATTCTATCCAGTTCGTCATCCGTGCGATCAGGGTCATGATGAAACAAAACCAGATGACCCACGCGTGCCTGGATCGCCAGTCGGCAGGTGCTCACCGCCAGGCTGTGCCCCCAGCCTTCCCGGTGCGGCATCTCGCGGTCGAGGTATTGAGCATCGTGCGACAGCACGGTCGCACCGCGACAGAACTCAACCATTTCGTCGAAACGAAGCATCGGTTCACCCGACTGGTCGAGCTCGTTGTCGGGCACATGGACAAACACCTGATCGCCCACAGTAATTTTGAACCCGAGAGCCCCACCCGGATGATTGACCTTGATGCTCGTGAGCGTAATCCCGTGTTTCGCGAGAAGGACTTCGGGGTCGTCGACAATCCGAACATCTGCCGCCAATTCTGTCGGCGTAATCGGCCAGTGAACGCCATCCATGAGCTTCAGCGGAGTCCAGGGACCTGTCGGCGACGGGTAGCTCACCAGCCGGATGACCCTCCCCGACTGAAAGAGCGGCCCGAAGAGCGGAAAACCCATCACATGATCATAGTGGAGGTGAGAGACCATTATGAAGATGTTCTTGTCTGAGCGGACGAGCGCTTTGCCCGCCGCGCGGATTCCGGTGCCCGCGCCTATGATCACGACGTTTTCTCCGATCTCAATGCTCACGCAGGCCGTGTTCCCGCCGTAGCGCACCGTGTCTTTGCCCGGACTCGGCATCGAGCCGCGTACGCCCCAGTACTTGACGATCATTTCTCCGCCGCGATTTGTAATAAGTGGCTGACTGGTGAACGAGTTGTCTACGGAGAAACGGTCCAGGTCTCCAGGACAAAGACCGCGATGAATGCAAACACACTTATTGAGATGCCGAACATGAACACCGTGTAGGAGGACCTGAGAAGCCCAAACTTGCGTTTCAGAACGGTGGCCATCCCATAGATGTCGCGCATCATGTTTCGGTACAGGATATCCGTATCCTGTACCATCTCGGTGAGACCGGCCACAAAGTCGTCCTCACTCAATTGTGCCGAGTTACCGAAGTAGAGCAGGTTAACGTCCTGCGACAGCGCCTCGGCCAGGGTGAGATTCTGTGCCGGCTTGCCGCGCGGGCGAGCGGCGAGCACAGCAAAGACGATGGCCACCACGCAGCTGATCAGCATGACTACGGTCGGTACAACAAGCCATGTATTCGTGTCGAGTTTCGGGGCAATCGCCGCCAGAATAATCGACAGAATCAGTCCGTTGATGCTGATCATGATGTTAGCCTTCGCGTCGGCCAGGGAAGTCAGATCCAGGTGCGCACGGTATGCGGATCTGAACATCGTTTCAACACCGCGACGACTGCCAAACAGCGTTTGCTCGTCCTTCGCTTTCTTCTTTTTCTTTTTCTTCTTCTTCACGTCCCCGGCACCTGACGAGACTGCCACCGCGTATTCTTCCGGCGAACTGGAAGGCCCGGTATCCTGCGGATTATTGGGATCCATAGACGTCACCTGTACCAGAGAAAGTTGCGCGAGTCTGAAGCACAACGTAGCTATCAAACATTTGGTTCTCTCCGGGGCTTCCAACGCGGTCAAGGAACCTCCCGGTGCGAAGTGCTTCATGTAACGTATGAACTTCATCGTCAACAAATCCAACGTCAGTCCAACTCGTTCCTATTCGCCCGTGCTTCTGTTTATTGCGTTTTTAGGCACGATCACTTCGGGCGCGCAGTGCCAGGGTGTCGAGCCCGCTCCAGTCACATCGAGTCACCAGATTCCCTACGTGCTCGACCAGCCTTCCTTCGTGGCGGAACTACCGAAGGCGCTGGACGAGATTTCGGGCCTCACGGCGCTGGACTCCTCGCGGATCGCCGCCGTTCAGGACGAGGACGGCGTTGTGTTCATCCTCGATGCCACCTCAGGCCGTGTTATCGATCAACATCACTTTGGGGGTCGCGGTGACTATGAGGCGATAGAGGCGGTTCAGAATGTCATGTTCGTACTCCGAAGCGACGGCACGATTTTCGAGATTCGAAACTGGCAGGAAGGTGAACACGCGGATCCGATCGTGCACGACACATGGCTGTCTTCGCGATATGACACCGAGGGTCTCGCCGTCACAGCGGACAGTACGGGACTCCTGGTGGCCTGCAAGGAATATGCGGGCAAGGGGTTGAAGGGAATGCGCGCGGTCTACCGTTTCTCACTGGCGTCGTTCACACTCACCCGTGATCCAGCCATGGTCTTTGACGCTCAGGCGGCTGAGGAAGGAATCCCCGAGGGCGTTGTTTCTCGCTCCATGCGCCGCCTCCTCGACATTCGTCGATTCAAGCCTTCGGGACTCGCCATCCATCCGCTTTCCGGTCATGTCTACGTGGTGTCGTCGGTCTCTCGAAGTCTGACAATTTTCGATACGGACGGAAATCTCCTCGGCATAGCACGTCTGGACAAAGATCTGCTGCCGCAGCCCGAGGGAATCACGTTCCTGCCGAACGGTGATCTGTTCATCGCCAGCGAGTCCGGGCGTGGTCGCGGCCGACTGCTGCGATATCCTTACACACCGTCCTAGCGCATCCGGACCATTCACCCGTCGACTTCTATGTTACCTCGATGTCTTGCCGGCGCACTCATGGTCACGATCGCGGTGACGGTGATGTCGTGTTCACCAACTCGCATGTTCGTGGCGGAGTCCGCGCGTGGATGGCAGGAAGACGCCCCCACTTCGGACCAGGAGGTGTACCGCGTGTATCTGGTCGGAGATGTCGGCGCGGTTCTGGCCGACGGCACCGACCCGGTTCTGGGAACACTCAAGAAAGATCTGGAGGCCCTGGATGAGCGGGCCGCGGTCGTGTTTCTTGGTGACAATCTCTACTGCTGCGGCCTTCCCGATTCACTGGATCCCGATCGCGCCGATGCTGAGGCTCGTCTGCGAGCGATCCTGGGGGCTGTCGATGATTTTTCCGGCCGCATTGTATTTCGTGCCCGGCAACCACGACTGGAACCACTCGAGACCGGGAGGACTGGAGTCGGTCGCGCGGCAGGAAAGGTATGTGGAATCCTATCTGAATCGGGGTGACACGTTTCTCCCCAGCGACGGCTATCCCGGCCCCGCGAAAGTCAAACTGGCGGACGGCATCACGCTGCTGGCCATTGACACAGAATGGTATCTGACAGACCAGGCAAAATCGTTCGGCGACGACGGTGAGAATGATATTCAGGAGAGAGACGATTTGCTGACCGGGCTTGCGGAAGAGATTCGAGATGAGGACGACGAGAGACTCCTTATCGTCGGTCATCATCCCCTGATGTCAAACGGAGAGCACGCCGGCAATGCCCGGGCTCGGGACCATCTTTTTCCGTTGACACGATTCTGGAAGAACGCGTATCTCCCGCTTCCGCTGATCGGCACGCTCGGGGTCCTGTACGTCCGCTATCTGGGAGTCAGTGAGCAGGACCTCGCACACGTACGTTACCGCCGCCTGAGCACGGCACTCAAGGGAATATTCCGCGATCATGAACGCCTGGTCTATGCAGCCGGACACGAGCACAGTCTGCAGTACTTCCAGTCCGGCAAAGACCTGCACCCAAACCATTTTGTTGTCAGTGGCGCCGGTTCGAAGAGCAGTCATGTGGCGGGTGGCGGGGACGCCATCTTCACGGCGACCGGGCCTGGCTATTCAACGATCCACTACTATGGCGACGGGTCAACGTGGCTGTCATTCTGGCGCGTGCCTGCCGATGGCAATGATCCGATTCACGTCTTCAGAACCCGTCTGCACGCTGCCGAACAGACCTACACGCCACCAGCTGAGGCAGGGTCAGAAGACCCGATGGACTACCCGGACTACACCGACAGCGTGGCCGTGATGGCGGCCAATCCGTCGTATCGAGCGGGAGGCGTGAAGTCTTTCTTCATGGGCTCGCACAACCGGGACCTGTGGGTCGAGCCGGTCGAAGCGCCGTATCTCGATATGGGTCGAGAGGCCGGCGGACTCATACCGTTGAAGAGAGGCGGCGGGATGCAAACCACTTCTCTCAGGCTGCAGGGTCGTGACGGAAAACAATACGTGCTGCGCTCGCTGGACAAGGACCCCGAACGCAGTCTCCCCCCGGCGGTACGCGGGACAATCGTCACCGATATCGCGAAGGATCAGATCACCTCGATCAATCCGTACGGGGCGTATGTGATTCCGACGCTGGCGTCGGCGGCCGGCATTTTCCACACACAGCCCCGGCTCGTGTACGTTCCGCGAGATCCGCGACTTGGCCCCTATCTGGAGACGTTCGCCGATCAATTGATGATGCTCGAGGATAGACCGAACGACGACATGTCCGACGTAGACCGGTACGGTCGGTCGAAGGACGTAGTCAGCGCCGGCAAGATGTACGAAGCAATCAACGGCGACAACGACAATTCGGTCGATGCGAATGCCTTCGTTCGTGTGCGACTGTTCGACATGCTGCTGTCCGATTGGGATCGGCACCGCGACCAGTGGCGCTGGGCGTCGTTCAAAAAGAAGAACGGGAAGGGTCGCCTGTATCGACCAATTCCGAGAGACCGGGATTGGGCGTTCAACCAGATGAACGGTCTCTTCCCCCCGTTGATCAGATTCTTTGATCCGAAGTTTCAGGATTTTCGGTACTCGTACGGATATATCAAGGGCCTGACGTTCAATGGCCTCGAACAAGACCGCCGTCTGACGTCGTCAGTCGTGTTGAGCGACTGGTTACGGGAGGCACAGACGGTGCGCGAAGCGCTGACCGACTCGGTGATCGACGCGGCCGTTGGTCACCTGCCTGAGTCCATCTATCGAATCAACGGCGCGGAGATGGCGGACAAGTTGAAGACACGAAGGGAGTTGCTTTCCGACGTAGCCGAAGAGTACTACGGTGTCCTGGCCCGCGTCGTCGATGTCGTCGGATCGGATAAACATGAGCTCTTCGAGGTCCGCTCAACCGGGTCTGGCCGGACAGAGGTGGTCGTACACAAGACGAGCAAATCCGGTGAGATTCGAAAGGAAATCTACCGGCGAGAATTCGACGGTGACGAGACGGATGAGATCCGTCTGTACGGGCTCGACGGTAACGACACGTTCATAATCGAAAGTGTCGGCGGAGGGCTCACGACACGGTGTATCGGGGGGCCCGGGGCCGACACGTTTATGACCATCGACGACGCACGCGGCGTACGCGTTCACGACACGCGTGAGGGTAACATCTTCTCTACGGGTCGCCGAACGAAAGTGCAGCGGACGGATGATCCCTGGGTCAACACGTACGAGCCACGTGCGTACCGGCATGACGTCGTACTGCCACAGCTGTTCTTTGGGGGAAATGCGGACGATGGCGTCTTCCTCGGCGGCGGCGTGAAGCTCGTGAAACACGGCTTCAAGAAGCTTCCGTACGATCGTGTCAATCGAATCGTCGCCAACTTCGCCGGACGAACAGCGGCCTTCAACATTGTTTATGGAGGCCATTTTGTTCAAGCGGTTCGGGCACTCGACGTGTACCTCGACGCGGAAATCAGATCCCCGAACAGTATTCGCAACTTCTACGGGCTTGGCAACGAAACGGAGAACACGGAAGGAGATCGTGAATTCTACCAGTCAAGGCTGACGCAGCTGAGCGCCAGCGGTATGCTCGGATTTTCGAGCGAGACGGGCATTGAACTTCGAGTCGGACCGACGCTACGCGTAACCGATGTACGCCGGGATGCGGACCGATTCGGGGTTTCCCTTCAACCCGGTCTGTCGTCGACGACATTCGAGGACCAGTGGTTTGCCGGCATTCGTACCGTAGCGAGTCTGCAGAACCTGGATCGCCCACAGAATCCGAGACGCGGATTCCAGTTTACGTCTACGGCCGAGGTCAACATCGGTGTACGAAACTCCTCCAACAACTACGGCAAGGTACTGTCCGATCTGGTCGTGACGTCCTCTCCCTGGATGTCACCGCAGATCACGATTGCGACGCGTGTTGGAGTGGAGCACAACATCGGAAGTTTCCCGTTCTACGACGCGAGCACGCTCGGAGGCAGCCACAACCTGCGCGGGTATCGGAGCAGCCGCTTCGCAGGCCGCACCGCGTTGTATCAAAACGTGGAGCTCAGAGCAAGGATGTTGCGATTCTCAACCTATCTCGCGGTCGGAGAAGCCGGCGTCCTTGCATTTCTTGACAACGGCCGGGTGTGGACGGACGGCGAGTCCAGCAACCGATGGCACCAGGGGTACGGAGGTGGACTGTGGGCAACATTGTTCGAGAGCGCAACGATCGGCACATGGGTCGGGGCGTCGTCCGACGATGTGACGTTCACGCTGAAACTGGGCCTGCAGTACTAGAAAGCCGACCTATTCGCGACCGCACCGATATACCGCTTCGGCGTGATCACACGGGCCGCCAACCGGTGGATTCGGCTTTCGGACAGTCACCTCTACCGACTCGACGATCGTGTGCTGATCAAGCACCTCGTGGGCGATCAGGAATGCGAGCCGCTCGATCAGGTAGAAGTTGTTCTTGGTGATGATGTGCCGCACGCGGGAGTAGACGGACTCATAGTCGACCGTCTTGGTCAGGTCGTCTTCAGCGGCCGCCGCCTCGATGTTCAATTCCATCGTGATGTCGACCTCGTATCGGCCGCCGATACGGTGTTCTTCCTGCATCACGCCGTGGTGTGCATAGAAGACGCTGTTCTTCAGGCTTACGGTTCCGCGCGGCATTTTTTCGAAATCACGGTGATGAGAGTGGCAGCGGGAATATACTTCAGGATCGGGTATTGGCTGGATCACAGATCGAGGGCTGCCAGCAAATCCGCCAACTCCCTGTCGAGTCCTCCGGCTTCGCGCTCCGACCGAAGGCGTGACACAAGGATTGTCGCGTAAAGGCCCAGTACCCTGTCACTCCGATTGCGATGTTCGTCAAAATAGCGAACGACAGTAGCGTCGCGATTGTCCGTAAAGATCGCCCGGGGACCGTGCGGGCCGTCGGCGACCGTGGCCGGGAAGCTTCGCTCCGGCTCGTACAATTTGCGCCCGAAATGACAGCCCACGCATTGCGTGGGTATGTGTCGGGCGTCAGGCATGGCCAGCGTGGAGTCGACCAGATCCCCGTCCCGATCGTATCCGAAGAAATCCCAGTCTCCCCTGTCTGTTTTCCGCATCACGGTCGTTTCAGTCACCTCTCCTCCTTCGAGATGGTCCGCAATGAACACGGTACCGGCCGGATAGATTACCCTGTCTTCGCGCGATCGATAGGAGCGGAGCGCTTCCACAACGTCCGCCTGTCGTACGAACACGCGCCGACGCTGCGTGGTCATGACGCCGATGACGTCGACCTTCATCCAGGCCGCCGACTCATCAACAAATCCTTCCTGTTCGGCAAGCACGGAGCGAGACTCCGGTATCCGGCGAGCGCGCCGGTACGTGTCTGACACGAAACCGGCAAAGGCATCCCAGTCCACTTTGCGGTCGTCTACTGCCGCTGCCAATAGCCGCTCCGCAGAAACGGAATCAACCGAGGACAGCGCCTCGACATCGACGAAATACTTGCCATCGTCAAGCACGACAAGGCGAGCATCGAACGGGTCTTTCGCTTCTGGAGCCAGAAAAGCGCCCATGTAGTACCCGACGAGGTCATCTGTTGCACGACGGTCCAGATCCAGTTCCACAAAGCGTTCGTCCGGGGTCCCGACCGTGGCGTTCTCGTCACTGCAACCCGCAACCGTGAGGGCGACACATCCGGCGAAAGCCAGTCCAATAATCCCGAAAAGTCGCATCTTCTCCGTTACCACGTTGAGGGAATCACGTTGTCTCAGTGCAGCCAATTCCGATCTGCGGAGGGGGTTCCGATCCGGTCGCGCCGGGACCGGCTCTCTGGATCTATTTCGTCAACCAGACATACATGACGGACGATGAACGAACTCAGATCTCAGAGAATCGACGTTCCGGTTGGCTCCGTCATTGCCGTTGTGTCGCTTGCGGCGGGACTTGCGGGGATGTTTGTCGGATTCTTGTCGACACGGTCTCGAACCGGCAACACCCGGCGCCAACCCCTCCTGGCTGATCCGAGCGGGCCTGAAGTCTCCCGTCCCACGTGGAGACGCATCGATGAATTCCAGGCCCAACTCGATGCAAGCGAAGAAGTGCTCGACAGTCTTCGCCGCGACTACGAACTTGATACAGGCCTGCTAAAACTGGAACTCCGACGTTTGAGCGATCTGCTCAGTGACACGCGGCGCACACCACGCGAAAGCGCGCATGACATCGAAGCCGGCAATTCGTACCGGCCTGTCCGGATCGTTGAGGCTGCCGCCGAAGTTCGTCGACCCATTCACTTCTCCCCTCTCGAAAGGCTGGCTGACGAAGGCGAGATCGAATCCGGCTCCAATTAGGCGACAGGATTCAGAGGGGAGATGGCCGGGATCTCGCCGAGGACGCGAAAGGCATCGACGCGTCTGTCGATTACATCGCGACTCAGCAGTGACAGGCTTTCGGTACCGAATCGTTCGACCACAAAAGACGCCATCGTGCTCCCGTATACGACGGCTCGCTTGAGCGAGTCGACCGAGTAGTCGCGACTCATGGCGAGGTAGCCGGCGAATCCGCCCATGAAACTGTCGCCGGCTCCCGTCGGGTCATGGATATCCTCCATGGGGAACGCCGGGGCACTGAAGATCGCGCCGTCGGCGAAGAGCAAAGCGCCATGCTCACCTTTCTTGATCACAAGGATTGTGGGACCGAGTGCCCGGATCGCGGTGGCTGCTCGTATCAAATTCGGCTCGTCGGCAAGTTGCCGCGCTTCGGACTCATTGATGATCAGACAATCAACGAGCTTCAGCGTCTTGCTGAGTTCCTCGGGCGTGCGCTCGATCCAGTAGTTCATCGTATCGCACACCACAAGGTCGTGATCGCTCATCTGCACCAGGACCTTCTGCTGAATCGCCGGGTCAAGATTGCCCAGGCAGACCAGCCGGCGATGACGAGAACGTTCCGGGATTACCGGCGAGAACCCGCTCAGGACATTCAGATGCGTTGCCAGTGTCTCGCGGTCGTTAAGATCGTAATTGTAGCGCCCTTCCCAGGCGAACGTCGTGCCACTCTGGTCAATCTGCAATCCCTCGGTCGACACACCGCGCGCCCGTAGCATCTCAATATGCTCAGTGGGAAAATCATTACCCACCACGGCAATCAGGTCAACTTCGTCCGTGAAATACCGGGCCGCGAGGGAGATGTAGGTTGCGCTTCCGCCGAGGATGTTTTCGGCACGGCCAAACGGCGTTTCGATTGTATCGAGCGCAACAGTGCCAACGGCGACAATGCTCATATTAAAGGTCGTCGTGGGATTCTGAGGGATGAGACGCGATGCCGTTGTCCTGCGATATCAGGCGCGGCGGAGCCAGCCGCGAAACTTCCTTGCGACGAGATCGGCGGCGGCCACCTTTACTGTTCCGAGAAACGACTCCAGTACGTCTCGGCCCTGATCCGCGCGTTCGAGGACATAATCCGACGAGTCGTGAGCCGCAGCTCTCGTGGAACCGGCAGCGCGCGCTGCAGATTCTGAAATTGCGTCGGCCACCTCAGCGGCCCGGCGATTGACCTCGTCCGAAAACTCGCTCGCCTTGCGGGAGACTTGCGTCCGTGCTTCACCGGCAGTTCTGAGAACAAAGTCCCCGGCGTCCGATGCATGGTCGGTGACGAGTCCACCAAGGTCGCCCGCGAAATGCTGGGCCTGGCGTGAAATATTGCGGGCCCGCTTCCTTGTTCTCGCAGCCAGCGTCGGCGGTTCGGGAGTAGAAAGCAGAGACATCAGCCCACGCCCAAGAACGATTCCGGTCCCCGCCGCGATGGCGGCAGACAGCAACGGGTTCTCCTTCACCCACACGGCTACCTTCCGACCGACATCCTCCGCGTCGACACGAGCAATCTCTTCCTTTACCCGATCCAGTTTGTCGACAAGCTGCTTCCGGACACGCACAAACTCCTCCGTGCGATAGGACTTGCCGCCTGAATTCTCAGCCTGATCCGCAACCGCTTGCGCGGCTGAGTCACCATTTCCGTGGATGGGCTGTTCGGTGATCTCCCCTGCCGATGAACTATTGTCAGCCACCATTTTCTCTACCAGTATTTAGGATGAGCCGGCGCGACGCCGGGACGCGTTCGACCGAAGACATAGATTCAGTCCTTCATCATCACTCCGATAAACACTCCCAGCGCGAACGAACCAACGAGCGCAAGTGTGCGATTATCCGTGATCCACTGCTCGGCGGATTCGACCCAATCTTCGATGGGAAGACTTGCGAACTCGATGTCCGGAGCTTCAGAATTCGCCTGCTGTTCTTTGACCTGCGTTTCCATGGTCCGGGCGTGTTGATCACGCAGTTTGGTTCTACGGTTATTTACAAGATTGGTATCGACAAAGCAAACCAATCGCTATACCATCAGACCGGTCACGATCACGGTTGTTCGCTTCCCGATTATGAATTTACCTAACGTCTCAAAGTGGCGAATACGGGCCTGAAACATCGAGGGCGCTCGGGACTACACGTACCGTCTCGTGGTTGTCCCATCGGTGTCGGGCAATATCCGGGTTCCCAAAACGTCTTTATCCGGATATTCGCCACACCTCGTGTGTGAAACTATAGATGCTGAACTGGATTTCCCCGCTCCGCAGACACCGCAGGTGGAGTGGTCGTTCGAGCGGCATTCTGCTCGTCCTCCTTGTTATCGCCTCGTCCGGACTTGTACCGCGCGACGGGCGCGCCCAGCCGGTCCTTCCTATCGCGGAGGAAGAGTATCAGGAGGCCTACAGGCTGTTTATGGACCGGCTCTTTGCCTCGTCCGTCGACGCCTTTCGTGATTTTCGAGAGTCGCATCCCGAAAGTGCACATGCGCCCGATGCCATGTACTACGAAGCGGCGTCTGCGCTGGGGCTGGGTCGGTCGGATGAAGCAGCGGTGCTTTTCGAGCGGTTCAATACGAGGTACCCTGCTCACCCGCTGCGCTATGAGGCAAAACTCGCCCTCGGTCGCTGGTATTTCGATACGGGCGACTACCGGGGCGCCATCGATAATTTCCAGCAGGTACTGGATACGAAGGCATCGTATGATCTTCAGGCGAAGTCACTGTTCTGGATGGGAGAGGCAGCGGCCGCCGACGGTGATCTCGACGAAGCGATTCGCTACTACCGCCGTGCCGCCGACGACTTCAGCGCCTCCTCCACGGCTCCGATAGCCAGTTACGCAGAAGCGTATACGGAAGTCTCTCGCGACAACTACGAGGCCGCTTCACGGGCTCTTGAGCGACTTGCCGAGCGACATCCCGGCTCCAGATACGCCAGGGACATAGGCCTCGGACTCGCCGAGATCTACTATGAACTCGAGGACTATCCGCGGGCCGTGGCGGAAATCAACCGGCGACTTCCGGCCCTCCAGGGCGACGCACGGGAACGTGCCACGTTCATGCTTGCCGAGAGCTACAACCAGCTCCGACGTAGCGACGAGGCGATCCTGAACTACCGGAAGTTTACCGAAGAGAATCCCGAGAGCCCCTACTTTCGTCAGGCGCTTTTCGGATTGGGGTGGAACTATCAATCGGCGGGTGCCCATGAATGGGCGGCCGACGAGTTCGCAAAAGCCAGTGCGGGCTTCTCAGATCTGCTGGCACAGAAAGCCGTGTACTATCAGGCCGCCAATCTGAAGATGGCGCGCCAGGAGCGGCGTGCAATCGAACGCTACAAGGAGGTTGTCGACCGCTGGCCCAGTGGTCCCTACGCGGACAAGGCACTCTTCGAACTAGGCATCACGTACTACCAACTACGACAGTGGTCCGATGCAAACCGGACCTTCAAGAAACTGGTCGACGACTATCGTTCTTCCAGCCTGCTCGACGAGGGGCTGAATCGACTGGGCAGTACGTATATCGCGCTGGGTGATTTTGAGGGTGCACTGAAAGCGTTCAATCGCGCGATCGAACGCAATGCGGCGGAGCCCGAGCTGAGGGCAGAGATCGAGTTCCAGAAAGCATGGCTCCTGTTCCGGAGCGAGCAATACAGCGTCGCAGTTACCGCGCTGATCGATCTTTTCGAAACGTATCCGGGTCATCCGCGGGCGGAAGATGCACTGTTCTGGGCGGCGGAGAGCTACTATCAGCTGGATCGCCTCGGGCCCGCCAGCGATCTCTTCGGAGAATACCTGGAGACGTACCCGGACGGCAAGAACGTGGATGCGGCGCACTATGCGATCGGCTGGACTCATTTCAGGCGAGGCAGCTACGAGGCCGCTGCGACGGAGTTCGATCGGTTCCTTGAGAGCTACCGGGACGAGACGGGCTTCGTCCCGTACCGACACGATGCAAGACTTCGACTCGCCGATTCATACTACGCGCTGAAGCGGTATCCCGATGCTGTCCGAATCTACAGCCGCCTTGCTGATGACGGCGACGAGTATGCGATTTACCAGATGGCACAGGCGCTGGCTAACTCCGGACGGACTTTCGAGGCAACCGGCGCGTTTCGACGACTCATAGCGGACTATCCCGACAGCGACTGGCGGGAAGAGTCCGAGTACTCGCTTGGCTACCTGTTCTTTCAGAATCAGGAGTATGACAATGCGCGGAAAGCCTTCCGGGAACTGATTACGGCGTCGCCGCGGGATCCGCTTGCGGCCAAGGCCCTCTACAGCATCGGAGACACTTACTTCAACGACGGCGACCTCGAAGGCTCAATACGCGAATACAAACAGGTACTGGAACGGTATCCGAACTCTCCGTTTGCGAGTGATGCAGCGGCTTCGATTCAGTTCGCCTTGATGGCCATCGGTGAAGAAGATCGAGCGGTGGCACTCATTGATTCCTTCGCCGCCGCGCATCCAAATTCGCCCGTAATAGACGACCTGCGATTCAAGCAAGCGGAAGTCAAGTATCAGAGCGGGCGGACCGACGATGCGTTGTCGGACTTTCAGGTGTTCGTGCGCAATGCTCTGGATCAGAAGTTGCTTCCCGAGGCCTACTACTACCTCGGAACGATATTTCTGGAACGGAAGCAGGATGTGGAGGCCGAGTCCTATCTGAAGCAACTCGTCGAGCGGTTTGACCAGAGTTCACGCTGGCCGGATGCTTCGCGCAACCTTGGTAATCTCTACCTGCGCAATCGACGATTCGAAGAAGCGCTGACGGTGTTCAAACAGTTAGAGGACAGGGCAGGAGATAACAAGCGGCAGATCACCCAGGCGCGTTACGGACAAAGCGTGGCGCTCATGAATCTGGGTCGTCTGCGTGAAGCGGAGCGGCTGGTGAAACGTACGGTCGACGAAGCTCCCGACTCGCCGGAGTCGGTTCCTGCACTGCTCGGCCTCGCGCAGATCTACGATCGGGAGGATCGAGTTCAGGAAGCTGACGCGATGTACCGACGCGTGGTGTCGCTGAGTCGGGATGAGTCGGGCGCCGAGGCCTTGACGCGACTTGGCCAGATGCTCTTGCGCACCGGTAACCCGCGCGGCGCTATCGAGGAACTTGGCAGGACGCCGATCCTCTACTCCGGCTTCGCGGAGTGGATTGCACGCGGCTACATGACGCAGGGCAAGGCATTCGAACAGCTTGGAGAACGGGGCGAAGCCGCGCGCATGTACGACACCGTATTAGATCAGTATCCCGGAAGCGGATTCGCCGACGAAGCACGCCGGGCGAAAGACAACCTTCAGCGATAGATGACCATGCACATGCGTAAGGTTGGCAACATGATCCAGTCGACTGTTACCCTGCTGACTGGTGACATGGGTTATGCTAATGGTCCCCAATGTAGCCGCGCAGGATCGTGGTCAGGAAGATCAACCCGTTCTTCCCGATCTGGCGCCCCGCGAGGTCGAGATCCGCGGCCAGCTCCAGATAGCGTTCCCGTCACTGCGGCGACAACCGCTCGTAGGGTTCAATCCCCCACCAAGAGTGCCCGACATCCCCCTCGAGCGACGTCCCACACTCGAGTCGTACAGAGATGCCGGCGCACCCGTAGATACGAGCCCGCTCGAGAAGCCCGAGCCGCCGGGTATTGCTGCCCTCTCGGGAGGCAGCCCCTTCCGCGCCGAGGCCGAGATCGGTACCGGGAGATACTTCACCCGAATCGTTCGCGGACTGGCCACCAGCCAAATCGGCCCGGGTCGACAGCTCGACGTGAACATCCACTATGAGGGAAGCGACGGTCATCTGGTATCGAATGACACCGAGGAGGTGAAGAATGCGAGCGATGACTTCTCCAGGTTCGCTGGCATACCGGAGCGAGACCGATCGTATCACGACCTCCGCCAGGATCTCCGGA
This sequence comes from Rhodothermales bacterium, assembly GCA_963768565.1. Taxonomy (GTDB): domain Bacteria; phylum Bacteroidota; class Rhodothermia; order Rhodothermales; family JABDKH01; genus JABDKH01. The sequence continues at coordinate 175,391 of CAVYIO010000022.1, forward strand.
TTTCTGTCCAGTTACTCGATGTTCGGTATCGATAACTCCGGTGGCGGGAGTGTCATCCTGAACCCGGATCGTAACGGAAAGCACGGTGCGATGCAGGCGACCATCGGCTCGGGACGGCTTTCAAGGATCGAGTACGGAGTCAGCGCGTCACTTCAGCAGTCGCGCTTCACGAGCGACCTGTTCTCGTCCGCTCAGATTGTGGACCCCACTACGGAACGCGTCGAGAAGCGGGCTTCGCTCTCTGCCCGACTTGCCGTTCCTCTTTCGAGAGTCGTCCGCCTATGGTTCGGCGAAGGCGTTCATGGGCCGGATTGGACAGCGGTGGACTGGCCGGTTCCGATCTCTCATACGGTGAGCTCGGTGTCGGTGTGGTTCGCACTACCGATCGAATGACTTTGTCCGGTGGGCCGCGACTGCTCACAGTGGGATTTGATGCCGGCGTTGGAGGCGAGTCCGGCGCCGACCGCCGGGCCACGTACGTATCTGCCGACGTGGACGTCAGCCTCCGGTCGGGAGACTTGTTGACGCTCATCGGATCGAACCGGCCGCAGGTGCAGACCAACAGCCTGGCCGAACTGTTCTCGGCAAACCCGTACCTGGTGAACGAACCACATATGCAGCCTTCGATCCTGACGGTGAATGCGGAGGCAGGCCTCCTTTTCTCGTCGGGACCGCTCCAGTTCAAAGCATCGGTACAGCTTCGACAGTCACCCAACTGGGCGTACTTCGTCAGCACGACGGGATCGGGGACGTCTACTGTCAGCAGTGGATTCTTTGATCTGGGATACGCAGACGGACGCGTGACGAGTGCAGGCGGCCAGATGGCGATTTCGCTACCGGCCAGCCTGCAATTGTCGACCACGCTGTATGTGCATGACACTGAACTGACCGATTCCGGAATTCAGATCCCGAATCATCCCCGGCTAAGCGCCGAGCTCGGGTTGTCGGTACCGTTCGCATCCCGAAAAGGGATGGTGCAGGTCACGGGCAGATACATTGGAGAACGCTACAGTGACCTGAGTCAGTCGCTTAGCCTTGATCCGTATTTAGACGCTGACGTCTACGCCCGATACGACGTTGGAAGGAGAATCGGGATAGTTTTGAGGCTGCTAAACCTCGGCATCAATGATCACGAGGCCTGGAATGGATATCCACAGTCGCCAGCGATAGTGGTGGGCGGTATACGGATGCTGTGGTAGTCCCAAGCCATTGCTTCCCATCGGTTTCGTTTAGTGGATCGGACTGTCTATTTTATTTACCTCGGGCGATAATCCCACTCGCTCGGACCCGATTTCTGCTGCGCAAATCCTAATGCGATGACTATCACGGAAGACCAACTCTCCAATGCTCTGGTGGCGGTCGTACGCGACGCACTTATAGAGGGGCATCGGCTCGACGTGCCAGGGTTGGGCACTTTCGGTGTACGGCACGTTCCGAGCAAGGTTGAGCGAGCAGACGATGATTCGAGTGTGATGATACCGCCACGAGATGTGGTCGAATTCAACGCAACGACTGACTGATTCTCTCGACCGCTGTTCGAAGCAAGCACGACTGATGACACCTGTTATTGACCATATCGCCCGACGACTCTCCATAACGACGGAAGAAGCCGGAATTCTACTGCAGCAATGGGTGTCGCAACGGCTCGCGGATCTTGAGACTTCCGGTACGGTGACGGTACCCGGCCTGGGCACGTTCACACGAGAGGCAGAAGGGATTGAATTCGTTCCAGAGCCGCGCCTGGCCACCGTCGTCAACCATCGATTCGCTGGACTCTACCCCTTGCCCGTTGACGCCGGCGAGAATGTGACTCTGGGCCTCGACTCGCCGTACGGTATTCCCGACGTCCCCATGGCAGCTGACCTGTTGACGAACGTCGGGGAGGCTGCTGCTGAGGCCTCACCCGAAACGGACTCCGGCGAAGTGCGGGACGATGCTATGCCGACACTCCGTCCGGCAGATACGGGAGACCTGCTGGAGGAAGACCCGTCTCAGTACCGACCCTTTTACGATCCGCGGGACGAAATCGACGACTCGCCGGGACTGGATGAAATTGTTGACGCCGCCGGTTCGCGGCCCTGGGCCCAAACGGGTGACCTGGTGGATTCCGTTCGCGAAGAAGTTGAAGGAGACTTCCCGCAGGGGATTTACGATACCGGGCAGATCGACGACACACATGAAGAGGACGATCTCGCCGAAGCGGATCCCGGAGTGCCGGAGGCATCGCACGATTGGGACAGTGCGGAAGGCCGTCATGCCGACGACATTGTTGAATCATCAGACGACACACCGACCGAGTCGAGTGCCGATAAGATTCCGTGGAACCGGCCGGCTCGATACCCGGAACCTGATGCCAGAGTCGACGACGATTATGACGACTACATCGGGGACGCTGAGGCTGAAATTGAAAAACATGATTTTGGGGATTCCCTGCTTCACCCCGCCAACCTCGCAGCCGGAGTGACGGGCATCGACAAGAAGGACGAAACAGCGTCGTCGGCTTCTGAACCTGACCCTGAACCCGATCCTGAATCGGAAGATCAGGCTGCGGAGGTTGAAGAAGAACCTGTCGTGGATCTGGCCTCGACTCCACCTGTCGTGGATCCGGCCTCAACTCCACCGATCGTGGTTCGTCGATCCACAGGCGCGAGAGTATACTGGCTGGCGATCCCCCTGCTCATCGCGGCTATTGCCGTCGTTTTGTGGCTGCTGACACAGACGGAGCGTACACCGGACAGGCTCGAACAGACGACGAGTGAAGGAGCAACAGAGGAATCGGTCACGCCGGTTCCGCCGGAAGTGGTCGAGGCTCCAGTGGAGCCATGGTCGCCGGGTACGGTTGACAGACGGGCAGGCGGTTATACGATTGTCGCTTCATCACAGGCGTCTCGACGCGAAGCCATCGCGTTCGCAGAGAGTCTGGCCGCCAACCTGCAAGATGAAAGTTTGCCAATCGACGTATTCCGGGGAACGGCAGAGGGTCGTGCGCGGTATCGCGTGGGTATCGGGCAATTCGCAACGATCGAGTCCGCCGCCCTCGAAATGGAAAGGCTTTCCTCGCGGTTGCCCGGAGGTGTCTGGATTCTTCGCATCCGACGCAACATGTAGTCCCACCACCACACTCTCATCACTACCGAGATGGTCATTCCCCGACTCCAAGAGGCAGCGAGTACTGTAGCCGATTCAACTCAGGCCATCATGCAACAAACCGGTCCAGAACCGGCGAGTGTTCTTGACACGTTGCTTCTTGGTGGCTGGGTGGTTATCCCGGTCATCCTGCTGTCGATTCTGGCCGTGTACCTGTTTGTGGAGAGGCTTCTGACCCTTCGACGGGCCAAGGCGGATCCTGACCTCGTGACCGAGCGAATCCGGGACTACGTCCAGGCAGGAGACATCGTCGGCGCCAAGAACTACTGTGCGAATCGCGACACTCCGATTACGCGGATCCTGAAGCACGGAATCGAGCGACTCGGGCGGCCGATCGCCGAGATACAGGATGCAGTGCACGCCGCAGGCAAGTACGAAGCGTTCGAACTGGAGAAGCGGATCGACCTCCTGGCGACGATCGCAGGCGTGGCACCCATGCTTGGATTCCTTGGCACCGTCACTGGAATGATCGATGCGTTCCAACAGATTCAGAGCCTGCAGGGTAATGTGAATCCGAGCGTGCTCGCGGGAGGAATATGGGAGGCACTTTTGAGTACGGCTTTTGGACTCGTCGTCGGTATCATCGCGATCTTCTTTTACAACTTCCTGCTCGGACGCATCAATCGCGCCGTGCACGACATGGAGCGTTCGGCCACCGATTTCATTGATCTGCTTCAGGAGCCGGCTCCTCTGCAGGCCAACTACGAAGATCCTCGCTTCTAGCCACGATTCCCGGGCAGCATCCGATGGCACTCAGTTTTTCAACCCCGAAGAAGCCGATGACGGCGTTCAGCATGGCCGGGTTAGCGGACATCGTTCTGCTGCTGCTGATCTTCTTTCTGCTGACGTCCAGTTTCATCCCGAACTTCGGTATCCAGGTGAACCTGCCTCGTGCGGATACGTCCGTCCCCATGCAGTCGCAGTACGTTACCGTCGTCATCACATCCGAAGGTCAGTTCTACGTCAACCAGAACCAGGTGGCGCGTGACGAGCTGCTCCCCGCCATTCGCCTGGTCCGCGGTGACAAGACGGCTCTCGTGTTGAGGGCGGACGAGGAGGCGACGGTCGGTCAGTTTGCCGAAGTCGCAGCCATCGCCCGGGCCCTGGATCTACGGGTCCTCATGGCGACCGAACGAGGGCCTACGCCCAGGTAGCGTCGCAGGTCGGCGAGGTCACAGCGCCGAGCCATGGTGGGACCGATACTGAATCGCCTCCGCGAGGTGATCCGTGCCGATTTCGTCCTGTCCGCAAAGGTCCGCGATGGTACGGGCAACCTTCAGTATTCGATCGTAGGCGCGGGCGCTTAGCCCCAGACGGTGAACGGCGTCGCGAAGAAGCGTCCGACACGGTTGGTCCAGCCGGCAGTGTGCGTGCACGAGGCGCGAGGACATGTCGGCATTGCAACGGACGCGCGATGCGCCGAGCCGTTCGACCTGCCTCTGGCGCGCTTCCTGCACGCGCGACCGCACGGCCGCCGATCGTTCGCCCTCTCGCCGCAATTCCAGATCGCGGATAGACACGGGCGTCACGTCGATATGCAGGTCGATCCGGTCGAGAAGCGGTCCACTGATCCGTGCCAGGTACCGATGTACATCGCCCGGAGTGCAGACGCACGACCGATGTGGATCGGTCGAGGTAGCCGCACGGACACGGGTTCATGCTGGCAACGAGAATGAACCGCGCGGGGAACTCCACAGATATGCGCGCACGACTGATCGAAACACGACCCTCCTCCATCGGTTGGCGCAACACCTCGAGCGCCCTTCGCTTGAACTCCGGAAACTCATCGAGGAACAGTACCCCGTTGTGCGCCATGGAGATCTCGCCCGGTCTCGGCTGACTGCCACCCCCGCACAGCCCGACGTCCGAAATCGTATGGTGCGGAGATCGGAACGGTCGACGCACAACGAGACCCGCACGATGAAGACGTCCCCCGACCGAGTGGATCGTCGTTGTCTCCAGGGCCTCTTCTCGAGTGAGATCGGGTAAGATGGTCGGCAGTCGCCGGGCAAGCATTGTTTTGCCGGCGCCCGGTGATCCGGTCATGAGTACGTTGTGTCCCCCGGCCGCCGCAACTTCGAGAGCCCGCTTGGCCGATTCCTGACCCTTGACATCAGAGAAGTCGACCGGACTCCGTGTCGTCGGGGCTGCAGACCTGTACTGATTCGGGTTTGCCGGTGGAGACCGTTCTCCATTTCCGGATAGCAACGAGACGGCTTCGGTTAGATGACGCACGGGATACGTGCCGATGCCGTCGACGACGACCGCCTCTCCGGCGTTCTGCACGGGGACTACTACGCCCTTCATGCCTTCCCTGCGCGCCCGCACCGCCATCGGCAACACGCCCCGTACGGCTCGAACATGACCGTCAAGCGACAGTTCGCCGACCACAAGAAACTGCTTCAACGCGCGCCGGTCGAAGGGAATTCCAGTCGCGGCAAGCAAACCGAGGGCGATCGGAAGATCGAAGGCAGAGCCCTCTTTGCGAAGGTCGGCCGGCGCGAGGTTTATCGTAATTACGCCTCGTGGCGCCGTGAACCCGGAGTTACGCATCGCTGCCTGGACTCGATCGCGTGACTCCCGCACGGCCCCGTTCGGCAAGCCCACGACCGTGTATTTCGGCATGCCGAATTCGACATTCGTCTCGATCTCGATGGGTATGGCTTCGATGCCAATGGTCGTGGCGCTCCAGACGCGACTCAGCATTTCGCATCCGCTTGCTTCAGATGGTCTGCAGAGAAGACACAAAAGCCGGCCTGGCCATAACCCAGGACGAGCTCGCTCAGCTCGACCACTCGTCCGTGATGACGGACACCTGGTCCCGATCGATCAAGACCGGTCCGTTGTAGCGACCCGTCCGTAGGTGCGTTCTCGAGCTTCAGAACCCCGCGCGGACAGACCGCAGAGCAAACGCCGCAGCCAACACACGAGGCGCGAATAATATTCTGACCGCGCTGCGCGTACCAACGCACGTCGATACCCATTTCACAGTACTTCGAGCAGTTCCCACACGAAATGCACTGACCACCGTTGGTCGTGATTCTGAATCGCGAAAAGTACTTCTGGAGCAGCCCCAGGATCGCCGCCATCGGGCAGCCGAAACGACACCACACGCGCGAGCCCATCAGCGGATAGAAACCAACTCCGATCACGCCTGAAAAGACCGCTCCGATTGCGAACCCGTATCGTCCTCGACAGACTTCCGGATAGCCCGCCGAGAATCGCTCCACCGAACGCCGCATTCAGCCACAGCAACGCGGTCGAAAGAACGACAAACGCGAGCACGCCGTGCACCATCCATCGCTCGACACGCCACGCGGTCAACGACTTGTTGGAGAGCTGACGAAAGGGGTCACCGAGCGTCTCCGCCAGACCGCCGCAGCCGCAGACCCACGAGCAGTACCAGCGTTTGCCAAAGAAATATGTCAACACCGGGGTCGCAACAAACGTCAGGATTGCGCCCCAGATCACCATGAAGGCACCCAGGCGGCCGGACGAGGAGAACAGATCGGAGATGGTCGACGGCCAGAGCAGATCGTAGTCCAGCGGCCAGAAGTAGCTGAAATACAACTCGGGCTCATTCAGAAGCTGCATCAGCTGCGGGATCAGAAAGGCAAAGCCGAGCTGAAAGAAGACCACGGAAATCGTCCGGACGATCTGATACCGCACGTGACGGTATCGCAGTATCGCGCGGACGCCCATCACGATGACCGCGAACGTGTAGAAGAAGCTGTACAGAAACCACTGATCGGCTGTTCTACCCCGCAAGGCGTTACTGAGGGAGTCAAACATGCGGATAAGGTGCTCCAGAGCCTGCGGGAACCAGTACAGGACGACGTAGAAGCCGGTGAACACAACTCCGAGAATCCAGCCGAATGCCCCGCGCGCCGTCAATTGCCCGAACGCAATACCGTCATTCTGTATGCCTGCGGGGCGTCGCGCATATCTGCTGAAGAAGATCAGCGATCCACCGAGCAGCGTTCCGATTGAAAACCAGAACATCATCTTCGGCAAGACAGAACCTGCGCCGAACCCCGCAACGAGAAAAAGCACGGCAGCCAGACCGATCAGACTGAGACCGGCGCGGTCCGTAAGGCTAAGGCCGGTCGTCGGTGCGGTCAGCTGAAATGACAGATCAGCGTTCACTTGACTTAAACTAATAGTTTAGTTAATTGACAGAACCTACTGTTCTGCAATGTATTAATGTTCTATGCCATGGTAGCGGCAGCGGAAGCCAGACGCCATCCCGCGCACTCGGGGTCGAAGTCGGCCAGCGACAGTTGGGACACAACACGATCGACGGCGGCTCCCTCCAGAAGCCACTTCTCACAGACTTCGTGGCGTAGGCGCACACCGAACGCATTGAAGCCCACGACACGCCGCGATTCGCTGTCGAAGTTGATCCGCACCAGTCGGCCGCCCGATCGGTTGTGCCACAGGAGCGTTTCCTGGTTGTCAGGCAGATCGCTTCGAATGTCTCCGTACGTCTGGTATTCGAGTGTGAAAAACTTGGCGGAGTTGAAGAACGCTCCCCTCTCGTAACGCGTCGGAGATCCACAAATCGTTCGCGCAACCGTCTTTCCGTGCTTTCGGGCGGTATACCAGAGCTGTTCGATGGGCCGATGAGCCACCGTCGGATCAGCAAACTGTGCACAGTCCCCGATCGCGTACACATCGTCTGCGCTCGTCTGGAATCGATCATTCACGAGGATGCCCCGATCCAGCTCGATCGCCGATTCCTGCAAGAACCCGACGTTCGGTCGAACACCTGCCGTGAGGCCTACAAACTCACACTCGATTCTCTCGCCGTGATTAGTGACCACACTGTCTGCGTGCCCGGCGCTATCGCCATGGATCTCCACGAGTTCGGTGGACAGCCGGAGATCAATCTGATGGGCCCGGATCTCCGCATCGACGATCGCGGATTCCTCCGCGGGAAGGAGATAGTCCATGTAGCTTCGCTCGCGAACGAGGAACGTGACGGGGATGTGTCGGGAGTGCAGCATCTCAGCCATCTCGATGCCAATCAGGCCGCCCCCGACGACCACGGCGCGCGAGATGCCGAGCGTCTGTCGTTCCATCTCCTCAAGATCCTGCAGGTTGTACAGGCCCTGCACACCCGCCAGATCCTGACCCGGCCAGCCGAATTTGTTCGATTGCGAGCCCGAGGCAATGATCAGAACATCGTACGAAACGGGCTTCCCCTCACCCATCTCCAGGCGTCTGGCAGCCGTGTCGACCGCGATGACGCGATCTCGAATAAGATCAATCCGGTTCTTTGACCAGAACCAGTCCTCGTACGGTTTCGTGTCCTGGTAGGTCATGTGCCCCATGTAGATGTACATGAGGGCGGTGCGCGAGTAGAAATGATCCGACTCGGACGAGATCACCGTGATTCTGTCGTCTGAGTTCTTTCGAATAAAGCGTGCGGCCGTTATTCCGGCGACGCCGTTGCCGATGATGACGATGTCCCGCTTCATATCCTGTTGCCTGATCCCCGCCTTGCGTGTCCCGGCTCGCAAGGTCGTTACAGTCGGAGACGATAATCAAGGTAGTCGCCGCCGATGGTAATTTGAATTGTGCGGAACGACGGCTAGTTTCGAGCCGTCCCGCACCCCACAGGTGAACCCCACCAGCATGATATACGGAGTAACCGGGAACACGGACAAGGACGATCTCTGGCAACCTGTTGCCGACCTGGTCCGGTGGTTCAAAGAGCGGAGCATCACGTGTCGCCTGGCGACTCCCGTTGCCGATGGGCTGGCCGCTCGCCATCTCATTTCGGCTGACGACGCGGACAAGCTCGCAACCGGGGACGTTGCTGAAGCCACCGACATCGTCCTTTCGTTTGGTGGCGACGGTACGTTCCTCAATACCGCTCATATCGTCGGCGGCAGGGCACTCCCCATCCTCGGAATCAACATTGGCCGACTGGGATTTCTGGCAGACATCGAGGTCGAGCAGGTACGCCAGGCCATCGAACAGATTGAGGCCGGGCGGTATACGATCGAGGAGCGGATGGCGCTGGACGTAGCGATTTCGTCCGACGGCACGACAACATCCGAGTGGGCGCTGAACGAGGTCGTTGTGCAGCGGAGTGGCACGGCCGGACTCATCCTGATCGAAGTGAGCGTGGACGGCGCCCCGCTGAACACCTACTGGGCGGATGGCCTGATCGTCTCGACGCCCACCGGATCAACTGCATATTCGCTCTCGGCCGGTGGACCAATCATGGAGCCAGGCTGCGGCTCCGTGCTCCTCACTCCCATCGCGGCGCACTCTCTGACCATCCGGCCGATTGTACTGCCAGACACCGCGGTACTGACGGTGCAGGTGCGCGTCCCGGAATTGGCGCACGTGGTATCGGTTGACGGCCACAGCCTGGTGGTCGATCGTGGGGAGACGAGCCTGACCATTCGACGCGCGGCGCACACCGTACATCTTGTCAAAACCGAGGGCAGCAGCTACTACGAGACGCTCCGCAACAAGCTGATGTGGGGCGTTCGCAAGGTGGACTGATGGCGGATCCGCTCGCGCGTGAAGAGTTGGCGCGGAGTGACAGGTGGAAACTGACCCGGTTGACAGGCGTTTTCAGGCGCCAGTATCTTCAAAGATGCCAACTGGTCAGGTAGCTCAGTCGGTAGAGCAACGGACTGAAAATCCGTGTGTCGGCGGTTCAATTCCGCCCCTGACCACAGAGACAGAGATCTGGCGCTTCCCCCACGCATGCGCTCAGGTCACCCTTTGTTCGGCCGGCGGTACTGATGCCCGCCGACTGACATAATCTTTCGGACGGGTTGGTGAACTTCGCGGGCAGGCCTTTGCCAACACCCCGGCAGCGATAGCAGTCCATCTCCCGTCACAGCCAACCCAACGCTACGATTTTCGCTCCAATCTCTTGAGCAATCCAGTCGTTGGTGTCGGGAGCTGGGTGAAGGTGGGGTCTGAATTTGACCGTGCGCTCAGCCGGATCGGTCGCCGCACGCGCCAGCTCGGGCGTAAGATCAAGGACTTCGACATTGTATGAACTTGCGCGTGCGAGCAGGTAGGGCACGTGCTGTAGGTCGGCGTCGGCACCGACAAGCCCGACAATCAACAACCGCACGTCATTGCGACGAGCCGCCTCCGCAAGTCGAGCAACGAGCAACCCTGCTACCTCTCGCTCCTGACGATGTACGCGACGGTACGTCGTACGGTGCCAGATCTCTGGAGCGACCCGACTTAGTACCGCCTTGGCCAGGTGAGTATGACCTAACGCTACGAGCCAGGCTGACTCAGGCAACGGTTCGTCTTTCGAGGGCGGCTCAGTAAGGACAAGTTCGTCCCCTTCGAGGCTGAAGTAGGGCTTCCATCGCTGGCGGAACGAGTACGCGCATCTTGTGACGTCATCTGAGACGAACGACAAGACCACGACTGCGGGCCTGAATCGCGCCATCAAGCGCTCTGCTCGAAGAACTGCCTGGTCGATTCCATAGCCGCCCAATCCGGCGTTCAAGACGCGGCGACCAAGTCGTCGTTCCAGATGTGCCGGCCATGACTCGTGATCGTCTACTTCATCGCCGAATGCGGACGAGTCGCCCACTCCAAGAATCGTGCGGATTGGACGGCGCGTACCCGGACTCGTCGGATCCATTCCTGCGGAGCCCTTCAGCATCTATACTTGCGGTCCACCCGCCCGCCCAGGTATGCGTTGCCCCGGGGCGGGGCGCGTAGCCCAGCACGGAGTCGTATTCAGCGATTCCTTTCCCCGAGATACCCCATGGCTCGGGCCGCATGTCCCGGACCTCAAAATCCACACCATGCAGGACGCGCAACCCAACCTCGGCGAGAATGACCGAGGCCGCTAGTCCGATACCGACAGAAATTACGGCGAATGTTGTTTCACGAAGACTCATAAGAAAGGTCTCAAACGATGACCGTCGGACTCGCCATACTAATTCGCGAACTCCGTCTGAAGGTTAGCTAATTCGTCAACTCCCGGCTCACCGCTCCCTCAACAAGAGGGCGTTGCTCACCGGCCTCTCACCCGATGGATCAGACGGGCTGTTGACAATTTCGCCTTCGACCACCATCGTCGTCGAGCCACCGCCGTCGAAGTTGAGGGCGAGTTCACATCCCCACTCCCGAAAGAGATGGGCCAGTCTGATCAGATCCATTCCGACCGCAGACGTCGCTTCGGCCGTCCACCACCACCAGATACAACCAGTTCAGGTCTTCATCATACCCGACCGCGGTTCGCGGGTGGAGGTCCGTGACAAAATTCGCGCGAATCCCCTCTTCCGCGGCAAAGCGAACAGGATCGACAATCATGGAGTCGCCGGATCTGTCGATCAACCTGGGCAACGCACCGAGCACGCCGTCGACTGGCGTTTGAAGATTCTTGAGCCGAGCCAACAACAGAAAGTCCCCCGATGTGTCGCGTCCGACAACGTCTGCAATCGAGTCAGGCAAGACCACGACAACTTCACCACGAGCAACGTTGAATGCACCGGTAACAGGACCGTTGTACGTGAGCCGAATCGGCTCATTCGGAATCCACGTGTGGTCGATCGTCTGAAACGACGAGTATGCCCACGCCGCCGAAACAGATATGCTGTCAGGGTACCGGTCCGTGAATACTCTCGACCTGGCCGTCGCTTTCCGACAGATTGACGTCTTCTATCTCAATGACACTCTGATCCGGAAGCGTCAGGCTCAGACTATACTCGGGAAGACCGAGAGCAACGTCGTTCGCGTCGTTGAACGCAAAGACCGACCGAGTCATCCCCGTTTTGTCGTCGGTCCCGTACCACGGCCCGCGCCAGAGGTGACCGTCGTCAACAAACATCCCGACGGGCGTTCCATCTCGATGCCAGAAGTCCGCGTTGATCGCCACAAGCGGTTTCTCGCCGCCCGCGCTCAGCCGCTCGAAGATCTCCGAGGTTCTCTCAAAACCAAACAGGCTATCGTTGGATGTCTCGGCATCAAGCTTCAGGCCGGGCTGATTGAGATCGGCGACCACGACGTGCAGCCGCTGCTTGTCCGTGTCACTGTACATCTTGATGTAGACGAGCCCGTCAGCGATCTCCCTTTTGACAACGTCGTAGGACTCGTCGGGGCCGAGTGCCAGGTCGCCGACCGAACGTGGTAACTCGCACGCGGACGTCAGCGCGACAGCAACCACAAGAGCGATTTGGATGGGATGGATCCGATGAGTCATGGATACGACCTGCTGTACGGTCGGCTACTTGCCTGAAAGTCGAGCGTTCTGCCGTCTTGAAACCAGCGCACAGCGGGTAGTTTCCCGTCGCCTGTCACGCCAGTCTCAATCTTGCCAACCCCCGGAACGGTGGTTTCCTCCAGACCTGCCGCATTAGCTTCCAGCTACGTTTCACACCGGTCTGTCAGTGAAATGGCGTGCATACCGGCTTGCATTGCATAACGCGGCAGGTGTCCTCACCGAATCCTCAAGGATCGTTGTTGCGTGCGGAACGTTCAAATTTCTATCTTGGCAAGCTACAAATGGACTTTGTAGAAACTGCCCTGGTCCGGTAGTTCAGTTGGCTAGAACGCCGCCCTGTCACGGCGGAGGTCGCGGGTTCGAGTCCCGTCCGGACCGCTCCTTTAAGGCGCTGCTTCACGCGGAGTGGCGCCTTTTTGAAATCTCGCCGGAACACTTCCGGCGCTATCTACCAATCACTTACAGGCATTGATACGATGAAGCGAAAGGCCTCGGCCGTATGGACCGGCAGCATCAAGGAAGGAAGTGGGACCGTCTCGACGGAGAGCGGCATCCTCTCAGACGTCAACTATTCGTTCAGCAAGCGATTCGGGGATGAACCCGGTACAAATCCCGAGGAACTCATCGGTGCCGCCCACGCGGGATGCTTCGCCATGGCTCTGTCGGGAGAACTCGGCCGGAGCGCCGGCCTCACGGCCGACCGTCTGAAGGTCTCGGCTACCGTATCGCTCGAGAAGATCGAGGGCGGCTTTGCCATCACGGCCGTCCATCTGGACCTCGTAGCAAAGATCCCGGGTGCGACGAAAGAAGCTTTCCTTGCGGCCGCCAACACGGCGAAGGCTAACTGCCCCGTGTCAAGAGTGCTGAACGCCACCGTTACGCTGGACGCACGACTGGAGTCGTAGTCAGGTCTTCGGATCGAATGTGAACGGAAGCGTCGTCTCCCATGCGCGAGGCGGCGCTTTCTGTTTGTCAAAGCGCCGCAGTGCTTCGGCCTGGAGGATCAACGACGAGGACTCTACCTGCCCATCTCCTTCTTGACCAGATCCTCGACCTGCTTGCGGACCGTAATATTCTCAAAGACGATACCGACGCACTCGTCCGGCATCCGAAATGCCTTCACCGAGTAGTGGCTGTGGCCTATCCCTTCGTCTCCCGGGTACTCGAATGATCCCAGGTCAACGGACTTCCCCGATGTAATCACCTCGGCGTAAATCGCTGGAAGACCGGATCCGGCAAGCCCTGGAAACGCATCGAGGATGAACTTGCCCACGCGCGGACCGAGTTCGGCACCGGTGAAGTCCGACGCCGCCTGATTGACGTAGATCAGCTTGAGCGTTCGGGGCTCTGCGGGGAGTTCCAGATGATATATCAAGAGACCGATGTTCAGCTCCTCGAAAATCGACGAGACAATCGACGTCATGATATCGAGCTTGTTCGATGACAGCGGCGTGCTCTGTTTCATAGGGCGTGTTGGCCTTCTTCAGGGGTTAATCGGTGTACTGGATCCGCTGCCCCGAGGTTGCACCGGTACGGGGACTTCCGAGGAGCTTCGACAGATTTAATTACTACGACCTTGACGAAAGGTTGTCAAGCGGTACGCTGAAGCATGCGTTCGCGCGACGAAGCAGCCAGGCCACTCACCAGTATAGCGTCGCGTGTTCCGCCCCCAGATTCCGCTGGAGTACGTCGCGGCTTCTCTGGTAGGGCCTGGAGTCTTGTGCATGCTGCGCCTACGAGCACGTCGTGAGAGCAACGTGGCGAAAGCTGTCATGCAACACGAGATCTCATCCCTTTCTCCAGATCGTGATATTCAGCCCGCCCATCACGTCGCGACATGCGTCGCCTCCAGCCTCGGCGTACTCACTTCATGCGAATAGAAGAACTGCTCGATCCGGTCTCGTTGCCGACGGCCGTCTTCGTAACCTACCTCAATCAGTCGCTGGACATATCGGGGCTCAAAAAGAAGCATGCTCAGCCAGTCCGGACTTTTCGACTGGCCGCCTCCAAGCCCTTTGGACATCGCGCCAAGGACGCCTGTGAGTTCGGCCTCAAATTCGCCGGCCAGCCTGCCGATGTCGATCGAGGGTCGCATGACAAGCAGATGTATGGGTCGCATGCCCAGTCGCCGGGACTCCGGAAGCTGATCCAGCAGTGCGTTGAGCCGATCCATCGTGAGAGCATCGTGATCGAGGGCATCGAGAAAGATCGAATTCATCAGGACACTGAAGATCTGCGACGTCGCCGGGTAGCCCTCGAACGCCGGATCATCCGCTTCCGCACGCGACCGCTGGTAGCGTGTCGAGATGGCCATGATGCGCGTGCAGCCAAGATGTACAAGCGGCGCCAGCGGTGCGGCAAGCCTGATGCCCCCGTCCCCGTAGTACGCATCACCGATTCGGACGGCAGGAAAAAGTAGAGGCAGAGCGGTGGACGCCATGATGTGTTCAACCGTGAGCGTCGTGTTGATGCCGATCCGACTCGGGCGCTCCCACTTGCTGATGTTCCGACCCTGGACCCATGTGACGGTCTGGCCCGTCGCATAGTTTGTGGTCACGACGGCCACGGCCTTGAGGCGATCTTCGGCGAGCTTCCGGGAGATGCAGGTGAGCTTGCCATCCTCCGCATCGAGCTGACGGGAGAGGAATTCTCGAAGCGGCATCGTGTCGAGCAGCGCCTTGCCGATCCATTCCTCGTCCTCATCCTTTCTAAACATGAGACCGCGCAGAAACGAGAAGCTCGACTCGGACGCGAAGACGTTGTCGGCACGAATGTCTGCCCATCCGTGAACCAGCTGATCGACGCTCGTCCGGAGCGGGCCGCACGTGTTCGACAGATACGCGGTGTTGATGGCGCCCGCCGATACTCCGGTCATGACATCGAAATCGACGTCTTCAAATGTCTCGGCGATGTAGCGAAGCACACCGGCCTGATACGCCGCACGCGCACCTCCTCCACTGAGCAGCAATCCGAACTGCTCGGGCCTGGAATCAGGACCGAACCACTCCCTTACCCTTTCGATCAGGTTCATCGGCACAGTGTCGAGTTCGCGCACGGCGGGATTCAAGATTGCGACGCCCCTTCAAAAGAGCAACCCGGACGCAAGAATGGATAGTGCGTCCGTGCCACGGCCAATGCGGCGCCGGTCAGCACAGGCGAGCGGCCCCGCAGTCGAACAAGAAGCCGGAACACGCGGCTGGTCTGCGGGCGCCGGAGATATCATCCAAGCCCGACATGTGCCCCTTTTCGCCCCGACCGGCTATCTTGGTCGTGAAACGACGTATCGAAGGCGGCAAAACGGGTCCGGCATTGTCTGATTCCGCGAAATACATCCTTGCGCTCATGGACGTACCCGGTGTCGGGCGCGTGGCTGCAGGCCGCCTCGTGGAGCATTTTCCGGATCCCGGTTCCCTGCTGGAGTGTCCGCGAGAGCAACGACTGCTGCGACTCAAGGGTATCGCGCGGGCCTCCGAGATCGTGGCGGAAATCGAGACTACGCTGTCGGCTCGTATCGAGTCGGCTGCCGTCCAGCTGGAGGAATTAGGTAAGCATGAGATCAGACCCGTGACGATCCTGGACCCTGAATGGCCGAAGGGTCTTCAGGATCTTCAGAGAGGTGATCGTCCGGTCATCCTGTACACGTACGGAAATGTCGAGACGCTGGCTCATCCTAAAGTCGCGATGTTCGCACGCCCTCCCCTGTCCGACCATGCGTTCGAGCAGGCTCAGACGGCCCTGCGACATGTACTGCGCCTGAATGCAGTTCCGGTTACGGGGGCAACGACCAGCTTCGACGTGGTGGTTCACAAAGTGTGCGCCTCTCCCGACTTCGATTCGCCGTCGATCTTCGTCTTTCCCTGTGGGCTCGGGAAAATGGACAAACAACTTCGGCCCGTCGCAACGGCCGCCGTGAGCTCGCGCGGATTGTTGATCAGTTCGTTCGACATGCAGCATGGACCCTTCGAACACGACGACTTTGAGCGGGCGGTCGTTCAGGCCGCGCTGGCTGAGGTTTCGGTCTTCGTTGAGCCGACACCCGAAACGCCGGAGTGGCGTGCGCTCGAGTGGGCGGTCTCGGTGCACAGACCGGTCTTTGTGATCGGCGATCTGGACGACATGCCGCAGGCCCACCGGATCACGACCGACACGGATTACGACTGGCTCGAACTCGCCATAACTCTTCCGCGCGAGGACCACAGTTGAGCCTTCTTCTCGTGTTCCTTGATGGCGTGGGCGTCGGCGCCGACGATCCCGACACCAACCCTTTCGTCCGATTCCGCATGGAGAACATCGAGGCGCTGATGCCGGCTGCCGCGACGCGGAGTCCGGGCCTGCTGATTCGCGAAGAACTACATACGTTTTCAGCCATCGACGCCAACCTCGGGGTGAACGGGCTCCCGCAGAGTGGCACCGGGCAGGCCAGTCTGTTTACCGGCATCAACTGCGCTCAAATCGCCGGTCGCCATTTCGGACCGTTTCCGCATTCATCAACCCGACCGGCGCTGGCGGAGCACAACGTCTTCGGGCAGGTCAACGCGCTCCAGGCCGGGACGTCCGCGTTCGCGAACGCGTATCCGCCCCGGTTCTTTGAGGTCATGCGCGCGCGCGACAGGTGGACAGTCACGACGAGATGCTGTCTTGATGCCGGAGTTCCAATACGCGACCTGGACGATCTGCGAGACGGGCAGGCCGTTGCCGCTGACATCACAGGAGAGAGACTGGCATCGGCCGGATTCGATGCGTCGGCTGTAACGGAAGATGAGGCCGCCAGGTCACTGGTCGAACTGTCGCGAAGTCACCGACTCACGGTGTTCGAATACTTCATGACGGACAAGGTGGGCCACAGCCGATCGTTCGATGATGCGCACACGATACTACTGTCACTCGACCGGTTTCTCGGAACGCTGATCACGGAGTCACGGCAGGCGAAAATCACTCTGCTGGTAACGAGTGACCACGGCAACATGGAAGATCTCTCGCGCAAGACCCACACACGCAACCCGGTCCCGTTCATTGCGGTCGGGCCGGCGGCCCCGCTCTTCGGTGACGTCGCGTCGATTCTCGACGTGACCCCTGCAATCGTCGCCGCTCTCGCGCGCCGTCTCTAGTGCGCCACCATCACCGCTTCGTCCGCCTTCTCTTCCGACTCATAGAACGTGCCGGTCTTCAGCTCGAGCACCAGGCGATCCGCATCGTAGATATCGTCGAGCGCCTCCAGAATGCCTCGCGAATCGACCGATACGGTACGTCCGCTGACATCAAGAAACAGATACTCGTTGGGTAGCGCTTCGACGTTACTGTCGAACGCGAGACCGACCAGTTCAAGGTCACGATTCAGCACCGGCGAGCCCGAGTTGCCGCCGGTGATGTCGTTCGTCGAAACGAAGTTCAGCGGAGTGGAGAGGTCGACGTTAGCCGCACCATTGATCCAGCGTTCCGGGAGCTTCCACTCTTCGCGACCCTTGTACGAGTAGTAGTGATCGAGAAGTCCGAACAGCGTAGTGAATGCGGGAGCGCGCGTGCCGTTGTAATCGTACCCGGCAACCACGCCGTCTGCAAGTCGGGGGAGAACGTCGCATCGGGCGGCATCGTGCGACCGTGGATGGCGAAACGCGCCCGGGCAAGCTTCGCATTCAGATTCTCCTCGGTGGACTGAAAACTGGAGAGCTGCTGGCCAAGACTGAGGTAGGCCGGCGCCAGTGCATCAATCAATTTCACCGTCGGATCTCCACTTGATCTGTAGCCCTTGTCAAGCAGTCCCGCGAATCCGGTCGAGTCCTTCAGCGCGGTGCCCATCACGACGCGCTTCGCGACTGAATCCGGTGTGCTTCCGTTGAGGATGCCTTTCACGATCGGATGGTCGGCTCCGAGATAGGACTTCATCTCCGACAACCTGGCGGCGATGAATTGCTCTTCGATCTCGGCAGGCCAGTCGGCCACTGCCAGACCGTCCTTCTTCAATGACGAAATCCTTTCCGCAGGAGCGCCACGCTCCTTGAGAAAATCGTGCAGGTAGCCATACAGACCGCGGAGCAAGATGTGTGACGTCAACGCCTCCGATCCGAAGTACGTGAACGCACCAGACTGCCCGGCGACGGCCTGCTTCGATTTCTGCATCGTCGCAATGTTGTTAAAAACCGAACCGTACAGCTCGTTCAAAGAATCGGTCGCCGACAGTGCTCGCTTCATTTCCTGTTCTGCGCCATTCTTCCGTGCGATCAAATACGGATCCTTGAGTCCGGAGAGCTGGCCGCGGAATGCCTTGATCGAGTTCTCGAGAGAGAAGTACGTGTTTCTGAGATCGTACTCTTCAGCCTCCTCAGGGTGGGCGTCGATGTAGGCCTTCAGAATCGCCGATCGACTCGTGAAGATCCCGAGCTGCGCCGGCAGCGAGTGGTCGCGCTCAAACTCCAGCTGGCTGACCGTGCTCAGACGGCTGGTCGATCCAGGATTGCCCACGATAAATACGACGTCGCCTTCCTTCACCCCGTCGACCGACCACGGGAAATACTTCTCGGTCTTGAGCGGGAGACCATCCTTGCCATAGGCGCGAAACAAACTGAAGTCCAGGTTGAATCGCGGGTAGGTGAAGTTGTCCGGGTCGCCGCCGTAGTAGCCGATCTGCAGTTCGGGAGCCATCACGAGTCGGATATCTCCGTATCGCTTGAACGTATAGGCCGAATACTGTCCGCCGTTATACAGTTCGATCACCTGCACCGACAGCGTCGAGTCGGTTGCCTTGACCTTGTTGGTCATCGTCTGTTCGACGGCGTCCGCTTTCTGTTTCCTGGCGCTTGACTGAGCCTCGTCACCGAAAACTCCTTTGACCGCAGCGTACACCTTGTCGGTGACGTCTTCGATCGAGATGAGCTGCTCGACGAACAGCTCCTTTACTTTTCGCTCGTCCTCGACGTGGCCGGCGTAGAAGCCATTGTCCAGCAGGTTCTCCCCTTTCTTGCTCACATCGGAAACGCTGTTGCGTCCGCAGTGGTGATTGGTGGCGATGAGGCCATTGGGAGAAACGAAAGATGCGGAGCAGTAGGTTGCAAAGCGCAGGGAGCCGAGTCGGGCCTTATCGAACCAGGCGGAATCGGGACGAAAGCCGTACGCCTCGTTGAAGTACTCCATGGGCGGGTTATCGAAGGTCCACATCTTGCCACCGTCGAAGCGGCCGGGTGCGACGACGGCAGCGGCCGGAGTGGCAGCGGCGGTCGACACGTGTTGCGGAGTGCCGAGCTTCTCGGTGGAGGGCGGCTTCTCTGTAACGACAGCCGTGTGTTTTGAGGTGGAGCATCCGGTGACCAGCAGGATGCTGACCGTGAGTGCGCGCAGGGTAAGATTCTTCATAGCGGATATAGATGGGCCGTCGAGCGTGGTTCAGCGCATGCATACCCTCTCGGCACGGGGAGGTTCTAGGAATATCGTATGATTTGAGGATGATTCGCGCGGGAATCGTGGGCGCGTACGCCGGCCGGGGGCAGTCCGGAAAGCCCGCGGATGGGCTGCGGAACCAATGGCTGTGCGCGCGATAACAGCCTGCCGCTTGCGAGAGTGGCGGAATTTGGTAGACGCGCTAGATTTAGGATCTAGTGGGGTAACACCCGTGGGGGTTCGAGTCCCCCCTCTCGTACAGGAACGAAAGCGCCCCGGAACTGACATCACTGGCAGTTCTGCGGGCGTTTTTTTGTTGTGCCGATCGTACGGCCGCGGATGGACGCGCTTTGCGGAGTTGGCCCGACTCGCCGGATGGAACTGGTCGAGCGGCGTGTACGTGCTGGACGTAGTTGTCGACGACTATCGAATGAGCAGAACCCTGGTTGTCGTGAAGTGATCGATACGCCTCTGCGTGCCCCCTTGTCCAGATGATTATCCACGGGTGGCTGCACCTGCAATTCGGAGACAAGTCCCTTCGGCATCTCTTTGCGACCACTCGCATTTCGCATATCTTCCGGCGCCAACCAACAAATACTCCTTACGATGTATTACAGAACTCTTGCCTCTTTTTGGGCGCTCTCAGTCCTTGCAACCCCGGTAATCGCGCAGGACGTATCCAACGCCGAGATCACGACCGTTCCCGTAGCCGATGGCATCTATATGCTAACGGGTCCCGGCGGCAACATCGGCCTGTCGGTCGGAGTTGACGGTGCGTTCCTGATCGACGATCAGTTCGCTCCACTGACTGACAAGATCATGGCAGCCGTGGCTGCACTCACCGACAAGCCGGTAGAGTTCCTCGTCAACACGCATTTCCACGGTGATCATGTCGGGGGCAACGAGAGCTTCGGCAAGGCCGGCAGCGTGATCATCGCCCACGAGAACGCCCGCGATCGACTGACGACGAAGCAGGTTGTCGCGGCATTCGGTATGGAGATGGAGCCGGCGCCTGCCGATGCATTGCCCGTGGTGACCTTTCCCAGCAAGATCACCGTGCACTACAACGGCGACGTCATCATGGTCTTCCATGCGAAACATGCTCACACGGACGGCGACGCGATCATTCATTTCCAGAAAGCGAACGTGATCCACGCGGGCGACATCGTCTTCAACGGATTCTACCCATTCATCGACGCTGGCAACGGGGGCAACATCCACGGGGTTATCCACGCGGTGAACACCATCCTCGAGCTCTGCAACGAAGAAACCAGGATCATACCCGGACATGGTGGCGTGGCGTCACGTGAAGACCTTGTCGCCTACCGCGAGATGTTGATGGTCGTTTATGCACGCATCCAGTCCATGCTCGAGCAAGGAATGTCGGTCGAACAGATAGTCGGGGCGAAACCAACCGCCGACTACGACACGCGGTATGGCCAGGGCATCTTCAAGCCGGACCAGTGGGTCGGGCTGGTTGCCACGGGGATGGCAGAGCACCAGCCCGATCAAGGCATGCACTAGTGCCGTTCTCGAAAAGCAAAGGCCCGACTCTCGCTGCAGCCGGGCCTTTGTCTTTCGTTTGGTTGCGGTCGCACGGACCGATGTGGCGGCCAACTCCTACTGACCCATGATCGACCCCGGAACACCGACTCCCACCTGTGTCACGACCGGGCCCGAGCCCCACGGTGTCAGGAAGATGTCTCCGCTGATCACGAAGAGACTCCTGCGATCATACGGACCGCTGCCAAACGCCAGGCTGGTAGCCGTGTCGAAGAGTACGCCTTCGGGGCTGTCCGGAAGAAACGGGGCAGCGACAGGAGTAACCATGCCCGTTGACGGGTCCATCTTCACGACAGGCGACATCGGTGGAAATCCTCCGGGCGGCGGTTCGAGGCCGGGCGGCGGCGGTGTGCCGGCAGCGGGCATCGCCGAGTACAACATGCCGTGTACGTCGATTGCGATTCCGTCCGGTGCCAGAAACATCCAGAACATTGGTCCGGTCGGCATGATCTTCTCCGGGATCCCCGCATCTCCGTTCGAAAGCACCGGAATGTGGACGATCCATCCTCCGGTCGTATTGGCCACATAGATGTCGTCCGGAGCCTTGTAGGCGATACCATTGGCACCCCACGGAATCGGGCTCTCTAAATCGGGTGCCAGAAAATCGTGGGCCACCCACAGTTCAAATGACTTGCTCTTTCCGTAGCGGTAGACCGCTCCGCCGAAGCTGTCGGTTGCGTACAGGTTGCCCTGTGAATCCAACGTGACTGAGTTTGGGAATAGCATGCTCTCGGAGCCCGCCAGGTGATGCACGGATCCGTCACGGCTGATCTTCACAACGCCGTGGTTTGGTCCGCAGGAGCTGAATGCAGCGTACACATTGCCTGCAGGATCGGTCGTCAAGCCGAGTACTCCCCAACCCAGCGGACAATCCCCGCTGGGTCCAAGCTGTGCCAGTACGCTGTGCGACCCGTCCGGCGCAATCTTTTCGACAAGGTTGTCCGTCCAGTTGTTGTCCGGTCCAGTCCGGTTGCTCACGTACATATTGCCGCGGCGATCAAACGCGATTCCTTCAGGTCGCATGGTGGCGTCGGGAAACGTGTAGACAATTGAAGCGTCGCCGGGGGCCAGCTGGAGCCCTGCCGCGCCCGGGGTACCCGCAGGCTTCTTGGCGAGAACGTTGTCGGCAGCCAAATCAACTTCGTGACCGACAAAGCTGTCGCTGCAGGCTGCAATCACGAACGACACGAAGACAACTGCAATGGCAGCTGATTGAATGAGTTTCATGGAGCACCTCTCAGGGAATCTTCGCTAGAAGTGAATACCAAACGTGCCGCGCGCGCCCAATGTCGAGCCGAAGCTCACAACACCACTTCATCGGGGTAACGCGATCAGTACACAGGCCGAACCAGCGCGGGCAGAAGAACACTCACCGTCATCCAGCGCGATTCCTGTTGTACAGGCCATGCTCGCAGGACCTGACCGTTGCACGTCCGCCGGTATATGAGAATTCTGATCTAAGGAAGTTGCGAGGCTTTCGCTCGATCCTTCGCGAGTAAAACGCCCGCATAATTGAGACTGAGAGTTAGAGTAAAAACGATCAGCCGACTAGATCGCAGCTTGCCCTTCAGTCGCAGGCACGGACTTGCGATTCAGGAATGCCCCGACAGACAATACGGGCTACGTTCCCGACCATACCGCAATACACCCGACAGCACCGGCGAAGCCAACATCGGCACCATCAGGACGCAGATACCGATATGTCAACCCCTCGACCATTCGCCTTCTGGATCATCGTCGCCTTCCTCGCACTCTCAATCGCCTTGATGCTCGCGGGACAGACAATGGCGGTATTCGACTATGACCTTACCGTTCGTCTCGGCCTTCAGGAACGCGTAGACCAGGTTGGGCCATTTGGAGTGCAGATGAATCGGGGATTTGGCGCCGCGGACACTCTTGTCTTCATCCCATTGATGGTCATTTCGATCGTAGGACTGTTCCAGCGAAGGCGTTGGTCGCTGCTGACGACAGCGGCCGTCGTCGGCATTTCCTTCTATTGGTCTGCGACCGTCAGCTTCGTGATTCTTTTCAGTCAGGGCCTATCTGGCTACAACTACGTTCCTGGAATGGATATTTGGGCCTTCATCGGTGTGTATCTGGTCTTCGGAGTCCTCGGAATTCCGTATCTCATTTTCCGCGGAGACACGTTGCTACGTTGACTGCCGTTCTATCTCGGGGCGGATATAGACCGAAAATGTCGAGACGCGGCCTTCGGCATGATCGCGACGGAACAGGCCCGCAGACTCCCCTCAGACGCCAGCACAGGAGTCGCGTCAATCCACCCGAATCATCACTTCCCAATCGGCGGTCCTGTAGATTACTCGGGTGTTCAAAACATTTGAGACAATCGGGCATGATCCGCGAGATCAGAGACCGCATCAACGAGTACTTCGACCAGTCGCCCGACGAGCTGAGACGCGAGCGAGGTCTCGAAGTGTTCGAGTCCTTCCGACGCGAACTCGAGCACGGCAACATCCGGGCAGCGACACGCGACGACGCGGGTGTCTGGCACAGCAACGACTGGGTCAAGAAGGGCATCCTGCTGGGATTCCGGCTTGGCGAACTTGAGGACTACTCCGAAGGCCGATTCCACTTCTTCGACAACGACACATTCCCGCTGCGCGAGATGGAAGTTGGAGACGAGATCCGGCTTGTGCCCGGTGGATCGGCGATCCGTGCAGGAGCGTACGTTGCGCCCGGTGTCGTATGCATGCCGCCGATGTATATCAACGTCGGTGCCTACATCGATGAGGGGACCATGATTGACTCGCATGCGCTCGTCGGTAGTTGCGCGCAGATCGGCCGCGGCGTGCACCTTTCCGCGGGCGCACAGATTGGCGGCGTGCTCGAGCCCCCGCAGGCCCTCCCGGTTATTATCGAGGACGAGGTGTTCATCGGAGGCGGATGCGGGGTGTACGAGGGCTGCGTCATAAGGCACGGCGCCGTGCTGGCCCCGGGCGTTCAGCTTACCGGCTCGATGCGCATCTATGACCTTCGTCGTGAACGGATTATCGAAAGGAACGAAGTCCTTGAGGTCCCGGAGGGTGCGGTTGTCGTCCCCGGAAGCCGCAGTTCACGCAGCGCGTTCGCCCAGGAGCATGGCATTTCCACATACGCTCCGGTGATTGTCAAGTACAGAGATACCCGCACCGACACGTCTGTCGAACTGGAGGAGTTGTTGCGCTAGCGGCCTCTGCCAAGACCGATGAGACGTTGAGAGACTGTGGCACAACGACGCGGTGCCGCCGAAATGAGTGCGCGATTCCCACGCCTACTCAAAACCAGCGGCCTGCGCTGCCAGCGTCTTCGCGTGGG
>CAVYIO010000023.1:0-147478 GCA_963768565.1 Rhodothermales bacterium
AGGGGCATCTTTCCGTCGAGGGCCTCAACGCCTTCTCTGGTTGCCTGCTCAATCCACTTCACCGGCTCGTTGTAGAAGCTATGATAGATCATGGGCATCACGGCATCGAGATTCCAATTCACCCAGTCCTGTCGCACCAGCGTCTTCGCGATATCCGGAGTCGGGAACACGGCGGCCGTGATGGGCATGCCGTGCTCGTGCGCGACCTCGGCCAGCTCGTTCACGACGCGCGTTATCGTGTCGTAGCGATACTGAAGCCACGGCTGATGTGATGCCGGGTCTTCGATTTCGAGCGGATCCACGCCGCTCTCCTGTTTGAACTGCTCTCGACAGACCTCGCAGTAGCAGTAGTCGTACTCAGGATACTCCTTGTCCTGCACGATCCCGTACTTCTCCCAGAGCTGAATCGGCAGAATGACGTCGGGATAGCGGATGTAATCCAGGTGTACGCTTCCCAGGCCTTCGATCGAAGCCAGGTCAGCAACCTGTTTCTCCAGATGCTCGAGGACGGGCTTGCGTGAGGGGCACAAAAACTTGTAGTAGTCGACATAGGCCGGCTTGTCGGCTGCCGAGTCTCCGTTGCGATTCACGACGTACCATTCGTGATGCTCGTCTTCCATACCAGCCTGCATCATGGTGGCCATCCAGGCGTGGATTTCAATTCCCTCGTCGGCGGCTACAGGGATGAGGGGAGCGAGCTGCGCCGCGTCCAGTTGAATCAATACGGCGTCGATGTTCGCGGCCCGCAGGGACTTGAATTTTCTTCTCCAGTCGTCAATGCTGCCGTCGCCCACGTGTCCGCCTATCCACGTGCCATTTCGAAATGCTTCCATCGTTTTTGCGGACTTGTTGGAAGGGTATCGACATCCGATCCAGGCGGGGGCACTTATCAGGCTGACGGTCCCGATTCCGAGAGCCTGGAGGCACTCTCTTCTGTTCATGTCGCGCTCCGTTTGGGCTAGCCACAAACACCGAGCGCCCGCCCCGGCGAGGCAGGCGCCCGGCGCTCTGAGCTATGACAGTTTAGTTTACTGGGCGTCCCACCATACCGGGGTGGACAGGTCAAACTGACCGCCCGGCGGCGCCGACGCTACGGCATTCGGATTCAGGGTCGTATTTCCCCAGAATCCCAGTCTGCGCGGAATCTGCCCGTTTGTGACGTTTCCAGGCCAGTTGACCGGGTTGAGAACCGGATACCCGCTGCGCCGCCAGTTCGACCACGCCTCGTGTCCGTTCAGGAACGTCTCCACCCAGATGTGGGTGTTGAGTTGCTCCATCGCGTTCGCCGCGTTGTACGGATTGGCAGCAAGGTAGTCCGTGATATCACTGCTGGCTATCGCCGGCGCACCCGGATACAGCGCAAGCTGCTCCATGGCTGCCCGCACTCCATTGGCATAGTGCGTCGCAGGATCGCCGACACCGGCTTCAGCAAGCAGGAACTCGGTCTGGGCGTAGGTCAACAGGAAGGTTGGAGCAATTCTGCTGCTCACCGCATCCGTCGGGACCGAGTAGTCAGAGAAGCTCGTGTAGTCCGGGTCGTACGCCTCCCACGACGGGTCGGCAATCGTGTTGCCGTTGTTGCCGCCCGGCATACCCTTCTGAAGCGCAACCGGCGTATCCAGAGCACCTCCTACACCGCAGAAAACGCCAAGCCGCGGGTCGCCCGAATCACGCAGAAGATTGACGAACGTCTTCGTGCACTTCGGCCGGCCGAATACCTCGAGTACGTCGCCGACGCCATTCGTGTTCAGACCGTTCGGTCCTTCACTGCTACCACGCTCGTGGGGAA
The DNA here is from genome assembly GCA_963768565.1 of Rhodothermales bacterium. Classification (GTDB taxonomy): domain Bacteria; phylum Bacteroidota; class Rhodothermia; order Rhodothermales; family JABDKH01; genus JABDKH01. The sequence goes on from CAVYIO010000023.1 coordinate 1,790, forward strand.
CCACGAAGCTGTCACCATTACCCGCCATCAATCCACCGGGGCCGTTCACGGCAGTGGTCACCCATGAGTTGAGTGAAGGCGATCTCATGGCGAGACGCAGCATCAGCGAGTTACCGAAGCGCTGCCATTTTGTGACGTCGCCGCCATAGACCACGTCCGCTCCGCCGTACGTCGGGAAGTCGGGGTCCAGCTGTGCGACAGCCTGCTGAAGTTCCTTCAGCATGTCGTTGTAGATCGCTTGCTGCGAGTCATAGTTCGGCGTCACGTTGTTTCGGAGGAAGCCGAGTCCCGCTTCGAAGTACGGCAGATCTCCGTACATGTCCGTCAGCCGATGGAAGACGAACACGCGAAGAATCCGCGCAGCGGCGATCTTGTTGACCATGGTCGGCTTCGCCGGCGGACACTCTGTATAGATGTCCTGGGTCGCCGCACATTCCTGATCAACGTTGTTGTATATGAGGTCGACGAGCAGCTTGATCGGCGCCCGCTGTCCGTCACCATTTCCGTTGTAGGAGACGGTCCAGAGCGCTGACAGCCAGTCGGCGTTTGTGGTGTACTTGTCACCGGTGAACCATGTCTCGGCGAGATGCTGAATCATGGCTTCCGGATAGATCAGGTTTGAGCGCCAGGCCTCGTATCGAGTTCCGGCGATCGCCATCTGAGCCGGTGTAAACAAGTAGTCCGGCGGTATGCTACTCGCCTGCGTCGGATTCGTGTTCAGATCCTCGAAGCGCGAATCCTGGTCGCAGGCCGGGAGCATAAGGATAGCTAGGACAAGTACCATCGCTCGTCCTAGTATTTGCTTAATGCTTTTCATAGTTGAAGTCCGTTTGCTTTCCAACATAGTGTTGTGAAGATGCATCCGTCGCACCGGCTAGAACCTGAGGTTCACGTTGAAGCCGATGCTCCTGGTCTGCGGTACGCCTGCAAGCTCGGTCCCCTGAGCATTACCCACATTCAGGTTTGACTCGGGGTCGACGTTTGGAATGTTCTTGTGAATGATCCAGAGGTTGCGACCAACGATCGAGAAGGTCGCCATCTGGATAGGTGACTTCTGCAGCCATCGAGTCGGCAGACGGTAGCTGAGTTGCAACTGACGCAGCTTGACGTATGTGGCGTCATAGATGAACTCTTCCGCAATCTGCCCGACGATGCGACCGTAGTAGTCCTGCGGATAGACGGCCGTCGTGTTGTCGACACCGGCTTCGAAGATCTCCTGAGTGAGGCCATTCCCTTCACCCTGGTCAGGCGCGGTATAACCGTCATCCCCGGGGCCGAGGCCATCCAGACCCTTGTCTCCGATCTCAAAGGGAATACCATCCGGGAACTGCACGCCCGACGGCACCCAGCACTCGCTTGAGTAGCCGGCAGAATCGCAGTCCGATCGACCGTCCAGCGTATTCTGATGCAGTCCGAAACTGTACGCATTTGCGTTGGTGCCCGAGAAGATCTCTCCTCCGTAGGCGATATCCACGAGCGCGCTCAGCGTGAAGTTCTTGTATCGGACTGTATTCGTGATACCAGCGGTCCAGTCGGGGTTGCCGTTTCCGAGTATTTCGAAAGGACCCTGAACCGGAAGTCCTGCGTCGTCCAGCACGATGTTGCCATTGACGTCGCGGGCATACTTCCGGCCTTTAATCAGACCGAACGGCTCGCCCACTTCGGCGAAGACGCCCATCGTAGCGCCGCTGGCGATTCGCGAGTTACCCCCGAGACCCAACACGCCAAGGAAGTTGGTGCAGTCGAGGTCTTCACTGGGGAACGGATCCGCACATGCCGCCGGTCCAAGAAGCTGCGTCACTTCGTTATCGTTCCAACCGAAGTTGGCGTCGATATTCCAGCGCATATCCGCAGTCCTGACGGGTGTACCCGAAAGCAGGAACTCCACGCCCCGATTCGAGATCTCACCTGCATTAATGACCTTCGAGTTGTAACCCGATTCACCTGCCACAGTCGAACTCAGAATCTGATCACTGGTCTTGCTGCTGTAGTAGGTGAAATCCAACCCGAGTCGGTTGTCAAGGAATCGGGTGTCGTAGCCCAACTCCCAGCCGGTGTGTGACGAAGGCTTCAGATCTGCGAGCGGGATCTGCGTCTGTCCGACCCTGCCGATCGGCTGACCAGCGTGCGTGAAGTTCGCCAGTGCGTACGTCAGGCTGAGTTGGAACGCATCCGTGTCGCCACCGACTTCCGCCCACGAGGCTCGGACCTTACCGAAGCTCAGCCATTCCGGTACATCCAGTGCGTCGGAAAAGACAAAGCTCGCACTCACCGACGGGTAGAAGAAGGAGTTATTGTCTGAAGGAAGCGTGGATGACCAGTCATTCCGTGCTGTACCGGTAAGGAACAGGTAGTTCTTGTACGCCAGCTCCGCCGATCCATAGAGGGAGTTGATCTCCTTTCTCGAAACGTCAAAACCGGTTGACGTCTGCGACGCATTCGAGATCGTTTCCAATCCTGGAATGCTGAAGTCGCTGCCGCTCAGCTGAAGCCGCTCAAAATCCTGTCGCAGCTTGTTGCCTCCGACCGACGCGTTGAGATTGACGTCCTCATTCAGCTTCCGGTCGGCAAAGAACATGAAGTCGTAGTTGCGTTCCTGGACGGTCCAGTTGACTTCGTCAATTGAACCGGCAGGTACAAACGCAGTACCGAACGGCTGAACTCTGGTGCGACGCGTTGAGTACCAGTCCTGTCCGACTCGACCCTGAACGGTGAGCCAGTCGAGGATCTCGTACGAAAGCTGCGCGTGACCCAGAAGTCGATTCTTTGTGTCGCTCGCCGTGAATCTCTCGGCGGACCAGTACGGGTTCTGTTGAAATACGCTCTCCGCAATTCGGAACTCCGCGTTTTCGTCGAGACCGCCCGCACAAATACCCAGCGCTGCGTCGGGATTCGGATCACCGGAGCAGAATCCCGGCTTCATCGTCTCCACGTCGACGTTGGGCGGCAGAAATGCGACCGTGTAGTTCGCGTTCCTGGGAGCATCGGAGAGTTCACTTCGGTTTTGCGTGTCGTCGCGGACGTAGTTGAGCTTCACGTCGGCAGAGAGCTTGTCTCCGAAGTCCGAAGTCCCACGAAGGGAGATCGAGTATCTCTCAAGTCCCGAGTTCGGGACGATGCTTTCGCTGTTCAACCTCGAGAACGAGAGTCTTACGGCCGTATTCTCGACGTTGCCCGTGAAGGACAGCGTATTGGTGTTTGTTACACCGGCCCGATAGAATCGCTCCGCGTTGTCTCCGACCGACGCGTAAGGTCGGGTGACACCGTCGAACTGAATGGCTGAGCCGCTGCCAAGGCGTGAGCCCCACGAGGAAAAGGCATTCTCGAGTGCCTGATCCTGCGTCGTCGGGAGTTCACCGCGCGTTCCCTGTCCGTACTGATCCTGGAAGTCATATCGAACGACTGGATTCTCGAACGTCACATTTGAGTTGTACTCGACGCCGATTCCACCGCCAGGCCCGCGTCGCGTGCCGGACTTTGTCGTAATCAGAATGACTCCGTTCTGGGCACGCGTACCGTAGAGAGCGGCAGCTGCCGGTCCCTTGAGCACTGAAATGTTGTCGATATCATCCGGGTTGATACTGGAGATACCGTCGCCCAGGTCCTGGCCGCCCCACATCCCGGCGCTGCCGAGATTGCTGTTGTCGATCGGAATGCCGTCGACGACGTACAGCGGCTGATTATTCCCCTGGAGGGCCGTGTTTCCGCGGATGATGACGCGGCTGGAGCCGCCGGGTCCCGAGGCAGGTTTGCTTACCGCGACGCCGGCAATTTTACCGGACAGCGCGTTCGCCACGTTGTTCTCGCGTGCCTGGCGAAGGCTCTCGCCTCCCACCTCGGACACGGAGTAGCCGACCGCGCGTGCCTGACGCTCAATACCGAAGGCCGTGACAACAACCTCTTCGAGCATGCCCACATCCTCCGCGAGCCTGATGTCGAGTTGTGTCTGACCGTTGAGGTCAATGTATTGTGTTACAAAGCCCACAAATGAAACGGCAATCGTCGACCGTCGGGCTCGATGCAATAAACGAGAACTTGCCGTCGAAGTCAGTCGACGCTCCGCGCGTCGTTCCGACTTCCACGATGTTCACGCCCGGCAGTGGCGTGAGGTCCTCGGCGGCAACGACGCTGCCGCTAACCTGCAGCTGGGCACTCGCTGCGTCTACACCCATGAGGGAGACGAGGACCGCCAGCATACAGAATGTGCCGATTGCGCTCGTCGGCCGCAGCCGGTAGAGCGTCCGTTGTAAACCAAGCATCATAAAGACCACCTTCCTTCGTTTGGGTGAAGTCAGTCGAGTGTTGCGACAATTAAGCTTTTCGGGCGGTTGACGGGGACTCGCTCATCGTTGCCGCTCCGCTTACGCTAGTCAAAAGTACGGTCACATTCCAGTCCCAGCAGAGCGACAGGTCAACCAAATCACGTCAGAATAAGCGACTATGGCCAAAACATCCTCGCCTGTTGGCGTCGGGCCCGGTGACCGCTAAAGGGTTAAGGATATTCGTGATACGACAAATCTTCGGGCAGAGAGACCATACTGTTGGTGTAGGAACTTCCCTTACCTTTTTGTCCGGAGTGGGGGTGTCTGGACGACATACGTGTCTCATCCGGGAACCATCGTCAGACAAGACCAGCGCCGCCGGATGAAGCCCCGGTGCAGCTCCCGGCGGGCGGTATCGAACGGCATGCGGGATCACGACAGCGCGGAGCAGACAGCGGCGACGGTCGGAAACGGTGCACCGAACGGCCGGAGCATCTCGCGCGGAACAGCATGGCCTGGTCGCCGGGGAGAGAGTCTGCAAACAGGCGAGGGGCTGGAACGATTTCGAGCCCGCCTAGCCGGGTCGGGTTTGACGCAAGGAACCTTGTTTCTGATGGCTGATCGCGGTAACGTGGACCGCACATCACGAACGCAACGTGCGCCCCATGTCATCATCAGCCCCGGCATTGTCTCAACCGACCGGCCGAATCGTTTCCCTGGACGTCTTCAGAGGCATCACGATCGTCGGCATGATCCTCGTGAACAATCCCGGGTCCTGGTCCCATGTCTATCCGCCCCTGCTCCACGCGAAGTGGCACGGCTGGACGCCGACGGACCTGGTCTTCCCCTTCTTTCTCTTCATCGTCGGCGTGGCCGTCGTTCTCGCCTTCGAGAAACGACTGTCGCAGGGGGTGGAGGTCCGGACGCTGGTACCGAAGCTGTTGCGGCGGTCGGTGGTCCTGTTCCTGCTCGGGCTCTTTCTGGCGGGCTATCCCTTCTTTACGTTTTCTCCGGAGTTCGGGCTGTCGTCGTCACTGACGAGCATTCGTATTCCCGGTGTCCTGCAGCGGATCGCGGTGTGCTATCTGGTCGTATCGCTCCTGTACCTGTATACGACCACGCGGACGCAGGTGATCATCTCGGTGGTGATCCTGCTGGGCTATTGGCTCGCAATGAAAGTGATCCCGGTGCCGGGTTACGGCGCGGGACTGATCGATGAACCCACCGCGACGCTGGCGGCCTACATCGACCGGCTTGTATTCGGCCAACATCTCTGGGCGGCTGTGGATCATCAGTGGGATCCGGAGGGACTGCTGAGCACCTTTCCCGCCATCGTGACCACGTTTCTCGGTGTGTGGGCAGGCCGCATTCTGATATCGCCACGGGAGACCGTGGATCGGGCAGTCACGCTTTTCGCATACGGCGTTCTGCTGATCATCGCAGGCTACATCTGGAGCTGGTTCTTCCCGATCAACAAGGGGATCTGGACCTCCTCGTATGTTGTGTTTACAGGTGGGCAGGCATTCGCTTTTCTGGCGCTGTGTTACTATTTCATTGATCTCAGAGGATACAAGGGCTGGTCCGAGCCCTTTGTCGTGTATGGCGTTAACGCCATCACCGTGTTCGTGATGAGTGGTGTTGTGGCGCGGACGCTGTCGCTGATCAAGGTGGGAGATATTTCGTTGAGTGCGTTCCTGTATCAGAACGTGTTTTCGGCGGTTCTACCTCCGAAGCCGGCATCGCTCGCGTACGCCATCGTCTGGATCGTGGGCTGGTATCTGGTGCTGCTGGTCATGTATCGTCGTCGGATTATCATCAAGATCTGAGGCCCATGCCCCGTCATGTGATCCGAGTAGCGCTTCTTCTTGCGCTGTTGATTCCGGCTTCTCCGGGGTTCGTCTCGGCTCAGGATATGCGGACAGCAAGACGTGACCACCTTGCTTCTCTCGGATCGGTGGAAAGTGCGTCGGCGGTTGAGAGCTACCTGCTACGTCAGTTGCAGACTATTGGCGCCCCGAACGCTGCTGACCTGGCCGAGTTCTTCTCGTTCGTGATGGTGATCCACGGTCTTGATCTCCAGAAGCTTGAGCGTCTTCAGGCGGGCGGGACAGATCTCGTTCACGCGATGACGTCCGACGCCCGTCCGTTCATGGAGCAGGGACTCTTCTCAGATCCTGTGGTGGTAGCCGAAGTCGTCGATTTCAGCGATTCAGATGAACCGACGGACGGTTATCATTCGACGATAGCCGTGCGCGTTGTGGAAACGCTGAAGGGAGAAGTTTCCTCGGACACCCTCTTTCTGCGACAACGGGGACGATTCCGTAACGGTATGGGGCCGAGGGAGTTTGCGCCGAAGGTCGGGGAGACGTATCTCCTGCTTCTGTCAAGACCGATGTACGAGTTTTTCGCCTCACGTAGACGCGCGCCGACGCAGGCACCCGCCGTAACACGGAATGCTTATGCGATTTATCGATACTACCGCGCGGACGACAATCGGATCGTGATGGGCGATGGGAGCAGTCACGACGCCGGGTCCATCTACCAGGAACTGCGCTGGCTGGAAGAGTTGATGGAGGCGCTGTAGCGCGCAAGGTCAGGGCGTCCGGACGTTGGAAGGACCGCACCGTTGTCTGGATACCGCGGCCGGGATGACGCAGGTGGGGCATCGGGCGACGGGAGAGGATCGTCATCGCCGGGATGGGGGCCGGGGCATACTGGCGATACCGGGTCCGAGGCGATCCCATCGGCGGTCACACAACTCGAAACGGATCACCCGCCGGGATATGTATCACATCAACGCCCGGCACTCTCGGCCGCAGCCACTCGGAGAACCAGGCCATGCCGGGCTCTTCGCTCAGCGCATGCCCGACGACGATAAGCCCTCTGGGCATCCCGTGCTCATTGGCGTCACGCACATATTCCGTGGTCTCCCATTCACGCGCTTCGCCACAGATGACGACGTCTACATCTGCGCGTGACAGGTATTCGATCTGCCGTCGACCGCCCCAGGCTCCCATGAGAACACCGATTCCCCTGCACGCCATCTCCGGATCTCCGATCGTGCGAACGGCTTGTGCACCGAGCCTGTGTTTCAGGAAGTCCGCAAGATCGGTCAGACTCGACTTCGGGATCGTGCACAGATAGTTGTCTTCCGGACTCGCGAATGCCTCCCATCCGAGCGTGCGAAGGACACCGTGCGTAATGTCGTCGTGCTGCGCGCGGTGCAAGTGGTCGTGAAGACGCCAGACCACAACTCCGTGATGCTCGATGAGACTGACCTTCGCATCGTACACGGGATTGTTTGTCAGCCAGTCGGTCTCATCGAGATGGTTGTAGAAGGTTGGTTCGTGCGTGATGATGAGGTTAGCGCCCTGTGTTGCCGCAGCCTCGATCACGGCAGACGTAGCCAGGAACGTGACGGCGATTCCAGATACCGGCAGCCCGGTATCGCCGATCTTGACGGTATCGACGGACTCCGGAATAGGATCCGTTGGCAGATCGCGGAGAATGAGATCGATAACTTGCTGGATGCTCATCTGGCCTGCGAAGGCCGACGGCCGGCGAGGTAGCGTCGAGACGAAAGTTGCGGTTCCGGCCGTAGCGGTCACGGCAGCTAGAAAATCTCTGCGGCTAATATCCATGATCACAGTTGTACATTTGTCTCATCAGAAACTGCTAACAACTTCGGCATTCCGATTCGAGTGCGCAACGTTCGATCTCGCGTGGAGACCGCACCCGCCCGCCTGCATCATCCGGTGACTGCACGGACGATTTTTCGACGGCTGAAGGGGGCTCGCCCCTACCCAACGTGTAAGAGATTCCCCGACTTGTTCATTCCGCTGGCTGGGCGATACTTCGTGTCCGCCAAAGTCAGGCGTCGACACAGAAGTATTTAGCACCCCGGGTGCTTAAAGCATAGATCATCCTCAGCATGGACAAGCATTATCTCGGACCCATGTTCTCGCCACAAAGTGTGGCGCTCATTGGTGCCAGTGATCGAGAAGGAACGCTCGGAACGTTCGTCTACAGAAATATTCTCTCGGCCGGATTCAAGGGGCCGGTGTATCCCGTTAACCCCAAGCGCGACAAGATCGGAGACGCAATCTGCTACCCGTCCATCGAAGACGTGCCGGAAGTTGTGGATCTGGCGGTAATCTGCACACCGGCAGCAACGGTTCCGAACATCATTCATCAATGCGGTGAACAGGGGGTGGGAGCCGCCATCGTGATGTCGGCCGGGTTTTCGGAGCTGGAGGGCATCGGGAAGTCGAGGGAGCAGGCGCTTCTCGCGGAGGCCCGTCGCTACAATCTCAGGATTCTCGGACCGAACTGCCTCGGCCTCATCCGGCCATCCATGGGACTGAATGCAACGTTCAGCAACAACACGGCCAGGGAAGGATCCCTGGCGCTTGTCTCACAGTCGGGCGCCCTCTGCACGGCCATTCTCGATTGGGCGGTCGATCGCGGGATCGGATTCTCTGCCATGGTGTCGATGGGCGGCATGGCGGACGTGGATTTTGGTGACGTACTGGACTATCTAGCCCTCGATGCAAAGACATCAAGTATCCTGCTGTATGTAGAAGGTGTCAGAAACGCCCGCAGCTTCATGAGTGGATTGCGCGTTGCGGCCCGCCTGAAGCCCGTGATCGTGATCAAGGCCGGCCGGCACGAGGAAGGTTCGCGAGCGGCCATGTCGCACACCGGATCCCTCGTTGGAGGAGACGACGTATTCGATGCCGCACTGCAACGGGCGGGTGTGGTCCGGGTGATGACGGTCGAGCAGTTGTTCTCCGCCGCCCAGCTGCTGTCGACGAGTCACAGGGTGCGCGGCGATCGGCTCGCGATCGTCACGAACGCGGGAGGGCCCGGCGTTCTGGCAACCGACCGCGCAATCGATCTGGGAATTTCTCTGGCCGAACTCTCGCCGGACGTCATGGAAGGGCTCGACAAAATGCTGCCGGAGCACTGGTCGAGAGGCAACCCTGTTGATATTCTGGGAGACGCTTCTCCGGAGCGATACCACGATGCGGTGGCGCTGTGTCTCGCCGATCCGCACGTGGACGGCGTACTGGCGATGTTGACGCCTCAGGCGATGACGAATCCGCTGGATGCAGCGATCTCGGTCGTTGCGGCGAGCGAAGGCATCGACAAGCCGCTCCTGGCCACGTGGTTGGGAGAGCATCAGGTAAAGGAAGGCTGGGCGTATTTCGCGAAGCACGATGTACCGGTTTTCCCGAGCCCGGAAGCATCCGTCGAGGCGTTCGCCTATCTCGCTCGCTATCATCGCAACCAGAAGCTGCTGCTTCAAACGCCGTCGCCACTGCACGAAAAGAACGAACCGGACCTGGACGGCGCACGACTCATCATTGAGGGAGCTCTCGTCGAGGGCCGCGATCTGCTGACCACGATGGAGGCGAAGGCGCTCCTGACGGCGTTCCGGATTCCGGTCGCCCGAGGGTTGGAGGCACGCTCAGCCGGCGAGGCACTCGTCGCGGCTGAGAATCTGGGCTTCCCGGTCGTGATGAAAATCAGCTCGCCCGACATATCCCACAAATCGGACGTATCGGGTGTGCGGCTCAATATCGCCAACGCACGAGCCGTACGGGGCGCCTATCAGGATCTCGTCGAAAGTGTTCAGAAGATTCGACCCGACGCCACCATCGAAGGGGTCACGGTGGAGAAGATGTATGACCGGTCGCACGGTCGCGAACTGCTCGTCGGCATTGCACGCGATCCGGTATTCGGACCGATCCTGGCCTTCGGCGCAGGGGGCACGGCCGTTGAAGTGATTCGGGATCGCGCCGTGGCACTTCCGCCGGTGAACTCGTTCATCATCGATGATCTGATTCAGAAGACGAAGATCCACAAGTTGCTGGGAGCTTACCGCAACCTGCCGGCTGCAAAGATGTCGTCGCTTCAGCAGATACTGGGACGCGTATCGGAAATGGCCTGCGAGCTACCGCAAATTCAGGAACTGGATATCAATCCCCTGATGCTTGACCCCGAAGGAGCGATGGCCCTCGACGTGCGGATCTCAATTGGAAACGTCACACCGCACCTGGATCGCTATCACCACATGGCCGTGCATCCGTATCCGGTGCACCTGGCCAGTACCGTTCAGTTGAGTGACGGGACGGACGTGATCATACGGCCCATACGGCCCGAGGATGCCGAGATAGAGCACGCGTTTGTCCGCGATCTATCTCAGGAGGCCAAGTATTTCCGCTTCATGCGTCGGCTGCAGGAGCTGACGCCCGAAATGTTGATCCGCTTCACGCAGATCGACTACGATCGCGAACTGGCGCTGATCGCGGTCATCGCGGACGGCGACAAGGAAGAACAGATCGCGGTCGGACGTTACTCGATGCTGCCGGACGGCAAGAGCTGCGAGTTTGCGCTCGTCGTCGCCGACTCCTGGCAGCGAAAGGGAATCGGTTCGGGGATCATGATCCGGCTGATGGAGTCGGCCCGGAATCGAGGTTTTCGATTGATGGAGGGACTGATTCTGACAGACAACGTGCCCATGCTGGATCTGGCGAAACACCTCGGCTTCCGAATTGAGGCCTCGGACGACGGGCCGGGCGTGAGATCTGCGGTCAAGATGCTTTAGACCCGACCCGGTTATCGAGGCGAAAGGAGCACCGGGACAAGCGATCGTCAACGCAAACAAGGAGGGTGACCAGTGTCAATTGCGGAGTTCAGGAATCGTAGTCCGGTCGTGACCAGCGCGCTGCTCTGGACGATCGCGATCATTCTCACCGTCGCCTGCTTTTCCTGGCAGGACAGGACGGGACCGACGTATCCGCTCGAAGGAGATTTTGAGACGGCACACGGAAGCGTGCACTTCAAAATATTGCGCAGCGAAACGATCGGTTCGGACCTCGCCGTGATGTTGCTCGATCCGGTGCCGGACGGCGTGTCCGGCTATGTCGAATACCGTCGGTTCAAGTCAGACGATGAGTGGTCGTCGATGTCGATGGAGCGCGGCGAGTTTCACCACTCGCGGCGTGGCAGGAAGGGCTCGAATCGTGGGCTCGGAGCGATGCTGCCGAGTCTTCAGGTACGCGCCGGCAAGTACGAGTTTTATGTCTTCATTGACGATGGGCAGGGGGAGGCGGTATCCATCACCGGAAGCGACCCGATTTATGCCCGATACAAAGCGGACGTTCCGAGAATTCCGCTCATGGTGCACATCCTGGTTGTATTTGCCTCGATGGCGCTGGCACTCCGCACGATTCTGGAGGCGGCCGTTGGCGGCTCGTTCAAGACGCTCCTGTGGTGGACGATCGGATCGCTGCTGCTCGGCGCATTCATTCTCGGACCCGTCGTGCAGTGGTACGCGTTCGGAGTCCTCTGGGCCGGATTTCCTTTCGGTTACGATTGGACCGACAACAAGGTGCTTGTAGAGCTCTTGTTCTGGCTCTTCGCGGCATATCGAAATAGGGGCGCACGGCACGACCGCATGTCCGTCTACCTCGCAGGAATTGCGACGCTGGCCGCGTATTTCATCCCACATTCCGTCTTTGGATCCGAATACAACTACGTGACGGGTACGGGACACGGGACGGCAGGATAGTTCAGATCAACCGGATCCGACGACCGGACAGCATATACGCACCCGTGAGCTGGTAGTCAGGGGACGATCCCTGCCGCAGCCGAAGCGTATAAAACCGCCACAACATTCACGACGGATTCCCGTCATGTCCGGAGATTCGACCTTCAAGAACGAGGCGAGTCGGGATCACTGGAACGCGGCCTACGGGGCGGACAGGATTGACGGCCTGGGGTGGTATGAGGAGTACCCCGAGCACTCGATTCAGATGTTGGAACGCTGTGCACCGGACTCCGATGATTTGATCCTCGACATCGGGTCCGGAACGTCTACGCTCATCCCGCAGCTTCTGGATCGCGGACATGTGAATGTGGTGGCGGCTGACATCAGTGATCGTGCGTTATCGAAGGCACGGGATCTTCTTGGCACTGAAAAGGCGTCGATCGTTAACTGGGTTGTAGACGACGTTCTTCAGCCGACGGCTCTGTCTCGCTTGGCAAACCAGGTGAACGTCTGGCACGATCGTGCGGTGTTCCATTTCCTTACGGATGAGTCCGATCGCCAACGGTATCTGAGCACGTTGCTCCGGCTGCTAACCCCGGGCGGCTATATAGTCATCGCCACGTTTTCGCTGAACGGTGTCGATCGATGCAGCGGTCTTCCGGTCAGGAAGTACAGCGCGGAATCGATTGCGGAATTCCTGGGTGCAGGATTTTCGTTGCTGCATTCGTTCGAATGCACGTACTCGACCCCCAGCGGAGAAGCACGCCCGTACGTCTACACGCTTTTCCGTCGAGTGCTGACAACCGAATCTTGACTGCAGGCTGCCGACTCGCCGAATCTCCGACGGCAGCACACCGCAATTTGTGCGTGCGCCACAGCTCCCCATCAGGACATCATCACGCCAGTCTCTTCCGAAGGATGTTCCGAAATCGTGTCTTGCTGATATAGTGATCTTCGATCAGTTCTCCGTCGTGCACGAGACTGAAGACTCCGAATCCTGACGGTGAGCGACGCGCTTGTTCTGCAGATGTGATCTTCGTGATACGGAGATCGATCCCCTCGGAATTCGCCAGCTCGAGCAGGTCGTTCGCGGCCTTGTCGTGCCACGGACACTGGTCGGCGTAGAGCAGGTGCCATCCACTGTATTCCGCTTGACGCTCCTCCCAGTTGATCAATCGGGGGTCGGCGGCATCTTCGTCGAACTTCTTCGCCATCAGCTCGAATCGACCTCGCCTGTCTGTCACTTCGTATCCGTTCTTGACGAACACCTGCATGGAGGCCATCCAGGGACCGTCGCTGGTCATGACGGTGACGCCGTTTCTCCCCTGCGCGTGGGCGTCGTCTTCGCAGGCTGCGATCAGCATCGACGCGTAACCCTTGCCACGGTGCTCCTTGCGGTAGCCCGAGATGCAATGGATGAACGTATAGTCAGGTGCCGACACCGGTCGCCAGGCATGCTCCGCGGGCACGTATTCGATGAAGGAGATCTGGTGACCGTCATCGTCCCGAAGAATCTTGAGACGCAGGCCTTCGGCGTATCTGCTCCGCAAACCACGACCGCTTGCTCTCGAAACCCGGTCGCGCAGACGTCTTGATGCAGAAGAAGCCTTCTTCGGATACGTTGTCCGGGGTGACGTCGACGATCTTCATAGTCAATGGCTATCTGATGTCGGTACGGTCGTCAGGAACACCAAATATCACAAACGTGAGACTAGATGCAATCGGGCGTTCCAGCAACGCCGAGCGGGGAAGGTCACCACGTGATGGCCGTAAATAGAAGGTCTGGAGGGGTAATCAGCCATAGTGCAGCGGGTTACGCCGGAGCCACTCACGGTGCCAGATTGCTAATGCGCGGGACTTCGGCTACTTTCGTCCACAGCACCCCTGGAATCGAGGTCACACGGGCAATTTCATGACCTCGACACCTCTCCGTCGTTCACCCCTGCGAGGAATACTGATGAAACGCTTGCTCCTGTCTATTGTCATGGTTTTTCCATTGTTGATGATGTCGTGCGTCCAGGAGGGCAAGCCCGACACCGAGCCCGCTGAGGGCGACGGGACTTCTGCGAAGTTTGATGACGCCGTGAGCGCCACCTATGCCGCCCATGCTGCGCTTGCGACAGTAGTCGACTGGGATGGGAACACCCTTCAGGAAGGGTCTAACGGATACACGTGCATGCCGACGCCTCCGGCGTTTGAAGAGCGCGGCGTGGTTTCGCCGATGTGTCTGGATGATGTCTGGATGGCCTGGGCCGACGCCTGGCAGAACAAGACTCCGTTCTCGACCGATAAAATCGGGATTGCATACATGCTTGCGGGGGATGGCGGAGCCAGTAACATTGATCCGTACGCCGAGGGACCGACGGACGACAACGAGTGGATCGTCGAAGGGGCGCACCTGATGCTTATCGCCCCGAACTCATCGCTGCTGGAGGGCATCCCGACGGATCCGTCATACGGCGGGCCGTACGTGATGTGGAGAGGTACCGACTACGAACATGTCATGGTTCCGGTCAAGGCGGCTGACGTGACTGACGTTGCGGATCTGCTCGAAGACGCTCTTTCGGCTGCCGACACGAATATGCAGGCAGGTGTGGCAGCGATGGATTGGGAGGGGAACATGCTTCAGGAAGGCGACAACGGGTACACGTGCATGTCAACGCCCCCGCAGTTCACGTCGGGTCGGGCTCCCATGTGCTTCGATGCAGCGTGGGTGGCATGGGGTGAGGCCTGGATGAACAAGGGCCCCTTTTCGACAGATCAGCTCGGCATCGCGTACATGCTTTCGGGTGACCAGGGTTCGAGCAACATTGACCCGTATGCACAAGAGCCGACCGATGACAACGTCTGGGTCAAGGAAGGACCGCACATGATGCTAATTGTACCTGAAGCCATGCTGGAAGGAATCACGCGGAATCCGGACAACGGTGGACCGTATGTGATGTGGGATGGGACGCCCTACGTGCATGTAATGGTACCGATTGCGGACAGACCGTAATCTTAACCCTGTCAAAGTCTTTGTTGGCAAACCTTGCTTGCCTGTAGCTTCAACGGCTGGCGGGCGGGTGGCCGCGGAGATTCCTTCAAGAACAACCGAGATTTTTCAGAACGATGACACGTACGCATACCTACAGACTTGGCAGGCACGGTTCTGCTGGTCCTTGGACTTATCCCGATCGCATGCACAGGCGATCAGACGCCGCCGGAAGAGGCGGACATGACGGACGCGCAGGCAGATGCCATGCCGATGATCCCGCCTTCCTTCGTATACATCCAGCATGGTGTTGCGGATTTTGACGCATGGCTTGTCGAGTACGACGGCTTTGACGATGAGCGGGCCGCGGCAAACGTCGCGGAGATGTGGGTCTACCGGGATCTCGATCAACCGGACGTCATCCACGCGCTTCATGGTGCCGGAGACGTCGAGACGCTTCGAAGCTTCACCCAGATGGAGAATCTGGCTGCCGTCAATGCAGAAAGCGGGTGTGATGGGACCGCCCCGATTCGATTTCATGAATCTTGTCGATGGCACGGCGCCCGAGATGCCGGTGGTATCGCAATACAGCGTGCTCGTGGCGCATGAGATGGCCGACTGGACCACGTGGAAGACGGCGTTCGATGCGCACAAGCCTGCTCGCGACGCGGCGGGACTCACGACGCGGGGAGTCTCGCGCGGGGCCGACGATTCGAGCAAAGTGTATATAAACTTCGCGGTCAGCGATCTTGACAAGGCGCGCGCGTTCGTTGCCTCCGATGACCTGAAGACGGCGATGGAAGGTGCCGGCGTCGTCGGTGTGCCCGAAATCTACTTCGCGGAGACCGTGCGGCCGATGTAGTCGGCGTCGAAACGCTAACGGTATTCCTGTTTATTGCGGGCAGGTGCTCGCCGGAAGGCAAAAAGGCGTCCTCGGTCGAGGGCGCCTTTTCTTTTTGGTCACACAGGCAAGGTCGGACGCGGTGGGTAGTTCGGCGGGACTACGCGACCCGGTGCCGTCCTTTCCGGAAATACGCGATGGTTTCCGACACGCCACTCAAGATCCCACCTATGCACTGCCCCGCGAGCATGCAAACCATGATGGCCGCAGGGATTCCGGCCAATACCAGTAGCCCAAGCAACAGGATCTCCATTTTGATCTACACCCGGATGTTATTGTCAATCCAGTCACCGCCGGGGCCGAGTCACCAATGGCCGGTGGCCGGCTCAGGCTGCGACGCATGTGAAGAGTATCGACAGACGTGACTGCGAGCAAAGAGCGAAGCTCGACTCCGTGCGTAGGTCGGCTCCTGATCCGCGTGTAGTGGTGTTGTTGTCCATGCGCGGGTAGTTGGGCTCCGAAGGTCGACGCGGTGGTTGTCGCCTGCGGGTGCGCACTGCCGATGATGCGCCCGCGGTTCAAATGTGTCATCATCAGAGGGAACGAGTCCATCATCATACCAGGTGGTCATCCGTGGCGTGGCTCGTTTATCTTCTACCGTGGACCCTTCATGAATGCATGCTCTCAAATGCCCAGGTTGCATAACAATAGCTCGCCATGGCTCACCCTCCTGGTCGGTTCTGTACTGAGCCTGCTGCTCGTTCCTGCCTGTTCGGTTGAGCGGGGATCTTCCGAACAGGAATTCCGCCGCATCCCGGTTGACGAATACCGGGATCGAGTTCTGGCTTCGTGGCTCGGCCAGATCATCGGCAACACGTACGGGCTGTCGTACGAATTCAAATTTCTCGACGAGCCCGGACCGGATGCCTTTCCGTATGGCTACGGTGAGATGCTGGACCGGGTGCGAGAGGTGGACGGCGCCTTCAGCGACGACGATACGGATATCGAATACATGTATCTGCTCCAGATGGAGCGCCATGGTATCGAGCCGACGTACACTCAGCTCACCGAAGCCTGGAAGCATCACATCCGCACGCGAATCTGGGCGGCGAACCGCGTCGCGCTGACGCTGATGCACCACGGATACGAACCCCCGCTGACGGGCGACTCGTTGCTCAATCCGCGCTGGTTCGAGATCGACCCGCAGCTCGTGAACGAAATCTGGGCGGTAACGGCGCCGGGCATGATCGACTACGCCGTAGGCAAGACGGAGTGGGCGGCAAGGATAACTAATGACAGCTTTGGTGTCGAGCCCGCGATGCATTACGGGGCCATGTACTCGGCAGCATTCTTTGTGTCGGATGTCGACAGCTTGATAGACATCGGTACCGCCGCGCTGCCCGACGGAAGTCGGTTCGCCGGCGTCGTGGAGGAGATGAAGGCGCTGCACGCGCTGTATCCCGACGACTGGCGAGCGGCCCGAAAGGAGTTGGCGGACAGGTACTTTGTCCGACAGCCGTACAACCGTTTCGGATGGGAGCCCATCGACGCCATCCTGAACGGAGCAGCCGGGATCCTGGCCCTGCTGTATGGCGAAGGCGACATACAGCGGACCCTTGATCTGGCATGCGCCATCGGTTTCGACGCTGACAACCAGGCGGCGACGATGACCGGTCTCCTGGCCCTGGCCGGCGGCACCGATGTTCTGCCCGAATCGTTGCTGTATCCTCTCGAGGACGTGAAGTGGGACGCGCCATTCAATGATCGCTATGTGAACGTGACCCGGCACGACATGCCGGATGCTTCTCTCACGGACATGGCCGCACGCATCGCGGACCAGGGCGAGGCCGTTATCCTTGCGGCAGGTGGGAGGCGCGTGGGGGATCACTACGAGATCCCCGTTGACGCCCGATTCGTTCCTCCGCTCGAACTCCCGGCGCTTCCTCCTGTGCTTGCCGCCGTCGGGGAAGAGCTCGCGCTCGATATCTTCCCACACGGGAATCGGGATTCTGTTGACTGGACGATTGATGGGGACATACCCGGGTTGCGTTTCGATCGCGGACGACTGGCGGGCACGCCGTCCGAGAGCTGGGCAGTACACATTGCGCGTGTCCGTCAACAGGGGAGACGCGAGTGCGATTAGATCGTACACGATCCACGTCCGATCAAAGAATCTCGCGTCATTTGCGGAGCGCGTTCTGCATCATGAAAAGACGGACGGCCTCGACGCGATTCGCGACGGCAGTCTCACAGAACCGGTCTTCTACAGTTCCACCCGCAGCACACCACATCGCCAGTGGTACGGCTACGAGTGGGCGGACGAAGTGGAGGTAAGCCGGGTGGGCGTTCATGTCGGATTCCCGCAGGAGGAATGGGGATGGCTGGTCAATCCGGCAATCGAGTTTCGCGACTCTTCGGGAGAGTGGGCTTCGGTGTCGGAGTTAAGCATTGATCCGCCATTTGCGAAAGGAGAGTCCAAGTACCTCCAGCCGGGGTTTGTCGGATACGATTTCCGATTCCAGACGGTGCGCACGAACGGCGATCCGGCTAGTGGGAGATGCGGGAGGTGACCCGGTAGATGCGCCGCCGACGTACGGGTCCGCCATCAGTGAACTGACGGTGCACAGTCAGATAATCAGGCAACAGGTGGCATGGCAGCTCCCGGATGTCATTCCGGCCGCAGTGTCAGGATCCATGTAACAGCGAGTGCATGCCCGCCACGTCGGTCCTGGATCATCCGATCGCGGGGAAATCCCTCTCGCTGAAGGTGACATGGGATATGTATTTTCTGGCAGATACTCTTTCACTTGAGATTCAACGCGACATGAGATACTTGCCAGTTCTCCTTGTTATCTCGATGATTCTTGTGTCCTGTAGCCCAGGCAGTACCAGTCTGAACGAGCAACCGACCGGTGGCTGGCAAACGGACTTCTTCGATGACTTTGAAACGTTCGACACCGCTAACTGGCAAGATCAGATCCTGTGGGTCAACAATGAGGATCAGTGCTACGTCCGCGATGGCGAGTACGGCACGAGGGAGGTCGGCGACGGGACAATCAAGCTCAAGGTGATCCGTCTCGGTGAGCCGATCGAGTGCGACAACGTCGACAAGTGGGGCAACAAGCATCCCGACACTCGCTACGTGGCCGGCCGAATTGCATCCAAGAACCGGAAGGAGTTTGTCAAAGGCCGGTGGACCGCAAGACTGAAGACCTGGGGCAACGGCCAGCCCGGTATGTTTCCGGCATGGTGGCTGCTCGGGGCTCGCAACAATGAACCACCCGTTCAGGAGGCTGATGAAGATGTATGCTGGCCGATGACAGGGTCGGGCGAGATCGACATCTTCGAGCATCATGGGAATGGGGGTGCCGACCACTATACAGCCCGCACAATCAAGAGCCTGGGGAAGTGCGAATCACTGAATCCGGACGGCTCGGTGAACGGTGCCGGAGATTGGTGGACCTACCAGATCGGCCTGACGGCCACACTGGATGAGTACCATGAGTACTCGGTCGAATGGGCGGGCGACACCCTGGTGTATCGCCTCGACGGGGTCGAGGCTGCCCGTCAGGACAGTCTGGGCGCCAACTACCCGGAGCCACTCTTTGCAATCCTCAACTACGCGAAGATCAATGACGCGCCGATGGACGGCGAATGGGTGATGGAGGTCGACTGGGTGAAGCACGAGCGCTGGGAGTAAATCCGCCGGCTAGCGCGACGTGCTGAGATATCATGTTTGGACGCGCCCGGCGACTCGACGGCGAGGTCGGACGCCCCTCGTCAACGTCGTGTTTGAATCCCCGGGCAGGTGAAGCTGACGACGCGCCCTTGTCGCTGATAGTGAGCGTTGAGTACTCGTAGGTGACCGCGCGCGTTTGCGTCATGCGTGCACGTGCCGTCAGTGGACGGCGGTGGACGGCGGTGGACGAGGCCCTGCGTGGGATCTGGAGCGAAACATCAATCCCGATCGACTGGAAGGTCCCGAGCACGAAAGCGAGTCTAGGGTCGATGGGCTTCGGAAGACAAAAGTCGATTCGGGTTTGGTCCACCGGTCACGAAAGAGTCAGCCCGGCTCGCATCATCGCAAGAAGATGAATCTTCCGCCATAATGTGCGCCTCTCTTTGACAGGGACTCGCAGTAGCACGATCATAGGGTTACAGGTTGTCTTTTCGCCTTCAAATCGAGCAGAGGACGTTTCATGAGTACGAATGGCAAGTGCCCGTTCACCGGAGCCATGACCAGGAACAGTGCCGGCGGCACATCCAACCAGGACTGGTGGCCGAACCAGCTGAATCTGAGGATTCTGCATCAGACGTTCTCCCGCATCCAATCCGATGGGCGAGGACTTCAATTACGCCGAGGAGTTCAAGAAACTGGATCTGAAGGCCATCAAGCAGGATCTGTACGACCTGATGACGGACTCGCAGGACTGGTGGCCGGCCGACTACGGTCACTACGGTGGGTTGTTCATCCGGATGGCCTGGCACAGCGCCGGCACCTATCGCACCGGTGACGGCCGCGGTGGATCGGGCTCGGGCACGCAGCGATTCGCTCCCCTGAACAGCTGGCCCGACAACGGCAACCTGGACAAAGCCCGTCGTCTGCTCTGGCCCGTCAAGCAGAAGTACGGCAACAAGATTTCCTGGGCCGACCTGATGATCCTGGCCGGCAATTGCGCGCTGGAATCCATGGGTTTCAAGACCTTCGGGTTCGCGGGCGGTCGTGAGGACATCTACGAGCCCAGAGAGGACATCTACTGGGGCAGCGAAACCGAGTGGCTGGGTGACAAGCGATACACCGGTGACCGCGAGCTGGATAATCCGCTCGCTGCCGTCCAGATGGGTCTGATCTACGTAAATCCGGAAGGACCGAACGGCGATCCGGATCCCGTGGGGTCCGGTCGCGACGTCCGCGAGACGTTCAAGCGGATGGCCATGAACGACTACGAAACGGTGGCGCTGATGGCCGGTGGCCACACGTTCGGCAAGATGCACGGTGCGGGCCCGGATTCCGCCGTCGGTCGCGAGCCCGAAGGCGCGCCAATCGAAGCCCAGGGACTGGGCTGGCTGAGTACCTACGGCAGCGGCAAGGGCCGCGACGCGATCACAAGCGGCCTCGAAGGCGCCTGGACGCCCGATCCGACGACGTGGGACATGGACTACTTCCGGGTGCTCTTCAAGTACGACTGGGAGCTGACCAAGAGCCCCTACGGCGCCTGGCAGTGGACGCCGAAGGACATCGACGAGGATGACATGGCTCCGGATGCGGAGGATCCGACCGGGAAAGTGCCGATCGTGATGACCACGGCTGACATGGCCATGCGCTACGACCCGGAGTACGAGAAAATTTCGCGGCACTTCATGGAGAATCCGGATGAGTTCGCCGACGCGTTCGCCCGCGCCTGGTTCAAACTCACGCACCGTGACATGGGGCCGCGCGCCCGTTTCCTGGGGCCGGAAGTTCCCGATGAGGAGCTAACCTGGATGGACCCGGTGCCGGCTGTGGAAAACAAGCTGATCGACGAGGACGATGCCGAAGACCTGAAAGGCGCCATCTTCGGCACTGGTCTCTCCGTCAGGGAACTGGTCTACACGGCCTGGTCATCGGCCTCCACCTTCCGCGGCTCCGACAAGCGGGGCGGTGCCAATGGCGCCCGCATTCGCCTGGCTCCCCAGAAGGATTGGGAAGCCAACGAGCCCGAGCAGCTGGCCCGGGTGCTGGGCGAACTGGAAGGCATCCAGCAGAAGTTCAACGCCGCCCAGTCGAGTGGCAAGAAGGTCTCTCTGTCCGACCTGATCGTGCTGGCCGGATGCGCCGGTGTCGAAAAAGCCGCAAAGGATGCCGGCTTTGAGATCACGGTGCCGTTCACGCCGGGTCGCACCGACGCCAGTCAGGAGCAGACGGACGTTGAGTCGTTCGAATACCTCGAGCCCTATGCCGACGGCTTCCGCAACTACCAGAAGGAGGAGTATGCGGTGACCGGAGAGGAAATGCTGCTCGACCGTGCCCAGCTCATGGGTCTTTCCGCTCCGGAGATGACGGTGCTCATCGGCGGCATGCGCGCGCTCGGTGCCAACTACGGCGGCACGAAGCACGGCGTGTTCACCGAGCGTCCCGGACAGCTCACGAACGACTTCTTCGTCAACCTGCTGGACATGGCGACGGTCTGGACGCCGACGGCCGAAGCGGCTGGTCAGGAGAACCCGATGGAGTTCGAAGGCCGTGACCGCGCGACGGGCAAGCTGAAGTGGACCGGATCGCGTGTTGATCTGATCTTCGGGTCGAACTCGCAGCTGCGGGCTATTGCAGAGGTCTATGCCCAGGAGGACTCAAGAGAGAAGTTCGTCAACGACTTCGTGGCGGCCTGGACGAAGGTCATGGAAGCTGACCGCTTCGAGCTGGCCTGATCGTCCGACATACTGAGAAGGCGTGAGCGGGCGGCGCTACCCGGTGCTGCCCGCTCAGCAGCCGACCGGTGGGCTTCGGTCGCCGGTGATACGCCGATTTACGACATGACTATCCGGTCCGTTGAACGGAAGAGCCTTCTCGGAGAATTCAGCCAGTCGGTTCGTTCGACAGTCATCCGAAAAGCCTTTGTATAGCTCCGCTCACCTGCGGTCTCCGAACTCCTCGAAGAAGTCGCTGGCGTCGACCAGGTCTCCAAACCCGAAAATCCACGCCGTTTCGGCAACGTCGGAGAAGTCCAGTCCGCCGCTCTGGATCGCCTCGTTGAGGTAGCGTGCCTCAACCCCGTTGAAGGTGTCCCCAAGCCGGATTGCTGTCTCCCAGATCTCGGTCAGCCGGGCATCCTGAATGTGCATCCGCCAGTCGACGGGGGTCTCGGTGCGGAATCCGGGCGTTCCATTGCCCACCGCGTTTCCGTCGGGAATCCGATGATACATTGCCGCCTCCCTGACGAAGGCCAGAGCCTCGGGCGAGGTGACCTGCTCGTTCCAATCCGCATGCTGGACGACGTGGACCCGGTCTACTATGGAGTCGCTCTGGACCTCGTCGTGGATGAAGCGGACGAGTGCCGCCGAGAAATCCGACTGACCGGCTTCGGCAATCCAGACGCTTCCTCCGGCGCGAAGCGTGCTCATGACCAGGGGGGCGACCTCTTCGAGTGCCCGCGCGCGATCGGCGTGAGCGTCTGACCAGTGGTCTCCGAACGCGAGCTCGAAAAGCTCGTTGGCCGGGACGTACAGACCCTCCTGGATCCCGTAGGCTCCGGCGACTGCGTGAAAGCGCACATCTGCAAATCGGGGATCCGCCAGCATCGTTGCGACCCCGGCCACCGAATGGAGGTCGTCCACATCCGTACGGCAGTCGAAGTGGGCCAGGTAGAGATCCGTCGCGGGGCTGAACTGACCGAGCTGTTCCGGCTGCGCAGTCCTCCCGGGCGAACAGGCCGGCAGGAGGATAAGGAGGAGGATGGGGAGCGCCTCGCGGGTCATTGTGTAAAACTCGGACGCCACGGAGTGAGATTCAAGGGCGCTGTCCCGGTGTGCTCTACGGGGCCGCTGAACTGGGGGCTCGTGCGGGCGAGGTTGTTCGGCCGACAAGTCGGCGCCGCATGGGTGCGAATTTCCATATTCTCGCCACGGGCGGGTGTAGGCGGCGCTCGAACCTGTTTGCGTGTTGCGCACGCTCGTCGGCCCTCATCCCGGTCGGGCTGTTTAGCTCCATCGAACGAAAAGAGGCAAACCGGAAAGACCAGTTTGCCCCATAACGTGTGCTGCCCTGCCAGGATTCGAACCTGGAACCTCCTGATCCAGAGTCAGGCGCTCTGCCAATTGAGCTACAGGGCACTAGTCCGCAGAAATCCATGATTTCGCGGGCCGCAAAAATACGCCTTTCGCCTTACCTACATCAAACCAAGAAGTTGCCAAGAGCGCCCATCACGGGACACAGCCCAATCATATTCTGACTCTGGTGCGTCAAAAACCGGTCGAGGAACCCCTTTCTGACCCCCGGGACCCGCTCACCCGAGAATCCGCTTAAGAACACCCCTGATGCGGCCGATACTGCCGCTAACAATTGTGCTCGGTCGGCACCCACGCGGTGCAGGCCCGCGTACGCGCAGCATGGCAGTTCTCGACGCTGCGCCGCACCTCACAAGGTCCCTATCTGCGCGGGCGGGGACGCCATCGAACCGAGCACATCGATGAAAAGTCAGCGACTCCTCTCCAGCGCAGCAGCCCTCGTATTCCTGTCATTCGGTTTTGCTCCTTTCCGGATGTACCGACAGCCTGCTGGACGCCCCCGATAACTCAACGGTTTTCGAAGCCCAGGACTCGGCAGACCTGCTCAAGCTTCGTCACTCCAAATTTCTCTCGAGAGCCAAGACATCCATGGGCAAGGATGGCATGGAGCTGTCCATGAACATCAGCACGCTTTCGAAGCAGCGCGTACTTGAGCGCTACAAGGTCCTCGAACGCTACAAGGTCATCGAGCGATACGACTACAGTGCCACGATCGAAGGTGGAGCGAATCGTGATCCTCGTTGACACGGAGGGAGAGGGAGACTTCCAGCCCCTGTTCGACCAGTTCGATGGCGACTCGGAGATTCTCTGGTACGAGCCAGACTTCACGGTCGAGGCTCCGGAGGCGTCAGCCGAACTACCTCATGCTCCGGTGAGATCGTGCCGTGGGGAGTCAAGACCGTGGGAGCCGGAACGGATGGAAGGTGCTCGAGACCTGTACAAGTCCAAGCGTGCACGTCTACGTCGTCGACTCGGGATCGATCACTCTGACTCAACGTCGTGGAGCACGTGAATTTCCAGAACGATGGGCTTTCCGGTGACCCGGATGGACACGGGACGCACGTCGCCGGTCTGATCGGCGCAATCGACGACTCCGATG
The DNA here is from genome assembly GCA_963768565.1 of Rhodothermales bacterium. GTDB lineage: Bacteria > Bacteroidota > Rhodothermia > Rhodothermales > JABDKH01 > JABDKH01. The sequence goes on from CAVYIO010000023.1 coordinate 26,285, forward strand.
GCATACTCGGCGTCGCGCCGGGTGTAGCGATTCACGACTATCGCGTACTTGACGCGAACGGTCTGGCGGATGTGTCGTCGTCATCGCGGCCGTCGAGCCGATAACGCAGGAGAAACTGGACAATCCGACCGCGCGATGGTGGTCAACATGAGTCTCGGCGAGAACATCGGTACGACCCAGTTTACCGCGCTCGACGAGGCTATCGAATCGTCGATAGCACGCCGGCGTCGTCTACGTCGTCGCGGCAGGCAACGACGAGGCTGATGCATCGTTCTTCACGCCGGCGCACGTTCCCGGCGCTATCACGGTCGGATCGTTTGGAGTCGCACCGAGTGCGACGAAGTTGACGGACTCGGTCCATATAGTTACTCGTTCTCGTGGTTCTCGAATTATGGAGCCAGGGTTGATGTTCTTGCGCCCGGTGAGCCCTGCTGTCTCTCTCCAGCGATGGCGGCCTTGAGCTCCAGAGCGGAACATCGATGTCAGCTGCACACGTCACAGGTATTGCTGCTCGCTACCTTGCGCAATACCCATCCGTGAGTCCGGCGCGTGTCGAATACATGATCAAGAACGGTGCACGCACCGCGGTCAATGGAGCGCCATCAGGAACGAGCGCTGCCGGTGCAACCGTAGTGCCTGAACTGAGGGTTCGTATCGACGACCCCTACTTTGATATCGACAGTTTCGCTTGTGAGATAGGTTCTGAACATCGAAAGGCGGTCCGGCGATGTAGTGTCGCCGGACCGTTTTTTGTTCTGCCCGCACCGCCTGACGTCTCAGGGTCGATCCCTCGCTACGCGGCACCATCCAGCTCGGCCGCGTCTACCCCCCTCCACTCGGCCAGCTGTCCGATGATCATCGATCTGACGTCAGCCGCCAGCCGCCCGGCCTCTCTCTTTCCGTATGTGTCCGTTTCGACCTCACCGACAACTTTCAGACGAATCGGCTCACCGCTCGTGAATCGCCAGTTGTTCCGCGGCAACGCATCGACCGTGCCGTCGAGCGTGACCACAAGTACGGTCAAACGCTCCCTGATCGCCAGACCAAAAGCCCCCTCGTTGAACGGCCGGACCCGCCCATCCTTCGACCTCGTTCCCTCCGGAAAGAAGATCACCGAACACTTCTTCCGCAGATAATCTCTCGCGGTGATCAGCGCCTTCGCTCCGTCTCGCGCATCGCCTCGCCTCACAGGAATATCACCGGCAAGCCGCATCATCCACCCGATCAATGGCACCTTCAACAGCTCGGCCTTGCCGACCCACTTCATCTCCCACGGAAGCAGACTTACGATGGGGATATCGGCAAGCGACTGGTGATTGCAGATGACGACGTACGGCTTTCGGGGATTTTCGGGCATCCGGCCGGACACTTCGAATCGACCAGAACGGATTGACCCATGTCATCGCAACCCCGAGTCGCCTGAACCAGCGCCCTGTCCGGTAATGCGCCGGATCGCGGTCAGTCAGCCGTACGAGGGCCAACCAGGGAAGCCACACCAGCATAAGCAGTGAAACTGCTACCCATACGTAGGCGGAACGAAGAGCCGTCATCACGTCGCCAGGTCGTTGAATTCGTCAACGGGGAAGTTAGTGTGGAGGCGTCGCCAACCCAATCCGGGCCTCGATAAGCGACCGGGTTCATCGTATTTTGGAATTGCACCGTCGCAATCGGCTGGATTCGTATGACGACTTCGCAAGATCATCGCTGGATGGCTCGATGCCTGGAGCTGGCCGAGCAAGGGGGTGGCTTCGTCAGTCCCAATCCGATGGTCGGATGCGTCATCGTCGGCGCCGACGGCACTATCCTGGGCAAGGGTTGGCATCGACAGTTCGGCGGTCCGCATGCGGAGGTCAACGCGGTTGTCGCCGCGCAGGACGCAGGCCACGGAGACCAACTTTCGACCGCGACGCTGTACGTGAATCTGGAACCCTGCAGTCATCACGGCAAGACGCCGCCGTGCGTCGATCTGGTTCTCGAAAAGAAGATTCCCAGGGTAGTTGTCGGGATGCTGGACCCGAGTCCGGAGGTTGCCGGCAAGGGGGTCGCTGCACTGCAGGAAGCGGGCGTGGATGTTCGCGTGGGACTGATGTCGCACGAGTCATGCCGCCTGAACGAAGCCTTCATTCACCATGTCGCAACATCCCGACCGCTGCTGACACTGAAAGTCGCGCAGTCACTGGATGGCGCCGTCGCGACAGCCACCGGTGACTCTCAGTGGATCTCCGGCCCGGAGTCGCGTCACCTTGTTCACCGCTGGCGATCGGTGATCGATGCGATCATGGTCGGAAGCGGAACGGCACTCAGTGACGATCCGGCGCTCACGGTGCGACACGTTGAAGGCAGGCAGCCGTGGAGAATTGTTCTCGACCGCAAGGGGAGCCTTCCTGCCGACCTGCGATTGTTCGTAGATGAGCATACGGAGCGTACAATCAGTGTGACGGCGGCAGGCGCCCGCCCGCCCTACGCTGATGCTCTCGAGAAGGCAGGAGGGCGCGTCATCAATGTTCCGGAGACGAACCGTCATCTCGATCTCCGCCAGCTGTTTGAGAGACTGGGAGCAGGCGTGGTTGACGTGCCGCCAATTCAGTCGGTCATGGTTGAGGGCGGATCGGGCCTGTCGACGGCGTTGATGCAAGCAAGTCTCGTGGACCGCCTGCACCTCTTCATCGCACCCTCCCTGGTTGGAGGCGGCGTTCCGTCGTTCGGCGACTTCGGCACATCCGATGCATCTGCGGCGTATACATTTGCAGAGCATCACTGGGAGCATGTAGGTGATGACATGCTTTTCACGGGGTACCGGCACTCGGTCTCCGACCTTGAGCATCTGACGAGGGTTTGATTTTGTTTACGGGTATCATTGAAGCGGTGGGGGAGGTCGCAGCCGTCAAGGACCTCGGCGGAGGGAAGCAACTGAGCATCCGGGCCGACTTTGCGTCCGAGCTGCATGAGGACCAGAGCGTCTCCATCAGCGGCGTCTGTCAGACCGTGATCGCAGTGAAAGGGAACCAGTTCGATGTGGTCTCGGTCGAGGAGACACTCTTGAAGACCAACATGGGAACGCTGCAACCTGGATCTGCGGTGAACCTCGAGCGGTCCATCACTCCGGCTACCCGGCTGGATGGCCACCTTGTTCAGGGGCACGTCGATGCAACGGGCTTGATCACAGCCGTCCAGAAGCAAACGTCGAGCTGGCTCTTCACCGTGTCATACGAAGAGCGATTTGCCCCGTACCTGATCCCAACGGGTTCCATTGCGGTCGACGGCATCAGTCTGACCGTTGCTCGTCTGCACGAGGGCAGCTTCACCGTTGCCATCATCCCGTACACGTTTGATCACACCATTGTCCGGCACTGGCACGAGGGTAGCGTGGTCAATCTTGAATTCGACGTGATCGGCAAGTATGTCGCTCGATGGCTGGAGCGCGGCGATCGATCGGCGGCGCCGGACAACATCTCCATGGACCTCCTGCGCAGTACGGGCTTTGCGAAGTAGAGACCTGGACTTGAGGATCACGGGGCTTTGACGTCACTCCTCAGTTTCCCCGGCCCGAATCGCCTGTAGTATATCTCCCAGCCGTCTCGCTCCGCTCCATCAAGATCGAATTCCCGGACCAGTTCGTCGATGGGTTCGATGTAGCTCGACACGACCCACATTCCGATTGAGTACGAAGAAGAGCCACAGCGAATCCGATGCGAAACTCTCGTCCCAGAATGACCTATCCGAATTCAAGTTGACCACAGGCAGAGTGCTCTGGCAGAACGTTCCTATGTGGCCAAAGTACACGCCCGGCTCATCGCCGCGAACTCGCGAACTGGTCTCATCAACAAACTCCATCCCTGCTCGGAAATCCAGAGCGGGGTAGGTGGCCGTCTTCACGACTTGCTGCCCAATCCAGAGCAACAATGGGAAGAACAGAATTGCCACACCGATACTCACTGCCTTCGATACGAAGCCGCCCCTGCGAAACAGGTGAAGTGCTGATTGCAAGTAGAAGAAAAGCAAGACTGGAGCAACCGGTGCGTAGTAACGATACGTGCGGACGTGTCCGACGGTTGATTTCGATACATCGACGGCAAGTAGCAGCACAGCGCACGACACGCCCAGCACAAGCACAATGAACGTCAGACTCTGAAACCGTTTGCCCTTCTCGAGATGTCGCCAGTAGTACCACACAAGGCCAATTGTGGCCGCCAGAAGAATCAGATTCAGAATTCGCAGCCACCAACGCCAACCGACGGACGTCCTTGACTCCAGCGCCGGAAGGGCGGCGCGCACGACGGAGTTGAGCTTGAGCGGCTCAAGAAAGAACGTCGTGAAAGGCAAAGACAACAACCTCGCGGCTCTGATATCGGACACGTTGTGATCAACCGCTTCAATTTCCGCAACCTGGTCGATGACGTCCGGCGATTGTCTGTTCCAGGTGTAGGTACCGAGAAACAACAGCGTGGCGGGCAGAACGACCATCGCGTGACGAACCAGGTCCCTCTTGAGTCGGCCCTTGCGAAGAGAATCAACAAGGAGGATGACGAGGACCCCCGGGATGAAGTACAGAGCGGAGTACTTCATGAAGACCATTGCGAAGATCATCAACGAGACGGCGCCGAGTCGGTATTTCGGATATTCGTCCGCGTCCGAATTCAGAATTCGGACAAGGCTGATCAACAGAAAGGGTGCGACGGCGCAGCAAAACAGATCTGCGGGATACATCGAAATGCGCCACATGATCGGCACTACCAACAACGCCGCCAGAATCTCGTCGTTGAAGATCTTGCGCCCGAGCCGGAACCATCCAACGGCTGCGCCGATCAGGAACAGCAGATTAAAGAAGACCAGCGACCACATCAGTGGCATGCCAATCATCAGCAGCAAGGCGACGAGAATACTGTACCCCCTGGGCCACCGGTTTTCGGGCCGATAGTCAGTGGATCGGCGAGGGCCACGTTTGCGATAGGAGTTACGTAGGTGCCGGACTGGAGCCATCGGATCGTCGCATCCACCTGAATGCCGTCATCCGTGTCAGAGCATAGCCCGCGTTCTGCAACGAACTGATACGCGTGCGGGGTCACAGCCACTGCCAGAATCAGGAGCGTCATCCACCGCCGGATCAACCTGTGCGGGCGCGGATATTTTTGGGATGTCTGTAGATCCACGAGATTGAACTGTATTCTGCTCCAGACTCGGTCGATCGGGGTCGCTCGGCAGGATCAACTATCACACCGAACGATTCCAGTTGCAATAATACCACCTTGCACGCTCTTAGCGAAGGTTTCTTGTCGCAGGTCGGGCACAGGGTGGCTCGCGGCCTCGCTCGCCGAACTCGCGCTCGTCAATGGCGTTATGAGCGCAGATTCGCGAAGAAGATGTGCCGGACTCCCGGTGCAAAGAGATAGCCCATCGATGGAGCCCATTGAGCACCTGGACATATTGACCGACATCGACGAGGCCCGCCCGATATCGAACGAGGCCGACGGCACTCGTGCGGTCTATCTGGAGACGTACGGCTGCCAGATGAATGTCTCGGACTCTGAAATCGTGGCTGCGGTGCTTCGTGACGAGGGGTTCGGCCTGACGCGGAATCTCGAAGAAGCAGATATCATCCTGCTCAATACCTGCGCCATTCGCGACAACGCGGAGCAAAAGGTGCGGAACAGGCTTGATCAGCTGCGCGCCCGCAAGCGAAACGACAGGCCCGATCTGATGCTGGGCGTCCTTGGCTGCATGGCCGAACGACTGCGCCACAAGTTGCTGGAGGAAGAAAAGCTCGTCGATATTGTCGTCGGCCCCGACGCCTATCGCGATCTTCCGAATCTGCTCGCCCGAGCCACCGAGTCGGGCCAGTCGGCCGTAAACGTCCAGCTCTCACGCGAGGAGACGTACGCCGATATCGCGCCGGTTCGCTACGATACCAATGGCGTGTCGGCCTTCGTTTCGATCATGCGCGGCTGCGACAACATGTGCTCGTTCTGTGTCGTGCCGTTTACACGGGGACGCGAACGCAGCCGTCCCGTTGAGAGTATCCTGACCGAGTGCGAGCAACTTGCGGAGCAAGGCTACAAGGAGGTCACCGTTCTCGGGCAAAACGTGAACTCGTACCGCGCGACCGACAGCGGCTCGGAGGTCGGGTTTGCCGAGCTTCTCTACCGGATCAGCCTCATATCGCCGGAGCTTCGAATCCGCTACTCGACCAGTCATCCCAAGGACTGCTCCGACGAGTTGCTTCACGTCCACGCGGAGCGCCCGAACATCTGCAACTACATCCATCTTCCGGTTCAGCACGGGAACTCTGACGTGCTGAGGCGAATGAAGCGCACGTACACTCGTGATGAGTACTTCGCCCTTGTGGACCGGGCGCGCTCGATCGTACCGGGTGTTTCCCTTTCGACGGATATCATCGCCGGATTTTGCGGTGAATCAGAAGACGAGCACCAGGATACGTTGTCGCTGATGCGCCAGGTGCGATACGATCATGCGTTTATGTTCATGTACTCGGAGCGCCCCGACACGTACGCGGCGCGCAAGTACGAAGACGACGTGCCGGCGGAGATCAAGAAACGCCGGCTGCAGGAGATCATAGATCTCCAGACAGGGATCTCTAGGAAGAACAATGAAATGGACGTTGGCCGCGTGTTCACTGTGCTGGTCGAAGGCGCGAGTCGACGAAGCGATGACCAGATGGCCGGTCGGAACGATGCGAACAAGATGATCGTATTCGATCGACATGACTTCCGCCCCGGACAATACGTCGACGTCCGAGTGACGGGCAGCACATCCGCCACACTTCTGGGCGACCCGCTCGGACTTGCCGTGGTGCCCGAGTCATCCCCGATTACCATCACCTGATTCCAACGGACAGGAGTATCGATATATGGATCGTGAGGCCATTCAGGAACGATTCGGAATCATCGGCAAGTCGGACGCGCTGCGTCACGTCATCGATCAAGTCCGTCTGGTAGGCAAGACGGACGTTGCCGTCCTGGTGCAGGGTGAGAGCGGCGTCGGCAAGGAGTTGGTCGCGCATGCGATCCGTGATCTCAGCAACCGTCGCCACGGACCCATGATCATCGTGAATTGCGGGGCGATTCCTGAGGGTCTGCTCGAATCCGAATTGTTCGGTACGGAAAAAGGAGCGTACACGGGAGCCGGAGAGCGCCGCGCAGGCTACTTCGAAGAGGCAAATCGTGGTACGATCTTTCTTGACGAGATTGGTGAAATGCCGCAGAACGCACAGGTGCGATTGCTGCGAGTCCTGGAGTCGGGCGAATTCAGTCGCGTAGGATCGGCGACCACTCAGAAGACGGACACCCGAATTGTCGCTGCCACTAACAAGGATCTCGCGCGAGAGGTTGAGGCCGGCAGATTCCGCGAAGACCTCTACTACCGACTTTCGACGGTGGTGATCAACATTCCTCCGCTCCGCCAGCGCAAGGTCGATATCCTCCCGCTTTTCGAGCAGTTTCTCCACAAGTACACACAGAACTACAACGCGGCCGGCAAGACCCTGACGGACGACGCTCGACAGTTGCTTCAGGAGTACCGATGGCCGGGTAATGTGCGAGAGCTACGAAACGTGGCAGAGCGCATGGTGGTGCTGCTTCGAAAAGGAAGCGTCAGCGCCGAGGATCTGCGCCCGCATCTCCGGGGTGTGACGGCGTCAGGTTCGAGTGGTCTCGTGCGAGTCGATCATGAGGACCGCCGCGACGGTGGGGGGTCGCGAGAACGCGAACTCGTGTACCGCGCACTCGTCGAGTTGAGGATCGAGATCCGCGAACTCAAGGAGCAGATCGCTCAGCTGGCGAAAGGTGCGTCACCCGTGCGCGTCACATCCCGTCGACTTCTGGAGAGCGGCGAGTCGGATCTGATGATGATGCGAGAAGAGGACCCACCCTTCATTGAGGAGGTCCCGTACGAGATTGAGACGGATGACGAGGGAAATGGTACGTCGCGCGAAACGACGGAACGCCCGCTCACACTTCCCGACGGACAGCCGCTGCCGACCCTGGAGGATGCCGAACGCCATCTCATTGAAGAAGCACTGAAACGTTTCGGCGGCAACAGGCGACAAACGGCCAGAGCGCTCGGTATCAGCGAACGCACGCTGTATCGGAAGCTGAAAGAGGCGGAAGAAGAAGAGGAGAGCTCGTCGTGAAGACGCAACTGCACCGGTTCCTGTTCAGCGTGAGCGCATGTGCACTCATCCTGTCAGGATGCGCCTACTACAGTTTCACCGGCGCGACAATACCATCGCACCTCTCCACGATCGCCATCCCGCTCGTTGAAGACAACAGTATCAGCACACTGACTACCATGGACGAGGAGCTGACGGCAATGTTGGTCGACCGCTTCGTGGGTCAGACTCGCCTGTCGCTTCAGCCCGACGAAAAGCGGGCCAACGTTGTGCTGCGATCACGCATTGATAGATACCTGAATCAGCCCGCATCCGTCGGCGGTCAGGAGCGCGCCACGCTGAATCGAGTAACGATCTCGGTAACGGCCGAGTACGTGGATCGCACCACCGACGAGTCGCTCTTCTCCCGATCGTTCTCGTCCTTCGAAGAATATGATCCCGCGGACCCTGACGGTGGACTCGCGGGAGAAGAAGACGCAGCCCGTGCGATTCTGGAGAAGATCGCGGACGACATTTTCACAGCGGCAACATCGAACTGGTAACGTGGCGGTTATTGAGATCCTCGTTCCTGTCCTGTACGCGCTGGCGATGCTGGTTCTGCTCGTCTATGCGCTGAACCTGTACTGGCTCTCTGTCCGCTTTGTAGACATCGATCGAACGCGCTCGGGTTCGATTCCCGATATCGATGCACTCCCTCCCCATAGCGGGACCTGGCCGCGTGTAACGGTGCAGCTGCCGGTGTACAATGAGGCAGTCGTTGTGGAACGGCTTATCGACGCGTGCGCGAGTTTCGACTATCCCCGAAAACAACTCGAGATCCAGGTACTCGACGACTCGACGGATATCACCTGCGAGCTGGCAGAAACGCGTGTTGAGTACTGGCGAAGGCGCGGCGTCGATATCCTGCATGTTCGTCGCAGTGAGCGCACCGGGTACAAGGCGGGTGCGCTTGGTAATGGACTGCGGTTTGCGCGCGGAGACTTCATCGCCATCTTCGATGCGGATTTTGTACCGGAACCGGATTTCCTGCGTCGGACCGTGCCCATGTTTGATTCGCCCGATATCGGGCTGGTCCAGGCGCGATGGACGCATCTGAATGAGACTGACTCTCTGTTGACAAGGGTGCAGGCCTTCGGACTCGATACCCATTTCGCACTGGAGCAGCAGGTGCGCCATTCCGCGGGATACTTCATGAACTTCAACGGCACGGCCGGTGTGTGGCGCCGTGAGTGCATAGAAGAAGCGGGTGGGTGGAATGCCGATACGCTGACTGAGGATCTGGATCTGAGCTATCGGGCCCAGTTGGCGGGATGGCGTCTGCGGTATCTGCAGGACGTTGAGGTTGCCGCCGAACTGCCTGCCATTACCAATGCGTTTCGCTCGCAGCAATTCCGGTGGGCGAAAGGGTCGATTCAGACGGCCATGCGCCAGCTTCCCGCACTCTGGCGCAGCAGCGAGCGTGCCGCCATAAAGCTGGAGGGTACGGTGCATCTCACTGCCCACATGGTGTTTCCCTTTGTGCTTCTTGCCGGGCTGTTGCACGCGCCGCTTGTGGCATTGAAGGCGGCGGGCCGGGGCCCGGGCGAAGTCTATTTTGCGCTTCTGGGACTTGGCCTGCTGGGCTTTGCCGGCTTCTTCCTGGCCCAATTGTACGCGCAGAGGTCGTTGTATGACGATTGGGTGTCTCGCCTAAGACTGTTTCCAGCGTTCATGGCGGGTTCGATGGGCATGTCGATCAACAACACTCGCGCTGTGTGGCAGGCGCTGCGAGGACGGACCACTCCGTTTGTCCGGACGCCCAAGTTCAGTACGATGCAGCCGTCCAGTCGGCACGGCAAGCCCGAGTATGCGGACCGACGGCTACCGGGCATGGTGTGGATGGAGGTGGCGGCTCTACTGTATTGCGTCGCAGGCATCGTCGTGGTCGTGGCTGTCGCGCAGTGGGCGGCGTTGCCATTTCAGATATTGCTCGCGTCGGGATTCGGCCTCGTGGTCTGGTTCAGCGTGCGAGACAGGCTTTTGCCGCTGTATGGTTCACCTCATGTCAAACAAGTTGATGAGATGAATCGCACAAAGTACCTTGCTCCCGTGTAATCGCCAGGAGACAGACGGAGTTGATGTTAACCTCAGAATTTCAGACAGCACTGACATTTTTGGAGGGCGGCCAGGCGTCCGAAGCGCTGCCTATCCTCACGCGCATCGTCGACCGGTGGCCGAACTACGCTGCAGCGCAGGTGGCGTTCGCACGGGCTCTGCAATTGACGGATCATGCGGAGGATTCGCTGAATGCATGGTGCCGGGCCGAATCGCTGGTGTCGCGCTCTCCGGCGGTCGATCGCGGACTCCGCGAGGCGGTCTCACAGATGTTCTCACCTGGCGGTGAGCCCGAATCTGCACCTGTTGAGGATGTGCTCGACGAGGCGCCGGACGTTCGCCCCGACGGACTACGCTGCGCCGACGCACGATACAGAAGTGTCCGACCACATCGAGACGCCGGAGATGGATCCGGCATTGTTCGTTCCGATCGCCGTCCCGTTCGATGAGCCGCGGGTCGAAGCGGAAATCCCCGAATGGGCGGAGCAGCCTGGCGAGGTCGCCCCGTCCGATGTAGATACTGACGAACCCGAATGGAACGGCGGCTACGCCCACGACTCGGGAGATGGGGCCGGATCCGATGTGGATGTGGATCTCGACGTGGTACCGGAGGAGGTCGAACTGGATCGCCTCATAGACGAACTGGAGTCCGCGAAAATCGTCCCTGCTGAGGATCCCGGAAGTGTGCCCGAGCCGGATCTGTCGGTAGACATAGACGACGTCGTCTCCGAGACGCTGGCCCGCATTTATGCGACGCAGAGCCAGTATTCCGAGGCTGCACGCGTCTACGACCGCCTGGCGCTTGAGAATCCCGATCGCGCCGATGAGTACGAGACGAAGGCATCCGAGATGCGCGCTCGATCACGGTGAAGCCCTTGCTACGACCCCTGTACGAACTCCTGAAGCAGGACAGCAGGGTTGTGGCAGGCCTGATGTCGGGGACCTCACTGGATGGTGTCGATTGCGCCGTTGTGCGCATCAACGGATCCGGCACTTCGGTGCAAATTGAAGTCCTGGGCTTTGCCAGCGTGCCATACCCGGACGAACTTCGAGATCTGATTCTGAGGAATTCCGAGGCGACCGGTTCGTCCGTTCGTGATCTTTCACAGCTGAATTTCAGGCTGGCCTACGCCTACCGTGACGCCGTCGTAATAGCATGCGAGCGGGCCGGGCTTGACCCGGCAGATCTCGACGCCGTGGGCTCCCACGGCCAGACTGTTCATCACGTTCCGGATCCAGAAGATTGCGCGGGTCTGCCCGTAACGTCAACGCTCCAGATCGGCGATCCGTCTGTTCTTGCGAATCTGCTACGTGTTGTCACTGTTGGGGATTTTCGCGTCGCGGACATGGCACTGGGAGGGCAGGGTGCGCCGCTGGTACCGTATCTCGATCTTGTTCTGTTTGGCAGTGAATCGACCAATCGCATCTTGCTCAATATCGGAGGAATTGCCAATCTGTCGGTGCTGCCGTTGTCAGGTAATGCCGACGATGTGCTGGCCTTTGACACGGGTCCCGGCAATATGTTGATCGACGGCGTCGTACATCGGCTGTTCGATCAGAGATATGATGACGGGGGCACCATCGCGTCTTCCGGCAGCGTTTGCGAAGCGCTCCTTGCGGAGCTACTGGCGGACGCCTACTACAACATGGCGCCGCCGAAATCGACCGGCCGCGAGAAATACACAGGCGCCATGGTGGACCGAATTCTGACAATGGCGGAGTCGATGGGATGCGACAAGGTCGACGTGCTCGCCACTGTCACGGAGCTGACGCCTCGAACAATCGCAGGCGCGATCAACCGTTTTGTTGTTAACCGCCTGGACCCCGGGCAATTGATCGCGGCGGGCGGAGGCGTTCATAACAAGTACATCATGCGGCGCCTGCGCGAACTGCTGCCTGGTATCGAGGTCATGACGGCGGACTCGCTGGGCGTGGATCCGGATGCCAAGGAAGCGGTCTGTTTCGCATTGCTCGCGCACGAAACGCTGAACGGGCATCCGACGAACATGCCGTCCGTAACAGGTGCGTCACGCGGAACTGTGCTGGGCAAGATCTGCGTGCCGCTGTAATCTCGGGGACGCCGTGTCTCCGACGGAGCAACTGGACCCAACTGACCATTCTCGATGACATGGAAAACAGCTTTACGGCGATAGAGGAGATCGGCGAGTTCGGATTGATCGATCGCCTCCAGACCATTCTTGGCGAAGCGGCAGACAGCGAGCTCATCCGCGGAATCGGAGACGATGCCGCAGTGTTCCGCAAAGAGGACGGTCTGTATCAGGTTCTCACGACCGATGCGCTGATAGAGGGAGTGCACTTTGACCTTTCCATCTCACCGATGAGCCACCTCGGTTTCAAGAGCATTGCGGTCAATGTCAGTGACGTCGTGGCGATGAATGCACGGCCGAGATACGCAACAATCGCGATGGGAGTACCACACTCGGTTTCCATCGAAATGGTGGAGAAGTTCTACTCAGGCGTTCGCGATGCGTGTGATGCCTACGGTGTCATTGTCGTGGGCGGGGACATAACTGCGGCTCGGCAACTGAGTGTGTCGGTTACGGTTGTGGGCGAGGTAGAAGAGAAGCGAGTTGCGTTTCGTCGTGGCGCCCGTCCGGGCGACCTGATTTGCGTAACAGGCGATCTGGGCTCAGGCTATGCGGGACTCAAGGTCCTGATCAAGCAGCGCATCGCTCTTAACGAATCAAAAAAAGATTTTCGGCCCGAACTGAAGAACCACGACTACGTGATTCAGCGACAACTGATGCCCAGGGCCCGGCTGGACGTGATCGCGAACTGGGAACGTGCCGGATTCATTCCCCGCGCCATGATTGACGTTTCGGACGGTCTGGCCTCCGAGATCCATCATCTCTGTCGGCACAGTGGCTGTGGTGCGCTCATCCGGCAGGACTCAATTCCCATTCATGAGCAGACGGCGGCGACCGCAGTCCTGTTCGAGGACGAGGCCTCCAACTTTGCTCTGTTCGGAGGAGAGGATTACGAACTCGTTTTCGCCACCACGCCGGGCGACTATTCGCGTATCGACGACGGCTCGGCGACGGTAGTCGGGCTGTTTACGGAAGCGGAGGAAGGCGTTCGCATGCAGATCGACGACGGCGAGTTTGTCGAACTGCTGCCGGGCGGATATCAGCATTTCGGCTGATACCGAACCAGCGTCGTCAGTTGATGATCTTCTCGATCGTGAATTCCTTCAGATCTCGCGCGTGCGTGAATATGATCAGCTCGCCGATCAAACCGATGGCGAAGATCTGGATCCCAAGTACGATCATCAGCACGCCAAGCAACAGGGCAGGTCGGTCGGCGAGAGGCTCGCCTGCGAAGAGCCTCTGATACGCTAGAAACGCCGTAAAGACGATACCCATGAGGAACAGAACTGCTCCAGTTGACCCGAAGAATCGCAGAGGCTTCTTCGTAAACTTCACAAGGAAGAAGATGGACATAAGATCCAGCATCCTCCTGAAGTAGATACCCACGCCAAAGTATCGACGAGTGAAGTCGCTCGCGGCCTGTGGCGCATCCACCTCGTTGATCTTGAAACCGAATCGACCGGCGAGTACCGGAAGAAACCAGTGCTTGTGGCCGTAGATATGCACGGCGTCCGTGACCCGTCTTCGAATTATGCGCACGCCGCAGCCGAGATCATTGAAGCCCGTCGACGTGGTTTTGTGGAGCAGGAAGTGAAATATGCGTGTCTGTACGCGATTGATAATCGAGTCACCGCGCGGCCATCTTCGCACCGTCACCATGTCGTGTTCTCCCAGTGCAGCCACGATTGGCGCAATTGCATCGGGCTTGATCTGATGGTAGGCGGGTAACGTCATCAGGATCGGAGCTCGCGCGTGTTCAAATCCGACAGTCAGGATCGTGGCGTCGCCATAGGACTGTGATAGCTTGATGATTCGGATCGGCTCGCCCCGGTCCTTCAGGGTGACGAGGCGGTTGAACTCATCAAGTTGATCACCTTCGACGACAAAGAGGAATTCGTACCGCAGCCCCGTCTTGTCGAGCTCGCGCTTGTAGTCGGCGAAAGTAATATCGATCGCATTCGGTCGGTCCATGTCGTTCATGGGAACGATCACGGAAATATCGATATCAATCGTTTCAGTCATGCATCCGAGGGGCTGTTTCGGAACGGTCCCATTTTGGTATCTCCGGTTACGTAGATCATATCACAAAGAATTCCCATTGTCAGCAACGAGACGCTCAGGGAGCCAAGCAAGATTCCAATTCCGGGGTATATGAGAGAGACGACGCCCTGATTCGTCAGTAATTGCACGAACCCGGTGATCAGTACACCTATGCTCAACAGGCCAAGGATAGTCCCGGAGATTCCGAATCCAAAAAGCGGTGAGCGATGAAACGTAAGAATCATTCTCAACGCCACGAGATCGAGGATGACCTTGTACGTTCTTGCAAGGCCATATTTCGAGTTTCCGTATTGGCGCGGATGATGACGAACAGGTAGTTGGGCTATTCTGGCACCCGTCATGGCAAGGATGGTTGGAAGAAGCCGGTGCATCTCTGAGTACAGAGGATATCTCTTGATTACTTCGCCCCTGTAGGCGCGAAGTGCGCAGCCGTTGTCGGTGATGGTGGTTCCGGTGGATTTCCGTACCAGCCAGTTCGCGATTGTTGACGGAATTTTTCTCAGTGCCCAACTGTCTTTGCGGTCTTCCCGCCAGCCGACCACCATGTCGAACCCCTCAGAGATCTTCTGGATCATCATCGGGATGTCTTCCGGATCATTTTGCAGATCTCCATCCATGGTCACGATGATATTTCCAGCCGCTATTTCAAAGCCGGCCTTCAGCGCCGCCGTCTGGCCGAAATTCCGATTCAGTTTGACGACTCGGAAACGGGTGTCTTGAGACGCCACATCGGAGGCTCGCGCGAACGTTTGATCCCGACTTCCGTCGTCAACGAGGATTGTCTCGAAACGGACGTCCGCAGACTCCATCGCTGTGGTTACTGCCCGGCACAATGGTGCCACGGAATCCTCTTCATCGTGAAGGGGGATTACAATGGAAATGTCGGTTTTGGGTTCGGACACCGTCAGGACTTTGTTCTGCGTCAGACGCGGTTCAGTTGTTAAGGCGATTTGACCTCGCCTGGTTATCGAAGTTGATCGACTGGTTATCGGAGGGCCTCTGCTATTCGCGAAAGACTGCGCGACACCCGTGCGATTCTTGGATGGTCGAGCCTCCATTGAGCCCGGCGCAGAGCGTTCCACACGCCACGATCCGTGATCCCATTCTCTCGAAGATATTGATCGAGCCAGTCTAGATAGTGTCGTCGAGCGCTCACGCCGTTCCGGTCGATTCGCCGACGGAGCAACTTGAATTCGGATGCTGGCGGTACAGAGTCCAGCAGGCGTTTTCGGCGATCACTGATTCCCGCGACAGGAGCTTTGCGTAGAACGCCTGGTCCTCGTAAACCATATTTATTCCCAGAAACGCTTCCTCAAAGCCCCCAATCCTCTCAATGGCCTCGCGCCGCAGCAGTATTCCTGTTGGGCATGGAATGGCTGCTTTGCCGTTAAGAAAAAGTGGAAGGAGTTCTTGGGGTCCCAAAGAGCTTCCGCGCCTCGATGCCCAACTCGGGCGCGTGGTCTTCTGTCCCGTCATTGTCCGGGTTCCACGAGTACCAGTACGTGTCCCGCCCGAAGACCATGGCGGCTTCCTCGTTTGCGTCAAGGATTGCCACCTGCTCTGCCAACTTGTCGGGAAGCCACACATCGTCGGCATCCAGCATGGCGACATACCGCGCACGTGAATTCGCCACTCCAAGGTTGCGGGTGGCGCTCATTCCCTTGTTGACATGATTCGCGTGTTCGAGATAGCGCACCTTGCCTGAGTGAGTTCGGGCAATGTCGAGGGCGATCCGGGTACTGCCGTCGCTCGATCCGTCGTCGACGAGGAGGAGCTCCCAATCATCGAAAGACTGTGCGAACACACTGTCTACGGCTTGCTGAATAAAATCCTCCGCGTTGAGGAAGATGATAACCACGGATACCGTCGGGACGGTGTTGCTTCTCCCTGTTGTCTGCACGTCGATCATTTATGGCGCTGGCTCTTTCCAGCTGAAGTTCAATACGGCATCAGGACTGATCCGGGGCGTGTCCGAGTCTTCGTAAAGCGGTCCCAACCCAAACGCCTCCACGATCGACAGTATACGCTGAACGCTTTCTGTAGCGAGATGCTTCCGCCATGCAGATACGGCGTTCTCGCCCGTGCGAATCGCACTCGAAGGTGTGGAGGTTGTGGAGGGGCGCAGGACGCTCCGGACTCTGCCGTGATCAAAGAGGCGTCCGATAAGTCCGAAGACCCGATCGAGCTCTTCCATCGGTCGCAAAACCAGATCCTCGTAGAACACAACGGATATTTCGCCCGCAGCAAACTGACGAAGCGGAACGAGGTTATGAATGCACCAGACGGCGGCATGCTTTTCTTCGGGAGTCGAAGCGTCGCGTATGGTGTCCATTTTGTCAGCGAGGAAGTCCGTCACAAGCGTGGGTTGCGACAGCATCGGCTGCAGGTCTCCGTCGCTTGCCCAGTTCTGTTTCATTCTCGAACGCACGACAGCACACGGATGGCGTATGATGAACAGCGTGGGGACGTTCGGATACCTTTGATGTAGCCATTTGAGTAGAAGGGTGGCCCTGATTGTCTTCACAACTCTGTGCTTAGGAAAGACGCGCGATATCCGACGGTCCACCCAGGCGTTGCGGAGTCTGCCTTCCAACAGGTTGTTGACGAAAGAGTCCCAAAGTATCGTCCGGCTCGCCCGGCCGCATATACTGGAAGTAGTTGAACTCCGCGTACTCCGGAACCAGAACAGGATGAAACGGCTCGAACATCAGTCGGGATTTGAACTGCTCTGAAATAATGTCTGCAAGCCAGGTCGTTCCACTACGTCCAGTGCCCGCGACAAGGATGGTCGATCCGGCGTCGTGGTTTGTGTCCCGATAGATTCTACGGCAGACCATCGTAGTCGCACGCCGCATCCATTTGATCATGTGCCAGGATAGACTTGAAAGCCCCTTTTTCATCTCGTCCCCCACGTGAGCCCCTGCCGACCGACTGATATCGTAGACATCTCACTTTCCATCCGCCCGTCCGCTCTGACGACGTATATCAACGAGGCCGCCGACCCCGTTCCGGAAATCTTCCAATTGCATCGTATTCTAGAACGTAAGAATCGCAATTTTGCGGAAAGACGAGAGAATTCTGGTGTTATTGATCTCGAATGTCCGAGTTGACCGGAACTGCTGAAGAAACGTGGGCGCTGCCCCGACACATACTCCCGGACGTTACGGTGCTCATCCCTACCGTGGGCCGTGACATCCTGAAGGAGTCCCTCCGGCGCATCGCGGCAGGCAGTGCATGGCCCGCGAAACTTATTGTGGTGGATCAAGGACGCGCACCTGCGGTCAACCACTGGCTTGTCTCTATGGCGAAGGCGGGAGTTGACACGCTGTATGTCTCATCGTCGAAGACCGGCCGCGCCAGGGGTCTGAACGAGGGTATCGCCAGGGTGAAGACCCCGTTCGTTGCGATCACTGACGATGATTGCTTCGTCGACGAGTCATGGCTTGAAGTTCTGGTGGCATCGCTACGAACGCGGCCGAATAGCGTCGTGTCGGGCAAGGTACTTGCTGGAGGAGAGGCGGTCGTGCTGACCGCGACATCGGAGGATCGTGCCGAGTATCGTCGGCCAAGACTGAAATTTGACCGCTTGTCGGGCGGGAATATGGCCACGTCGATGGCAGTGTTGCAGAAGGTCGGTCTGTTTGACGAGAGCGAGTGTCTCCGGACGGCGGAAGACGGTGAATGGATCTATCGAGCGCTCAGAGCCGGGGTTACGCTGATATATGAGCCAGGGATGGTCGTGACCCACTCCGATTGGCGCGAATTGGATGCGCGTCGGGAGCAGTACCGCAGCTATGCCCGCAGCCACGGAGGATTCTACGGAAAGTACCTTCGACGTGGTGACTGGTTTATAGGCGCGCGCGCCGCGCTCCATTTTGTCCGGGCCTCCAGAACGATGCTCCGCGGACTGTTCACAGGCAACAGGGAGCTTCGGATGATGGGAAGGGCGTACCTCTCGGGACTCCCGGAAGGTATTCTACGGGGACTGAGGGACGCGGAGTAGCGCCATGGAACGACCCAGTGCCCGAGGTGCGGGCTCGGCAATTACCTGGAAAGCTGCGCAGCTAGGTGGCACGAAGCTGGTTTTTCTGATCCGGATATTGGTGCTGGCACGGCTGCTCAGTCCGGACGATTTCGGCCTGCTCGCGATTGCCACGGTTGCGATCGGTGTCTCCAGTCGTCTCACAGATCTGGGAATGATCCCTGCGCTCGTTCAGAGCGAAAGCACAGAAGAGCGTCTATATGATGTCGCATGGACCGTCGGAATGGTCCGTGCCGTGGCGATCGGTGTGGTCGTTTACCTGAGCGCCCCCCTCGTCGCCGATCTCTTTTCAGACGCCAGAGCCGCTAGCCTGATGAGGGTGCTCGCCCTCCAGCCTATGCTCGAGGCCGTCGCAAGCATTCGCGTCGTCGATTTCATCCGCAAGCTCAATTTCAGGTCTGTCACCCTGATTCGTTTGCCCGCGGCGGTCTCGAATACCGTCGTAGCCATTGCCCTCGCCCCATCGTTTGGCGTGTGGGCGCTGGTCGCAGGAGCGCTCGCCGGCCCGGCAACATCGCTTGTCCTGTCCTACGTGCTCGCTCCATATCGCCCTCGTATTTCTTTTGATCGGGAGGCGGCACAGAGTCTGATTCGGTTCGGCCGGTGGATTCTTCTTGCGGGGGTCACGGCGCTAGTAGCCAGTACAACACTGCGGTTCGTCATCAGCCGTCAGCTCGGTACCGTCGAACTCGGTCTTTATTACCTGGCCGCCAGCCTCGCATTTCTGCCGTCTGAGATCATGAGTCAGGTGGTGGGGGATGTAACCTTTCCTATGTACTCCCGACTTCAGGATGCACAGGCGGCGTTTGCCCGGACTTTCAGGTCAGTCTTTGCCGCCACGGCAGCACTGCTGGTCCCATCCTGTCTCCTCCTCATCGCGCTGAGTCCGGGACTTGTTGAATTCGCCCTGGGTGAGAAGTGGCAGGGCACGGTTCCGATTATTCAGATTCTGGGTACGGTGAATATCATCGGGCTTCTGGGAGAGAACGTTGGACCCGTACTAAAGGGGGCGGGGAGGCCCAATCGGATGGTTGCGATAGAGGTTGTTCAGTCGGTGATCATCATATCACTGGCCTGGATCTTCACCTCGTCCTGGGGAGTGCAGGGGGCCGCCCTGGCGTGGATTCCAGCTATTGCTATGTCACAGTTGATGAGTGTGCGGTTCGTAAGACAGATCATCGCGCATCCCTTCAAGGGACTGGGGAAGATTCTCATTTCGGTCGTCGCCTCGTCGGTTGTCGGCGTGCTTGCCGCTGTCTGGCTCTTCAGCCGATTGCCGTCCTTTACGGGTCTTGTTCTGGCGGCGGTTGGCTCCGGCTTGCTGATAGCCGGCCTGCTGCTCATATTGGACCGCTGGCTTTCTCTTGGCCTGGGTCAGGATATTGGAAGAGTGTTTCCTCAGCTAGCCCCACTTCTCGCTGTTTTCGTAACACGTGAAGACAATAAATAATCAACGTGAGTCTACTAGAACGCGCAACGACGATAGCGCAACGGATTCTTCCCGTTCGCACCCGACGCAAACTCGTGCAAATGACACGCTGGCCACCCGTCGGGCTGGTGCGCTTTGGAAACCTCAGAAGGGTGAAGCCGATCAGCACCACATTTGGTCTCGAACGCGGACGAGCTCTCGATCGCCATTACATTGAAACGTTCCTCAGCGGGCGGTCGGCTGACGTTCACGGACACGTGCTGGAGATCGGCACCGATATGTACACGCGTCTCTATGGCGGTGACGATGTAACCAAGGTGGACGTGCTTCATGTGGCAGAGAATCGCGAGCCGGTCACCATCATCGGTGACCTGTCGCACGCGGATCACATCGAATCCGGGTCTTTCGATTGTGTCATTCTCACACAAACCCTTCAATGTGTTTTCGACCTGACGTCTGCCGTTGAGACGGTGCACCGCATCCTGAAACCCGGCGGAGTCGTACTCGTCACCATCCCCGGCATCAGTAAGATCAGTCGATACGATATGGATCGCTGGGGATACTACTGGAGCTTCACCACGGCTTCTGCTCGACGTCTGTTCGAGCATCGCTTTCCGTCAGATTGTGTTGAAGTGGAGGCCTACGGTAATGTCTTGAGCGCCATCTCTTTCCTTCATGGTCTCTCGGCCGGTGAACTCCGGAAACGAGAGCTCGAATACCACGATCCGGACTATCAGGTCATCATCACGGTTCGCGCAGTCAAGCCCGTCGCAACGACGTGAGAATTCCGGGCGCAAAGAAGGCCAGGCTCACCGGCCGCTGGATTCGCAGCCGGCTGACCGGAGGAGCAATTGTACTGGGATATCACCGCGTTGCGGATCCCGATGATGATGTTTTTGACATCTGTGTTGCTCCCGATCGGTTTGAACGGCATCTGGAGACGCTGCAAAGACGCGCCAGGACAATCACGTTATCGCATGCCGTCGAGTCCGTCGCAGGAGGTAACCAGCCGGCACGATCTGTCGTGGTCACGTTTGATGACGGGTATGCCGAAATAGTTGATGTCGTCCGGCCGCTTCTGGAACGCTACGAAGTACCTGCGACCGTGTTCGTGCCGTCGGGTGCTTTCGGCAAAGAACTGTGGTGGGATCGTCTCGAGCGGCTGGTGTGCTTTCCAGAGGTCCTTCCATACCTGGAAGATCTCCCGATTCCGGGTTTTGACATGCCGGCCAACACGCGGAGGAAGCAGGACCTGAGCCGGGACACGTCCACCGGACGCGGTCACCTGGTGAAGTCACTGTACCAGGCCCTGCTAACAATGACGTCGGACGATCGCGATATGTGGTTGGGGAAGATCGAGCGATGGGCAGATGTGCCCGAGGGAGCCGTGCCAGCTGCTCGCGTCATATCCGAGTCGGAGTTGAAGGAGATCGCGGCCTGCGACCTGATAACCGTAGGGTCTCACTCGGTCTCTCATCCCATTCTCCCGGAGTTGTCGACCCGGGAACAAGAAATGGAGATCGCGCAGAGCAAACGGGACATAGAACGTGTGATCGGAAGCTCCGTCGAGTTATTCTCGTACCCGAACGGATTGTGGTCGTCCGGTACCGAACAGCTACTCGGCCCGGCGGGGTATTCGGCCGCTTGCGTAAGTCATAACGATGTCTTTCGATCTCGCACGAGTAGATATCGTATCCCGCGGTTCTGGCCTGGCAATCGGACTGGCAAAACGTTCGAGCGATGGCTGAGCCACTGGTTGGCTTGACACTCCGGTCACTCACCAGGTTTCAAGTTGTAGTTCCATGCCGAATACGCTCGCGCACGTTGGAGTTCAAGGTCTGGTGTCGAGCCTGGCATGGAAGGACGTGGACCTGAAGTGGGTCTACGTTGGCTGCGTAGTCCCGGACTTTCCATGGATACTCCAGAGAGCAGTGGTTGCGTTTGCGCCTGGCGTTGACCCATTCACGCTCAGATATTATGTCGACTTTCAGGCGTCTCTTCTCGGCTGCCTCGTGTTATGCGGCGTGATCGCCGCATTTGCAGGATCGTACTGGAAGACACTCTTGATCCTCGGTACGAATAGCGTTCTGCACCTCGTGCTTGATGCCAGTCAGATCAAATGGGCAAACGGCGTCCATTTTGTGGCGCCTGCTTCATGGCACATGTCAAACTGGGGCTTCTTCTGGCCGGAGAGCATTCTCGGTGTAGTCCTGACGATTCTCGGTCTGGTGGTTCTCGGTGTGAACTGGCGGACAAGTTCGCGAACCCGGCCCGGACTTGTATGGCCGCGTGGCCGCCGGGCATTCGCAGTGCCGCTGCTTGGGCTTGCCTATCTGCTGCTGCCACTACTTTTTCTGGCTACGAATAGCCGGGGGGACAACCACTCGCTGGAGACCCTGTCGGATAGTGATCGTGTAGGTGAATACGTCGAGTTTGACCGCGCTCACGTTCTTCGGTGCGGGGATCAGTGGTGCATCGAGGGTCCGGGAGGTGAATACCTTGAAGCGAGAGAGTTAGTGATGTCCTCACCGTCGACTGTTTCCGTACGTGGCGTCTTCGTAGAGGACAACGTGGTTGTTGGTCACCGATCACCACGTGCATCTCAAATGGTATCGCGATGGGGCCTCGTATCTCGCACTTCTGTTGATATGCATGACCTGGATACTATCCTGTTTTCTGCCTCGCGGCGAGGAAGGATCGTAGCGATTCGGCGAGCAGAGCTGTCGGCACGCTGAACGTCGTATCCATCCGAAGGCGAATTGCTGGTTCAGCCTCGACGAAAGTCGAAAATTCCCTTCACCAGGCCGGGCAGAACGGAGAAATTGCCACGCATGGCCTCACGCGAAACCGTACGCACGAACAACCACGGCGCGGTGAGAGTGAAGAACACAGCGACTTTCCACCGCGGCGCATGTCGCTTCATGAACAGGAGCCAGTGTCGCATCTTGGTTCGCGCGTAGACGGCGTCGTAGTCGGCGCCAAACGTGTGCGATACCTCGTGATAGGCGACTGCATCCGGCACAAAGAGGGCCTGGTATCCAGCCCCGCCAAGTCGCAGCGAAAAGTCCAGATCCTCGGGTCCGAACGGGTTGAAGATGGTGTCGAATCCTCCCAGACTCTGGAATAACTCTGCGCGAACCATCATCGCTCCACCACAGGCTACGCACGGTCTACGCTGGTCGTACTGTCCGCGGTCAACCTCTCCGAAGCCTACAGGTCTGGTCCTTCCTAGAATGAAGCTGATGTCGCAGCCTCCACCGTCATTGAGTCGCTCGGGGTCCTTCGCAAGACGCAGCTTGGCCTGCGTCTGTCCAACGCGATCATCGGCGTGTAGAGGAGTCAAGAAGCGCCTTCACGAACCCGGCTCAACGACCATATCGTTGTCGAGAAACAGAAGATGGGTCGGATCCAGTTTCTCGAACGCCAGACGGGCGGCGGCATTTCTTCCGCCGGCCACACCGAGGTTGTCCGCACTCTCGTGGAGCAACAGTCCCGGAAACGCTGCGGCTACCGCTTCGGCCGTGCCGTCTGCAGATCCGTTATCCCATAGCAGGATGTCGAACGGCTGGCCTTCCTCTTCCTGCAGGCTGTCCAGACACCTCAATGTCATGTCCCGCTGGTTGTACGTGAGAATCACAACCGCGACACGCTCAAGCCCTGATCCGACAGGGAGATGTTGACTGGCTGGGCCGACTTGCATCGAAGCTTTTACTCGGGCTCTTTATCGAAAGAAATAGATGTAGTAGTTCGACTCACCCACACGTCGCCAGCCGGTGGTGTTAGCACGGTATGGCACGCTTTCGGCGACGACTGCCCGGACTCCCGTTCGACCAAAGGCACCGAGTGCCCCTCGGTACGCCCGGATTCGTCGCCGTACCAGAATATGTCAGCGGCCGTATCGGGCATTTCCGCGACGATCTTCATCCTGCCCAGCCTTGCCCAGTACGAGTCGAACGCATATCCGATCACGCCCACATGATCACCGGCAGCGACTCCGAGTTCCTGAAGCACTTCCGCCGGTTCGCCCGGCCAGTCGGGTCGTTTCGAAGATGTCTGCTCGGCGCTGTGTGGCGCCGCAAGAGCAATTACGCCATCAAGATTGAAGATGCCGATCTGGATCACAAGGAACACGGCCATGAGGGCCGCCACCACACCCGCCAACCTCCGGTGGGAATCCTTGACGACGAGATTTGCGAGCAGGTCTCCAAAGAACAGAACGACAAAGACCGCAATGTATCGACCCTCGACCAGGACGAGTGCGTACAGAGCAAATGCCGCCAGGGCCGGCAGTAGAAGTGTCCGTCTCCGGACCTCTTCCCACCAGTCGTCGATCGTGCCTGCACCCACGATGCAGAGCAAAACAATGCCGAACGTTATTGCCCCCAGGTCCATGAAGAACAGTCTGGCGTAGAACAGCCCACTGGCTGCGACCGCCATCAGTTGTCTACCGGGTTGAAGCTGGACGATTGCCCCCCGGTACCAGTAGGATGGATCAAACGAAATGGGATACGTACCTGCAATGGGCTCCGCGAACTCATAGATCGGTGGCCGGTCGTGAATCAGTCTCGAGCCGTGTTCAGGTTGGCCGAATCCTTCGTCCGACCCCTGCCAGTGAGGGTATGAGATTCCGTTGACGTGCCGCAGGAACGTTAAGCGACCAGCGTCACCCGTAGTAAAGTGTCCGGTCGACAATGAAATCGCGGCTATGAAGGGAGCGGCGACGACAAGCATGACGCCAAGTGCTGCTGCCGTTCGAACGATTCGGCGTTGCCGCCCGGCCGACAGAAACGCTGCGAATATGAACGCAAGAGATAGGGGCAACATGACGGACTTCGTCAGATAGGATACTCCCATCAACAAACCGACTCCGACAAACGCGGCCCAGGAATCCTTTCCGCTGCGAATCCGAAGGATGAGGCCGGATGCGAGATAGACCCACACGGTCATCAGCATGTCAGGAGTCACCGACCAGAGTTCTATAAGCCCGAGGGACGTGTAGATAAACAGACCATATCCGATCATCGGCCATGCCCAGTCCGGCAGGCCGGAGCGGAACTCCCGGTTTTCTGCCGAGACGGCTGCGGCGATGGGTCATCAATTGGCGCCAGAAGAATTCGAAACTCAACAGCGCGACCAGATAGATCGCCAGATTAGCGAACTGCACTGCGGCGAATTCCCATCGAGCCGACGGTTCGAAGATGTACAAGACCGACCCGAGGATCCACGAGTACATGGGACTCCAGACCGAATTCACGGCCGCCCCCCAGTCGCCGCGCAGGTAAAGATCTCCGATGTCGAGATAGCTTATGCCATCTGCATTCATGGAGAAACGACGGACAGCCGCGGTCGTGTGAAGCACACCAAGGCCCACTGCCGCGAGTCGGCACACGACCAGTACCCAACGCTCCCAGGAACTCGCAATCTGTCCGCTGTCTGTCGAGGTGATCATTTTTCTCTGCGGATCGTCTCCGTTGCGTGTCCCACGGGTTGACCAGAACTCGCAAGTGTTTCGATAAGGCTGCTGTACAGGTCTGCCACTCGGACGGAGGAGAATCGTTCTCGTGCCGTTCGGCAGGCTGTCGCACCAAGCTGATGTCGGAGGTCGGGATCACCCAGGAGCTTTCGAATCCCGGCCAGGAGTTCGTCGCCATCCGCCGGCTTGATCATCAGGCCGTCCTCCATGTGTCTCACGATGTCGCGAACGCCCCCGACTGGAAGTCGTAATTACCGGTAGTCCGCACGCCATCGCCTCGACAAGCGAAAGTCCGAAAGCCTCACTCTCTGTCGGAAAGACAAACAGGTCGGATGCCTGCAGATACTCCTCGACGTTCTGGACCGCTCCGGAAAAACTCACGTGATTCTGCAAACCATGATCAGCGACGTAGGATCGGAGCTCGTCTTCGCAGTTGTGCATGTCCAATCCTCCCGAGCCAACGAGCAAAAGCTTCGCCTTTGGGAATTCAATAACTACTTCCCTCCAGACTCGCAGCAGCAACGCAAGTCCTTTGTACGATACGAGCCTGCCAGTATAGACGCCAATCTTTGCGTGTAGGTCAAGTCCGAGTCGGTCACGAAGGCTCGCCTTCGCCAGATCGCTCACAGGTGTGAATCTTGTGGTGTCCACACCGTTTGGGATTTCGTTAATCATCCCGGGTCGAATGCCCGCTTCCAATAGTTCAAGTCGTACAGCCGATGAGATGGATATCATGCCGTCGGCACGTCGCAAGATTCGGTTTCGAGTATTGATGAACAATCTGAACGCCTGGTTTTTTGTCGAGAGTCTCACAGTTCCCAGCCCGCGTCGAAAGAACTCTCCAGACATCTCACCGAGGCTATCGGCCTTGAGCAGGATCTTCTTTCCCAGGAGACTTCCGATGGCGACCGCCGTAATTCCAATGATGCGATACCCTGACACGAGGATAACGTCGTATTGATCGCGAAGTCTGATGAGCGCCGGGATTACGGTGAGCAGAAGTCCCCACTTCTTCCGGCGCCCGGTACCGGAGGGAATGACTCGAAACACCGAGAGTTCGCCAACTTGTCTTCAGTCGCAAGCGTAGCATCCGAGCGTCTGGTGAGGACGATAACGGAGTGTCCCCTTTCTGCAAGGTTGTTGCCCAGATCCAGCGCCTGCGTTTCCCCTCCGCCAACAACCGGGAAGAACGTTTCTGTCAGGATGCAGATACGCGCTCTGGACTGCGTCAATACATGCCTCCTGCACACCACCTCTGTGCACAACAGGCTACGGCCGATCCGCGCCTACTCATCTTCAGCTCCCTCGTCGGTCATATGATCTGATCGATCGTCCACTCGATCTATCGACAGCATCTGTACCAACTCGATCTGTCGTGCTGACAGGTGAGACAGTCTCACACTCATAAATATCAGTACCAGGAAGATGAACAGAAAAGCTAAGAGACTGAGCGCGGAGGCTGGATACTCGGCACCGACGAGCCGTGGTAAGAGATCCAGAAGTGATGGCACTGAAACGATCACCATAGCGGCGAGCGTCGCGGCGATCCAGGTCAGGCTGTATCCTACATTGAGCCTGTGAGTGCGCAGCAAGTTGATCATCAATACGATCAACGCCAGTCCTACCAGGTCGACGAAGAGTATTCCCTGCAAGCTCATTGTTGTTTCCGGTTGAGGAGGGCGTCAGTGATGGCAGCGATGGTCAGAACTAACGTCTTGATCGGATACTGGATAGCGTTCCAGAAGGTATGCATCGACCGGCCGTGCAGTCTTTCTTTCACAACGACGGGATGTTCGACAATCTTGAAACCAAGAATGCTGAGTCGCACAATCGTCTCAATATGGAAGTCGAGGAAGATACCGTCGCTCATTGCTTCGCAGGCTCGAGCGGTGAGAACCTTGAAGCCGGATGTTGTATCAAAAATTCTGTGCCCGATCAAGAAATGCGTCAAGCCGGAGAACAGAACCTGTCCTACACGACGTTCCAACGGGCCCTGATACGATTTCCCGAGGTAACGAGAACCTATTACTACGTCCGCACCGGTCTCCTTCTGCGCCTGCAGAAGCGCCGGGACGTCTTCGGGCCGGTGCTGTCCATCGCCATCAATGCAGACGACCAGATCATATCCCTTTTCGATGGCGTACTTGAGGCCGGTCTGCAGAGCCAGGCCGTAGCCAATGTTGAAGGGGAGATTCAATTGCATCTCACCCATTTCCTCGACTTTCCGCTGCGTCGAATCTGTGGAGCCGTCCTGAACGACCAGTCGGTCAAGGGTCGGAGCATGCGTCCGCAGTCCGATGATTACATCAGAGATGGTGTCCTGCTCATTTCGAGCGGGTATGATGATGAGACATCGCTGCGTCATTTTGACCCCGGGCGGTACCGCTGCCAGATGAACTTCAGAATATCGCGCGCTCCGGGGTCGCGATAAAGCTTGCCCCTCGGCCCGTCCCACGCCGAAGGAATCAGCTCGCCACGCACATATCCGAGTATTGCCGTTATGTAGAGGTCCAGATCCGCGCTGTTCGAGGTCGATCCAGACCGCTCTCAAGGACCGGCCACGCGCGTCCACGTGGTCTTCCGCAACGATGGTTCCGGTGTCGAGTCCGGCGTTGATCTTCTGAATGGTTACGCCTGCCGTTGGATCTCCATTGTAGAGTGCCCAGAACGTGGTCTTCTTGCCTCTATACTCAGGCATTCTGCCGTGGTGAATACCCAGTGTTCCGAGCCGTGGGATCTCAAACAGTTCCGGCCGCAAGATCGGACTGCCGTACACCAGCCCGACATCCGGCGACTGTGCGCGCATGTTCTCAACGACGCCTTCGGCATGTATGTCAGGTACGTAATGGATGCGCCCCTGGACCGAGCGGATGCACGCTCGAATTCGGGCTGATTGTTTGGGATGGGTCAGCCAGTCGACTACAGCGCCGGCAGCCGTGAGAGCCAGGACGGGACCGGCAAGAATCCCGCGACGTCGCCAGGCGTCTCGAACGATTCCTCCCAGGCCTGATTCCTTTGTCTCACAATAAACGGCCAGCAATTGAATGTCCGGGTGATTCTCGAGTCGGCAGACAAATCTCCGAACACTGGCTCGCAGCGTTGGTCCACTGGAAAAAACGACAACGGTTACGGACAACGTCAGCCCTATGTATGATTCGCTCTGGTGATCAACGTGACAAACGCGGTGAAACGATCTTTTTGTTTCTTGAGAACGGGTTCGATGCGGTGAACAAGCGGTATCCATCGACGACCCCGCTCGAAGATGAGCGAGCCCGGGAAATCCTCATGATGAACCAGAAACATCTCGGGTAATCGAGAAACCTCTTCAAGTCTCTCCGGCGGTAGAATCGCTCGCGTTTGCCATTCTTCGCGCACCGTTGTCTGGCTTTCGTAGCATCGCAAGGCTCTGAGTTTGAGCTGGCTCTGTTCTGAGGTGTCCACAGTGGCAAGACAACCGGTCCGAATCCGATTGCGGACATCACCTCCGGAAACGAGGCGCCATTTGTAGTAGACAAAATATTCGACGATTCTGGGTGCGTCGGTCGTAATCCCGGAGGCTGCAATCGCTGCAGCGTACGTGGCAAGATGGTCCGGGTGTCTATCGTATCGGAACGGAACGAACACGAATGCCGGCTCAGTGCTTTGCAGAATCTCCGCCAGCCGATCGACAAGGCTGTCTACGTGTGCACTGAGCTCGCCGTCCGGATAATCAAGGAAGTAGATATTGTCTTTCGGTACTCCGAGAGTGGACAATGCGTTTTCCGCTTCGCGCTTTCGCACTGTCGGAAGCGAGGCTGAGGGCGACCCTTGCCAGCGGAAAGTGGGTGCTGGCGACATTGCTCCGTCGGTCACAAAGACAACGAGTATTCGTGACTTGTCCGAAAGCGCCGCGATCGTGCCCCCGCATGCGAGGGTTTCGTCGTCCATGTGCGGCGCAAGGATGACAATCGTTCCCGGGAATAGGTCGTCCGGAACAGAAAACTCTGGACTGTCTGCGGATGCTGTCATCTACAGTTCTCCAGAACATCCAGAGTCTCGCTGGCGCACTTTTCCCAGGAATACATCTTCGATCGTTCGAGACCCTTTTGCCCCAGACTGGTCCTCACATCTTCGTTCTGCAAGACATGGTCGAGGGCTGCCGCGATCGCCGAATGCTCCCGAGGATCGACGAGTACGGCTCCCTCGCCCGCAATCTCTTTCAGACCGTTGCCCGTCGATGTAATAAGGGGAGTGCCACAGGCCATGGCTTCGGTCACCGGAATCGGAAACGCCTCCATGTTCGAAGGATAGAGGAACACGCTGGCAAGCGAGTAGACCGCCGGGAGATCTTCCTGAGCGATATATCCCGGGAAAAGCACATCTTTGCCAAAGCCGTCTGAGGGCAGATGGTAGTCGTCACGGAACTTGTCACAGTTCTTTCCACCAACCACGAGTTTGTGATCTGTCGTGCCATGAACGGCTTCGTATGCCGCGAATATGCCGTCGATATTCTTTCGATCACCGCCCGGATATTTTGAAAGCGTGAACACAAACTGCTCAGGCAATCCATAGCGCTTTCTGACGCTATCGAGAATTGCCGTGTCCTCCACACGGGAAAAATGCTTCCCCGGGGCCAGGTACACCGTCTTGACTTTTCCTTCCGGGAGGCGAAACAGACGAGTGAAGATGTCTGTCGTCACATTGGATACCGAGAGAATTGCTTTAGCTCTTCGGCAGTAGAGAGGCATCACCAGCCGGAGATATCGGACGTCCATCGCGCCCCAGTATTTCTGGTGCTCGGGTATGAACCAGCCGGCACCATGAAGCACCATCACGGATGGGCAGGGCGCCAGTAGCGGTACCGTAAACTTGGGATGGAACAGGACATCGATGCGATCTCTGCGACAGGCGAGTGGCACCGAAATTTGGTCCCAGACTGCTTTGTTGGTCGTCTTTAGCGGCCGCTCCTCGACGTTGGAATAATGCGCAAAGGTCCCGACATGGGATCGTCCCAGATAGTAGAGAACGTACTCGTTCTCGCGATCTCGTGCCAGCAGTTCTTCGGTGATGTACTTGGCGTAGACCCCAACGCCGCCGCGCTCGTGCAGAGTCCGAAGCATTATTCCGATTCTCATTCCCGAACCCTCACTTTTCGTCGCAACGCCATCTAGTTATTGCCAGTCGTTGCTTCGACACTCATCGTCCGAATGCGATTCAAGAACGCATGCCAATGACTTTCGCCGGCACTCCCGCCACGATGGAATACGGCGGTACTTCATGGTCTACAACGCTGCCTGCTCCCACAACGGCTCCTGTCCCGATGTTGCAGCCGGGCAGAATGACCACGTTGGCACCGATCAAGACGTCATCGCCAATAGTCAGTCCCGTGTTGGTCGATCCTTGATCGACGATAAGGACATCACGACTTCGGAAGTTGCGGCTTCCCCCAAGCACCGTAACGTTAGGAGCAATTCGAACGTTGTCTCCGATGATCACGTCCTTTGTCCCGGTCGAGATGTGATTGAAACTACTGACCGCACTGTTGCGGCCAATGGAGATGCGTCCGGACTGCGTCTGAATGACTGCGAAAGGTTTAACGACCGTACCCCTGCCGAACGAAATGCTTCCGCTGAGCTGAACCTGGCTCTTGATACTGACGAGACATCGGTATCGCAGGGAGAAGTAGATCGACGCTACGAATCTCGGAACCAGGTAACGTTGAGCTATGCGAGTAAACGGTTTTTGCAATTGACTACGTGGGTTCTGGACTCAGTCGATTTTATCCTTCATTCCGTGCGATGGCCGCTACAATTTCGTCCTCGATAGCATCCGGTTGGACTCCCTGAATATAGATCCGGTCCCATATTTCGAGATTCAGAAGCATCCACAGCCGAACATGGTTGTCGCGACGGCCGATCAGATGATCGTCGAGAAGATTTGAAACGGCATCATGGCGAAAGACCCCTTCCCGGACAAATCTCGACTCCAGCAGAAAAGATCGGAGGAACCCGTGGAGTTTTCCCGCAAACCAGTAGGCAATCGGAAACATGAACCCCTGTTTGTCGCGGTTGACGATGTCCGCGGGGAGGTAGTCCTTCGCCAGTTCCCTCAGGATATACTTCGTTTGTCGGTTTCTGATCTTGAGATCGGCCGGATAGGTCGCCATCAGTTCGACGAGTTCGTGATCCAACATTGGCGATCTGAGTTCGAGGCTGTGCGCCATGCTCATCCGATCTGTGAGCATCAATGAGTGTTCCGGCAAACGCGTCACTATGTCTGTGTACAGCATGCGATCGAGCATGTCGGTCGCCGGCGCACTGTGAAACGGCGACGATATGACCTCCGATGAATTCAGGTCCTTGACACGTAGCCAGGCCGAGTCGGTGAACAGGCTCGCCTTGTCGAGATGACTGAAACGGAAGTAGCAGGTGGCCTCTGCGTAGCGCTCTCCGAGATCCGGTACAGCCGCGAGTTGATCGATCCACCGGAGTTTCTGGGTGACGCTCTTGTAGGTGAAACTGTCGGGAAGCCGGCGCAGCAACGGTCGCAGAAGTCGGCCGCGTATCAGCGCCGGAATTCGAGCGTAGTGTCGTACGTAGTCGAGCCCATAATATCGATCGAATCCGGCAAAGAGCTCATCTCCTCCATCTCCTCCCAGGACGACTTTGACATGCCGGGCTGCAACCTCTGCCGCATGATACTGACACGCCGCGATGGGATCCGACGGCTCATCGAGATGCCAGATGATTCGAGGGAGCAGCCCGATGAGGTCCGAGTGGACGCACTGCTCCGTGTGACGTGTGTTGTATCGGTCCGCCACAGACCGCGCGTACGGCAGTTCGTCAAAGTCAGACTCTTCAACACCCACGGCGAACGTCGCGATGCGATCGTCGAAGTGATTTGCCATCATGGCAACGATCATACTCGAGTCGAGACCGCCGCTGAGGAATGCGCCGACGGGCACGTCACTGACCAGATGTGACTCGACTGATCGCTCCAACTTGTCCCGCAGCATGTCTACCCAATCGCCGTCGCTGACATTCATTTTGCCGACAAACGACAACTCCCAATACCGCTTGACGGTAATACGATTCTCCTGAAATACCAGGAGATGGGCGGGAGGGAGCTTCTGTATTCCGCGCAGCATGGTGCGCGGAGACGGTACAAATCGAAGCGACAGATAGTGGTGCAGCGACTCGGTGTCCATCTCGAAGTCGCCGTCGGCCACGGCCACGAGTGCTTTCATTTCTGAAGCGAACGCGAAATCGTCACCATTCTGCCGGTAGAAGAGGGGTTTCTGCCCCATGCGATCCCGTGCCAGAACCAGTTTTTCGCGCCTCGAGTCCCAGATGGCGAATGCGAACATGCCGTTCAGCCGCTCCACACATCGTTCCCCGAGCTCCTCGTAGAGATGAACGATCACCTCCGTATCCGTCGATGTCCGGAACAGGTGGCCGCGCTCGATCAATTCGTCGCGGAGGGCCTTATGATTGTAGATCTCGCCATTGAAAACGATCCATACCGACTCGTCCTCATTGGGAATGGGCATGCGCCCGCCGTCGAGGTCGATGATGCTCAGGCGATTGCTGGCCAGACCGATGGGACCGTCTACGTACGTGCCGCGGTCATCCGGTCCCCGGTGCACCATGGTGTCGAGCATGGTTTCCAGGTCGGCAGCCTGTACGCCGTCTCGTCTATGTAATCCCGCGATGCCACACATGCTTCAGTTCACCACAGGCTGGGGTTGTGCAGCGATATCAGGACGTCGTCCGTCCGCCCGGGTCGTTACCACGTGTTCACCCCGTTCGGGCCAGCGTGCACGCAGCATCCGCCAGGGGTCGAACCGTAGCACGAGAGCGTCGGGCGGGTTTCTCAGCGCAATGAATCCCATTTGATCCTCCGCGACCGGGTACTGAAGGATCGGGATGGCCGGGCTGGCGCTCCAGGCTGGACTGTAACGATACTTGATTACGATAAGGCCACTGTCAGGTCGGACGTCTGTGAGCCGAATCTCGTTGACTTTCGTCTCGACCTTGCCGTTTCCGGCTCAGAAAGCGCCCGGCCGACGTGAGGTTTCGGAAAGCCTTGAGCGTGCCTGCCTCACCAACCGGCGGCCCCAGCGTCAGAGCGATGAGGCTGTCTGCCTGACGCGTGGCAGTGAAGACCCAGTCGACGCCCCAGCGATTCAATGCGGCTCGAAGTTCATCCGGGTCCCAGTCGCCAATCTGGCGGCCGAGAAGCATCGAATTCAGAAACTGGACGGGGTCATAGGAAGCGGGGAAATTGCTGCCGATGATCTCTCTGGCGAGTGTGATGGGATAGCTTTTACTCTCGTAACCTTCCCACTTGTGTCCGTCGGATGACTGGATCATGAGACGATCGTCCGGGCTGGTATTTTCCGCGACGAAGTCGGCAAACGAATCGGGCGAAGGCGGAAGATCCAGTGGCCGGGGAAGATCGAGGACAATTGCACCGGCGACAAGGCCCGCGATTGTAACGACTGCCGCGACTCGCGGGCTAAGCCGCATTCGATCCAGGAGCGAGTGAATCGCCAGGCCTACAGGTATGGCCATGAATACGAATGTCGGCACGATGAATCGGACAGGCTGCATCCTGGAGACTATCGGAAGGTCGGATCCAAAAAGAGTT
This sequence comes from Rhodothermales bacterium, assembly GCA_963768565.1. GTDB lineage: Bacteria > Bacteroidota > Rhodothermia > Rhodothermales > JABDKH01 > JABDKH01. The sequence continues at coordinate 60,245 of CAVYIO010000023.1, forward strand.
GCCGCCAGGCCGAAGGCGATGGTGATTCCGAGAGCGACAGCGACTGTCGAATCTACCATCTTTCTTGCCAGGATGAGTCCGTAAGCGGCAAGGCACACTGCCAGGATGATCAGGCCGAGGATATGAAAATGCTCGAACGGAGAAAGCAGTATGGAGCTCTCGCTGAACTGAAGGTGGACGGTGGAATCAGGTGGGTAGACCGGACTGAAGCCAACGGGTTGAGGGACGTTCTGGGCCAGAATCAGGGGCCCAAGCCAGAACAGATTTACCGCAGCAACGACAAGCGGGACTGCGAACAGCGCTGACCTCTGAAGCCAGCCCAGCGGTCGATATGCGAGCGCCAGCACCACAAGAGCCGGCACAAGAATGACAGGGCCGAGAAGCTGCAGCAAGAATAGCATCGATGCGGCTGCGACCAGCGCGAAGTATGCGCGCGGTGACGGATTCTGCAGGTAGATGAGAAAGCGGCCCAGGACGTACGGCGCAAAGAAGGCGGCGGCGGTGAACGCGACCAGTCCCCAGTGCCAGAAGCCATAGATGCGGTAATCCAGCCACGCAGGAGCCACAAGCACCAGCAGGATCCACGGCCAGAATCGCTCAGGTATCCCGGATGACCTGCATCCCAGTATCATCCACAGTGGAAAACACAGGACGGCCAGAAACAGGAACAGACGAACGACTGCACCCGGACTCAAGAAGGGCAACAGCACGCCAGCAACCTCGAGGGGTTTGGCGCCGACGTCCTGACCCGGGTTCATTGTCATGCCGGCGGAGAGCGCGGGATCATAGCCCCATGGAACCCCGCTCTCCCTCAGAGCCTCCCGGTAAAGGTGTACCCGATGCGTATGCACGGGGTAGTCGACAGCGTGAAGCGGCGTGTCTCGCAGCACTTCACCGGGCGGAAGAAATATCAGTGTCGCGACGACATGGACGAGTAACAGTAACGCGATCACCAGGCGGTCGGCCGTGACATGGTCGGTCAGACTTGAACGGAATGGTCCGGGCTTGCTATCGGGAATGGCCGTCCGACTGTTTGATGGTTTGCTACTGCCCAAGATCTAGCGTTCGCCTCAGCTACTTCTTGACGGCGGTGATCGAGTACTTGTATGCGAACCGTCGTGCGAGTCGATCCGGCATCAGGTTGTAGACGGGCTTCAGTACATAGTTGTACAGCGTGGCCTTCACACCGGATCGGCATACTGGCAGCAATCTGTGGTGCTCCTGTGTGGTCTCGACGATGTCGAAACCGCTGAAGAAGGCTTCGCATTCCTGCTGTGTCAGGAAATCATTGACCGGCGGGTCTTCCTCCTCAAACTCGATGTTTACTCCGCGGATCTGCTTGAGGGAGTACATCCAGGATGGCTTTCGGTAGAAGTGCGATATGATCGCTCGCCCGCCCGGCTTCAGTACCCGGCGTATTTCACTTATCGCAAGCTGCGTGTCGCCAGTCGCGTGGACGACGCCATTCGCCCAGACGGCATCGAACGTGTTATCCTCAAAACTGAGATCGAGGACGCTCTCGACGCGGACTTCCTCGGCCTTGACTCCCTCCATCTCAAAGTGCCGAAGCGTCATCTTGACTGCATTGGGCGTCAGATCCGTCGAAGTGACACGCACACCGCGCTTGAGAAATTCCAGGCTGTCAAAGCCCATACGACAGCCTATCTCGAGAAGATGTTTTCCCTGAAGAAGTTTCGCCTCTCGATCTATGCGATCCATGATCCATGGAAACTTGTACGGGTTCATCCACTGCTGGATGTGGACGAAGAACTCCCGGCTTCCAATCTCAATACTATTGTCCGTGACGTACTGGAGACCGAGTGTGTGCTCATTCCAATACTCGTAAATGGACTCGCGGACGTTGACTTCCGCATCCGTAGGAGTTGTGGTTCCTGACATAGTCGTTACTGTTCGTTCTCCTGATTGTGATTCTCCATCGCGACGATCGCCGCCCGGCAGTCCGACAGACCTTCCTCCAGTGTGTATCCAGGCGCAAACCCGAGCTCGCTCCGCGCCTTTGAAATATCGAATCCGTTGTTGGTGTTGAAGAACTCGAGAGTCCGTCGTGAGACCGGCGGGTCGATGCCGATTATGGCGGAGCCCGACTCGATGACTCGTGCCGCGACCTGCCCAGCAAGGTGCGGCACCCGAATCCAGGGTTTCCGCAGTCCAAACACCCTGCACATCGTGTCTATGAGGTCCGCTGTAGCCACTACCTGGTCACCGCCAATAATGTACGTCTCGTTGCCCGTAACGGGTTGTCCCATGGCGAGGTCGAGGGCTTGCAACAGATCCGCGATGTAAATGGGATGACGAACATTCGTTCCACCGCCAATCATAGGAAAGGTACCCTTGCGAAGCGCGCGGTAGAGCTTTTGTGTACGCGGACATGTTGCTCCATAGACCCATGTTGGCCTCAAGATCACGGCCGGCAATCCGGTTCGGTCGCAAAAAGCTCTAACCTCCGCCTCACCCGCCAGCTTGGTCTCTCCGTAGATTGATTGCGGGTGACACGGAGAGTCCTCGTCTGCCGGCCAGGACTCCAGGTTGCCATATACGGAAACGGAACTGACGTGAACATAGCGCTCCACACCTTCGGCGACGGCAAGACTCATGAGATCGCCGAGTCCGCGGACGTTCACGTCCCAGTACACTTCGTCACTCAACTTCACGTCGAGGTGAGCACTGGCAAGATGGAAAACGACATGTTGACCGCGCATCAGCGATTTGGTCGCGCCGATGTCCCGGTAGTCCATCGTGTGTTTTTCGAATGCGGAAGACGAACCGCCGGTCGGGTACCGAACATCGACGCCTGTGACCTGGTGACCGGCGGCGGCCAGGTGTTCACAAAGCTCTAGACCAATGAAGCCACCTGCGCCGGTGACGAGAATCCTCTTGCTGCTCATGCAGGGACCTCATCCTTGCGGCCCTGCACCATCACTACGTATCCCGGAGAGAAGAACAGCAGTCGATCCAATTGCGATACGAGCCAGAAGAGGGGATATACTGCGGCATACATCCTGTAGGTCTTCCGAACGGACTGAATCTGATCCCGCGTCTGAGGTGCAATGGTCCCGGCCTTGACGGGCTCGGGCCCTCCCGGTGAAAGCACTTTCACGTAAACAAAATTGATCGCGAGCTCGATCATTTCCGTAAAGAAGTGAGAAAAGGTAACGTCCCGGCCGGGCTCCAATCCCGAGGATTGCATAATAGTGTTCAGCTCCAGCGTGCTGAAGCCGTCTCTGACGTGACCATACTTATCCTTCGTCATCCCGATCCAGTTCTTGATTCGATTCACGGTTCGGGTCGGATCTCCCCCGGGTACGGTGATCACAATACGGCCATTGTTCTTCATGAGGCGGTAGAGTTCCGCCGTGAACAGGTCGGGTCGCGATACGTGTTCATGTGCATCGATTGCCACGACCCAGTCGAAGCTCTTGTCTGGATAGGGGACCTGGTCCTGTCTGGCGAGCAGAACGTCGACCCCGAGCAGATCGCTCATCTCGGCGATACCATCCGGTTCAAGGTCTGCAAAGGACCATTCGCCCCCCAACTCTCTCAAGTAGTAGTTGATCGCCCCATTGTTGTCCCCGCACGTGACCAGAAGGCACGTCGCGTCTTCTCGTAGCGTCCCAAGAATTCGCCGAAGGTGTTTCAGGCGAAGCTTCTTCTTGAGCGTCTTCTGAAACATCTGCAGCTGCCAGTGTGATGCTTCAGTCATGATTCATCGTCGTGGTAGTTCTGATCACCTTTCTAAACGCGGTCAAACGGCTTCTTGGTGGGCCTTCGAGCACAGTTCGTCGTCGGTCGGAGGGACTCTATCGTGCTTCTTGGTAACTTACGCGGTACACCGATCCGTGACCTGCCTACAAGACCAGGAGTTGAATGACCGTCAAAAGCCAACCGCGGTGGAAGTTTGTCGCTATTTCCGCGTTGATTCTGGGACTACTCGCAGTTGTAGCCGGCGTCCTGATTTATCCGAGGCTCAAGGGTCCGCGCCCCCCGGATCCCCACCGTTTTGATACCAAGATCGCATCCTTCGGCGAAATAGACCGAGCGACCCCACCACCTGCCAATCCGATCCTGTTCGTGGGTAGCTCCAGCATTCGGCTCTGGCCAACGGACTCGCTGTTTTCCGAGTTCCCTGTTCTCAACAGGGGATTCGGGGGATCTCACATCTCGGACGTCAACCATTTTGTGCAAGACGTCGTGGTGCCGTACGCACCACAGGTAATTGTCTTCTACGCGGGCGACAATGACGTGAACGATGGCAAAAGTCCGGCGAAAGTACTGAGTGACTATCGCAACTTTGTTTCGCACGTTCGTGATGCGGGGCAGAGCCCCTTCATTCTATTTGTCTCGATCAAACCGAGCCCAAGTCGCTGGTCGGTCTGGCCGCAGATGGCCGAGGCGAACGATCTCATCCGTACATACTCTGAGTCCGATTCACTGCTCGAGTACGTTGATCTCGCGTCGCTGATGTTGGTTCCGGACGGAAGGCCGCGCGGCAATTTGTTTGTATCGGATTCCCTCCATCTCAGTGACGAAGGATATCGTGAGTGGACGGATGCACTTCGGCCGGTTCTTGAATCGCTTTACTCAGAGTAGCAGTCGGTCGACATCCAGCTAAAGTGGGTGTTGATTCGCTGTAGCTCCCGCCGCCGACGGGGTTCATCCCATTCGAAGAGGGTCGATAATTCGGCGGCCAGCGCCAGGGCGCGCGCCGGGTTGTCTCCGATCGACGTCCGGCGGAGGATCAGATCGTCCAGATGCATGACGGCTTCCTCGGCGATAGTGCGCTTGAGCATCTCCCGCGTTGACGCGTCGAGCTGTTCCGGCCACCAATCGTACGCGTACCCGGTCTCCGCAGTCCGCTCGCCAATGGTCTCATCCCTCGGAATTCCGGCTGCGCCGTGGTCGGCCAGTCCCGGAAAGAGCCGCGACACGATGCGGTGTGCTGCGTGTCTCGATGCCGTAAACCTGTTTCCCGCGACGCTGAATAAGCCTGTCGGACCTCCAGCCTCGCCGTGATCCACGATGGCGGAGTCGGAAGTCAGGTCTGTCGTCCGTTCGCGTTTCACCGGCAGGAATCCGGAATAGACGTGCAGTATGTCGTCCGTCGTTAGCGCGATTCCCGGTACGGAATCGTTGATGTCGTCCAGGAAGGTGCGTAGCTCTGCCTCCGACGGCTTCGGTTCTTTGGACAAAGCGTCCCGACTTGCATGACCCGTACCGATCAACAGACGACCCTTCCAGGGGTGCAGGAAATAGACCTGTCCGCCCGTATGCGACGGTGCTACTGCCAACGCATGATCCGAGAGAGCTTCCCGATCAAAGAGAACGTTCCACGCGATCGAGTAGCGAAAGAGTTTCGGGATAGTCGCGGTCGAATGCCCGCACCACGTCCCGGCTCCACGGGCCTGCCGCATTAACTACCAGGGGCGCCTTGAATTCAAGTTCGGTGCCGTCAACATGATCGACGGCGTGCACGCCCGCTACTCGCCCATTGGCCGTGATCAGATCGGACGCGGACACGTAGTTCAGGACTACAGAGTTTGCCCGACAGGTTGCGCGAAGGACCTCGATGATCAGCCGATGCGAATCGGGCATGCATGCATCGAACCACAGTGCCCCGCCGCCGAGGCCTCTGGTCTCGACATCCGGATAGAGGCGTTTCACTTCCGACGCCGAGATGATGGTTCCCCGCGGTATGGATCTGTGGGCGGGAAGGCCCCTGTTTCGATCGACGGAGAGATAGTGATCAATGGTCAAGGCCATTCGCATCACGCCTGGCCTACGCAGACCAGTGTTGTACAACGGCATCAGCACGGGCAGAGGTTGTACGAGGACAGGGAACTGCTGTAGAAACCACCTCCGCTCGTTTACGAAAAGCCGATGTTGTCGGAGGTTCAGCCGCTGGAGATGTCGGAGTCCGCCATGGATTGTCTTGAGACTGTTGAAGCTGGTGGCGCTGCCGAAGTCATCTCTCTCCAGTAACAAGACGGAGACACCTCGGGCCGACGCCTCGAAGGCCAGCATCACGCCGTAGATACCACCGCCTACGACAATGAGATCGTATTCACGTTCGGCCGCGGCCGAAGGATTGCGATGTAGGCTCCCTGGAATCGTCATGCTGCTATTCACGCGGCGCCGGTCCGTGTCTGGCCGTCGTACCATCTCTCGCTCCAGGCCTGAAAAACGATCATGCTCCATAGCAAATGGCTATGATTGGCCGTCCCGTGCAGGTGCTCCGCCTTTAACCTTGACACCGTGTCGGTGCGAAATATCCCCTGTGCCGCCAGTTTTCTCTCATCCAGATACTCTTCCATCAACGGACGAAAACCCGTTCCTAGCCACGACTTGATCGGAATACTGAACCCTTCCTTCGGACGGTTTGCACACTCTGGCGGAATCTGCCTGGAGGCTACTCGTTTGAGCAGGATCTTGGTCGACGTGTTCCGGACCTTGAGGTCGTCCGGAATCTGAAAGGCGAGATCAACCATGTTGATATCCAGAAACGGCACGCGTGCCTCGAGCGAAACGGCCATGGACATGCGGTCAACTTTCGTCAGGATGTTGTCGCTGAGGTAGCTTTTGAAGTCAACATACAGCGAGCGGTTCACAGGCGTAAGGTGTTTCGCCTCGTCCAGCAGGCGAACGATATGGTCGCCCGTCTCCGTAGTTCGATCCGCGAGGGCGTCGGGTGTGAGCAGCTGCTGCAGTGTTGCCTCGGCGGCGAAGAGTCGCCAGCGTGCGTGCGATAGCGCGGTCGAATGACTGGCACCCTCAGCGAAGCGCTTCACCTTGTTGATCAGGCCTTTCTTTTTTGACCGTGGCCGAACGGCGCCGATTGCGGGCTCAAGTAATCGCTGGCGGACTACCCGCGGTAAGGCATCGTAGAGCCGCGCGATGCGAGCGGCCGAATACGTCTCGTATCCACCGAAGAGTTCATCCGCACCGTCTCCGCTCAATGCCACCGTAACGTGGCGCCGGGCCAGTCTTGAGACGAGGAAGGTGGGGAATATGGAGAAGTCACCGATGGGGTCGTCCAGGAAATGCATCAGGTCGTCGAACAGATGGGCGACGTCGGGCCCGATAGTTTCTTGCACATGCGAAACGCCCAGGTGGCGGGCGACTCTCTGTGCCCATTCAAGCTCGTTGTAGGACGGATCCTCGAATCCAATACTGAACGTCTGCGCATCACCCATGGCCGACACAATCAGCGACGAATCGACGCCGCCTGACAGGAATGCTCCCAGGGGAACGTCACTGACCATCTGCTGTGTGGTGGAGCGCCGGATCTGGTCGGTCACCATTTCTTCCCACTCGCGATCCGGCCGCTGCTGTCTCACCCGGGTGGGTGGGGGCATTCCAGTACTGCACGGGTCTGGGATCCGGCGCATGGAGGTCGATGTCGATCATGGTGCCCGGCTCGAGCTTCTGGACCGAACGGAGAAGTGTCTGCGGTGCGGGGACGTATTCCCAGGCAAGAAAGTCTGCCAGCGCGTCGATATTCAGTTCTCGGTGAACGAGGCCACTGGCCAGCAAGGCCTTGACTTCAGATCCGAATACGATTTCATCCGGGCCGCAGCAGTAGTAGAGCGGCTTGATCCCTACCGGATCTCGGACAAGTATCACACGACCTGCCCGAACGTCGTGAAGCGCGATCGCAAACATCCCGTTGAGATGCCCCGCGAAATCCAGCCCGTACTCCTCATAAGCGTGAACGATCACCTCGGAGTCGGACTCAGACTGAAAGTCGTGACCTAGTCGGGAGAGCTCGTTCCTCAGATCACGGTAATTATAGATTTCGCCATTGAACACGGCGCGAATCGATCGGTCCTCGTTGAAGACCGGTTGCGCACCCCCGTCAATGTCAATGACGGACAGGCGCCTCATTCCCAGAGCAACGCCGTTGACGATCTCGAGACCATCGTCGTCCGGCCCGCGATGATGCAGCGTTTCGACCATCGAAGCCAGCGTTTCGATGGTGGGCGTCGGTCTACCCGAAAACCTGGCGATGCCTGCTATGCCACACATCCGGCGACTGATTCAAGTATGAGTTTCATCTTTCCGACATATATCTCGCGTGAATACTTCTCAGCGTACAACGCGAGAGCGTTCTTCACCTTCTCTCGAGCCTGATTTTGATTCGATAATGCGCTCAGGAGTCCGTCACTGAATGAGTCGGAGTCGGGCCTGACGAAAAATGCCACGTCCCCGTTCAGAGCCTGCGTGTGGGAATAGATGTCGGTTGCAACGAGAGGAATTCCCGACGCGAGTTGCTCATAGACTTTGAGTGGCGTGTTGCCACCCATGGTCCTGGGTGATACCAGGACGCTGGCCTGTCCGTTGAGATACATCGCGGCAGCTCTGGATATCGAACCCGTGAAGTGGCAACGCGCGTCGATGCCGAGTGTTTGCGCCATGGCCCGGTAGTGGTCGATCTGTGCCGGTTTTCCTCCGGCAATCACCAGCGACACATCGTCCAATTGTGTCGCCAGTGCAGCAAACGCTTCCAGAAGAAGCTGAATTCCCTGGTACGGTTCAAGCGTGCCCGCGTAAACGATCAGGCGATGGTCGCTCGGGACCGGTAGCGCGACACGCTCGTCCCGTGATTCTTCCGCTGGAGTGACCAGTTGAACAGGGTCCAGCAGGGAGTTTTCGATCATGACGTGCGGGCACCTGCCCTGCAGGATAGGCTCTGCGTAGTCGTACAGATCCTGACATATCGTGATAACCGCGTCCGCCGAACGCAATGCCTTCTTTTCAAGAGACTCGAATATCCATATGAGCAATTTCGATCGGGTGAACTCGAAACTCTTCAGTTGTTGTGGAAGCGACGAATGCATGTCGTAGACATATCGAAATCGAAATAGCGGCTTGAGCAAGACGCAGAAGAATACCGCTTCCTCGTGGGCATGAACGAAGTCGTATTTCCGCGTGAGAAGTAGCCCGATTGTCTTGAAGAACAGCCAGACGTCTAGAAAGAGCTTGAGCATTGAAGGTCCGACCTTCACGTTTCCGAGATAACCAAAGCGCGGAATACGAACGATTCTCACCCGTGGTATGTCGATGTCCGCTCCCTCTCCGTACGTCAGAAGATCAATGTCGGCGTCAAATTCGGCCGTTACCAGCGTGCGATAGTAAACGCTGAGCGGTGTTCCGCGAGGCTGGAAGACCGGCTGTGGTGATATGACCAGCACTTTCATCAGGAGGTCGTCGTTGCTGAGTGTTTCGCTCGCTGCATGTTGAACTGGTTGCGCAGGAATCGGACCGGAGTTTCGAGTTCGCCGAAGGTTCTGATGCTGTTGGCGCGGTCGATCAGCTTCTGTTTGAGATCTTCGGCCGGTCGATTTGAGATCAAGTTCACCGGACAGTCCAAAGCCGGCGCGCCCGGCTCGCTGGCACTCGGCCGGAAAGGGAAGCGGGTCGCTCCCCGGGAGGACGCGAAAGCCGCGCGCCTCAGCGTGTGCGAATAATCGCGGACGAGGGCCGATGGCAAGTCTGTTGGCGTTGTCTCCCAGAAAGAACGAATCGGGACCAAAGTCGTCGAGTAGCTGACCCATGACTTTCGCGCGCGCACCGAACCACTTCCCGAATCCCCACGGTACGACGGCGATCGCACCGACGTCGTTTACTTGTCGGATTACGTGCTGGATGGATTGGCCATCGTCAATGCGCGCGTCTGTCCCAATCGCGAGCACCTCGAGGCGTTCGCGAGTACGGATTTGACGGCCCTGGATAATGACAACGCGTTTGCCGTCTTGTTCGAAGCCGGTTGAGATTTGTTCTTCTGTACTGTGCGAGATCCATCGATCGGTGTCAGCGGAATCGGGAGCAGGCAGATTTGCACCTATGGCCGTCAGTCGTTCGAATCCGTCTTCGTTCTGCCCATCTACTACGGCGAGTACCGCTACCGAAGACTTTCCATCTGAGCGTGGTCCGCCTGTCCGGTACAAGTTCGAGAGAGTTGCAGACAGAAAGCCTGGTGCGTCACAACACGGATGAAAGTGTACATGGCTGTCCACGAGAATTGAACCACGGTATTTCATGGCGGACGCTCCGGTCACTGATCCTCTTTGTCGGCCGGTGATTGCGTGGATTCCGGTTCGGATCCTATGAACTTACGAAGCACGCCGTAGGCCACACCCAGGGCCAAAGTTCCGGCAAGAACCTGGGACCAGACCATTCCTGCCGCCCCGTACTTTGATGATAGGAAAAACGCGAGCGCCAGGAGTAAGGGGAGTTTTACGACACGGACGAAGAAATCAAGTTGTGGCCGTCGCAAGCCGTGGAATGCAGCCTCGATCGGAAGGATCAGCACGATCAGGGAGAAGTCGAGAGTATTCGGGATCAGAAGATGGGTACCGGAGGCCAGGTTCTCACCCAACATCGAGATGAGCGGCCTGATCAATACCGCTCCCAGCAACATGGTCACCGCGGCAAGGGTCGCCAGTTTCATTTGTCGCCTCAGAAATTCGCGTAGCCGTCTCTCAATTCCATGAAGGGCGGCCTGCGGCAGCCAGTACTGGTACAGGCTAAGCCCCACTACCCCAAAGACGTACGCAGGATAGCGACCAAGTCCGTACAGTCCGGCCTGCTCTGCTCCCGCCACGGCAAGGAGAATAACCGGTCCGATGTGAGAGTGGAGTAATTTCGTGCCTTCGCTGAGCGTAGGCCACTTGGCGTACGCGACCAGCTGTCGGTAGGAAGTGGCTGACAGTTCGGCGCCCGTCTTCCAGAGAGGCGTGAGGAAGGCGGCGGCGAGAACACCGCTTGCTGTCTGGCCGATGGCATGCGCGAGCAAGATCCGTTCGATGGTCAGGTCGCCGGTCGCGAGTATGGAACCCAGTGCGCCAAGTCCAACAATCGCGCCAGCCACTGTCAGTACAGCGACGCGGCCGTACAACTCCTGCGAGAGCAGGCTGGATCGGAGACATTCGAGCACCGATCTTCCCCCGGCCCAGATAGCGACCAGTACAGCCGCGGTAGCTGAGAAGCCGGATCCCGACGAGATCTCAGCCGCCGTCCCACCGACTATCGCCACCGCTACACTTCCAGCGAGCGCCGTTCCTGCGGCCATGATGGCAATGCCCGCAGCCTTTCGGCCGTCACCGGAGGCAAACTGCTCGACGGACAAACGTACTACCGCAACACCCGGTCCCGTTCCGAAGTAGCCCGACGAGTATCCATTGCGCGCTGATGGCGAAGGCGTACAGACCCATGTCGGCGAGGCTGAACTGCCACGATGCGACAAGGAAGAATGCGCCACCTGCCGCCGTTGCGACCAGGTTGCTTCCGAGCAGTAAGGATATAGGTCGCTGTGCGCGAATCGCCGTCAGGAGCTTGGTCCGAGAATCCGCCCCGTGTCGTAATAGATGCCGCCAATCGCGAGTAGCACCAGCAGCAGCGTGCCAGTGGCAAGAGAGTAACCGTTCTGGTCCATCGTTTGGCGAAAGATCCGAAGTCGCTCGGCGTTGCTCAATGCGCGCAAGGACGCCTTGCGAGAGTACCGGGCATAATCTCGTCCGTACTTGTGGAGTTTCGAGTAGTACTGTCTCAGTGTCGAGATCTCAAGCCGGTCCGCCTCGACGGAGGCGTCGTATCGGACCGCCGAAGACGAATGGACATCGATCGCGCGTCGAAGAAAAACAATGTCGGCGCTTCGGTGGATCAGGGGGAAACCGCCAAGCTGTTCAAACACAGCACGGCGTGTCGCCATGTTGCACGTGTATGCGACATACAGGTCTTCGATCTTACTATCGAAGATCCACTCCATCTTGTCCGACTCGTAGGCGGCCAGCATTGCGAGGGACCTTGAGGCGGATGAAAAGTGCAGGCGGCCTACGAGCACAAGCGTGCCAGAATCCTGCATCGCTTGGTCAATGCTGCTTAACCAGTCTTCCCTCGGGGCTGTGTCAGCATCCGTGAAGGCGATGATCTCTCCTGTCGATTCTGCAATCCCGCGGTTTCGTGCAGCGTAGTCTCCTTGTACTTCTTCGAGGACCACACGTACCTCCGGATTGCGTCGTGCAATCGTCGCCGACTGGTCCGTGGAGTTGTTGTCGACGAGGATTATCTCGTACTGATCCTTCGGGTAGGACTGACCGGTCAAAGCCGCAATGCACGACTCGATGTGCTTCTCCTCGTTAAAGAATGGTACTACGACGGAGATCTTCATTCCGTGATCAGGCCCGGCTGTGCGTTGAAAATACGAGGACGAGCGGAGGCCAATCAGGTGCCCTCCACATACGGTCAGTCACGATGCCTGTCTCAGAGATCAACGATGCGGTTATAAATCATGCCTATCGTCCACCCAATCAACCCACCAACCAGTGCGCCGTACACCAGACCGACAAAACTGCCGACCCAGGTCACGGAGTATCCGATGAAGTACTGTCCGAGAAGCTGAAGGTGCGGGCCGGCGTCCGGTCCATCCTTAATGACGAGCCATGCCGTCATCGCGAACAGGCTGAGTCCGAACAGAGCGCCAACGACAAACGCGAGGATCTTCGCGTGAATCCGTGCCACGCGGGCGGTCACCTGGTTGCTTTTTGATTTCGGCATTGTTCTACACTGTGGGTGGCGTGCTGAGGATCCGTGCGGTAATGTGAATCATATCTTGCCCAACAGGTCGGGATTCTCCCGCAATTCGGCTCTTCTGCGGATCGTCATCAAGTAAGCGTGCAGGCTGACATTGCGCAAGGTCGCGATGCCAGATCCGATGATGAAGCCTCCGATGGCCCCTTCTACAAGTCCGATAAACGCTCCCGGCCAGGTAACAGAGTACCCCCAGAGATACTGACCCAGAAGAACCAGGTTGGGCCCCACGATTTCGCCACCTCTCACGAGAAGGACGGCGGTAACAAAGAACACCACTATTCCGCAGACGACAGCCATGGCGGCTCCAAGCGCCCACGGATCCAGTCGTGTATATAGACTCGCGAATATCGCCTCGGACGATTCCGCGACCGAAGCCGCTTGCTTCACAACAGGAGTCGGAGTCAATCGATCACCTCCGTGTGATTTCCCTTCTCGATGTTCCTCGTGATAGGTCTTCTCGGTATTCACGGTCCATACATTGTGCAGCTTGTCGCCGACAATATTTCTCGCCGCCAGGACTCCGGTCATCATGGAGTGATCCTGGTTGTTGTACCTGTGCAGACCGTTGCGTCCTATCGTCTGAAGATTTTCGAACTGGTTCAGGTATTCTCGAATAACGTCGACGCTTGAATGATACTGGTGATCGTATACCGGATAGGCCTTCTTCATCCGTACGACCGTTCCGTCCAGTACTTCTTCAGGTTGTACGAGACCGATTCGAGAGGCCTCCTCAATGCCGAGCTCGATCAGGCGTTTGTCGCTCCAGCTCCACTGATCGTCTTTCTGCCACAGAAAATATTCGAGCCCGAGAGATGTCCTGGATGTATCGGGGACCATCTCTTCGCTCCAATTCTTGTAGTTCTGAATCCTCCCCATCTGCACCGACGGGTCGTGGATGTAGATCCAGTTGTCGGGGAATACGTCTGCTCGATCGATGATCAGGACGACTGTCAGGTAGTCACGATACCTCAGGGCGCGAGCGGCGGCCAGCACCTCTTCGGGCGGTGGGGGATTAAGCGCGTGAACTAGTTCGCGGAGTGGCATCGATGAGATGAAGTGATCCGCTTCATATTCCGTAAGGCTGCCTGATACACCACTCGATACGACCGCCTCCACCCGGTAATCGCTGTGCCGGATCTGCTCAACTCGCTCTCCCATCAGGGTAGTCGTTCCCTGCGCCGCGAGAACCTCTACGCATCGCTCCCACATCATTCCGGGTCCGCGCCGAGGATACAAGAATCGATCGATCAGCGTCGTTATGATTTCACCGTCTCGCTGCTTTCCGTTACCAAGCAACGCGCTTCGGACAGCTTCCCTGAGCGACAGGTTCTTTATTCTCTGAGCGGCCCAATCTGACGAGATTTCGTTGCAGGGTATCCCCCAGACCTTCTCAGTGTATGTCTTGAAAAAGATCTCAAACAGGCGCTTACCGAAGCGGTTGGATACCCATTCCTCAAGCGTCGTTTCGGTGTCGACTGGGAAAAAGCCTTGCGTGCAGGTAGCTCAGACCGACACGGACGGACTCGGTTGGACCGAGATGACTCAGTGCGTTGAGTGCCCTCAACGGGTAGTCAAAGAAATTACCACCGTAGTAGATGCGGGAGAGTCTTGGCCGCTCCAGGAGGTCGTCGCCCAGAAGCTCTCTCCAGACCTCGTTTACGTACTCAACTTTGGAGAAGAAGCGATGACCACCGATATCAAATTTGTATCCCTTATAGTCGACGGTCCTGGAAATGCCGCCAACGAGGTCATCAGCCTCGAGAATCAAGGCATTTTCGCCGAGTTTAAGCAACTCGTATGCGGAGGTCAGGCCCGCCGGACCTGCGCCAATCACTACCGTTGGACGATCACTCATGAGCGCTCGATGCGGACTGTTGCCGACTCGCGAACCCGGCGACTGTCACTCTGTACGTCCGTTCTATTGGCCATTCTGTGCAGGAGGAGCAGGTTTGGAAGTGCGGAGAACGCGATACAAAAGCAGGCCTGTAGCGAAGGCGATCCCGCTCTCAAGAAAGAGAAGCCAGTGCCACGGGATAGTCATGGTTGCAAAGAGCGTGCCTCTCTTCTTCTGAAAATATAAGTACAGACTTCGATTGAGCCAGAGCAGGATTATTGCGCACGCGGCCGTCGCATAAAGAAGAGACGGCAGCAAGAAGCTCAGAACTGCCGTCCCAAGTAGTAGCAGCGCCATGACGACACTGATACGATTCGCTGGTGCTCGTGTTCAGATCATTGAGGAGATTCCGCTCCCGAAAGATGAGCTCGGTCCATGGCAATCCGCGCTGGAAGAGTCCGTCCTGATCACGGAGGCGGCGCTCCATCGTTTCAGGTGCTTCACCTGCAACTCCGCGCAGAGTCTTATTCGTTTCCCCGCCTTCTTGAGTCGATAGCCCAGATCCACGTCCTCGATCGAAGGGAGTGGGTAGCGGGCTGCGTCAAATCCCCCAACCTCCTCAAAGTCTTCTCGTCTGATTGCCCCGCAGGCACCCCAGAATGTGGACGCCTCAGGTTTTCCATTCTGGTGAACAAAGTGATGAAGAAGATTGCGGTACTGCGAGAGGAAATTGGTTTCGAGTGGCTGGTCGTCGTACGAGCCGAAAACGGCCGACACGTCCGGCTCGTGCTCAAAGATGCGTGCTTACCTGGCGGATGATGTCAGGCTTCACGATCACGTCCGCATCGATGAAGAGAAGTATGCCGCCCGTTGTCTCGCGGACGCCTCTGTTCCGCGCACCTGCGGGACCGCCTGTTCGCTCAAGATCGATGACTCGACCACCGAACTCCCTCTGAACGAATGCCAGATCCTCTGTGCCGCCATCATTGACAACGACGATTTCCGAAGCGGGTGGGTCGGCCGCGGAAACCGCCTCAAGGCAATGACGGAATTTGTCTCCTCCGTTCAGGACCGGTATGACTATCGAGATCGCGGGCACGGGTATGGTGGCGATAGGAGTTGTTAGCGTCTACGTGTATTGAGAGGATGCGCCAGGATCTCTGCCAAAAGATCTCTCGCGGGCGTCGTGGGCGCAAACAGACTTCCCCGGACATTGATAACGGTTCAAAGTGTAGTTCCTGCGCGCTCCCGACTAAGATAGGCTGCACCAGACAGGCGAGTGGAGGTCAGAAAGGAGTCTTACGCCGAGAGTCTAGTCGGGGAACTACCGTCAGCGAGGCAGGCCGATGGAAGGAATCCATTCGATCGGGTAGAGACGAGCGGATTGATTGCCAGTGTCAGACGGCTTACTCTCGCTGGTATGGAAGAAGACTCCAGTGACTGAATCACCGGGAAGCGGCTCATCCAGACTCGTAAACAGGCAACGCGTTATGTACGAATTGAATCCTGACATCGTGTCCAAGCAGCTCGACGATGGGAAATCGGTACTCGTAGACGGCAAGACGCGCAAGTTCTTTGCCATCAACGAAACGGGATCCGTGATCTGGAATGGCCTGAAAGAGGACAAGTCCCCCGACGAGATCACGCTGCTGTTGACGATCGATTTTGCCATCGAAAGGGAGGAAGCCCGCGCCCACGTCGACGAGTTCATTGACCGACTGATCAGCGATGGCATTCTGACGACGAAGTAGGCACCTGGCGGTGGACCCCCAGCCGCCTCTTGACCGATTGTTCGCGGAAAGTATCGCGTCCGCCGTCTTATTTTCAACGCTCTTAGTAGTGCCGCGTGCAGACCCGTATTTCGAGCCGATAATGCACGTTCGCAGGCCGAATGGACCCTTTATCCAGTGTTAGACTCCATACCCGATGCAGGTTAGCAAGGACACGATGGGACAGGTCGTCCAGGTCGTAGGACCCGTGATCGACGCCCAGTTCGCCCCGGATGCCGTCCCGGATATCCTGGACGCTCTCGTCATTGACGCACCAGGCGGTCACGAACTCGTTCTCGAAGTACAGCAGCACCTCGGCGAGAATCGCGTCCGGACCGTTGCCATGGACTCCACCGAAGGCATAAGTCGCGGCACGCCGGTGAGCAACACCGAAAAGCCGATCGCTATGCCGGTCGGTGAAGAGATCCGCGGACGCCTCTTTAACGTAATCGGCAACGCTGTTGATGGTTTGCCGCAGCCGAAGATCGAAGGCACGCGACCGATCCACTCACCGCCACCGTCTTTCGACGAGCTGTCGACGAAGGTCGAAATGCTCGAGACGGGTATCAAGGTGGTCGACCTGCTCGAGCCGTATTCCCGCGGTGGAAAGATCGGACTCTTCGGCGGCGCGGGTGTGGGAAAGACCGTTCTCATCATGGAGCTCATTAACAACATCGCGAAGGAGCACGAGGGGATGTCCGTGTTCGCCGGCGTTGGTGAGCGTACGAGAGAAGGCAATGACCTGCTTCGCGAGATGCTCGAGAGCGGCGTCATCCGATATGGCGACGCCTTCATGAAGTCGATGGAAGAAGGCAACTGGGACCTTTCGAAGGTCGATATGAAAGAGGTCGTCCAGAGCCAGGCCACCCTGGTCTTCGGGCAGATGAACGAGCCGCCGGGCGCCCGCGCCCGCGTCGGACTGTCGGGCCTCACGATCGCTGAATATTTTCGCGATCTGGGCGGACGCGACGTGCTCTTCTTCGTGGACAATATCTTCCGTTTCACTCAGGCCGGATCTGAAGTATCCGCACTCCTGGGTCGAATGCCCAGCGCCGTGGGGTACCAGCCGACTCTCGCCACAGAGATGGGCGAACTGCAGGAGAGGATCACCTCCACCAAAGCAGGATCGATCACTTCGGTTCAGGCCATCTACGTGCCGGCCGACGACCTGACCGACCCGGCGCCGGCCACGACCTTTGCCCACCTCGATGCGACGAGCGTGCTGTCGCGTCAGATCGCGTCCCTCGGAATCTATCCGGCCATTGATCCGCTCGATTCGACGAGCCGGATCCTCGATGCACGCATACTCGGAGACGAGCACTACAACACGGCACAGGAGACCAAGCAGCTGCTGCAGCGATACAAGGAACTGCAGGACATCATCGCGATCCTCGGAATGGACGAGTTGAGTGACGAGGACAAGCTTGTCGTTGGACGAGCGCGCCGCGCCCAGCGCTACATGAGCCAGCCATTCCACGTGGCTGAGCAGTTCATTGGCATCAAAGGCAAGTACGTCCGAATTGGCGACACCATTCGCGGCTTCAGGATGATTCTCGACGGCGAGTTGGACCATCTGCCGGAATCCGCCTTCATGTATAAGGGGGCGATCGAGGAAGTCATCGAGGAAGGAGAGAAGCAGCTTCAGAAAGCCTGATCCCGAGGTAGTTGATGGCCAAGACCATTCGCGTCGATATTGTTTCTCCATCGGGCAGCGTTTTCAGGGGCGAGGCCACGGGTGTGCGCGCTCCGGGAGTCGAGGGCTCGTTCGAAGTCCTGTACAATCACGCGCCCATGATCGCCGCTTTCGAAGTCGGCCCGCTGTATGTGACTACCATCTCGGGAGACAAGATCGTATTCGCCACCAGCGGCGGATTCCTGGAAGTTTTGGACAACCGCGTAACAGTGCTGGCTGAGACAGCCGAGCCAGGTTCGGACATCGACGTCGAACGTGCCCGGGAAGCGCAAGAGCGAGCAGAGGCGGCCCTGAAGCTCGCGCCGCCCGCCGAACGCGAGAAGTATGAGGTCGCACTCGAACGGGCCCGAAACCGTGCGCGCATTGCCATGGGACAGGTAGGGACGACGCGGTAGCCTTATTACTGAACGCATAACTCACCGTCTCTGACACCCGGCCGGGCACGATCCGCGCCGGGTTTCTATTTTGGTGGCGCCCGGCGAAACAGCGGCTTTGCAGCCTCACCCTTCAACGCGTATCTCCCGATGATTCTTGATGATCTTTCCACACCCGCGCTGCTGATCGACGAATCGCGGATGGCTGCCAATATCGATCGCATGCAGAAGATGGCCGCGCGCCAGAACGTGCGGTTGAGACCCCATATGAAGACCCACAAATCGATCGCAATCGCGCGCCGGCAAATTGCGAGCGGAGCTGTGGGAATCACGGTCGCGAAAGTCTCCGAGGCCGAGGTATTTGCTGACGCAGGATTCGACGACATCAGGATTGCGTACGACGTGGTGGGGCGTGAGAAGTTGGATCGCGTCGCGGCTCTGCAGAAGCGGTGTCGAGTTTCAGTTTGTGTCGACACCGTTGAGGGAGCGAACGCGCTCTCGTCGCGGTTTGCCGGCAACGGTCCCTCGCTGGATGTGCTGGTGGAAGTCGACACGGGCCACGGCCGATGCGGCATCCCGTGGGACGACGACGATGCAACTGACTTCGTGCGGCACGTCTCGGATCTCCCTGGACTGACGTTTCGCGGGCTACTGACGCACGCGGGCCAGGCATATCACGGTCCGACGCGGAACGGTGAAACGGCCGGTGAAGCACTCGATCGCCACGCGAAAGATGAGCGAGTCCGAATTCTGACATTTGCTGCAAGCCTTGAGGCGTCGGGCCTTCATTCGGAGGAAATCAGCATAGGCTCTACGCCCAGCATGTCGAGGTTCGAGAATGCTTCGCACAAAGGCCTCAAGATTACTGAGGTGCGGCCCGGCAACTACGTGTTCAACGATGCCTCGCAGATTGGGCTGACGACGACGGGTATAGATAACTGTGCACTCACGGTGTTGGCGACAGTGGTCAGCCGACGTCGGGATCGGACGGGAACGGAGCGTGTGTACCTGGACGCCGGAAAGAAGGTCGTCACATCCGATCGTGGTTTTGGTACGGATGGATACGGCATCTTGCTGTACAATCCCAGAACCATGACGCCTCTCCCACACGCTTCCATCGTGACGCTCTCCGAGGAACATGCATGGGTCGAAGTACACGGCGGGTCAACGCTTCAGGTTGAGGACCGCGTCCAGTTCGTTCCGAATCACGCCTGCGTGACTGTTCATTCTCGCAACGAGATGTACCTCGTGGATGGAGACGAGGTTATCGAGACGATACCGGTGGATGCCCGGGGCTGCACAGCGTGACGTACGACGCGTTCGTGCCGGGGACTTCTA
Organism: Rhodothermales bacterium; assembly: GCA_963768565.1. GTDB lineage: Bacteria > Bacteroidota > Rhodothermia > Rhodothermales > JABDKH01 > JABDKH01. The sequence continues at coordinate 79,859 of CAVYIO010000023.1, forward strand.
TTGCTCGCGACCGTCTGGTCGTAACCGGGGCCTATTCGTTGGCGCTCATCGCTTCGGTTCTCGTCGGTATGTACGTGTCGGATCTACCGCCGATCTGGGTTGCCGCGCTGGCAGATCTTGTAGGCACAGCGCTGATCTTCGAATTCAGTCGTCGGCTGGACAATTCGAGTATGTATGACCCGTACTGGAGCCTGGCGCCCGTCGTCATCGCTGCGTACTGGCTGTTTGTCGGAGTCGGCGCCGGCGCGCTGATGAGACCGGTCATTGTCCTCGCGTTGCTACTCGTGTGGGCGGTTCGGCTGACGATGAACTGGGTCCGCCGCTGGAACGGACTCCGGGACGAGGATTGGCGTTACGTGATGTTGCGCCAGCGTTACGGGAAGCGATACTGGATCGTAAGCTGGATGGGCATCCACCTGCTGCCAACGGTGCTCGTATTCCTCGGCTGCCTGCCACTGTACGCTGTCCTGGTGGAACCACAAACCGCGATCACCTGGATGGATGCCGCCGCCGTTCTCGTTACGAGCGCGGCGATATGGATCGAGGCGCGTGCCGACGTTGAACTCCATCGATTTCGCACCACCGACCACGAGCCGTCGGATATTCTCGACTCCGGACTCTGGGGTCTGTGTCGGCATCCCAATTATCTGGGTGAAGTGCTTTTCTGGTGGGGCTTGTTCGCGTTCGGACTGGCGGCGAATCCTTCGTACTGGTGGACCGGCGTGGGGGCGTTGTCGATCACGCTTCTTTTCAAGTACGTCAGCATACCGATGATCGACGAGCGCATGATCGAGAGACGACCTGGATACGACGAGCGAATGCGTTCCACGCCGGCAATCATTCCGCGACTTCGGCGCCGCGGTTGAGGTCGAGGCCCGATTTGCCCGCGCCCGTCGAGGAAACTCCGGTGCCCGTTGCTGCCGTTCATTACACAGGTGGCGCGGCGAGTTCGAGACGACACCACGACATTGTCTCTGCGAGATGGTCTCGCCGTAGTGGCGATGCGCCTCAGCCGGATCAAGCATCCCGGTTCGTATGTTAGCAGGAGTCCCGGCCAGGCTGACGGCCGGCATCTGGATCATAGACATCTTGCAGAGAATATGGCCGGCCACAATAAATGGTCTAAGATTAAGCGACAGAAGGCGGTAACCGACGCACGGAAATCGAAATCCTGGGCCCGGATCACCCGTGAGATTATGGTAGCCGCTCGCGAGGGTGGCGGGGACGCAGGCATGAACGCCCGGCTTGCGCTGGCCGTCGATCGCGGCAAAGCCGAGAACATGCCGAAGGACAACATCGAACGTGCGATCAAGCGTGGCACGGGCGAGATCGAAGGCGACGACTACGTCGAGATTACCTACGAGGGTTACGGCCCCTACGGCGTCGCGGTCTTCGTCGACGCCCTGACCGACAACACGAACCGCACAGTTGCCGATTTGCGCAGCCTGTTCAGCAAAGCTGGCGGAAGCCTCGGCCAGTCCGGCAATGTCGCCTTCCTGTTTGACCGCAAGGGAATTATCGAGATCGAAGCCGAGGGACGCGACGAACTGGAGCTGTTCGAACTGGTCGCGGAGGCCGGAGCCGAAGACCTGGCCAGGGATGACGATCTATTTGTCGTCACGACGAACGTAGAAGATTTTGGAGCCGTACAGTCCGCTCTCCACGCTGCGAATATTGAACCGGTCGAGGCCGGACTCCAGCGCATCGCGACCACCACCGTCTCTCTGGAACCCGATCAGGCACGCAAGGTGGCTTCCATGCTGGAAAAGCTCGAAGACCACCAGGATGTGCAGGCCGTCTACTCCACACTCGAACTGGACGACGAAACGATCGCCGCTATTGCGTAAACGCCAACCATACGGCCAGTACCGATGATCATTCTTGGCATTGACCCCGGCTCACGGTACACAGGTTATGGCGTCGTCGAAGTAACGGAAGGCGGTGAGAAGGTGATCGAATATGGAGCCCTTCGACTGGACAGCACACCGGATCATCACCTCCGCCTAAAGAACATCTACGATCGCGTGACGGCGGTGATCGAGCGGTGCACGCCCGACGAATGTGCCGTAGAGATGCCGATCTACGGACGCAACCCGCAGTCCATGCTGAAACTGGGTCGCGCCCAGGCCTCAGCCATTCTGGCGGCACTGAACCGTCAGATTCCGGTTGCCCAGTACACGCCGAAGGAGGTCAAGAAGTCAGTCACGGGTAACGGCAACGCGAGCAAGCAGCAGGTCTGGTACATGGTCCGGTCGATCCTGTCGATAACCGATGCAGCCGGGGAGATGGCCCTCGATGCCTCGGACGCACTGGCCGTCGGACTGTGTCATGCACATCGCGGGCAGGTCGGCGAGAAAGGCAAGCATGTCAACTGGGAGAGCTTCGTACGTGACAACCCTGAACGCGTCACATAGCGTTGCCGGGCCACCGCCGGCTAGTCGTAGAAGAACCCGCGTTCTTCGTCCCTGACCTTGACAACCTCGCTCGCCTCGTCCATCTCAATCGTGCCCTTGCTCATCGTGAAAATGAAATGCGCGATCTTGCGGTCTTTCTGCGGCGCCTGATTCAACTCAGGGTGAGCCTGCTCAATGAGGTCGATGAGAATGCGGATGTACGGGTAGCGTCCCTCGATCGTCTCGATCAAACCGATCGATTGGGCAAATAGCTCGCAATTGCGTCCGATCTGCCGGTCGATGATTTTGGTGGAGTTCGTCATCAGATAGGGCGCTGGGGTGAAGTCCGCCGGTATGGTGAGGTGAGTCCGGTTGAGTTGCCATCGCTGGGATACGACCAACCCGAAACTATTATACCCAACAGATCGGAACCATCACAAGTTCTGAAGGCGAAAAGATCAAACTGCGGACCGGGCATTTGTCGAAAAACCGTGATCATGGAACCCGGACTGACGTTGGTGCTATATTCGTGCACCATGTTGAACGGCTCAGATCATAACAATAACAGCCCGTACAGGCTCGAATTGCTTCCGGCGATTCCGGCGTTTCATCGTCGCGCACGCATCGGAAAGTGTCTCGACGAGGGCCAGTTGGTCTACTACGGACCTTCCCCGGTTTACTATGGCATCGGGGAGGTCAAACGTGTCGTGGGTCCTTTCGTGGCGGTCGACTTCCGGGGGACCGGCCAATTCGGCGTGCACGAGGATGTGCTGGAAAAGCAGTACGTCATTCCCATCCCGCCGGCCACGATGTCACTTCTCTGACCCGCGTCATCCTCCGTCCCGGACCGATCGGATTAGAGCCATTCTGCGTCTCAGCAATGTGAAATCAGGATGCAGTATGACACCTTTTCGGTGTTGACAAGTCTCACAGTGCTTCCGCAAACCACGCAGGCCCAGCAGCGGTACCCGCTGGTGACTCGCCCGCCAGAGACCTTCGAATAGCATGCAGACCTCCATCAAGCAGGTTACGCCCGTCGAGTACGACCTGGAGATCAATGCCGGACCCGAAGACCTGGCCGAGGATTTCCAGGCCGAGCTTCGCAACCAGCGCACCCGAACCAACCTCAAAGGATTCCGCAGAGGGAAGGTCCCGACGTCGCTCGTGAAGAAGCTCTACGGCAAGGCCATCGCGTACGGCCTGGCGGAGCGCTCCATCCAGCAGACATACGAGTCGGAAGTCATGCAACCCGGTGAGCACAAGGTGCTTGGCCAGCCAAAGATCACGACTCTGGAATATGAGATGGACGGCGATCTGCACGCCGTGATACGGTTTGGCGTTCGGCCCGAGTTTGAAGTCGTATATCCCAAACGAGTATCGGTGTCGAAGCTCTCGCACCAGGTTGCAGATGACGAAGTGGATCACGACATAGAACATCTTCGGGACTCTGAGGCCGACCTCGTCCCGGTGGATGACAAAGTCGGCGACGACGACTTCGTTCTTGTTGATCTCCAAAAGCTCGACCCGGAGACACGTACACCGCTCATCGGAGAGAAGAGGGAAGACGTTACGTTCTATCTGGGAGATCAGCGCCTCCGGGAGGAGTTTCGGAAGCCCTTGCTGGGTGCGGCGCCGGGAGGAACTGTCAGGATCACGATTCCTGATGATGAGGGCGGTGATCCAGTTGCCTACGAATTGACGGTCAAGGAAATCAAGCGGAAGGACCTTCCTGAACTGGACGACGAGTTTGTCAAGACCGCCACAAAAGGGCAGGCCGAAACGGTCGATCAACTTCGCGAGCAGGTAACCAAACGTCTGCAAAACAGCTGGGACCAGCAGTCAAAGGAGCTTCTCGAAACGAAGGTGGTCGAGACCATCGTCGAGGCCAATCTGATTGACGTGCCCGAATCCGTCATCGAGATGTATCTGGATTCATTCGTAGAGGAGGTCCGGAAGAACAGCGGCGACTCCCTTCCCGAGGGCTTCGATGAGGACGCTTTCCGGGAATCACGAAAGGACGAAGCCATTTATCAGGCTCGATGGATGCTCATCAAGGACAAGATCGTTGGTGACGAAGATCTTGCCGTTGCGGATGAGGATCGAGAAAAGTTCTTCGAAAAGTCAGCGGCGGGTGGGGAGATCAGCACCGATCTGCTTCGCCAGTACTACGGTTCGATCGATGGTCTCATGGAGCAGCTGGACCAGCGGCTGATGACGGAGAAAGTCATTGACTTCCTGTTGAGCAAGTTCAAAGTTGTGGAAAAGGACCGAAAGGCATTCGAGAAAGAGATCGAGAAAGCTGCGAAGAAGAACAAAAAGAAGTAACATTGCAACAGACGCCCGAACGGTTTGCATCGCTTCCGCAACCGGTTTCCCAGACACCTAATCCCACAGTGTCCCATGGTAGATGATTTTGTAAAGTTCACGAAAAGCCTGACATCGATACCGTCCGAGATTTACAGCGGACCGTTTCAGGATGCTCCGATGTCAGCGCTCGTCCCGATGGTGGTCGAGCAAACGACGCGCGGTGAGCGTGCCTACGACATCTTCAGTCGCTTGCTGAAGGAGCGTATCGTCATGCTGGGTACTCCGGTGAATGACCAGATTGCGAATTTGATGGTGGCGCAGCTGTTGTATCTGGCAAGTGAGGATCCCGAGCGAGATATCAACCTGTATATCAATTCGCCCGGTGGCGGCGTGTATGCGGGGCTGGCGATCTACGACACGATGCAATACGTTTCATGCCCGATTGCGACTATCTGTGTTGGCCTGGCCGCGTCCATGGGCGCGGTATTGCTTGCCGCCGGTGAAACGGGAAAACGTGCCGGCCTTCCCAACTCCAGGGTGATGATCCATCAGCCCATGGGCGGGGCGCAGGGACAGGCATCCGACATACAGATTCAGGCGGCGGAGATTCTGAAGACGAAGCACCGTCTGCATGAGATTCTCGCGAAGCATTCGGGTCGTCCGATCGAAGACATCGAGCGCGATTCGGATCGCGACTACTGGATGAGTTCGGAAGAGGCAAAGGACTACGGCCTGATCGACAATGTGCTTGTGAAGGCGGCACTTCCGAAGAAGAAGGAGGATTAGTCTGGTCGCCGAATGTGTGAAAAAGGGCGTCCCGCATGGGCGCCCTTTTCTTTTGCGGGTAACTCAGACGGGGACGTGCCGGTGTGCCATGGGCCGGCCGATACGGCGGGTCGAAAAGGAAACGCCCGGCCGGGAAGATCCCGGTCGAGCGTCATGGTACCGCGTACGGGATTTGAACCCGTGTTACCGCCGTGAGAGGGCGGCGTCCTGGACCCCTAGACGAACGCGGCGAGGCCAGTGCGTATCAATGACTTGGGCTTCCGGTAGGTTCCTCGTTCATGAACCCGAGCGCGGCGCAAGTACCATCTTCACATGCGGTATACCCGCTTCCATGAAAGTTTCACCTTCCGGGACAAAATCGAAACTCCGGTAAAGGTCCTCCAGATAGGTCTGCGCGTGGACCACCTGCTCTGTAAATCCGGCGCGCCGGGCGTCCTCCATGGTCTGTCGGATCAATTCCCGACCATATGCTCGACCCCTGTGCGCAGGCAGGATCGCGAATCGTTCAAGCTTTGCCACAACCCGTTCGTTATGGGATGAGGTACGCCAGCGCGCCACCCCGATCGCCGCGGACTCCAGCCACGCCAGAAGGTGCCGGCTTACCTCGTCATATTCGTCCCACTCCTCCTCCGGCGGGCACTCCTGCTCGATAATGAAGACCGTGGTCCGAATCTGCCGTGCGATCTCCCATTCGTGGTCGGATTGCACGGGCCGAACGATCAGCCTGGATGTGGAAGTACGATTCACGGTGCAAGTCGATGTTTGTTGAAACGTAACGAAGTCGACGCAAATCTGTAGACGCCAGCCTCAACTTTATGTAGATTCAGTCTAAATAAGAATGATAAAAGGCTTCTCAGGACGTGAAAACCCGCATTGCGTTCGCATCTGTCGGCTTCGCAGCCGCCTTCTTCGCATTGCTTGACGCCCATCCCTGCCGGGCCCAGACGGGCACGATCGAGGGCAGCGTGATCGATGCTGCCTCCCACGCACCGCTGGCCAGCGCAAATGTTACGGTAGTCGGGACGCAGGCCGGCGGTTCGTCCGCGATCAACGGCCGATATAGCATTCTCGGAGTACCCGCGGGAGAATACACGGTTGGCGCGTCGATGCTTGGATACCGCGACGTCCAGCTTACGGTAACAGTCCACGAAGGACAGGTCGCGCGTCTCGATTTCCTGCTCAATTCGCACTGGCTCGAGATTCCCGAGATCGTTGTGGAGCGGGTGATGCTCACCGGCGGACTGAAAGGAATTGAGTCACTTCCAGGGTCGGCGCACTTCATCTCGCCCATGGAACTGGAGCGCTTCGACTATGGCGATGTCGGCCGCGTGCTTCGTCGGGTTCCCGGCGTCAACATCCAGGAGGAAGACGGCTACGGTCTTCGCCCCAACATAGGGCTTCGAGGTTCCGGCTCGGAGCGCAGCTCGAAGATCACCGTCATGGAAGACGGCGTCCTGATCGCTCCCGCTCCTTACGCTGCTCCGGCCGCATACTACTTTCCGACGGTTGGCAGAATGCAGGCGGTCGAAGTCCGGAAGGGCTCGAGCCAGATCAAGTACGGGCCGTACACGACGGGAGGAGCGCTGAACCTGGTATCGACCCAGATACCGTCTCAACTTTCAGGTCGATTCGACCTTCTGGCAGGTGGAGACGACAGCCACGTCGTGCGAGCAAACATCGGCACATCCTCCAAGCACGCAGGCTTTCTCCTCGAGACGTACCAGAGTGGCACCGACGGCTTCAAGCAGATCGACGGCGGCGGCAACAGCGGATTTGAGAAGCGCGACTACCTTGGGAAGATCCGTTTGTCGACCGATTCAAATGCCCGGGTCTATCAGGAGGTTACGGTAAAACTGGGGCGGGCCACTGAATCGTCGGACGAGACGTATCTCGGGTTGACCGACGCAGATTTTGCGGTGTCGCCGAGTCGTCGATACGCGGCGTCACAGGCGGACCGGATGTCAACGGAACAGTCACAGGTTGTTGCGCGACACGTTATCAGAGCCTCTGCGGCCGTTGATGTGACAACCACATTGTATCGAACGGATTTCTCACGCAACTGGTACAAATTGGATGCGGTCAGATCAGTCGACGGTGCGGCGGCGGTTCGCATCGGCGACGTCCTGACGAATCCGTCTTACTACATCGACGAAATCGACATACTCCAGGGTTCGACCAGCGAGAACGACGACGCCCTCGTAGTCAAGGCGAACAATCGATCCTACTACGCCCGCGGCGTGCAATCGATCGTCGGCGTTAGTCTCGCGACGCGTCGAACCCGACATGAGTTTGAGCTGGGGATCAGGGTCCACGAGGACGAGATCGATCGATTCCAGTGGAACGATCAATACCGGATGGCCGACGGGATCATGGTACAGACACTCGAAGGCATTCCCGGAAGTGAGAGCAACAGGGTGGAGCGGGCACGCGCGACGTCGGGATTTCTCCAGTACCGCCTGGTCTACGGCCGACTGACGTTTGTCCCCGGGATCCGCTACGAGCATGTGTCGCTCCGACGACTTGACTACGGACGTGATGACGTGATGCGCACGGGGATTGATCTTTCCAGACGCGCGAATTCAGTCGACTCATGGATTCCCGGCGTCGGTCTGGATGTTGATATCGCTGGCGGCCTTCACGCTTTTGCGGGGGTGCACCGTGGATTTGCGCCACCGGATTCCAGAGACGGCACTCGACCTGAATCAAGTCTGAACTATGAGCTGGGCGGCCGACTCCTGAAGGGCATGCTGCAGGCCGAGGCCGTGCTGTTCTACACGGACTACAGTAATCTCCTCGGGGCTGATCTCGCGGCCAGCGGCGGTGACGGTACGACCAATCAGTTCAATGGCGGAGCCGTCGACGTTCATGGATGGGAATTGTCAGCGGCCTACGATCTCGGGATGCGATCGCGTCGCGGTTATTCCTTCCCGATTCGTGCGAACTATACATTTACGTCGGCGCAATTCCAGAACAGCTTCGAAAGCGATTTCGAGCCGTGGGCGACCGTACGTGCGGGCGATGATCTGCCTTACGTGCCACGTCATCAGTTCGGCGCGTCGTTCGGCCTGGAGACCCGTCGATTCAGTATCGATCTCTCGGGGACGTACATGGGCAAGATGCGGACGAATGCGGCGCAGGGGGAGTATATCGGCGGCCAGTCGACGGATGCTCATCTGACGATGGATGTCGCTGCGAGCTACAGTGTCAGCCGTCGCGTTCGGCTGGTGGGACGTGTACTCAATCTGACGGACGTCGAGTATGTTGCAGCACGGCGGCCCGCAGGCATACGTCCGGGTCTACCTCGCCGCCTCGCAATCGGCATTAAAACCAGCCTCTAGTCGGCAGGACTGCCCCGCGGAACGAGCCGATATCCGCGCAGTAGCAACGGTAGGTTCTCCGGGACTTGAATACTATGGATCTGATCTACCTCGACTATAACGCCACTACGCCGGTTGATCCCGCGGTCGTCGATCGTATGACGCCCTTCTTTGATCGGCACTACGGAAACCCGTCAAGCAAGGGGCACGCATACGGGTGGGCGGCAGATGAGGCCGTCGAGGTCGCCCGGGAGGAGTTAGCTGAGTTGATCGGTGCCGATCCCGAGCGTATCACGTTTACGTCGGGTGCCACCGAATCGCTCAACACCGTGATCAAGGGCGTTGTCGAGCCGTCGTCCCGGGGGCAGAGGCACATCGTCACGACCGTCGCCGAGCACAGCGCCGTTGTCGAATCATGTCGGTCGCTGGAACGGGATGGAGTCCGCGTAACGTATCTACCCGTCGACGCCAATGGGCTCGTGAGCCGCAAGGATGTCGAGAATGCGATGTCGGAGGACACGGTACTCGTTGCGGTGATGTGGGCGAACAACGAGATCGGCTCAATTCATCCGATTGAAGAGATCGCGAGGGCCGTACGCGAACGAGGTATCCTCTTTCTCACGGACGCGACCCAGGCGGTCGGGAAGGTCCCCGTCTCGGTCGATAGCGTGGACCTTTTGACGTGCAGCGCGCACAAGTTCTACGGACCCAAAGGCGTGGGTGCATTGTGGACGAGGCCGGGCGTACGAGTGCGGCCGCTACTCCATGGCGGCAGTCAGGAGGACGGTCTGCGCTCCGGTACACTCAACGTACCAGGTATTGTCGGCATCGGCGCGGCGGCGTCTGTTGCCAGGAACAGGCTTGAGGTCGACGCCGCGAGACACCGGATCCAGCGCGACCGGCTGGAGAATGAACTGCAATCAGCGATTGACGGCCTGCGTGTTAATGCGTCAGGCGAAGACCGACTTCCACAGACATCAAGTCTGACATTCCCGGGAGTCCGTGCAGCCAACCTGCTCACAGAACTCCGCGGGCTCGCGTTGTCTGCGGGCAGTGCGTGCGCAAGTGGAACCGGAAAGCCGAGCAGGGTCTTGAAGGCGATTGGTCTCTCGGACTCCGATGCCCTTGCGACCATTCGCTTCAGTCTTGGCCGGTTCACGACCGACGAGCAACTCGATACGGCGATCACAATGGTCGTGGAAGCGTACCGGAAGGTCCGCACGACCGCTCCTTCGCCCGTTGCGCAACCCTGACCCGACCGATATGGAACCCATTGTAAACAAGGTGGCCGATAGCGAGATCGAGGTACTGAACCTCGAAGACCTGTGGGATGGCCGGCCTGTTCGTGAGTTGGACATTTCCGAGTTTCTGATTGAGGGGCTGGTGTTACGCGAAAAGGCGTTCCGCGCGACGGTCAAGGAATACGATTGGAAGTCGTTTGCAGACGCCCATGTGGCGATCGGTTGCACCACCGACGCGATCGTTCCGACGTGGGCATACATGTTGATTGCGTCACGCCTCGAAGGCATTGCCGTGAGCACGGCCGTGGGGACACGAATCGATCTCATTCGCGATCAGTTTACCCGGGCACTCGACTCACTCGACTGGAGCAGGTATCAGGATGCGATCGTTGTCGTAAAAGGCTGCGGAAGCGAAACAGTGCCGGAGAATGCCTATCTGCTGGCTGCGCGCGAGCTCAAACAGGTCGCCCGAAAGGTTATGTACGGTGAGCCTTGCTCCTCCGTACCCATCTGGCGGCGACCGGCGGATTCATTTTCGAAGGCCGAAGGTGCGGGCGCACGGTCCGTATCGGCTAAACTGCCGTCCAAATCCAGCGTAGAGAGTTGGTCCGTCAGCGGCCTTCGACAGCAGGCGTCCTCCACGCCATGAAGCGGACGTTGGAATGCATATTGATCTGAACGGTAAGAACGCCCTGGTCACGGGGGCATCGAGAGGCATTGGCGCGGCCATCGCGCTTCGGCTGGGCGAGGCCGGTGCACGCGTCGGGCTGCACTATCGATCGGGCGAGGCGGAGGTCAAGGAGCTTGCGCAACGGCTGCCCGGATCGGAGATCTTTCGAGCAGATCTGGAGGAAATGCACGAGGTTCGCAGTTTGTTCGACGATGCTGTCGCTGCTTTCGGCGGACTGGATATTGTCGTGAACAATGCCGGCGTGGCCGTCCGCGTTGACGAGACAGAAACAGGTCGTGCTTGGGAGGAAGCGTGGGACACGACGCTGAATGTCAATCTGAAGTCGGTCACGTTACTCTGCCGACTTGCGATTCAACATTTCATTGCGCGGGGTGGCGGACGCATCATCAACATATCGTCCCGAGCGGCTTTTCGTGGTGACACGAAGGAGTACATGGATTATGCTGCGTCGAAGGGCGGCGTGGTGGCGCTTACGCGATCCATCGCCCGGGCCTTCGGCCGGCAGGGTGTCCTCGCCTTCAACGTTGCACCTGGCTGGACCCGGACCGCCATGGCCCAGGACGTCATAGATGAGTATGGAGAACAGTACGTCGTCGACGACCTTGCGCTGAACACACTTACAGAGCCGGACGACGTCGCGACCATTGTGACCTTCCTCGCCAGCGGTCTCGCGGACCACGCTACGGGTAGTACGATCGACGTCAACGCGGGAAGCTACGTTCACTGAGCGGCTGCGCCACCTCTACCCGACACGCGCAAGCTTCATTCCCCGTTGGGCGTAGAACTGCTCGAAGTAATCACGCACGTCGTGATGCTGCCGCTGACCCAGAAATGCATCCTGTGTCAGCAGCTTCGTGGCTGCTTCGCGGGCCTCCTCAAGAATGTCGAGGTCTGCGACGAGGTCGGCGATTCGAAGATCTGGAAGTCCGCTCTGCCGCGTCCCGAAGAAGTCGCCGGCGCCGCGAACTCTCAGGTCCACTTCGCTGATTCTGAATCCATCCGTCGTGTCGACCATGGCCTGGAGCCGTTCGCGAGATTCTGCCGAACGCTTGTAGTCGGCCATGAGAACGCAGTAGCTCTTGCTTGATCCGCGGCCCACACGGCCTCGGAGTTGATGCAACTGACTCAGGCCGAAACGCTCCGCATGCTCGATTACCATGACGGTGGCGTTCGGCACGTCGACGCCTACTTCGATCACCGTCGTCGCGACCAGGATGTCAGTCTTTCCCGCCTTGAAACGCTGCATGGCGGCGTCCTTTTCCTCGCCCTTCATGCGACCGTGAATGAGATCAACGCGACTGTCGGGGAAGATCGCCTGCAGTTTTTCGTGGCCTGTCTGAGCGTCCTTGAGGTCCAGCTTCTCGCTTTCCTCAACGAGCGGATACACGACATAAGCCTGTCGCCCCGCCTCGATCTGTGATCGCAGAAACAGATAAACGTCGTCTCGCCGATTGTCAAAGTAGAGCTGTGTGTCGACGGGGGTTCGCCCGGGTGGAAGATCGCGGATTACCGACACTTCAAGATCGCCGTACAGTGTCATCGCGAGAGACCGCGGAATGGGTGTGGCGGTCATCAGAAGGACATGGGGACTGTCGCCTTTTGCGAGCATCTTCGCGCGCTGCATCACACCGAATCGGTGTTGCTCGTCTACGACCGCCAGACCAAGCGACCGAAAGTCCACCGTATCCTGAATGAGTGCGTGTGTACCGACGAGAACGTTGGACTGGCCGGTTTTGGCTCGCGCCAGGATCGTCTCCTTTTCCTTCTTCGTGTGTCGCCCCAGAAGCAGATCCGTTCGAATGCCGAGCGGATGCAGGTATCGCACCAGATTCCCGTAGTGTTGCTCGGCGAGGATCTCGGTGGGAGCCATGAACGCGGCCTGAAATCCGCTGTCGACCGCAAGCAGCATTGCCGCAACTGCGACAACTGTTTTGCCGCACCCGACGTCGCCCTGGATCAGCCGGTTCATCTGATGTCCGGAGGTCGTATCTGCCGTGATATCTTCCAGAGCAGCTCGCTGGCCGGCCGTGAGCGAGAACGGCAGGATATCCTCGATGAACCGTTTGGCAAGAGTCCCGCCGGCATCCAGGCGCGGACCCGGTATCTCCTTTCGTGATTGCCGGGAAAGTGCAAGCATCAACTGGATGAAGAACAGCTCTTCAAACTTGAGCCGCCGTATTCCCGATTCAAGCTCGGCATGTGATTTCGGAAAGTGGGCCGCCCGGAGTGCCACCCGTCCCTCGATGAGTCCGTAATCGGATCGGATCCAAGGCGGAAGGATTTCCGGGATCTTCTCTCCGTGATCGCGGAAGAGCCCATAAATGGATCGCCGCATCGCCCGACTGGTCAGCCCCACCTTCTGCAGCGCCGCACTGCCGGGGTAGAGAGAGATTATGCGCCCCGTGTCCAGGGCGGGTCCTTCCTCATCGAGTTTGTCGAAATCCGGATGCGAGAACGACAGAAATCGTCCGTACTTCTGAGGCTTCCCGTGGAACGCGACGCGATCACCGACGCTGAACACGCGGCTGACCCACGCGACTTGCTGGAACCAGACGCACTTCGCCCGGGCCCCGTCCTCATCTTCGAATGTGACTTCGAAACGTCGACCACGCCGCCCCGGGATGGCACCGGCGGCCAGCACGGTTCCCACGACCGTCACCGCATCACCACCCTCCGTCAGGTTTCGAATCGGTACGATGGACGATCGGTCGAGGTAACGCCGCGGAAAATTCTGCAGCAGGTCCCTCATGGTCCGGATTCCGGCACGAGACAACACGTCGTACCTGGTGGGTCCAATACCCTTCAGGTACTGGATGCTCTCGGACAGAAAAGTGACCGCCATGGCTCAGGGGATTGCGCTGTGGCTGGCTGCGCTGCACACAATAGTGCAGGAAATATAACCAACCACCGCGCAAGGTCCGGGCCGAAGGCGTTGCTACCTCGACGAGCCCTTGCTAGGCGATCTTGAGATCACCGGCGCGACGGTACATCGCCATCACGAAACCAAGCGAGAGAATGATGATTCCGATCCAGACGAGATTGATCAACGGCTTTTCGTATGCCTGTACCACGAGCCAGTCTTCAGGAGCCGACGCGACGCCCTCAACTTCCAACTGGACTGCCCCGGTGTCGACATTCATGCCGATGAACGTGAAGCCCACGTCCCAATCTTCTATTCTGGCCGGTTCAAAGCGGACACTTCTGTCGGGGTCGACGATGTAGAGCGGTTTGACGGAACGGACTTCCTTCGTCGCCAGGTTGGTGATCTGGAGTGACGCGCCCACGACGATCTCCTGTGTCTCGGAGTGCTGATCGTCGGAGGCGAGATCGAATCCCGAGAAGTACACCATGTAGTCTCCAACGACCGTCGAGTCATTCTTGCCCAACTGGACCTGATTGGCTCCGTCGCCTTCGTCGAACATGGCAGCAGGCGAAACCGCTACGAAGAGATCTTGCTTGACGCCGAGCCGCAGGTCGGGGTGCTGGATCCACTGCTCACTGGTACTATGGTAGACGACAGGCTTCAGTCTGTAGCTGTCACCTGACGGGTCCTTCACATCGAGAAGGTAGACCGGCCGTCCTTCTTCGTTGGTCTCCGTGCCGACGTAGGTCATTTCATATCCCGCCACGCGAGCTGTCTGTCCTAGATTGACGACGAAGTTGCTGCGGCCCGTACCTGAGGTTGGATCGGCAGAAATCGAACGGCTGAACCCGCTGGACGCCACGATACCCAGCACGAGTATGGCGAAGCCGACGTGTGCGACCGCACCACCAGCAAGCCGGGGGTTACCACGACCGATTCGCCACATGACCATCCCGTTCCCGTACAACGCGAAGAAGGCGACGAAGACGAGCATCAGCATCAACAGCCCGAATCCATAGGTCTGCCAGAAGCTTCCGAGTCCGTCAAACAATCCGGCCTGCACCATGCTTAGCGCTGGACTCTGTGCGACGACCTGCGCGCTGCGCTCGACAAACGGCGTCAGCATCAGGACCAGGACGGTACTCACGACCGCCAGCACCACAGGCTTCACCAGCACCTTGTTGGCGCTTTCGACGGACATCTTGTTCCACCAGAAAAGCTGGCCCAGCCCGGCGAGAAAGACAAACCCGATCGACAGCGGGAGGGACCACTTGTTGTAGAACGAGATCGGTACGGTAGAAGGGTTGTCGCGAAAGACATTTCCGAGTATGGGCGCGCTCGTGCCCAGAATGACAACTGCAGCAATGGCGCACAGGAGCATCGCACCGATAAAGATCATCGACTCGCGGGACAACAAGCTCGGCTCCTGTCGCGGTTTCGGCAGCTCCTTCCAGCGATAGGCAAAGAGGCCGAAGCCCATGACTCCCATCGTCAGAATCCACAAGAGCAATTGGTTGTAGAGTCCAAGATCGACGAAGGAGTGAACCGACACGTCGCCCAGGATTCCGCTCCGCGTCAGAAATGTCGAATAGACGACGAACATGTAAGCGAGGATACTCAGGAAGATCGCGGCCTTCTGGCTGGTCCCGCTCCGCTTCTGGATGATCATCGTGTGGACCGCGGCGATGCCGATTATCCATGGAACGAGCGAGGAGTTCTCGACCGGATCCCATGCCCAGTATCCGCCGAAGGACAGCGTGACGTACGCCCAGTATCCACCCATGGTGATTCCAATTCCGAGGATCACCACGGCACCCAGCGCCCACGGGAGGGCCGGCTTCACCCAATCGGTGTAGCGCTTTTTCCACATCGCGGAGACGGCGAAGGCAAAGGGCACAATCATCGCCGCAAAGCCGGCGAACAGGGTGGGCGGATGAATCACCATCCAGTAGTTCTGGAGGAGGTCGTTGAGGCCGCTCCCGTCTGCGGGCACGAGTCCCGCCTTGAGCATCGGCGCGTCGGGAAACTTGTCCGCAAGAAGGGTGAACGGAGAGGCACCGATCGGTACGGCACCGATCTTGAGACCGACGATCATCGAGATCAAAAAGAGCTGACACACTGCCACAACGGTCATGGTCGTGGCTTCGTAATCTTTCGCCCATCGCATCAGCGCGAGTCCGACGAAGCTGTTCATGATGATCCACAGCAGGAAGGATCCTTCCTGGCCGGCCCACGTCGACGATATGAGATACTGAACGGGCAGAGATCTCGACGAATGCTCGTAGACATAACCGTATTGAAACTGGTGTGTCACGACCAGGTAGCCAAGGATCGCGAACGCGACAATGGAACCGACGGTCATGGCGACCCAGGCCGCTCGCGCGGTTCGCCGCCAGTGCGTGGATAACTGGTCCTTCGTGGACCGGTAATAGGCCACGCCGGCAAGGCCGCACGCCACAAAAGCCGTCAAGACAAGGAGATGACCAATTACGCCTGCCATGTGTACCGACCGAATAAAGTGAGTTCTTGTCCGAATAGAGCGCTAGAGCGTAGAAACGTGTCCGGATCGAACGGTTCCGGAGCACCCGTATGCATCGGTAGAACTCTTCCATTTATTCACGAACCGTGGCCGTATGGCCGAATCAGGTTGATTTTAGAGTCGTTCGACCTACATTGCACCGATTAGCCCCGTAGCCCACATGCGCGTTCTCCAGCCACCCGCACGTGCCACTCTCCTCGCAGGTATTGTGGCGCTGACACTGTCCTCCTGTTCTTCATGCGAAGCGCCGCGGGAGCCTGTCCTGCCGGCGGATCTGTCGGGTCACTGGACCGGGGCCTACACGCTGTTCGACGGCACAGGTCGCTCGCTTACTGACAGTCTGCTTGTCGACATCAAGTCGAACCGCGGTCAACTCTCGGGGGCGGGCTCGAGGACCAGGTACCTTCCGGAGCAGGAGCCCATGAAGGGTCAGATCCGTGTAGAAGGATCTGTCGTCATCAACACGTTCCGCATCGAGTTTGTGGATCCGGCAACCGGCAACCGGGCTCTTTATTCCGGAAAGGTCGATGGTGACACGCTCTCCGGACGGCTTTCCGTTGACGGGAATCCTGTAGGTGACCTGCGCATGACAGGGTACCGCTGATCTTAACCATCTCGTTCGATGGCGAGAGGCTCCCGTCGCCGCTCGTCACGTCACACTCATCCACTCTGCACAAGGAATTATGAGGACTACTTACGACAGTCCGTTCTTTCGCTCGTGATCGGTGTTACCGGTTGCACTACAGTGAATGTGTCACCTACGGGCGACACCGCTCAGAAGACTTCGTCATCGAAGAGTAACGGATCTTCGGCGAAGAAGGACGACAAGAAGCCGCCGTTCAAACCGTGGAAGGATGTTCTGGAGGACACGAAGGCAACGGACGGATTCTTCAAGACCCATCTCAAACGTGACAACACGTTGTACGTCGAGATTCCGCCTGCTCGACTGGACAAGGAATTCGGTCTTGTGATGCACTTCTCTCGCGGAGTGGGCGTTTTCAACCTGCACGACGGCCTTCCGTTGAGCGACACCAGACTCATGCGCTTTGAGCGTCATGGCGATAAGATCTACCTGGTTCATGTGAATCACCGTCTGAAAGCTGCCAAGGGCTCACCGATGGAGAACTCGCTGAACGACAACCGGGGCAACTCGATTGTGTCTGCGTTCGACATCGCCAGCGAAGACAGTGCAAGCAAAGCCCTCCTGATTGATGCAACCAGTTTCTTCGTTTCTGACTATGCCAGACTCGCGGATCAGGTCAAACCGTACTTCAACAAGAAACCGGTATCGTTCGACAAGAGCCGGAGCTATGTAGATGTTGTTCAGGGCTTTCCGAAGAACGTCGAGATCGATGCGCTTCTCACACTGAAGGCGAATGATCCTCCGGCGGCAAGTTCGGCGGGGGTGTCTGACTTCAGATCTATTCCGGTGGGCGTACGCTATTCGATTTTCGATCTGCCCGAGAATCCGATGACGCCGCGTCTCGGCGACGATCGCGTTGGCTACTTCCTGGATGCCGTCAAGGACTTCTCCCGCGATCGCGAGTACTCGCCGTATGTAGCGTATATCAATCGGTGGCGCCTGGAGAAGAAGGATCCGACCGCGGAGATATCCGAACCGGTCAAGCCGATCGTCTACTACATCGATCGGAGTGTGCCGTACGAGTACAGGAAGTACGTGAAGGCGGGCATCGAAGCGTGGAACAAGGGTTACGAGGCGGCGGGATTCAAGAATGCGATCGTTGCGAAAGACGCGCCACCCGACAGTGTTAACTGGAGCGCGGAAGATATCAGGTACTCGACGGTGCGATGGACGGCCGCCCACTCGATGGGCTATGCGATCGGTCCATCACAGACGTGATCCGCGCACCGGCGAGCTGCTGAATGCCGACATTCTTATTTCGTCGACGTTCGTTCGTGGCTGGGCCAACGAGTATGCACAGTCGATAGCCCCCGAGACCATGTTCGACAGGTACCGCGCGGCGGAGGAGGCCCAGACGCTTCTTCCACCGGGAATCGCAGAGCGTATGTGCCTTGCTGAAATGGGCAAGAGTCATCAACTGGGTCTGCAGCATGCGGCGCTTGCAGCACTGGGCGTAGTTGACGGTGCGAAGCCTTTACCTGACGAAGTTCTTGGCGAGGCGCTGAAGGACTTGATCATGCATGAGGTGGGTCACACGCTCGGACTCAGGCACAACTTCAAATCGTCGTCAGCAGTGCCGTTCGATCGACTGAACGACAAGGACTTTGTTCGGAAGAACGGTCTGGCCACCTCGGTGATGGATTACATTCCGACGAATATCGCGGTCAACCCGTCCGAGCAGGGCCACTACAACAATGTCGAGGTTGGCGCCTACGACGTGTGGGCCATACAGTACGGATACTCACCGACCGTAGTGCAGGGCGGGACGAACGGCGATTCTGGAAGCATGGCGGTTCCTGCCGAACAGGAAAAAATGATGCTCGGCCGCATAGCGTCGCGGGCCGCGGAGCCACTACTGGCGTACAACACCGACGAGGATACGCATCTGGGTCCAATGGGCGTGGATCCCACTTCAAATGCATGGGATCTGTCAGGGGATCCCATGGCGTTTGCGCAGAGTCGCCGTGAACTGGTTGCCCGTATCCAGCCGCGTATCGAACAGCGGATGATTGCTGACGGCGACGCCTATTCACGTCTGCGCGGAGCGGTAAGCAGACTCGTGTTCGAGCGCGTGTTTTCCACTGTACCGCTGACGAAAACGATCGGCGGTCTGTACTTCGCCCGCGATCACAAGAACGACCCGAATGCCAGGGATCCGTTCACTCCGGTGTCAGCGGCTCGGCAGAGAGAGGTGATGGACTTCATTGCCGACAATCTGTTTGACGCGGATGCGTTCGAATTCGATGCGGAGCTGCTTAACAAGCTCGCACCGAATCGTCTGTCCCACTGGGGTACGGGATACACATCGACGCCGGTCGACTTTCCGATTCATGCGATGGTTGCGAGCGGGCACGCTCAAATCCTGGGACAGCTTCTGGACAACGGGCGGTTAACGAGGATGATCGATAACGGAGTGAGGACGTCTTCCGCAGATGTTTACACCGTGTCGGAGTTCCTGGCCAAGCTGACGACTGAAATCTGGACCGAGGTGCAGAATCCGTCATCGCCGCGGACGGCCAACAGCTACCGCCGCAACTTGCAGCGTATGTACGTCGATCATTTGACGCGCATCATGCTGGATGTCCGACCAACGCCGACGTCGCGTCCGGCCCCGGAAGATGCCAGGTCGCTCGCCCGGCTTGAACTGACCGAATTGTCGGGACGCATCGGCCAGGCGCTGCAGTCGTCCTCGCTGGATCGGACGATGCGGGCGCACTTGATGGAGTCGAAGGTTCGCATCGACGAGGTGCTCGACGTGACGATGACCGTCAAGGCGAAGTAGAACGGTCGAAAAGATCTCGTAGCAGGGAGCCCCGCGTGCGTTGTGCGTGGGGCTCCCTGTGTTCAGGCCGGGCGCGGTCGTGGGCGGGAGATCCGGCTGTGGTACGGGGCACAGGGTTTGCCCCCGCCAAGCGTGTAACACAAACGCACTCGATTCGTACGAAACGGCATTATTGGCGACGTCATTGGAGTACGATTGATGAATTACACGATTATCGTTAAGGCGCCGCGAGGACATCTTCGCAGACAATGTCGACGCACCAGCGATGGGCGTTACATCTTCTTTGAGGGTGTCAGACCAAGGCGAGAGGTTATGGAGATGGCGCGACGTGCGGCTGATTTTGCAGAATCGGTACACGTCGTATGGAATTCCACGCGAACCCTCTCGCGTGGATGGAGATTGACTCCGTCCGCTATGAACCAGGCGTATTAGTTGGCTCTGGCGCACAGCGCTTCGGAGTTGTCGACAGGCGGTGGTCTCGACTAGCGGTTCAGGACGGCGGTCATCCGGATTACCGCCTTTACATGGACGTCCGTTGACCGCGGCGTGCGGGGATTGGTGCGAAGTGACAGCGTGACGTCTGTCTGTGCGCTCGCGGCCAGCGAAAGCCAGTTCGCCGGTTGCTGAAATGTAACGGCAGAGGATTCCAGCGGGGGAGCCGGGTCCGTTATCGACATGATGATCTCCTCGTCCGGGGTCCGCGTCAGCAACATCTTCCACTCGGAGAAGTCGTCGAGAGTGGTGCCCGGTGGATTCTCGATACTCACGTCGAAGGCTTCGACGGCAATTTCGCGCAGGTCTCCGACGGTTGCGCCGCTGTTTTGAATTGCGGCGAGCAAGACGGTCGCGAACGCTTCATCCGACGACGTTACGAGAGTCTGCCCGACGGTAGCTTCGTCAGTCGAAAATCGGTGGTTGTATTCTCCCGTAACGGAAACGCGTGTACCGACGACGTCCATGGTTCGCGTGTCACTCCAGATTCCAACTGACTCTACATTGCGTGCTCGCACGCGCCATCTGGCAACTCCCAATTCGGTCAGTTGGTCAACATGCACTGTGTCGGAGACAAGTCCACCGACGTTTGCCGACGGATAGTCGTCGAACTCGATCGCGATTTCGTAGAACGCTGCTTCGTCGACCGCCTCCCAGGAGAATTCCACAAGTGACAGAGCGGGAAAGCTCGCGGACTCCGCAGGTCCGCGAAGTACTGGTGCATCCAGTTCCGAACTCGCGTTGCCGGTCGAGTCGCAACCACTGACGCTGACAAGAGCGATCGCAAGAATCGCAGCCGAGAGTATGCGCATCTTGATCCTTCGCAAGACAATGTGATCTTGTCAGGTTGTATCGACGTGATCTGGCTTTCGCTTTACGAACCGGGCGGACTGCGGCAGGAAGCAGCCTATTCCTGAGGAAACAGGGACGCGTCGATGCCCGGTATCAGTCGCAACGCGTTCTTGTAGTAGAGATGCCGAAGCACTTCGTCGGGCAGATCCAGTCCGTAGATCTTCCAGTGTGCGTGCCGGTCGCGATAGTAGTCAAAGTACTCGTCGGCTGTCTCGAAGGCCCGGAAGTAGACATGGTATTCGTCGGGCGCCCACGCATCTTTGCCGAACATCACCCGGTCCTTGTACTTGATCAGAAACTCGCGGGCTGATCGCGGCTGTCGACCGAGTTCCGCGAGGACGGCACCCGTTTCCGTGTAGACATTCGGGAGTTCGTCGAAGAGTCGTCCCAGGCGGTCGAGGTCATTGCCAAGCCATCCGAGGTGGGCATTGATGAAAGTTGTTTCGGGGTGCCTGCGGAATACGTTGTGTTGCTCGGCGATCATCTGCTCCCACGACGGATACTGATCGGGCGGCCGATGCCGTTCCGGCCGCTGCTTCAGTTCCAGCCACCGCTCGTTGAATCGATCGTGTGGTTCGAAGAGCGGGGCCGGCTCGGCCGTGTGGATCAGTACGGGTATCCCGAGATCGCCGCACTTTCTCCAGACCGGATCAATCCGTGGATCGTCAACCGCAACACGTTCACCGTTTGAATCCACGACACTCAGGCCGAGGCTCTTGTAGATCTTCAGGCCGACAGCGCCATGGTCAACATCTCGTTCAAGTTGCGCGACTGTACGCTTGGCCCAGTCCGGCTCGTCGATTCCGTCGAAGCTGATGTTCGCGAAGTGGAGAATGCGACCGGGATACGTGGAGCGAACTTTCTCTGCCGCGCCGACCAGATCTTCGCCCGACCTTCCGCTCAGATTGATCAGGACCGCAAGATTCAGCGAGTCCATGTTCTTGACGAGCGTATCGAGACGACCGGCCGACCAATCAGCCATGCCCCATTGATGACTGTGGACCTCTATGAACGGGTAGCGGGCCTTCGTGACTTCATGCTGCGGAACGACGAGCGTGGACTGTGGCTCGTAGTCTTCGGTGGACATCCGTGGTTCCTGGCCGCAGGCTGCGGCTGCGAACATCATGCAGGATAGAAGTAGTGCCGGCAGGCTGATTCTCATACGATTTTCTGGTTGGTCATGGAGCGCTGATCGGTGCAAGTTAGTGCCGTCGCCGTAACGATTCGAGCCGACGACCTTCTAAGTAGCCGTTGGCATCACGATGGCACAACCAGCAATTGAGCACTCGAAACCAGCGTGCCGGGCATCTTCGCGGCGGGTGACGTTCGGTGGGGAAGTAGGAAGCAGATGGCGTCCGCCACCGGTGAAGGGGCGGCGGTAACGCTGCTGATTCGTGAGTACCTGAAGCACGTCGCCGCAAGTCTTGATTCGGTTCGCCGTACGCGTCGAGTCGTTTGTGGCCCTACGGATTCAACTCAAACGTATACGTCTGTCCGTCCCACGCCTCGAAATGGATGATGACGGGCGGGGCCTGTCCATCCGGTCCGGCTGCCACTCGAAGGATTGGCCACAGGTCGAAGGCCAGGTCTCGTTCGAAGTAGGCGTCGCAGAGTTCGCCGCGGTCGTCGTGATCGAGGATCAATCGTGCCTGAGGAGGGAACGACTCCATCAATCCACCCACCATATACAGGTTGAGTGGGTGATCCGGGCTGCATCCGCTGAAGCCGACTCGGAGCGAAAGGACTTGAGCGTGCAGATTGACGGCATCGACTCCGTATTGATCGAGCGAGAGGCTATCCGTCGATTCGATGAAATAGACGGGTGGCAGTTGCAGCGGGTATGTCCAGCCGAAGTCGGCGTGCAGGAAGCTCTGCACGTTTCCGTTCGATCCCCCGAGTAACACGACCTCGAGCGGGTTGGACGTGGTGGGTTCGACGGGTGCGAGGGTCGGCGGCGGCATGGCCCAGAGGCTGTACAGGCCGGTCTCACGTACGGGGATAGCGTAGCGTCCGTCGCCGTCCACAGTAACGACCCGATCCGAGATACCGGGACCCGCAACATGGACCCATCCGCCTCCGAACGGAGGCTCCCCGTCATCGTAGTGGCCATTGCGGTTGTTGTCGGAGTAGTAAAGTCCTGCGATGCGCGGCCGGTCAGGGCTTAGCCCGAATCGCGCCTGGACATTAAAGGCAAAGGAAACGCCGGCGGGATCCATGAAGACAATCAGCTTCTCGCCGGATAGCTCGCCGGGTGTAAGGACATTATCGGCGCCCAGCAATTCAGAGTAGTTGTAGCCATACAAGCACTGATCGGTGACCGGAAACGGGACCACCGTAAGCGTGGAGTCGCCGGGGCAGGTTGTCCAATCGGGATTGTCCCAGGCCGGGGCGACGGACGATGGCTGAAATCCGCTCAGGACGATTTCGGCCGGTGCGTACAACGAACGTTGGTCGACGTTTCGGACGCCGACGGCCATGGCCACGTCGCCGGATCCCGTTGCCGGCCTCACGAAGCGGCCCACGAGTTCGATCCGAACGGGGATGCCGTCGGTGGTGATGACCTCGACTTGCTTGAGAAGAATGACGTTCGCGCCGGGATCGATCTGGCCTTCAAATTCGCCAAGACCGTCACGCGCGTCGTCGATATCGGGTTCAGTGGACTGCAGACAGCCCACTGTGGTGGTCGCGAGAATGGCGACGACCGCAAGTCTGCCGGCGATGGAGTGAAAGCGGCCTGGATTCGATGATAGAGCGTTCATGGCGGCCTCGCCGTACGTGGTTCCGTAATTCGCTACAACGTAATTGACGCTGTTATATACGCAAAAGAAAAGCCGCTTCGTCCTGTATTTTGTGCCGGACGGAAGACTACGTGACGTGGGGCGTGTTTTTGACGCGGTGAGCAGGTGTGGCCGCACAGCTGCCGAGATTCGGGGTCTGTGTACGGGGCACCACAACAGCCTGAAGGACGCTCAATTCGATCCGGTCAGAGCCTGCGACAGCGCCTCTGGTCGCTCAGGCAAGTCGGGGAAAACCCGGTATGCAAGGGCGCTCTCGGGAAAGAAAATGACCCACGCCGTCAGAATGATCAACATGAAATCGACGTACAGCGACTTGTGATCCTGATACCACATTTCGAGTGCGCCCTTGTAGGTAAAGACATAATCGCGGTAGAACGCACGTGGATCCATCCCGGAGTCTGTCACAAGTTTCTCCTCGTCGCGGAATATGACCGATCCTATTCCAGTAATCCCCGGTCGGGATTCGTAGACCCGTTCCTGAACCTCGGGCGCGTACTGTTCAAAACTCACCGGCATGAGTGGGCGCGGGCCGACAAAACTCATGTCGCCAATAAGTACGTTCACAAGCTGGGGCAGCTCGTTGAGTTTGGTGAGACGAAGAAACCTGCCGGCAGTCGTGATGCGAGGATCGTTGCGCAATGTTATTTCGCCACCGGACATGTTGGGTGAGTCCTTTAGCATCGTGGCAAATTTCCAGATGCTGAATTCTTGATTCTGGAATCCGACACGGTCCTGGAAATAGAACACCTCCCCTTCGTCTGTCAGTTTCAGAATCAGCACAAGAGGAAGTAGGAGAGGTAGCAGTAGCGCCAACAAGACAAGCGCCACTACGACATCGAAGACCCTCTTTGTAAATTCGTACATCGTTCTATTCAAATCTGATAGACTGGACTCGGAAAGTGCGACCTCACATCTTTTGGTCCAGCGACTTGCCAGTCTCAATATGATCGAATCCCGGCACTAAATGACCAAGCACCTCAACGACCTCAGCCTTAGTGCTTATCTCGCCCTCGAAGAGTGATTCAAGGTGCTTGATCAGGTGTTCGATCTGTTCCCGGTTACGCCTCTCCGCATTCTTGACGACGCCCAATTCCTTGAACCTGTCGAGGTCGATCACCTCAGCACGAGTGTAGAACTCCTCGAACGGTTTCTCCCCGGAAGTGTCACTTTGAAAGAAAAAGACCGGATAGGTCAAAGACTCCGGGCCCAACTCCGCCGCCGCGGACCGCGCCTCCTGTTCTGACGAGCATTCGTCGTGCGTATACCCTGCGTACTCCCGGAGGAAATCGACGGCGATATCCGCAAATGTCTTCATATGCGTCGGGTCGAGTTTTGGGAAGAAGATGTCTCCTGATTCACCCAGAATGCAGGCGAGCAGACAAAGCTGCCCGGACTCCTCGGGCGACACGAAGTACCGCCGTACGTCACGGGGAGCGGAAAGCGGTTGCTGCTTGACCATCCGTTCGATAAAGCCGTACAGCAGACTTCCGTTGCTGAAGGCTACGTTTGCGAAACGGGCTGTTGTGATAGGCATGTCTGCCGAGTAAGCCAGAATGGTCTCTTCCATCAGCTTCTTGCTGGCGCCCATCACATTGACCGGGTTCGCAGCCTTGTCCGTACTCACGCAGAAGAAATGCTGCGGGGGAGAAGGAATGAGTAGATCGAGCAGCCTCTTCGCCTTGATGATGTTGTTCTCAATCATCGCCTCGATCGAATACTGATCCTTCTCGCTGCGTACGTGCTTGTGCGCCGCAAAATTGGCGACGATGTCGAAAGGTCCCTTATTGCGAAATACCTTTTCAAATACACGTCCACCAAAGTCAATCGGGTATGTGAGATACTCTTCGGGTATCTGCAGGTCGAATGAGCTCCGGAGATCGCGAGTGAGTTCCGTGAGACCGTTCTCATTTGTATCAATCACATACAGGCTGCGGGGGTGGTACTTGAGAATCGCGTGCACAAATGACGATCCGATTGTTCCGGCACCTCCGATCACGAGTACGGAACGACCGCTTACTCTCTCGTTTAGCAGGTCCCGGTTGCGCTCGAGATCGGCCGCAAAGAGGCTCTCCTGGCGCTCGGTGACGTAGGTTGCGATAAAGTCTTGAAGACGAAAGCGACTCATGCCATTAGGATTGATCGACACCATCAGACTGATTCTGAGGTGGCCGTGTAGAAGTCTCGGATTGTCTCGGATACGAAGGCCATGTTTTCTTCTGTCAGTCCAACCGAGCTGGGAATACTGATGCACTGCTTGTAGATGTCGGCGGAATGATCTGCGTTACTCACGAAGACTGCATTCTTATACATCGGCAACTGGTTCATCGGCATCCAGAACGGCCTTGACTGAACGCCGCGCTCGTTCAGGTATTGGAGGAGCGGCCTCATATGGTCGGTGGCAAACGTGAATAACCAGGAATTTGGATCTACTTCAGGCGCCACGGTTTGGAACTTGATGTCTCCGACGCCAGCCAGACTAGCCCGGTAGAAACCGTCCATTGCCTTCTTGCGCTCAAGGAACCCCGGGAACTGTTCCATCTGCGCAACGCCGATGGCGGCCAGCACATTTACGAGTCGATAGTTATAGCCGGTTTCGTCGTGAATGTAGTCGTCAACACTCACTTTGGCCTGCGTGCTTAGGTGTTTCGCGCGCTTGGCGAGCGCCTCATCTTCGGTCACAATCATGCCGCCGCCGCCGGTGCTAATGATCTTGTTACCGTTGAAGCTGAAGCAACCAAACTCACCAAACGTACCCGCATGGGTGCGGCGAAGACGGGACCCGAGCGCCTCGGTGGCGTCCTCCACAATTTTGAGCCCGTAGCGTTCCGCGACTTGCACAAGCCGGTCCATATCGACCATGTTGCCCAGGACGTGCACAGGCATTATCGCCCGTATGGCATGGCCGTCAGACCGAAGGATGCACGTGCCGTCGGTTGCCTGGTGTGTCCGATCGTGGAGGAACTCCTCCAACAGGTCTACATCCATTTGCCATGTCCGGGGATCGGCATCGATCAGAATCGGACTTGCCCCGGCATAGCTGACTGCATTTGCACTTGCCACGAACGTAATGTTCGGAAGAATGACGTAGTCATCTCGTTTCACTCCGAGGATTCTCAGGCATAAATGCAGGGCAGATGTTCCATTCATGCAGGCCACTCCATACTGCGCCCCAGTGTAATCTGCGATTGCGTCCTCGAACCGCCCGACATAAGACCCAGCGGACGATATCCAGCCGGTATCCAGACAGTCCTTCACGTACTGCCATTCATTGCCGCCGATATGTGGTATGGACAGTGGAATCATTGATCAATCCAGTCAGGACTCAGTAAAAAGGACGACGTTCGAACCGGAGGTGGCACCACTACAGTATTCGTCCCGGATTGCCGACGACCTTAGCGCCATCCGGTAGATTTCTGATGATAACAGAACCCGCTCCAATAACGCAGTTCGCACCGATATTAAGGCCTTCCTTTACGACGGCGTTGGCGCCCACGAAGGAGAACTCGCCGACGCTAACGTTTCCCGCCAGCACAGCACCGGGCGCGATGTGTGCGAAGTCGCCGACAACGCACTCGTGCTCGACAATGCATCCCGTGTTGCATATTACGCCGTCTCCGATTCTGACAAACGGATTGATCATGGAAGATGGACCCACCATCGATCCCGCGCCAATGTCAACCGATGACGATACCACGGCGTCCGGATGTTGGATAGAAAGGGGTATCGAAACACCTCGTTCTGCCAATGACCCTGCGACCTGATGACGCCGGTAGTTATCGCCAATGGCCACGAAATAGTCATTGCCGCGGAGGTGCTCCAATCCCTCCTCACTGATTTCGTGTCCAAGGAATGGGATTCCGAGGTAATTACCCGGCCGGGGTTCGAGATCGCAATATCCCGCGAGTACGCGACCGAGGCGATGGAGAATCTCGGCGACCACGTATGCGTGACCCGAGCACCCGATGAGAACAACCTTTTTCATGACGCAATCGCTTGTAGGTGTTCCAGGTACCGCTCTGCTAGCATATCGCGATCGAAATGTGTCCGGGCATACGCGTGGCCGGCCTGCCCCTGTTTGAGTCGAATGTCTACGTCCATATCAGCGTAGGCAGCAACCTTCTCTGCAAAATCATTCGGGTTCTCGGGCTCCACGTACGTTCCGCACTCGGCGTCGACAACAAGTTGTCGGGAGACACCGTCGATGGCCATCAACACAGGCCGGCTGCACGCCATGTAGTCAAAAGTCTTATTGGAATAGACCGTCTTGAACGCATCCACCTTCTTGAGCACGGACGCTCCAACGTCGGCAGCTGCAATATATTTGAACACCTCGTCCTTGGGCACCGGATCCACAAACTCGACGTTATTCAACTGAAGTTCGTGCGCTTTCTCCTGCAGCCACTCCTTTTGCATACCCGTGCCGACGAGCACGAAGTGCACATCATTTCTATGGATGAGGAGCCTCGCCGCCTCAAGCATCTGAATCAAGTGATTGGCTACTCCGTGGGCGCCGACATAGATAACGACCATCTTCCCGGTCCAACCCTTCTCCAGCCTGAACTGATTTCGATCGAACTCCGCCAGAACGCGATCGGAAAGGGAAAGAAGTCTCGCCGCGTTGGGGATCATAAAAATCTTTTCGGCCGGAACGCCCTTTTCTATCAGCCTCTCTCGAAACGCGGGTGTCAAGACATTTACGACGCTGCTGTGCCGATAGAGAAAAGACTCGAACCAGTAGGCGAGGCGGATGATCACAGAATTTGTGAGAACGCCCGTGTCGACCGCGGATTCGGGCCAAAGATCCCGGACCTCGAACACCATAGGTACGTTCCGCATTCGGCTGAGAAGGAAGGCCGTAATTCCGACAAAAAGTGGAGGTGACGTCACCACGATAACATCTGGCCGGCCCTCAACCTTCGCCAATCCGGCGTATAAGCTTGAGACCAGCAAACGACAGATACGCCCACAGCCGACCCAGGAAATTCGTGTTATATGCTTCGGATACGTGGCAGCGAACGACGATCTGGCGTTCGGAGTATCGCTCTACCAATGTGAAACGTCTCTTGTAGCGGGGCAGCTTCTTGCCGGTGTAGTAGTGCACCATACCGGCTAGCACTGTGATCTCGTGTCCGCGATCAGCCCAAACTTTGGTCATCGCATTAAAGCGCGAACCGCCGCCATCGTCCTTCTCCAGGAAGTACTGATGTATTACGAGAACCTTCATTGGATCGTGATGGTGGTTCTGATTTCGTGTGAGTGCGTCGAGAATCGAATAGCTAGTCCCTGCTCCTTTGCGCCGTAAACGCTTGAGTACCAGCTATCATCGAGAATCGGTTCAATCGGGGGCTTCCGTCGCCGTCGATCGCACTCAAAATTAGATGCTGGTCGCCGTCTTTCGGGAGGTTCCATATCTGGGTTATCGGAAGACCTGTTGAGTGCTTGAAGTACATCATGAACCTCCCAACGGGGCACGTTCTTGTACTTGCGCACACTGCGGAACGGATGAATATTGTCGGCTACGTGCCGGTAGGCCCAGATCTGTCCTCGGATCTCCAGGTATTGGTCGTTTTCGATGGTCTCCACGCTGTCGCTCTGCGACCAGAAGTACCAGATGAAGCGGCTGCCCTTCAGCATCTGATCATGATCTCCCAGCTGCACGGTATTGTGCGACGCCGTTCCGCCAAAATATCGAAGCAATTCGGGGGTGGTATTGTATTTGAAGGAGCCTGCGTCTCGTAGCCAGTTGCGACCATTGTACCAGATATCAAGGTGCAAATTATCGGCCTGGAACGGGCGGTCTCGGTGGCTCCCACACCGCAGGAATGTGACACTTGTTTCGTCCCGAATCGTGAAATAGCCACCAACTGGAAAAGACGCAATGTCTTCTCGCGGTACCACCTTCTGTCCTCCTTCAACTGTGCCAGAGTTATACCAGTAGACGTCTTCTCTCCACGGGCCAACTTCGTACAGATGCCGGTGATTCAATGCGTAGCATAGAGCATTAAGTTGAGGGCGATAGTCTCTGAAATCACAATCGTTCAGATCTGCAAACAAAGCGCCATCGTTATTGCCGTAGTTGGGCAGCCTGCCGGTTTCCGAGTCCTGACAATGATATAGGAAGGCAAGAGTCTTGCGAGCCCGGTCTTCAACAACAGGTGCGAGATGTTCGTCGTTAAGGCGAGTGAGGGTTAGCGCCCATGTTAGAAGTTGGACCACTACTCTGTGATAGTTCATTGAGAACTGCAGAAACGTGCCATCCTCGTAGATCTGGTATTTGACCTCTTCCTCAAACCACCGCTTTCCACTTGCTCGCCATTCGGCTGCCTCAGGAAAGAATCGGAAACAGAACACCACCCATGAGGAGCATCAACGTTTCAGTCAATGCGTGGTTGTTACGAACTGCGATTCGAGAAAAGTCGATGTTGCTTCTGACGTGTCGGAGTTGCCAGTAGATAACGAGTTCAGGATTCGGTCAAACCGAGCGGTCGTCAGCTCTGAGTGATCTCGATAGTAGTAGAGCGCAAAGGTCCAGTTCAAAATGCGCAGACTGATCTCCTGGCTGCAACGGAAGTTCGGCCCCCTGTTCACCGGATTCGCGTTGATCCAACTATCGATTTCATCGAAAACCCTGGCAGAGCAGTCACGATCGAAATGGTAGTCGTATCGGATGAGCAACTGCAAGTGTGCGAATCTGGATTTTCTCCCAGACGTACTTGATGTCGCCTGCCTTCGCATCCAGATCGGGAATCTCGGTCCAGTGAGACTGTGTGCTGTAACGATAACCGGTCTCAGGGTTAGTGATCCAGTCGTAGTCGGGGCCAAGTTCGTACCAGGTCGAATGGAAGAAGAGCAGATCCCCATCTTCAAATCTCCGGTATTTCTCGGCGAGATTTGCGTCACGCGACTTCGGGATGCTCAGCCCGGACTTACTGCTGAAAGAAAAACGAAGCGGCTCTCTCTTTCCATTCTGCCAAAGAAACGAAGTTGGTATTTGGCGGGTCCGTCGGAAACTTTCGGCGGAGGAGTCCAAGTCTGGACTCCACCTCGTACCGTACTCTGAAACGGATGTATCGCCAGCCCATGTTGCGGGCCAAGTCAAGAGCTATGCGGACGCGATTCATCTGATCAGGTAGGGATATGACAGTGGCGAGTATCAAGAGGATAAGCAATGACTTCGTGTATCGACTCCATTATTGCGAAGTTCAAGCACCTGGGGGCGATGGCGGCCGGTAGGATCGCCACCACTCCCGGCGTGCGTTCGCAGGTGCCCCGGGACCAACCGTTAGATTATGTGGTCGGCAGCTGCACCGTAGGAAAAAGCGGGCTACGAGCAGAACCACGAGTCGTTCCTGATGCATTCCAGCAGCTACCAACATACACGACCCGGAAACGATTCGTCGAAAAGCAATACCACAAGCTTGCAGATCAACCCCCGCGTCGTTTGTTTTGGACGTGTCGGGACCCGCAGATACAAAACAGGTTCAGCTATGTCGAGCAGTCAGCAACAGAATGACGGCAAGATGGCGAAGCACATGGGCGTCTGAATTGGTATCGGGGTTGCGGTTGGCGCCGCGATCGGGGTGGCGCTGGGGAAGTGGGATGGCGCGGCGATTGGCGTTGCGGCCGGTGCGGGAGCGGGTGTCGCTTCCGGCGCCGGGAAGTCAAACACGAAGTAGTATGATGACGTCGAGACTGGAGCGACTGGTACGGGGTTGGCTGATGTCCGCGAGGAAGTGGGTGCCGTTCGCTAACGAGGGCGATCCATTCAATCTCAAGTCGTCAGATGCCCTGAAGGATCCCGAAGTAAGAGCGGCCCTGGACAAATGGAAGCACGGCAAACTGACAACAGAGGAGTTTCGGCGATGGCTGGACGAAAAGTGGGAGAGCGATCATTCATGAAGCTGTTTGCATTCCTGGCGACGATGATACTGGTCGCGCCAACGGCCTCCGCACTCGATGAAAGACCCGATGGACTTGCTGACGACAGTACCGCCATCCGGATCGCAACGTGGAACATCCGTTGGTTTCCAAAGGGATGCCCGAATCCCGCCGAGTGCCCTGGTCGCCAGACGGACATCGATCTTCTCGCCGCCACTATCTACGACCTCCGACTGGATCTCGTCGCTGTTCAGGAGATACTGAACGATGAACCATCCCGGGCAGCGATGCATCACTTCATCCGGCAGCTTGACTCTCTGTCCGGCGGAACATGGATGGTCGATCTTCAAGACTGCGGACCCCCCGAGGCGCAACGCGTCGGTTTTCTCTGGAACGCATCGGTCGTGCAGCTTTCGGGATTCGCGGACGTCGGGCAACTGAACGGCGAGTGGGAGAAATCGGGCGAAGCGTGCGAGGCAAATCTGCGACCGGGTCGATATGCGTACGTCCAGTCGGTAGCGGGTGGCGTGGACTTCCATGTCTACACGGTCCACTTTGACAGTGGCCGGAAGGACCGGGACTACCAGAACCGGCGCGACGCCGCTCGGCGCATCCCGACGCTGCTTTCAACGCTCCATCCCGACGACACGGATGTCATTGTGCTGGGTGATTTCAACACCATGGGGCGATCCGAACCGTCGGAGATCACGGGCGAGGCTGAGTATTCGATCTTCGACGAAGACATCACACAGGCGTATGTCCGCCCACCCATTACGCCGTTCTGTACCGAATACTATCGAGGTCGCGGAGGGGTGCTGGATCACGTGATCGTGTCGGCTGGAATGCAGGAGGCCGCTCGCGAGGCGACAGTCGGCGGCTACTGTGCTACAGCACAATGCGCGGACCTGGACCAGGACGATATGCCGGTCGAATACCAGAGCGTTTCGGATCACTGTCCGGTCATTCTGGAAATCGTAGACGCGGATCTAGACTAGAATGCCCTGCCCCGAAACGACGAATGCCCGGCTAAGCCGGGCAAACGGAGCGGACTGACCGTGTAACGTGTGTATATGTTGTGTAATGAGTTACGATCTTGCCGCTACTCCTAGAAGGACGGAGGGCATTTCGCAATTCAGTTGGTGGAGATCCGAATCACCTTGCGGTAGGCATGGCGGCCGGCCGCATCAAGCCGGGCGACGTACACACCAGCAGGAACCGGGAGTCCTGCGCCTGTCCGTCCATCCCAGTCGATTCGAGTTTCTCCCGCCGGGATGGACCGCGAAAGCAGACGGCGTACCCGGCGCCCATCGATGTTGAACAGGTCGAGGGTGACGTAGGTCGAGGCTCCGAGCGAAAGTTGAATCGTCGCGTTCTGTGAAAACGGATTCGGAAAGATCGACATCCCGAGCGGTCCCTGGCCGAGGCCGGGTCGGTCAGTGTTTGTCGAGTACGACGTGACGACGTCGATCTGATTCGGATCGGCGATTCCCATTCCCCACTCCTGCGCTAGCCGGAGATAGTTAAGTCCTTCCGGAAAAGGGTGCGTCATATCGGCTGCGATCGGATCGAAGCCGATGACCTGCGTGGCAATGGAGTCGGCCGCAACCGGGTCCTTGCTCGCGATCAGCGTGTCGAACGAGGCTGTCGTGAGGGGGGCCCACGGTCCTTCACCGCCGAGGACCGTTTTTACGGCGTCATTTACGACGAGATGGATCGGCGTAGCATGATTCAGATCCAGCACAACCCGACACAGGTTGCTCGACATGTTGCCCTCGTAGTTTCGCAGCTCGTGTATGGCGGCGCGATGTCCCTGTCCGTTGTTGTACAGTCCTGAAGGAAGCGGCAAGGTTCCGACGAGGTTCTTCATCCCGTGTGTGACCCCGGCGCCATTGTGCCGTTTCGATTTGGCCAACGAGACCACGCAGTCGAACTCGTTGAGGACCCCGTTCTGCGTGAAGTCGTCGTAGATGAACGCTCCGTCACCGACCGGGCGCACCGCATAGCCGGCATAGGGCGCGACCTGATTCAGGTCCACGAAATCGGCTCCCAGTTGCCGGGCCATCGTGTAGTATCCCCAGTTGTTGTAAGACTCCTGGTCGTATATCGCTTCCATGATTGTGATCTGACCCGCGCCGGCGTCACGAATCAACTCGCCGACTGCTCGCAGCACCTCAGGATGCGTCCAGAACGTCTCGCCCGGGTGCATACCGCCGGTCTGATTGTAGAAATCCGTCGCCGCCCCGTTTCCTCCTGTCAGGTTGATCTTGATGCCAACGCGGTCGCCCGGTCTCACGACATCGCTCAGGCCTCCGAGGCTGTTGAACATGGCCTCTATGGCGTCCCGGATTACGGTGCGGTCGTAACCCGTGACACGAGCGAGAGCTACGTTCGCAACATTCGTGGTGTGGCCCGCCAGCGCACTGCGTGTGAGCGGCCCAGCCACCAGCATACCCGCTGTCGCAGTGGTCACGGACGAGACGAACCGTCGTCGAGACATTCGACGGCCGGGGCAAGTTCGGCGATGTTGTTGATGGGACATGACTCGGCTCTCCAGCCTATCCGCCAGTCGATTCCAGAATATCGAAGCGGCGGCTAGTCAACGAAAGGTCAGAATTCCACGGCCAGTTGACGCACGAGGAAATGTGCGGGAAGACCACGATGTCGGCTTTGCCCTTGAGTACGAGCGTCGTGACGTGATAGTCCGCGAATATGCCCCGCGCAGCCTGGAGGGTGGAACCTGATACAGCCACGTCGTCCACAAGCAATATGGATCGCACACCTGCAGGTATGGCTGGACGCCCATCGACCCTGGGCACATCATGTTGCGGCTGATTCTCGTCATCACGATAGTTGATCGGCATGACGATCAACCCGCAACCCAGCCGGTATGCGAGCAAACTTGCCGGGACGACTCCACCACGTCCTATGCCGACGACGAGGTCCACCTTCGGCACCTCGAGCTCCCGAATGGCCTCTGAGATACGCTCGAAACCCATATCGACCTTCATGACTCGTGCCCGGTTTGGTCCGAACGAATTCGCAATATCAACACCGTCAGTGCCGTCAGGATGAGCAGCCCCGGAATCGCAGTCTCGACGGATGCAAGGGCAAACGGCCGGCTGGTCTGAAGGAGCTGAACCATGGGAGTGTTGCAATCATGACACCTGAACCCGCTTTTGCCATCATGTAGGCGAACGGTCCGGCAAGCCACAATCGAGGCCAGCTCTTCAACATCAGAAAGACCACCGCTGTGAAGAGCACGAGCTCAACGGTGAGTATCGTGACGAGGCTCAGTGCCGGTGACCCTGTCAGGAGCACGTTCAGTGCGGGAGCCAGAAGCGCAGGAATCAGACCGACGTGGAAGCGGTACAGCACTACACCCAGCAGAGGTGCGTAAAACATTGGCAGAAGCCGCGCTCCCCAGGGCACGCCCGCCGACGGTATGAGATGTATGAGAAACGGCACTGCCGCTGCAATCCCGACCAGCGCAACGGTCTCCTTGATCATTATGCCCGTCGGGGCCCGCCGTATGGCGACAGCTAGTTCTCGTGACATCGGGGTCGACCTGTGTACTGATACTGTGCAAATGGTAGGACGTGGGCGGGATATCGTCTGCGGGTGAATCCACCACATTGTCTCGGTAGGGGAGGAAGAAATGACCGGCCGACCGGCGTGACAGCGACTACCGCCGCCATTACTTTATGTCCCGTAGACGATTCAACCCTGCCAGTTACATCGGGCATCAGTATGCGAGTGGCGAAGGACTTTGGATGGGAGGCAGCGCACCGGCTCCCGCGCCATGCAGGCCTCTGCGGCAACCTGCATGGTCACTCGTACCGTATGACGGTCGAGTTGGAGGGCGAACCGGACGAGCATGGCATCGTGATCGACTTTCAGGATATCAAGGCCGTCATCAAGCCGTTGATAGACGCAGTGGGATCATTCGACGCTCGTATCCGAGGACGACATTGAACTGCTCGATGCCGTACGAAAACTGGGTGACCGGCACGTCGTCCTCCCGTGCGAATCCACGGCCGAGAATCTGTGTATCGTTGTCGCGGACTACGTGCGTCACAACGGGAGCGACGTGCTTGAGAAGCACGCGATCACTTCGATGCGCATTCGCATTCAAGAAACCAGCTCGTGTTTTGCCGAACACGAAGTCATGCTGACGTGACGCAACGGGCGAGCCGCGATGTGGGGAGTCGTCGCGCACGCGCGGCGTCGGGTTTTCCTTCAGCGATCGAGGAGTGGCGGTACGATCTTCCAGGTCGTCGAAATCACCCGGATCCGGGAGGCCATGCGAATGAAGAGAATACCCGACTCAATCAATCGGTTTCTAAGCGGCAAGCGCCTTGCTGTTGCAGGGGTCTCCCGCCAGTCCAACCAACCGGCAAACGCGATCTTCCGGAGACTGACGGAGTCCGGCTACGACGTTGTTCCCGTGAACCCGAGAGCGCCGGAGGTTGAGGGTGTGTCGTGTTTTCCGACGTTGCGCGATGTCCCCGGTTCGATTGACGGTGTCGTGATCGCAACGCCGCCGGCCGCGTCTCTGGATGTGGTTCGGCAGTGTGCGGAGAAGGGTATCCCGCGAGTCTGGATACACCGCTCGTTTGGTGAAGGAAGTGTGTCTGACGAGGCGGTCGCAGAGTGTGAGGCCCGTGGAATTGAATGCATCGCGGGCGGCTGTCCGATGATGTTCTGTGAGCCGGTAGATTTCGGCCACAGGTGCATGCGGTGGTGGCTCCAGCGCAAAGGTAAAGTGCCCGCTAGTTCGTAGCGGCCCACCGCCGGCTCGAATTATTCGGGTCGCACCTTGCGATTTTCGCGAACGGCCGCCTCCGGATTCAGCACCATGAATTCTACGCGCCGATTCAGCGTCCGGCCCGTAGGCGATGTGTTGGCTGCGATAGGGCGCTGCTCGCCGAGTCCCACCGATTCCAGCCGATCGGACGAGATTCCTCGCGACCGGAGGTAGTCCGCTACGCTCTGAGCACGGCGGTCCGACAGTCGCGCGTTGTAATCGTCAGATCCGATGGAGTCCGTATGTCCGAGCACCTGGACGCGGATCGCCGGATACGAAGTCATTACCTCGGCGACTGCGTCGAGCGTCGGGAAAGAGGATGAGAGCAGCTCGCTCCGGTCGAACTCGAAGTTGACAAGAATCGTCCGGAACAGTCCGGTATCCATGAATGCTCTTTCGATTTCCTCAACCGTATCCACTGGTGGACGTATCGGAACCCGAACGCCGCGGTTCGGAGTCGATACTTCGACGGTGTCACCTGGAGTCTCGACGTACACGTACACGGTGTCACGGATTACACGAGGCTCAGGTGTCTGGACAATGATTGGTGGAGGAGCGGCACCCATGACGGTCGTTGTCTGCGGCGTGATGACGATTCGCTGGATCGCGTCAACCATGGCAGCGACGAGCCGGTCCAGGTCGGCCTGACTGAGTCCTTCACTCGCGGGGATCGGGATAGTGGACCCCGCGATCGGTACGGGTTGCGGTTGTGGTTGCGGCGTGCGAATGATGATTCGCGGCCGGTTATTGCGCCGGGAATGGATACGAACGCCGCCCGGCGAAACCCTGACCGGGACTGCCACAGGCTCGGCCATCATGACACGTTCTTCCGGTGCCGCCATCGTGTCGGCGGGCGTTTCCTGAGCCACGCTGCGGGTCGGGGCCGCTGAGAATGCGATGCCGATCGCAAGAATTGCTGCGATGCGGTTCATGGGTCCCCTCGTCTAGGTCTGGTTGGTCAATCGTTCTTGCTCTCGTCACCTGTTGCCGACAGCCGGCCGCAACGCGGTCCCCCGCTATACCGGGGAACCGCGTGCCGCTGATGCTAGAAAGCCAGTCGATATCCCAGGATGACCCGGTTGTAGTCGAAGAAATCGCTGGTCATGTACTCTGTGAATAGTTTGGCGCCGCCGAACGTGCGCTCCACGCCTACCAGCAGATTGAACGTCAACTCGAGGCCATCATTGTTGATCATTCCGAAGCCTCCGCCCAGGTACGGTCGCAATTCGTAGAAGCGATCGCCCGCCACCGTTATCGCGCCGTTTGCATGGACGCCGAACGAGACATCCTTGCCGAATCCGAGGACGAATTCAGGGATGAACCGAGCGTTTCCCGTGCCCTGACGAAGATCACCGCGCAGACCGAGCAGCACCTCGGGGTTGTTGTCAATCTGGACGCCCGTGAATCCCATCGCGCTCGCAATACGCATACCCTGCTTGACGCGAACCGTTGTCACGGCGGGCGCTTGCTCCTGTACGATCGTCGTAGCCGGCGGCTGCGATATTACCGTCGGGCGTGCCGCAAGGCTTTTCTCGATGGATGCAAGACGATCCTCTATCATCTTCTCGAGACGCGAGACATCCGCTGCCGGTTGAGCGGCCGTGGTCCCGGCGGCCATCTCGGCCTTCATTGTCGTCCGGACGATCTGTGCGATCTCTTCCGCGGTGAGAGGTTGGGCGGCGACTGTCGGCTGAGCGCCAGTCACTGCTCCCGAAGTTGTAGTTGAACTCTATACCGCGCCGGCGGCAACCGACGGCCTTGTACTCGTAGTAGACCGGACGTCCGCTGACTGGATCGATCACGATCTCGGTAGCGTCGCCGTTGAGTGTCTCGACGGTAACACCTCCGGGAGTGCCATAGCGGACATACAGCTCACCTTCGACCGGTACGGGAAGCGTCACCCACCGGTCGCGCTCCACTGAGTGCACGCTTCTCTGTCGTTACCGGAGTCGAAGCGACTGTGGCAGGCGTTTCGATCGCCTTTGTCACGGGCTTCTCGCCACGTGTCGCCGCCGCCGCCAGCAGTGAATCCTGAACGGCCTGCCGTTCCCGCAGGAATCTGATCGCTTCCTGATCTCCCTTCTGAGCCAGGACAACTGCCTGGGCCAGGGAGTCGAGGCGCGCCTCCGCAGAGCGAAGTTCCTTCTCCCGATCACCGATCTGTGTCGCCAACCGGGCCTCACCCTCGCGTGCCGACCGCTCGGAACGGCCGACCCTTTCCTCGAACACGCCACCGGCCGAACGGCCGCGACCGCCAATCGAGAAGCTCAGGCCAACGGAATACATACCGCTGGCGGAGATGCTGCTGGGATCACTCACGTTGTCCGTGCCCTGCGTGCTCATCAGAATGGCCCGTGCGGATCCGTGGATGTTCAACGTCTCTCCGAGGGGCACGATCACTCCGCCACCGGCCATCGCAAACGGCCGATCGTCAGGCTCAAAGAACCCGTTGC
The DNA here is from genome assembly GCA_963768565.1 of Rhodothermales bacterium. GTDB lineage: Bacteria > Bacteroidota > Rhodothermia > Rhodothermales > JABDKH01 > JABDKH01. The sequence goes on from CAVYIO010000023.1 coordinate 118,698, forward strand.
CTTCGTAGTCGCTCAGCACGTCCATGTAGCCGCCACCGAGAGTGATAAATGGCCTGATGGCGCTCGACTCACCACCGAATCCGAGTCGCATCTCACCACCGTAGGCCTGCAACTCGTCAAACTTCGTCACGCTGCCGTCCTCGATACCGCGCCAGTAGAACCCGCGTACACCGACGTACGAACCCAGGTCCAGTCCGGCCGATACGCCCGCCATGCGCTGGCGCTTCTGGTAGCCGAGATCACTTTTGAAGCTTATCTCGGAGCCGAAGGGCTCTATCTGCAAACGTACGCCCCGAAGACCGCCGGAGAACTGGCTCCGGAGCGCCTTGTCGAAGTCCGTCAACTCTCCGCGAGAGCGGCCGCCGAGATACAGCTGCAGACCCAGCGACACGCCAAGATTATTGACGTTCTGGAGTTCGAAGTCTTCTGCGTTCGCTCCCACGTCACTCAGGTCGAACTCGGACAGCAGCGTCGACGCCGGATTGTATCGGTACGCGAGGTCGCGCATCTCCAGCGATAGCGTATATCTGTCGCGGAGACTGTACTGAATACCTACGGCCCCCTCGAGATACACCGTTTCGCTGTTCTCAAGACCGTCGGGCTTGAATCTCATGATGCCTGTGCCCACCGACAGGGTAGGGAAGAGACTGCCACGTCCGATATTGAACTTGACCTCACCGCCGTAGCGCTCCAGAGTCAGATCGCGAGGAGCAAGGTCGCCAAGTAGCGCATCGGTACCCGAGTCGATTCCCGAAAAGTCGCTGAAGTCGGTGGAGAGACTGGCGCTCCTCATGTAGATGCCGCGGAGCTCGGAAAACTCTCCGAAGCTGAAACCCAGCTTCCCGCCGTAGAAGGTTCCGTCGCCCAGTCCGGAATTGCCGTCGAAGAAGATCTGCTCACCCGACGGCGTGATGTTGTATCCAATACCGGTTAGCTGACCTGTGGCGGCGGACCAGCTGACGAGCTGGATCGCCATCAGCAATGCCGCGGTACCCTTTGGGAAGAGAAGTCTGGACGAGTTGTGACGAAGATTCATGGTTTGACCCCGGTTGTTGGTCGTATCCGCAGGACAGAGGTGTCCCCTATTTGCGGATAGGAAGTGTGTTGACCTCGCCTGTTGGCGTTGCGAGACGTAACCGACTAGACTCGCGTAAGAGCGATCTTCAGGTTTCCGTCGACGCTGGGAAGTCCGACATAGCGGTCGGAGAATTCCTCCAGGTTCGCCTTCTTGCGGATGTCTCCGCTCAAGGATGTGTCGATCTGATTTCGATCAAGACGTGTCTCCAGTCCAAGCAAGAGAGCTCGATAGAAACGCTCCTGATCAGATTCGCCCTTCAGCGTTATCCGATCGTCGGAGACACTGAAATTGCCTCCGATGAATTCGGCGTTTCCACCCTGGAACTGGTAGAGAAGCGTGAAGCGACCGCTGCTGAACAGTTGCAATCGCGTCTCGGACACGACCAGTGTATCCAGAACATTAACCGCGCTCACGGCCGAGGAAAGTGGGACAAACCGTAGTTCGGTAAACCGATACTCGCCGGCTACATCGCCGGCCGTCGGTCCATCATCGCCACTGTCACAGCCAATGGTCGAGGTCAATACCAGTAGACCAAACCCCGCCATCATGGCAGCGGAAATCCATGGTCTCATCAGGTTAATTCTGTTCATATCTGCACGACCTCATGTGCACTCCGGGAAGGAGAATAGAAAGACTTCAAATCGGGCATGTTGCTCGCGCTTGCGGCCCTTCAAAAAGCATCGAAAACCGTGCTTTGGAACTGTCGTTTTTGACAAAGCGGCACTCTGACCTTTCCACTCAGAGTTAGTTTCATCGTCGGACGGAGTCCAAGAAAATTCACAAATGACTTGCAACCAGCCCTGGCTCGTAGATGCCCGGGACAGGCAACCGGCCGCGCACGGGGAAATGCTTGCCGACAGGTACGAAGTGGCGCAGAGGCGCCACTGGGGAGCCATTGCGTCAGGCAGATCGGTGCCCCCGGTTCTTGCACCGCTGGCGATGTACGCTATCGGGCACCGGAGGCGTCCGTCGGAAGGTGGAGCCGCGTGCAGCATGAGTCTGCCACGACGCAGATCAAGCGTCTCCGGTCACGGCTGTCGGACTTCGACGTCCACATCTTGCTCGCCGCTCTGAGCAAAAACCAACGTCACCGTAAAGTGGTCGCCCGGTGCGAGGTCTCGGTTGAGGCCTATCAGCATGAGGTGGTAGTCGCCCGGCTTCAGGACGACCGATTGTTTCGGTTCGACTACGACCTCGTCCTGCCGGCGCATCCGCATGATACCATCCTGCATGGTACTCCGGTGGATTTCGATTACGCGCGTTACATCCGTGCGCGCTCCCACGAGGCTGTCCGCCAGTTGTCCTGCGTTACGCATTTCGAAATAGACGGCAGATGTGGCCGACGCGCTTGTCGTCGAATCTGCAGCTGGATCCCCGGGTGTGATGCCCATGGAAGGCCGTGCCCAGGCGCCTTTCACCTGAATGTCGGGTTGGGGAGTTGCGGCTGGACCGCAGGCAGAGATCATCAGGAGCAGTGAGAAAGACAGCGCAACGGCGGAAAAAATTCTCCGGCGGGAATAGACCCGTTGGAACGAGGTGAGATAAGGGAGCTGCATGGAGTCTGGATACGTTTTTAGTTGTCGTGTGGCTGATCCCGATGATCAACCTTTCGCTATGAGGTAATTGAGATCGCGGGCCATCTGCTGAGGCGTCGTTTCGAATGCCCAGATCAACCGTGTGTCGCCTTCCCGGTTGAGGACCAGGACGGCAGCCGTGTGGTCGACCAGATAGCCCGTCTCTACCGATCCCTCGGCCTTCGAATGGAAGATGCCGAAGTCGGCTGCAACGGTCGCGATCTTCTCGGGATCGCCCGTGAGCCCTACGAAGTCAGGATTGAAGTCGTGTGCGTATGCGGCGACTCGTTCGGGTGTGTCGCGCTCAGGATCCACACTGACCATGAGCACTTGCACCTCCGACGCCTGGTGGCCGAGAAGGACCATCGTCTCGCGGAGTCGCGATAGCGTGGTTGGGCAAACATCCGGGCAGAAGGTGTAGCCGAAAAAGATCACAACGATCTTGCCCTCAAAGTCACTCTTTCGAACCGTGCCGTCGACGGACGTCAACTCGAAGTCCGGTGCGCTCATGGGAGGGTTGAGGAGCGTCCCGTTCAAAGCAGGCGGACCGCCCAGGATGAGAAATAGCGTGCCGATAAGGATGGCGCCAAGCAGGAGGGCGACTGCGCCAAGGATGATCAGTCGTTTCATGAGGGTGTTGTCGAATAACAGCTGAACAGGTGTGCGGCCTCATAGGCGAGGCGGCCGGATCCGGTCGCGGCCTGCGCTTCGCGAACGACGGAAAGAAGATCGTCGACAACGTTGTCGGCGGACGGCAAGCCATAACGATATCGGGCTCGCTCGATCCCCATTCCGTCGACAATGATGAACGTGGGATCGTAGGATACACCGCCATCAGGACCGGGCTCATAGTACACGCCGAAGCCGTGGTTCACCGCGACCCGGATGGATGTGCTGTCGCCGGTGGCGAAAGTCCACCGCGAGAAGTCCGCGTTTCGGTCTTCGCCCACCGTGCGCAGGATATCAGGAGTGTCGCGAGTCGGATCGATCGTGACCGTGACAAGTCGAACGGGTATGTCGCCAAGATCTTGCTCCGCCAGCCGGTTCTGAACGTCACTCATAAGATCGTGAGTCTGGCGACGGGGATCCTCGTTGGCCGAGTAGTCGAATGTATAGAGAGTGATCGTGCCCCGGAGGTCTTCGCTCGTAAACCGCTCGGCGAACTGATCGGTCAGCACCCAGCCTGGCGCAAACGCGAGGCGCGGCAGCACATTCAGGCGCAGCAGCGCTCCGTATCCGACGAATGCCAGAATCAGGAGTGCGACGAGAGAAGCTAGACCGATGCGAACGGAGAGGCTCATAGAGGATTCGATTTGAAAGAAATGTTACGACGCTCGACCGCGACGGATCGGCGCAGGGCCGACATTCACCATTAATTGCCATGGGGTGTGCCACGCAGATGTTGAGGTGGCTCGAACGCAGCATCTACGGTAAAACAGGACCGTATCCAATTGCAGGCACAAGTCCGAATAGGACCTTGCCGCCAACAAATTCGCAGAAAAGCAAGACGCCCGAGGTCAGCTTCAGATCGCCGACCTCGGGCACTCTCGGACGTGGGCCCGGTAGGATTTGAACCTACGACCAACGGATTATGAGTCCGGTGCTCTAACCGCTGAGCTACGGGCCCGAACACCGATAAACTACGAATGCCGCGCGAAGGTTTTGTCGGCGCGTTATGGCCGGGTCAAACGCCCGTGGATCCCGCGTCCAGTGCGGGATGACGTTTCTATTGAGGGATGGCATGTGGAGTGGGGGAAGACGTGTGTAATGCGGGATAACTGTGTCGCGAGTGTGTAGTGCGGGATGACGTCCGTAGTGCGCGCGGCGATGTGTGTAGTCGGCATCCACTACCTCGCGAGGATCCTCCCTCGCCGGTGCACGAACGGAGCGGAAGCGTTCTGAGTGCCAGGTACGTCGAGGCGCCGGCGCCGCCGGCTGATGCCTCGTCTGCGCAACAGGAGTCCCGTGCCCAAAAGAACTCATCGACGGCACCTGATGCCCGGCGACAATTCCTGCGAGCCGGGTGATACCTGGCTACTCGCGAGGTTGACTACCTCCCGTCTCGCCCGATACCCACAGGCACCCGGCGCAGCACCGGGTTCCGTCCGTAGCTCACTCTGTCTGGGGTAAAAACAGCGATCCTGCGTCAGATTCGACGCTTCAGCTGTGACTGGGGATATTTCGCATTAATTTTTTAGGCTAACCATTGCTGAGTGGCGACGATTCGGGTATTTTCTGTCGTTATGTCCTGAAAACCAAAGCAATCGGCTTCTCTGAGGCTTCGAATGGAAAGAATTGACGACATAGACGCTCGCATTCTGGAGCTTCTGCAGGCTAACGGCAGAATGAAACGGAGCCGAATCGCGGAAGACGTGGGTCTGTCGGTGCCGACCGTCAGCGATCGCATGCGAAAACTGGAAGAGCGAGGCGTCCTCATCGGATTCGCGCGAAACTCAGCCCAAAACGCCTGCACTTCGACATTACGGCATTCGTCAGGGTGCGCATCGACGGCTCGGACAACTACGCGAGCGTTCGTCGATGCCGTCACCAAAATGGCGGAAGTACAGGAATTGCACTCGGTTACGGGAGATGGCTCCCACATCCTCAAAATCCGCACGAAGAACACGACGACACTCGAAGCCCTGCTATCCCGACTCCAGGCGCTGCCCGGTGTCCACGGGACCACGACAAGCATCGTGCTCAGCAGTCAGAAGGAAACGACCACGCTTCCGGTCGAGGCCATGACGCTGTAGCTCAGCGCCTGCCTGGCCGATCTGTTCTGACATCCACAGAATCTAAATCAACACACTCCAACCCTCTCTCATCCAATGAGCAAGCAATCATCTGATTACAACGTCATCGCCGCAACGAAGTATGTCTCGAACGGGAAGATCAATGCGATGACCATGGACATCGAACGCATCTTCGGCGAGAACACCTTCGGCCTGGAGGAGATGAAGAGCCGCCTTCCCGAGAGCATATACGCCAGCATCCTGGCCACGATTCGAGAAGGGTGAACCGATCGACTCAACGATCGCGGATACGGTCGCGATCGCGATGAAAGAGTGGGCCGTCGAGCGAGGCGCGTCGCACTACACGCACTGGTTCCAGCCGCTCACCGGCTCCACGGCCGAGAAGCACGACAGCTTCATCACACCGAACAAGGGTGGCGGCGCCATCGCACAGTTCTCCGGCAAGGATCTGATCCAGGGTGAGCCGGATGCGTCGAGCTTTCCGTCCGGCGGCGTGCGCGCGACGTTCGAGGCGCGCGGCTACACGGCATGGGATCCGACCTCCCCGGCGTTCGTCATTGAGAATCAGAACGGTTCCTACCTCGCCATCCCGACCGCCTTCGCATCGTGGACCGGCGAAGCGCTCGACCACAAGACGCCGCTGCTCCGCTCGATGCAGGCGATCGACAAGTCGGCCCGGCGCGTGCTCAAGCTCTTCGGGGTTCGTGGCGTTCACAGCGTGACGTCGACGGTGGGTACTGAGCAGGAGTACTTCCTGATCGATGAAGAGTACTTCTACCGTCGCCCCGACCTGATCAACACGGGACGCACGCTCTTCGGCGCGAAGCCGGCGAAGGGACAGGAGCTCGACGACCACTACTTCGGTTCCATCCCGGACCGCGTTCTGGCGTACATGCTGGAGGTCGAGAAGGAGCTCTACCGACTTGGCGTGCCGGTCAAGACGCGGCACAACGAGGTCGCGCCGGGTCAGTACGAGATCGCACCGATCTTCGAGACATCGAACATCGCGGCCGATCATCAGCAGCTCACGATGCTGACGTTGCAGCGCGTTGCCCGGAAGTACGGACTCGTTTGCCTGCTTCACGAAAAGCCGTTCGCGGGTGTCAACGGTTCCGGCAAGCACAACAACTGGTCGATCAGCACCGACACGGGCATGAACCTGCTCGAGCCCGGCGACAGTCCGCACGACAACATCCAACCCCCGACAGCCACGTTCAGCAGCAAAAACATTTTGCTCTGGAACTCTTCCATCGTAGCGGGATCGATAGACTGGCTGAAATAGATGATGCCGTCGATTTTTCCGACGATCACCCTGTCGTTCCAGTTAACCTCGAAGACATGAAAATCATTCGACAGCGGCTCGTCCAATTCCTTGGTCTTGGTTAAGCAGTTTTCGATCTCGTTAGCCGGATCCGCAGCGCCCAGTTCTCCCGAGCAGCCCGCGGTTGTCGGTGCATCATTCGGGCCAGCCCAGTGTGTGGTGAAATGAACCGTTTGTAGATCGGAAGTGGCAGGCAGAACTTCCATGATGTCGATCTCGCCCACGTCCGGCCACCTGGTGTCCGGCCACTCTTTTCCAAGCGTCCAGAAAGCAGGCCACATGCTTGGATCCTCGGGCACCTTGATCCTGGCCTGGATGACGCCATACTTAATCTCGAGCTTGTCCTTGGTCATGATACGCGCCGAGGTAATACTGCCATCGCGCTTGTTGCAGACGGGTGCCGTGTCACAGCGAGCCTCGATCACGAGGGCACCATCTTCGATGTAGAGGTTATCGACTGAATTCTGGTAGAGCTGCCATTCGTCGTTAAACCAGCCGTCATTATCGGGACCGTATCCTGTTACGGCCGTCCAATTGTCGACTGTGAGTGGCGCTTTACCCGCTGTCCTTGGTGCTCCCGCGGGGCCACCAAAATCGTTTTCGAAGACGAGCCTTAACCCGGAGGCAAGCGTATCGTCAGCACCACCCACAACAGGATCCTCTCCATCGCCGGAACCACAACTTGCGAGGAGAATAGAAAAAAGCGCTAGCGCGGGGATGCGAAGCCACTGAGCAAGTCTATTGAGATGCATTGCCAAACCTCCAGGTTCTCATGATGTCACAGCCGCAAGCCCTGGTTCTTTTACCGGAAGCTTGCTGCTGTCGCCAACCTTTGCCGGAGGTTAGTCCCGGCTCTTCGGTTATTTTTCGGCTGGCATTTATTTTTTAAGTCAAACTTTTATAATTTTATGCTATATAGCACTTTAAACTTGTCCGCTTGAATGTGTCAAGCCTTATTTTGGAGCTGTAATAGGCAAACTGGCTGTCTTTCCTGACGATGGAGCCTCTTTTTTGACGGCTGAGACAAATCGTGTTATTGATATATGTCAAGGAAAGCTATGTAGCAGTAGTTAATCTGCTATTGTTAATCGACAAGAATGTAAAAACAACAGGACCAACAAATTACGTACTAAGCGCGTTTTCAGATCAAATGGAACTGATCTTCAAATACCAAAAGTACTTATATCAAGGACATTGACTTTGGATACCACGATACCGAAATACCTGCTGGTCGAAGACCATATCAGGCAGCAGATCAAGCAGCGCAAAATAATCGACAAGCTGCCCGGCGAAAGATTACTGGCCGCCGAGCTCGGTTTTTCCTACATGACCATCCGCAAGGCCATCGAAAACCTGGTTGACGAGGGCCTGCTTTACAAGGTTCCAACCAAGGGCACCTACGTCGCCGATCGGAAGAAGCAAAAACCGAAAACCGGCACGATTGGCTATTTTCTTGACAGCAGAATCGCCGGTGGCCTGTCGAGCCCCTACTATGCGCAGATTTTTGATGCACTCCAGAAAGCGACCGCACGGGAGGGTTATTCGTTGATTTATTTTACCGATACCAACGATTCTGACTTGCACAGGACATTGAAGAAGCTTGATGGAATCATCGCAACATGCCTCCCGCGCGTTGAAGACTTTATCCAGGAGATTAAGGAGATCATTCCGGTCGTGGTAATTGACAATAGTGCAGCTGATAAAACCATACCTTCTGTCATCATCGATAATTTTAGTGCCCAGGTCGAATCGGTCGATTACCTGTGCTCGCTCGGGCATGAACGCATTGGATTTATCACCGGGCTGGAAGATTCCGATGTTGGCAAGAATCGATATGAAGGTTATAAAAGCGGGTTGATCAAAAACGGAATCACCGCTGCACCGGAATTAGTATTTCGCGGCAATTATACCTTTGGCTCCGGCCTGAGCGGGATCGATTATTTCCTGTCACTCGAGCAAAGACCGACCGCAATCATGTGCGCCAATGACTCAATGGCGTTGGGCGCGATCAGCAAGCTACACCAGCAGGGACTGGAAGTGCCAGACGACATCAGCATTGTCGGTTTCGATGACATCGATGTCGCGAGGCAAATTACACCCCCGTTGACGACGGTATTTGTGCCGGTAAACGAAATTGCCGTATGCGCTTTCAACATGCTGCAGTGTCTTATCGATGGCAAACCCCTGGATAACAGGCACATCGCCCTGGCCGCGCACCTGGTTCCGAGAGCAACCAGTTCCGAAGCTGCAGGCGAATTAGTGACTACCTAGATAGTTTTCTTACCCGAGAATTATCCCGCATTTTCCCCCGGATAATGTGGCCACAGGTGCGCGTAAAGCTCCTGCATAACCAGCTTAGGCTTGCGATCAACTGTGAAAATGCCCCAGTGTTTCTCGGGTTCCATTGGATCCGGCGAGCCTTTCCACGGCTCATCAAACGCCTCGAAAATAAAGGTAAGCACCTGGTGCTCGTTGCTCCAGTCGATGATCTGGCTGTAGTAGTGCGCCTGGAATTCCTGCGTCGCGTTCCAGGGCTCGATACCGCGCCCATTTGAATTGGTAGTCCAGCCAGCCTCGGTGATCACGACCGGCATGTCCGGATAGTGATCGGCAACGCTTTGATAATTTTGCCGCGTGTAATCGATGGCACCCTCGATGGTGTGGAATTCCCACACCGGGTAAGTATGCAGCGAGATAAAATCGAGTTCTGCGGCGAGCGGTTCCAGTTTCTGGGTCCAGGGCACGTAGTTTTCACAGAAGGTCACCGGTTGTTTTACGGTCTGCTTGATGCGGCGAACATAGGCGACCAGGTTTTCAACCGGCACCATGTGGTCGGTCCAGTCGACCGTGGCCTCGTTGCCGACCGACACCGAGAACACGATATCCTGGTAGTGATTCGCGAGATAAATCATGCGATCGATTTCGTCGCTGTTGGCCTTGCGGTTGGCAACCAACCTTTCCTCGGCAAAGTCTGCGCCCCAGGGGCAACCAGGATTACTCACCTCGGCGCGCATATCGACGCCCAGCATGACCTTGAAATCGAGCCCTTCATTGCTGATGACCTGCAGCACCAGTTCGGCGTGCCGGCTGCAGTCATAGAGTCTTAAATACTGCCAGTTATGGTCGAGAATACGCAGATCCTCACAGACCTCGTCGTAAGACGGATAGGTCCGACTCAACGGCGACTGCTCTTCGCGATAACCGGAATAACAGATCGCGTTACCGAACTCGATATCCAATGCAGCCTCTTTATTTAATCCACCCTCAAACATATTTCAGGTTTCCTTCCTTGTCCCACAATCCCCAGTAGGCGCCTACGTCGCCCTCGTCACCAACTTTCCAGGATTCGTCGAAGGATGAAAAATAGAAAATCTCGACATCGTCCTCGAGCGCCCACTGGTAAGTCCGGATAAAGTACTCCAGCGCATTCTCATAGGATGGCACCGCTGCTCCGAACGCGGAGCCGACGGTTGGCCACCCGGTCTCACTGATGATGACCTGCTTGCCATTGGCTGCTATTTGCGCGCGACGGTACATTTCTTTCATGTACAGCAGCGCGTATTCCGCCGGGCAACTTTCCCAGAAAGGATAGCAGTTGACCAGCAGCACGTCGCAGGCCTCGGCCACGCGCGGGTGGTTTTCAAACAAAAAGTAGGCGTCGACATAACTGACCGGAACTTCGGGCACCGCGGCCTGCGCGCGGTGGATGTAGTCGATCAATTCATCCTCGGTTAAATCTTTACGCAGCAGGATTTCGTTGCCGACCGCGAGGATGTCGGCATGCCCGGCTTTCGCGATTTCGATCCCGTTGGCCAGTTCAATTTCATTGGCTTCCATATCATCCGATAGTCCAACCCCGACCATCGTTTTCAATCCGTTTTCATGCGCAATGCGCGGAATTTCCTGGTTCCCCTCGATACAGGAAAAACTCCTGATCCAATGTGTGTAGGACTGGATGATGCCAAGCCGCGCCCGAATCTGGTCTTCACTAATCTCGGTTCCCGGTGACTGCCCATCGACGTAGGGACTGAAAGAAATTCCGTGTATTTTTTGCTTCAGAATTTCATGGAACAGTGAAATCTTGTCCTCGTGGGACAGCCTGGAAAAATCCGTACCCAGTAAACCCAGGGATCCCGGCGCCAGGTACTCGGCGCGACGTTCGTATACGGCCGCGCTCGAATGCGAATTGACTGCAAAAGAATCGTTATCAGTTTTTGACATTGCCTACTCCCCCATTTCTATGTTTTGTTTTGCCGAGACATGTTCATGACTAACCACCCCGACATGCTCGTATGCCTTGTCCAGTGCAACCACGGCCCCGGTCAGCGCCGGGTAATCCGTGTTGATCACGTAGGTGGGAATCTTCTGCAGGTACTTCGTCAACCTTCCATGCTGTTCGAATCGTTCGCGAAAACTTGAGCGTGTGAAGGTGTCGAGTACCTTGAGCACTATACCGCCCCCGATGTAGACACCACCCCTGGCCCCCAGGGTTAACGCGAGGTTACCGGCGACCGTACCGAGGATGCCGCAAAAAATCGCCAGCGCCTCGGCCGCCATGGCACCGTCATCTTCAAGCGCGAGCTCGGTTACCTCACCCGGGCTGAGCTTTTGTGGCCCGTCGCCATCAAGCCTGGTAATGACTTCGTAAATCAACGACAGTCCGGGGCCTGACACCAGCGATTCGGCAGAGACATGACTCATTCTTTCGCGCACGACCTCGATGATCTGTTGCTCACGCGCATTGACCGGGCCATACGAAACATGACCGCCCTCGCCTTCCAGTGGAATCCAGTGATCGCCCGCGGGCATGGCTCCGGAAACGCCCAAACCGGTACCGGGGCCCAGCACGGCCTTGGGATGCCCCGCCAGGATTTCGCCACCGCCAACCTTGAGGCACTGGTCATCGTCAAAGCAAGGCAGCGCCAGCGCCAACGCGGTGTAGTCGTTCAGCACCTTGAGGTGTTGCAACCCGAGTGCCTCGCGAGTCTCGCGCACGCTGAAACTCCAGGTATGGTTCGTCATGTTCAGTTGATCGCCGGTAACCGGCGAAGCGATCGACATCGCGGCCTGCCAGGGTTGGCCCAGTGCCACCTGATCAAGGTAGCTATGAACCGCGTCGACAACCGTCGGGTAATCGGCGCAACGCAGGTTGCGCGGCTCAATCGGCGTTGATTCGGAGTCATCGACCAGGGCAAAGCGCGCATTGGTTCCACCAATGTCAGCTACCAAACTGTATTGCTTTGCCTGCATCGTACTGCTACTCCTCCGGAAAGCCGCGCATGTTATAAGTTATAGATTTACAAGTAAAATGGGATTGAAATTTTCGGGACCGCTAAACCGGAACGGAACGCAACCTGGTTTGATTCGAGCGCTTGATCGCCATTTCGAAATCTGGCCCACGGCTCAGGGCCACCCCGACCGCGAGCACATCGACGATCGCAAGGTGAGCCATGCGGGATTTTAACGGCGCGTAAAAATCTTCATCCTCGAGCGAATTCATCGGTAAACAAACCGACGCCAGCCGTGCTAGTGGTGAATCCGCCGCAGTAATTGCGACGACTTTTGCGCCTGCTGCGAGCCCCAGCTCGGCGCTGGTGATGATGTCCTGCGTTGCACCGCCCTGCGAAATCGCGACGATCACGCAACCGGGTTCCAATAGCGATGCGGAAACCGCGTGTACGGTCGGATCAGAGTACGCGACCACAGGTACACCGAGCCGAAAAAACTTGTGCTGGGCATCCTGGGCCACGATTCCTGAACCGCCGAGACCGTAAATTTCAATGCGGTCGGCACCGGACAGCATCTCGATCGCGGCTTGCACCGCGTCGGGTGGCAGCGAGTCCCGGACCTTGATCAGCGAAGCAATGCCGCTGTCGATAACCTTGGTAATCAGATCGGGCGTAGTCTCGTCGATCGACAAGCTGCTTCCACCGAAATGCGCGCCGGTTGCCAGGTCCTGCGCCAGCTGCAGTTTGAAGTCCTGGAAACCCTTGCAATTCATGGCACGGCAGAAACGTATTACGGTGGGTTCACTGACTTCCGCCTCGCCCGCGAGCAAACCAATCGATTTGCGCAATATCCGGTAAGGACTCGCAAGCACAACGCGCGCGACTTTCTTCTCCGCACGCGTCATACTTTTTATCGCTGTTTCAATTTCACTCAACATGGTTATCTACCGGAGGTCAGGAATCCTCGATCCAGCGCCTGCCATCCCGGATGATCAGATCGCGCGCGGCAGCGGGACCCGGGGTCCCGGCCGGGTAAGCTTCCGGTGCTTTTGTCGATGCTTCCCAGGTTTTCATGATCGGTTCGACCCACTGCCAGGCTGCATTCAATTCATCGCGGCGTACGAATAGTGTCTGGTTACCGCGCACCACGTCCATCAGCAAACGCTCGTACGCATCGAGGTGGCGTTCGCCCGAACCGGTAAGGTCCAGATCCAGCTTGACCGGCTTCAGGATATTTTTATCGCCAGCCTGTTTCGCCATCAGGTGCAGCTCGACGCTCTCGTGCGGCTGCAGCCGGATATATAAACGGTTCACGCTGTCGCCATGCTCCGATGCGGGATAAATTGCGTGCGGCAGCGGGAAGAAGTTGATCACCACTTCACTGACCTGTTCATGCATGCGTTTGCCGGTGCGCAGGTAAAACGGCACACCGGACCAACGCCAGTTATTGATTCTTGCTTTCAGCGCAATAAAGGTCTCGGTGCAACTGTCGGTGCCAATGCCCGGTTCCTCGCGATAGCCCGGGACCTTTTCATCGTTGACGATACCGGCCTGGTACTGCCCACGCACCGCATTGATAGACACGGTTTCGGACGTGAAGGGCTCAAGCGAGCGGATGACCTTGAGTTTTTCATCGCGCACGTTATCAGCATCCATGCTGATCGGTGGCTCCATCGCCACGATACACAGCAGCTGCATCAGGTGATTCTGCACCATGTCGCGCAGCGTGCCGGTCGAATCGTAAAATTCACCACGGCCTTCGACGCCGATTTGTTCGGCCAGCGTGATCTGCACATCTCGGATATTGCCGTGACTCCACAAGGGTTCAAATATGGTATTACCGAAACGTAGCGCCATCAGGTTCTGCACCGCTTCCTTACCGAGGTAGTGATCGATGCGGTAAATCTGCTTTTCGTCAAACACAGACTCGACGCAGGCGTTGATTAAATCCGCGCTTTCCAGGTCACTCCCCAGGGGCTTTTCCAGCACCACGCGCGAATTCGGCTGCGCCAGGTCGCTACGCGCAAGCCGCTGACAGATACCGGCAAACAAATCCGGCGAGGTCGAAAGATAAAAGATACGAATCCGTTCCTGCTCGCCCTGTAGGTGATCGGCCAGATTACCAAAATCGGCATCCGAATTGGCGTCAAGCTGCCGGTATTCGATCCTGCCGCTGAAAGTCTGCCATTGCTCGGCGTCGAAGTATTTTTCTGAGATCTGGGCGTGACTTTTGTCGAAGATCAAATCCAGATAATCGTCACGCGACAAATCCTTGCGTCCGAGCGCAATAATTCTCGCCTGCTCCGGCAATTGTCCCGCACAGTGGCGGTGATACAGGGCCGGAATCAGCTTGCGCGCCGCGAGATCGCCAGTTCCGCCAAATATCACGAGATCAAATGGATTAACCGCAATCAAATTTATTCTCCCACTGAAATAGTGTTCATTATAAAACGAATTATCTAGTAAATTTACATTTTTTGAAATAGGTGTATCGAATAATTTACGTATTACAGGCGAATAAAAGTTTTTCCCCTTTGATTATAATGGATTAATTGTCTAAAATTCTTTAATCCACCCTGTTTACCAGGGAGGCAAGCAAACAATTTGTTTGCGATTAAATTGTAGTTTTGCTACATTTCTGTGATTAACTGTTAAGGATTAAACCGCATTGCCCGACTTACACGCAACCATAACCGCCGTCACCGACAAGATCCGCAAGCGCAGCGCCGCCACTCGTAGCCATTACCTACAGCGCGTCGACGCGGCCATCGACAACGGACCGGTGCGCAAGTCACTCTCCTGTACCAACCAGGCACACGCGTTTGCCGCATTTCCGGAACTCGATAAGAATATCCTCATCGAAATGCGCCAGCCCAGCATCGCCATCATCTCTGCCTACAACGACATGCTGTCGGCGCACCAGCCGTTGGAACAGTTTCCCGACATCATCAAGCAGGCAGCGCGTGAGGTGAATGCCGTGGCCCAGTTCGCCGGTGGCGTACCGGCGATGTGTGACGGCGTTACCCAGGGCCAGCCGGGCATGGAGACTGTCGTTGTTCAGTCGCGACACCATCGCGTTGTCCGCCGCGGTTGCGCTGTCACACAACAGCTTTGACGCGGCCGCTGTATCTCGGCGTGTGCGACAAGATCGTGCCTGGTCTGTTGATGGCGGCATTGAGCTTCGGCCATCTGCCGGCTATCTTTATCCCGGCGGGCCCGATGACATCGGGAATGCCAAACGATGAAAAGGCGCAGGATCCGCCAGTTGTTCGCCGAGGGCAAGATCGGTCGCGACGAATTACTCGCCGCTGAATTGCGCTCCTATCACGGCCCCGGCACCTGCACCTTTTACGGCACCGCTAACAGTAACCAGATGTTGATGGAAGTGATGGGACTGCACCTGCCCGGTGCCGCATTCATCAACCCCGACACGCCACTGCGCGAAGCGCTCACCCGCGCAGCGGCACAGCGCGCCGCCGCGATTACCCATCCTCGGCAAGGAGTTCACCCCGGTCGGTAAAATGATCGATGAAAAAACCATCGTCAACGCCATCGTCGGCTTGCTGGCAACCGGCGGCTCAACCAATCATACCCTGCACCTGGTGGCGATTGCGCGCACTGCGCCGGTATCTTCATCGACTGGAACGATTTCAGCGAGCTATCCAACGTGGTGCCGCTACTGACGCGCGTCTATCCGAACGGCAAGGCCGACGTCAACCAGTTCCACGCAGCCGGGCGGCATGGGTTACCTGATGCGGGAACTGCTCGATGCCGGCCTGTTGCACGACGACGTGCAGACCGTGGCCGGGCCAGGACTCGATCGCTACTGCGAGGAACCCTGGATCGACGAGGGCAGGCTCGCCTGGCGACCCGCGCCGCAAACCAGCGGTGACGACGATATCCTGCGCAAGCTGCCGCAGGCCTTTTCCGAAACGGGCGGACTGCAATTGCTCGAGGGCAATCTCGGCCGGGCGATGATCAAGATTTCCGCGGTGAACGCCGAACACCAGGTAGTGCAGGCACCGGCGATCGTCTTCGACACGCAGGAACAGGTCATGGCGGCCTTCAAGGCCGGGCGAACTGGACCGGGACTTCGTCGCCGTCATCCGCAACCAGGGTCCGCGCGCCAACGGCATGCCGGAACTGCACAAGCTGACACCACCGCTCGGCGTGCTGCAAAACCGGGGTTTTAAGGTAGCGCTGGTCACCGATGGACGCATGTCGGGGGCATCCGGCAAAGTACCGGCCGCGATCCACCTGACCCCGAAAGCCAGGCCGGCGGATTTATCTCGCGCATCCAGGATGGCGATGAGATTCTGCTCGACGCACGACGCGGCATCCTCAGTGTCAATGTCGCCGACGAAGAATTAAAATCACGCCCCACCGCGAGTGCCGATCATTGCCAACAGCAGTGGGGCATGGGTCGCGAGTTGTTCGATGGCTTTCGACAACGCGTCAGCGGCGCCGAACAGGGTGCGATGAGTATCTTTACCGAGGACCCGGCACCCGTTATTGAACCGCAACCGGTTAAAGCCCATGCAAATTGAAGACATCCTGACGCAATCGCCAGTGATTCCGGTGATCGTGATCGACCAGCTCGAGCACGCGGTGCCGCTGGCGCAAGCGCTTGTCGACGGTGGCCTGCCGGTGCTTGAAGTGACCCTGCGTAGCGACGTCGCGATGCAGGCAATCCATGAAATCTCGAAAACGGTCACCGGCGCCATTGTCGGTGTCGGCACGGTTACCCGGCCTGAACAGTTTCAGCAATCGATCGAGGCTGGCGCTCAATTTGCGGTCAGCCCCGGCCTGACCGACGCGCTATTAGCGGCGAGCCGAAACGTCGACCTGCCGTTTTTACCCGGCGTGTTTACGCCGAGCGAGGTGATGCGCGCGCAGGAGCAAGGGTTTACGGCGCTCAAGCTTTACCCGGCGCAGCAGGCGGGCGGTATCGGTATGTTGAAAACCATGCATGGACCGTTACCCGCGATGAAATTCTGTCCCACCGGGGGCATCGGCGCCGACAATTTTGTCGACTTCCTGAAATTACCCAACGTTGCCTGCGTGGGCGGATCGTGGGTATGTCCGGCAGATGCGGTGCAAAGCCAGGACTGGACGCGAATCACGCAACTGGCGGCCGATGTTCGCAGCGCGCTTGAATAAGGTCGTCAAAAAAGAATTAAAACAATGTCCACTATTGAACGTAAATTTAACGATCGCGCCGAATTAGTTGACGCCGTGTACCGGGTTTTTGTCGAGAGCCTGCGGAAGGCACTGGGACAGCAATCGGCAGCAACTATTTTACTCTCGGGCGGGTCGACTCCGGCCCCACTTTATCGTCAGTTATCCTCCGCGGACCTGAACTGGAACCGGGTCCATGTCGCGCTTGTCGATGAGCGCTGGGTAGATGTGGATAGCACTGCCAGCAATGAGCGCCTGATAAACGAAAACCTGTTGATCGACAGGGCAGCGGCGGCAAACTTCACGGGCATGAAAAACAATCATCCAACCCCGTTCGAAGGCGAAGTTGAGTGTAACGCTCGTTATTCCACCTTGCCGTCACCCTACACGCTATGCCTGCTCGGAATGGGCCCGGACGGTCATACCGCCTCGCTGTTTCCTGGCGCCGAGGGGCTCAGCGCGGCACTCGATTCCAATCGACACTGCGCGGGCATCCGCGCCGTTCAATCGGAAGTGACCGGTGACAACCTCGAGCGCATGACGATGACACCCTGGAGTATCCTGCAAAGCCGCAGGTTGATGCTGTTGATTACCGGGGATGATAAGTGGGAGGTTTACCAGCAGGCGCGCGTAACCGGATCCTCAGCCGATCAGCCGATCAGCCTCTTTGTCCACCAGGACAGCGTGCCGCTTGAAGTCTACTGGGCGCCCTGAGCGAGCACCCTTAAGGCTAACGTAACGCCTGCTTGGGCGTTCTATCGGATTTGTAAAGACCCCAGTGTTTTTCGGCTTTATCCATCGGATTTTCCCCGTCGAAACCGCCTTTCCATTGCTCGTCAAAGGCTTCAAAGTATAGCGAGATAACCTTGTTTCGATCGACCCAGGCATCGTACTGGTCGAAAAAGATCTCCTGCTCGTTCTCACCGGCTTTGCCGATCAGTCCGACCCTCGTAACTACCGTCACCGTAGATTCGGCTAGTTGGCCAGCCGGTTTCACAATAGGCGATCAGGTGATCCGGGTGTCTTTGCTGGATATCGCGATAAATCGATTCGGTCCAGTCCATCGAAATGTCGAGTGTCTTGTTATTCCAGAAGGCGTAGGCGTGCAGGCAGATGAAATCCACTTCGTCGGCAATCTTTTTCGCCTGCGGTTTATTCCAGAAATTGTAATCGTCGGCGACGGTAACCGGTTGCCTGATGCGGGAGCGGACATCCCTGATATAGCCGATAACCTTGTCCATGTCCTCGATTCTGTGCCACGACCAGTCGACAAAAATCTCGTTGCCCACGTTGACCGCAACGACGATTTCGGGAAACTGGTTGGCAAGCTCTATTGCCCCTTCAAGCTGTTCGTTATCCTCCGCCTGGGTTTGATGTCCCGACACCCACGCGCCCTGTATCACACGGATCGGCAGATTGTTGTCGCGTATTACTTCGATAATGTTTCGCGACTGCTGTCCTGAACCATACATCCTGATCAGGTTCCATCTTTTTGAGACCATTTGCAGGTCTTCGAGGATGTTTACCTTCGAGGTTAGCTTGTCGTTATCAGGCCCCTCGCCATCGCGGTACGCCCCGTAAGAAATACCGTTTCCGATCCATTTACCATCGATGGTGGGTTGAAAATCTCTTTTAACAAGCGAGGCGCTTGCGGCGAAAGCATCAACTTTTGTCGGTGGGACCGAACTGCATGCAACCACAAAAATCAGGGCGGCAATCAGTATGCATCTGATACCCGAGATCATGAATTTCTCATTCTTTTACCCGTTTTTACGGCTCAAAGTTCAGAAAGCTTGTTTCCTTCCAGGATGTTATCGGGACCGCCATCTGACGTCCGCGCTTCACCCATGATTTCCAGGGTCACGTAATGCACTTTCTCGCCCTTATAGTAGTAAACGGAACAACTTGAAACGAAACCATTGGGAAAGGCGATACAGACCTTTCCATCACTATCAACAGTCCAGGTTCTAAGAGGATAAGTTCTACCTGCAAACTTAACATATACCGTGCCGTCCGGAAGAAAGTAGGCACCACTACTAGGAGTAGAGAATACCTGGGTATTCCCGGAGAGATAATCAGTGACCTGCGCGGGATTCAAACGAATAGCCCCTTCTGAGATAAGTTGTCTCTCGAGTTTGCTACCTGCTAATGCACATGCCAGCAATCCAGTTGATACGACCATAATGATTAATATTTTTAAAACTCTTTGGTACATGATGTCAGCCCCGTCTATTTCAGGAACAGCGCAAGTTACTGTTCTGATGAATAAAATAACGTTTTGTAAGAAGCGCTCTACTCAGATTTTATCTCGCAACCGCGCCCGTTGTTGTTCCTATGTATCGTGACATTTTTATTTAGGAGCAGTTTAAACCTATAGGTGCTATATAGCACTAAAACCTGGCCCAAAGCAAGAAAAAAACTACCTTAAGGATCAGAATGGTTGGTGAATCGAGCGAGAACTGGTTCATATGGCTCCATTTTATTGACAATTTTTGTTCGCCACATTTTTAGCATCGCTGCTATTGGGAAAAACGAAATTAAATTACCCGTCGGACGGTAAATAACCTCGTACGAGAATACTATTGATCTATAACCTTTCCTCGCAGCTGTTTCGTCTTGCCGCGCTGGATTTTGCTGTCCAGACGTTTGCGTTGAGAGTTTTTAGTAGGTTTGGTGGGCTTTCTTGCTTTTCGTACTACCGCCACGGTTTTAATCAGTTCCTGTAATCGTCCAAGCGCAGCCTGGCGGTTTTTTTCCTGGGTGCGGTGCTGCTGCGCCTTGATAATCACAACGCCCTCCTTGCTGATGCGCCGATCGCGCAGGTTTAACAGGCGACTTTTGTAAAAATCGGGTAGTGACGACGCATTGATATCAAAGCGAAGATGAATCGCTGAGGAAACCTTGTTGACGTTCTGCCCGCCGGCGCCTTGCGCCCGGATTGCCGACAATTCAATTTCGTCATCGGGGATTGAAACGTTACGGGAAATTTGCAGCACGAGGGGATTATCCCAAAATTACAACCCGGTTTATAGAGACAACGAGCAGAGAGATGATAACGTCATCAGGCCCTAGTTCGATGTCCGGATTATGTCGATTCCTTATTGTAGATCACCGGCATCTGCCCGTTCCACTGGTTCCATAGCTCATCATCAGTGATCAGCTCGGCCATGAAGTGACCAACATTGATGTAGTCCATCTAATCGGTTCTGTTTTGTCTATGCACGCGAAGCGATAATTCTCTCTGGTGATGCGCGTCTAATTTTGCGTTTATCCAGAGTTTCAAATGTTTCAGACGCCTCGAAAAATGCTGGAGATTCGAGGCTACCGGAACGTCCGGGCGACGCTTAAGCTCGGCTTCACTTTTGCCATCGATTTTAATGTCTAATTGACTATCCTGTTTCATAACCTGGCCTTTACCTAGTTGTTTAAAGATGTTCAGGGAATGAGGCTAGCAGGTATTTTGTGCAGTGCAACATTTATTAAAAATACTTCCACTTAAGCGCTTTTATGGTGCAATTCTAATACCCGGATAAGGCCTTGCTTCGATCCTGCCTGCGCCAGGCGCACGCAAGCTATCGGCCAAAAATGTGCTTAAAATTGAGCACCATAATCAGAATAGACTGAATTTGTGGCCAACCCGTCAACTACTCAGGCATTGCGCTCGGTATTAACAACACGCGCAAAACCCTCGAGATCAAACTGCTCTTGCCAGTCCTCCAGGTCAACGCCTAACCTGCTGCACCAGTTAGGGTACTCATCAATCGTGCCCGGCACGTTCACCTGACGTGTCTCAAGCAACAGGTCTTCCAGCTGAACCATCAGCAGCATTGACTGTGATCGAGCCAGGTAGCGTTGTATCGACAGGGCCAGTTCGCTGCTCAAATCTTTACCCGCGCTGGTCTCATCTATCGCTTCGCTGGCGATCAGGTTTTCCTGCGCCAACGCAGTCAGAATTTCGAGGCGATCCTGTTGGCGAATCTGCCGCTGTTGTTCCCTGAACTCGTCTGAGGGATATAAATCGAGTTGTTCACGCAGGTCCAGATCGGCTCCCAGCCAGAAGCCTCGCAGCGTTGGCAGGTCGTGTGATCCAGCGGTGCAAAGCGAGTAACGGGGGTATTCTCCTGGCGGTCTGATGGTTCCATGGTGCCAGTCTTTTTCGAAATTAAGAATGCGAAAAGACAACATCTTATGAGTATAGAGGGCGTGGCGAACCTCGTCCGGGACGGTGCCGAGGTCTTCACCAATAACCAGGCACTGATGACGCTGGCTTTCGAGCGCGAGAATGGCCAGCAGGTCCTCAAAGGGATAAGAGACATAAGTACCCTCTACGGGCGAGCAGTTCGGCGGTACCCAGAACAGTCGCATCAAGCCCATGATGTGGTCGATCCGAAGCGCACCCGCATGCCGCATGTTGGCTTGCAGCGTCTTTATGAATGGTCGATAAGCTCGATCATGAAGTGCCTGAGGCTTTAACGGGGGTAATGCCCAGTCCTGCCCGTTCGCATTAAAATCGTCGGGCGGCGCACCGATGCCTATGCTCAGTGCATAGTCTGCCTGTTCAGCCCAACACTGTGCTGAAGATCTGGCATCGCCAACCGCGAGATCGCGATAGATGCCAATGCACATACCGTGTCTTTTGCAGTTCTCGTGGTTTGCGGATAGCTGCAGCTCGGCATTCCACTGTAGGTACTGGTGAAACTCGATTTCATCAGCATGCTCGTCAGCCCATCTTGTGACCGTCTCCGATTCGGGATCTCTAAAGGCTGCAGGCCATTTCTGCCATTGATCGATATCGGCATCCTGTCGATGAAAAGAAGCCTGCAACGCTTCGAACAGGGCGAATTTAAATAAATCCTCGCCGCCGTCCTGCTGGAACTGGCGAAACGCCTTGATCCTTGTTGAATCGGTATCGTGATGCTGTTGCTTGAACACCTCATAGAGTGATCCCAGAACCTGTAACTTGAGGCTCCAGACCTCAGGGTAATCGATCAACTCGAGTTCTCGCAGCGCCTGCAGGTGGTCCTGGAATTCCCGTTTCTTTACCCGCTGCTTTATTTCAGCATCCTGTATAAATTCATCGATCGCCTCGACATCGAGGTAAACGGGATTGAGAAAGTCACGACTTGAGGGGCTGTAAGGGCTTGCGTTTTCCGGCAAATGTGAAAACAACGCGTGCAGTGGATTCAAGCCAAGCATACTGATTCCCAGTGGAGCAAGCATCTCGATCACTGAATGCAGGTCGGTAAAATCACCGATACCCCAGTTACGCTTCGAACGCAGCGCAAACAGTTGCAGGCTAATGCCCCAGATTTTTCTGCCATTGACGAGTTCGGGCGGTTGATAGCAGGTTTCGGGTGCGACGATAAGGGTGGTCTGAGACTCGGCACCGGCACCCGCTTTAATCACCAGGTGGTGATAACCGATTTCGGTGAGACCTGGCAGCGTAACCTCGAATCGCATCATCCGGGTTCCATCAACGTCTGCTTCATCGACCGCATCCAGTGCATTTATCTTCCATTCGCCGTGCTGGTGTCCACCGGTTTCTTCGGTTAGCTCCCAGATTACCGCGTTGTCGATCTGGATTTCGCTAAGAACCAACGCCAGGCGTAACGGCAAATCAGTTTGTCGACACACCACCACTTTCGGCACAAGCTGTCGCCATTTCCGGGATTCGAATTGCTGAAGGTTGTACCGAATATCGTCGTCGCTGTTGACCGGTAACCACAAGGCCGCGAGCAGCGATCGTTTCACGTCGACGCCGGGCTCATGTCGCTGACCGCGGATATCGTGGTAATCAAGCGCGACACCGCAGCTGGCGCATAGCGCATCGAGCCTTTCGTGGTCGGTTATCGGCATGGAAATCTATTCTTTTTCAACACAGGTGGCTCATTGGAGTATGCGATTCATGCAGGTTAGACCTTATACCAGCAGCTCAAACACTTGCAGCGAACGCGGCTCAATCTCGACGGAAGTGTTGCCGTTGATTGAAGGCTCAATACTCGCAGTCGTCAGGATGCACTGCCAGTGAAACTCGGTCTGCGGCAGCACAAAGTTCACCGGTGTTGCATCAGCATGGAAAACGATAAGTAGCGCTGACTCTTTTTCACCATCGAAGCGCGGATCCCTGGCGGGCATCGCCTCAACCGCCAACAGCATGGCGAGAAAGTTGCTGCCGTGATCATGCCAATCGGCGTCATTCATCGGCTCGCCGTCAGCACCGAGCCATTGAATATCGGCAAAGCCACTCGGTTCAAACTGTTCTTCGCCGTGCACAAACCGATCTCGATGCAACAGCAGGTATTCGGTTCTAATCCGTATCAGGGATTTTACAAAATCGAGCATTCCTGCTTCTCGATCAAGCACAGACCAGTCCAGCCAGGTAATGTCGTTGTCCTGGCAATAAGCATTGTTATTGCCCAGCTGACTGCGTCCGAGTTCGTCCCCGGCGAGTAGCATCGGGGTTCCCTGCGCAAGAATAAGGGTTGCCAGGAAGTTGCGCCGCTGGCGCAGGCGCAACTGGTTAATTTCCGCATCATCGCTCGTGCCTTCGACACCATAGTTGCTGCTAAAGTTGGCGCTATGGCCGTCCTTGTTGTTCTCGCCGTTGGCTTCGTTATGGCGCTCGTTGTAACTGACCAGGTCGGTAAGCGTGAAACCGTCGTGGCTGGTGACCAGGTTAATACTGGCCGAGGGACGTCGGCCGTTATGTTCGAACAGATCACTCGAGCCATGCAGGCTGCGCGCCAGTTCAGGTAACACCCCGGGATCACCGCGCCAGTAACGACGCACGCTATCGCGAAAGCGATCGTTCCATTCTGCCCAACCGGGTGGGAAAGCACCCAGCTGATAGCCCCCTGGCCCGATATCCCAGGGTTCGGCGATGAGCTTCACCTGCGAGAGCTCAGGATCTTCACGTATTGCCTCAAAAAAAGCGCTATTGCTATCGAAACCGTCTGCTTCCCGACCGAGGCTTACAGCAAGGTCGAAGCGAAAGCCATCAACATGCATTTCGGTCACCCAGTATCGAAGGCTATCGATGACCATTTGCAAAACCTGCGGGTGGTTCAGATTGAGGGTATTGCCACAACCGCTGTCGTTAATATAGACGCGCTTATCCTTGGTAGACAGTCGGTAGTAACTGGCATTATCGATACCGCGAAAACAAAGTGTCGGCCCTGACTGGTCACCCTCGGCGGTATGGTTGTAGACGACATCGAGGATGACTTCGATATCGGCCTGGTGCAAACGTCGAACCATGGCTTTGAATTCGTTGCGATCACCACTTGAAAGGTAGCGTGGTTCAACGGCGAAGAAGCCGATGCTGTTGTAGCCCCAGTAATTGACAAGGTCTTTTTTAACGAGGAAGTGATCATCCACAAACGCATGGATCGGCATCAGCTCCAGCGTGGTTACACCAAGCGACTTGAGGTAGGAAATCACACTATCCGATGCCAACCCGGCAAAACTACCGCGCTGTTTCTCGTCTACTTCAGGGTTCAGCATGGTAAAGCCACGCACGTGAGCTTCGTAAATGATCGTGCACGGCCAGGGTACCCGTGGCGGTTGATCGTTGCCCCAGTCGAAAGCCTCGTCGACAACCACGGCCCTCGGGACATACCCCGCACTGTCGCTGCTATTAATACTCAGGTCCTGGTCGGGGTCATCAAAATCAAAGCCATAGACGGCATCGTCCCAACTCAATTGACCGCGGATATCTTTGGCATAAGGATCCAGCAGTAATTTGGCTGGATTGAAGCGGTGGCCCTGCTGCGGTTCATATGGCCCATGCACGCGGTAGCCGTAATTGGTACCCGGCCCGCAACCCGGCAGGTACGCATGCCAGACCTGGTCGGTGACTTCGAGCTCGAAACGCTCGGACTCGCGCCCGGTTTTTGCATCAAACAGGCACAGCTCGACCCGGGTTGCATGCGCCGAGAACAGCGCAAAATTTACCCCGTGGCCGTCCCAGTTAGCTCCGAGCGGCCGTGGTGTTCCGCGCAGCTGCTCGTGGCTCATGGTAGTTGAATTTTTTCCGTGACCGTTGCGACCGGCTGCAACCGCCAGATGTCATCGTTGTATTCGCGAATAGTTCGATCGGAAGAGAAGCGCCCGCTGGCCGCGGTATTGTAAATGCTCATCTGCGTCCAGCGCTCCCGGTCCTGGAAAGTACTTGCCGCAAGTCGCTGTGCGGCCACGAAGCTGGCAAAGTCCGCCGCCGTCATCCACGCATCCTGCGGGCTCAATATGCCTTCGATGATCGGGTCGAAAATGCCGGGCTCCGACAGGCTGAACTGGTTGCTCTGCATCACTTCCATGACCTCGCGCAGGTCGTCGTCGGCGGCAACTATCGCACCCGGGTCGTATTGCGGACGCGCTTGCGCGACTTCTTCCGCACTCATCCCGCAGAGGAAAAAATTCTCCGCACCGACGGCTTCGCGGATCTCGATATTGGCCCCGTCGAGGGTGCCGATCGTGAGCGCGCCATTAATCATGAATTTCATGTTGCCGGTGCCGGAAGCTTCTTTACCCGCGGTCGAGATCTGCTCGGAGAGATCGCAACCCGGACAGATGATCTCCATGGTACTGACATTGTAGTTGGGCAGAAAAACCAGGCGTAACAGGTCCTGGGTTCTGGGGTCTGTGTTAATGACATGAGCGACGTTATTAATCAGCTTGATAATCAGTTTGGCCATGAAGTAACCGGGCGCGGCCTTGCCGCCGATCAGCACGCAGCGCGGCGTCCAGTCGGCCGTGTCGCCGCGGTGAATCCTTTGCAATAAATGAATGACATGCAAAACGTTGAGCAGCTGGCGCTTGTATTCGTGCATGCGCTTAACCTGCACGTCAAATATGGCGTCGGGGTAAAGATCGACATCACAAGCCTGTTTCACCAGCGCGACCACCTTTGACTTGTTGGCCTGCTTAACCGCTCGCCAGGACTCTCGGAACGCGGCGTCCTGCGCCAGCGGAACCAGCTTTTCGAGCTGATCAAGGTCGGTAACCCAGCCATTGCCGATGTTGTCGGTTATCAGCTGCGACAGCCCGGGATTGCAGGCCTTGAGCCAGCGTCGCTGCGTGACGCCGTTGGTCTTGTTGTTAAGACGGGTTGGCCAGAGTTGATGAAAATCGCGAAACAGTCCCTGCTTCAACAACTTCGAATGGAGCTCGGCGACGCCATTCACCGAGTAACTGCCGACGATGGCGAGATGTGCCATGCGCACCATGGGCTCGGGTCCTTCCTCGATGATCGCCATGCGCTCGCGTCGTTTCACGTCGTTCGGCCAGCGTTCAGCAACTTCGGCGACAAATCGACTGTTAATCTCACGCACGATGTCCATCACCCGCGGCACCAGTTGCTCGAGCAGGCCAACCGGCCAACGCTCGAGCGCCTCCGGCAGCAGGGTATGGTTGGTATAGGCCATGCAGCTGGTGGTAATTTTCCATGCCGCGCCCCATTTGAGACCATGCACATCGATTAGCAGGCGCATTAACTCGGCCACGGCGATGCTCGGGTGGGTATCGTTTAACTGGAAGCAGTGCTTTTCAGCGAAATGGGTAAAGTCTTCCCCGTGGCGACTAACCCACTGTCGAAATATATCCTTGAGGCTGGCCGAAGCGAGAAAATACTGTTGCCGCAGACGCAGTTCCTTGCCGTTCTCGCTGGCATCGTTGGGATATAAAACCATGGTGATGTTTTCCGCGGCGGTTCTACCGGCTACCGCCTCGGTGTAGCTACCGGCGTTGAATTCTTCGAGGTCGAATTCGTTGGTGGCGATAGCCGACCACAGCCTCAGGGTATTGACCGTGCCGTTCTGGTAGCCGGGCACTGGAATATCGAAAGGGATCGCCAGCACGTCGTAGGTATCCACCCAGCGCGCGTGACTGCGCCCGTCATCGTCGAGATAGTGTTCGACGCGCCCGCCAAAATGAACCGCCTGTTCATACTCGGCGCGTTCGATTTCCCAGGGATGACCGCCGCGCAGCCAGGGATCGGGTTCCTCGACCTGGTGACCTGCCGCAATTTTCTGGCGAAACATGCCGTACTGGTAGCGAATGCCGTAGCCGATCACCGGCAAACCCAGCGTCGCGCAGCTGTCGAGAAAGCAGGCGGCAAGCCTTCCGAGGCCACCGTTACCGAGCCCGGCATCGTGCTCCTGCTCGACCAGCTCTTCCTCGTCGAGTCCTAGCTGGTTCAGTGCCGCGGTCAGCTCATCGCCAATATCGAGGTTCAGGGATGCGTTGCGCAGGCTTCGACCGAGCAGGTATTCCATCGACAGGTAACAGACCCGACGGCTATCCTGGTTTTCATAACTATGGCGGGTATTGTTTATGCCGTCCATAAGGCGGTCGCGCAGCGTCATTGCCAGCGCAACGTACTCGTAATGCGGTGAGCTCTGGTAATGGCTGCGCCCCAGGGTGTGATTGAAGTAACGCCGAAAGTCGT
Organism: Rhodothermales bacterium; assembly: GCA_963768565.1. Taxonomy (GTDB): domain Bacteria; phylum Bacteroidota; class Rhodothermia; order Rhodothermales; family JABDKH01; genus JABDKH01. The sequence continues at coordinate 146,274 of CAVYIO010000023.1, forward strand.
GCACCAGACTTTCGCTATCGCGACCCGGTGGCGCCAGCGCGGCGATTTCTTTTTTGTTACGTATTTTCATGTTGCAATCGGTCAGTTCTCGTTATCGGTCATTCGAATGACAGGATTAAAGTCGCTAGTGGCGGCAAGGTCAAATTCAACGAGTGGGCGCGCCCGTGGGCGGCGATTTCCTCGGCATGGACTTGCCCGAGGTTGCCGACACCGCTGCCGCCGTAAACGCTGGCATCGCTGTTGATTTTTTCCCGATAGCAGCCCGCCATAGGTACACCGATACGATAATCGCGACGTATCACCGGCGTCATGTTACATACCGTAATCACCATTTCGCCCGGATCTGAGCCGCGGCGTATGAAGGAAATCACGCCCTGCTCGTTATCGCTGCAGTCGATCCATTCGAAGCCCTCGGCACTGAAGTCGACCTGGTACAGCGCTGCCGGTCGTTGCGGTAGAGATGATTCAGGTCCGCACCAGCCGCTGCACGCCGCGTGCGCGGCTGGTCGAGCAGGTGCCAGTCGAGCGCACTGTCGTGGTTCCATTCGCGCCCTGCGCGAATTCGCCGCCCATGAACAGCAGTTTCTTGCCGGGATGCGCATACATGAAGCGTAGTAGAGCCGCAGGTTGGCAAACTGTCTGCCACTCGTCGCCGGGCATGCGCTCGATCATCGAGCCCTTGCCGTGCACGACCTCGTCGTGCGACAGCGGCAGGACGAAGTTCTCGCTGAACGCGTAGAGCAGTCCGAACGTCAGCTCGTCGTGATGATAGCGCCGGTGCACCGGGTCTTCGCTCGATGTAGCCCAGGGTGTCGTGCATCCAGCCCATGTTCCACTTGTAGCTGAAGCCGAGGCCGCCGGGGTAAATCGGCGTGCGACACGCCCGGCCAGGCGGTCGACTCCTCGGCGATGGTGACCGCGCCGGCGGCGTGCACCTGGCTCGTTCAGGCGGCGCAGGAAGTCGATCGCCTCGAGGTTTTCATTGCCGCCGTACTTGATTCGGGATCCACTCGCCGGCCTCGCGCGAGTAGTCGAGATACAGCATCGAAGCGACCGCGTCGACGCGCAGCGCGTCGATATGAAACTCCTCGATCCAGAACAGCGCGTTCGCGATCAGGTAATTGACGACTTCGGGGCGGCCGAAATTAAAGATCAGCGTACCCCAGTCGGGATGCTCGCCCTGGCGCGGGTCGGCGTGCTCGTAG
>CAVYIO010000024.1:0-149572 GCA_963768565.1 Rhodothermales bacterium
CCTTCGTCGTCGTAATCGAAGGTCTGCGTTTCTCCGGCCGGATTAGTGATCGATTCGAGGCGACCATCTTCGTACCACGAATAGCTCGTCGTTGCCTGCCTGCCGTCCGAAGTCGAGATCAGGAAATCGTCGTCGTCGAACGAGCGACGCAGGACGTCCCGTCAGGGAAGTGTGGTGGAGTTAGCCGGAAGTGACTGTCGTAGCCGATACGTGATAGTCTTGCCGCGGGCATTCGTTATGGAGGTCCGCATGCCGGCGCGTTGTACGTGTAGGACGTCGTGTTGCCCTCGGGATCGGTCGACGACGTCAGGCGGCCGCGCGCGTCATACGCGTAGGAAGCCACCTCGCCACTCGCATCCACAATCCTGGTGATGTTACCACTAGCGTCACGTTCGAATGATTCTGACGCTCCATTGGGTAGTCGAACGCCGAACAAGTCGACTACCGGTGCGCCGTCCGATTCCATGCTCCGCAGGTCGGGCTGAAGCACGCTGTTGTCGGCGAATGTGATCTGACGAACGGCACCGGAGGTTGAGTCCCGGTCGATCGACGTGCTCGTGCTGCCGTGGTTGATGAGGGAACGGTCTACACGGTTCTCCGCGTTGTCGTACGAATACTCGAAGGAGCTGTAGCTGGAAGGCCCTGACGCTTCGATCAGCCTGCCCTCCGGGTCGTGGACATAGGACCAGAGATTGCCTCTTGCATCAGTGACGCGTGCCTCCTGGAAGAGATTGTACCGGTCAGCCTGTCTCTTGAAGGGGAATTCGTCAAAGCAATAGACGTCGTCTTTGTGGCAGTACTCAAACGTGACGGTGCCGGCCTCCGTAGTCTGACTCGCTACCGCACCGGTGGCGTCGTAGATCTGCTGGGTCGCTATTCCGCCGGTCGGTGACACCGCGGCGGTTAGTAGGGCATCACAATCTTCGGGGCGCGAATCATACCGGTAGGTCGTCTTCCGACCCTCCGGTGAGGTGACGCCTGTGAGCCTGCAACCGGTCTGCTCGAACAGAACGGTGCGGGGTCCATCACTGATCGATTGGAGGAACCTCCCTGTGTAGGAGAACTGCAATTCTCGACCGTTATTGTCTGTCACTCGCGTCAGCAGGCTGTCTGAGTAGATCAGATGGATTCTATTGCCGTTACGGTCGACAACTTCCAGCAGGCGACCTGATCCGTAGTCAAACAGCCGGCGTAGACCCGAACGCGAATCGACAAACTCGAACCCTTCGTTTGTCTCTAGAAGTGTGTACGGCCGATCCACGTGTGCGGTGACCTGAAACTCCTGGACGAGCCATGGAACGGAGCGGTTGATCCACTGTCCTGGCTCGACCTCAACGAACGTGTGGACCCGGCCCCGATGGTCGATGACCGACCGATCGGTGCGGAATGTCGGCGTGGTTCTCCACTCATACGTGTGGCGCCAGTTGGCGCCAAGTCCGCCCACCGTTCCGAGAGCCGAGGAGTAATAACGCTCGAAAGACAGGGGCACGGGTCCGTCAAGAAAGAGATCCGGACGTGGGGTCGCATAGAATTCGCCGGTGAACAGGTTGACAGGATCCCCGACAGACTGGGAGCCACCCAGGTTCTGGGCGCTTATAGCCGCCAGTAAGTAAGGTGGAGGTGGAGGTGGAGTAGGGGGAATCGACCCGGTGACGAATTGAGCGTGCCACGTGCCCCCGTCTGTGTACGTCGCGAGGATGTCGCCGGCATTGTTTATCTCTTCGGCACGAATGAGTACGGGATCAGGCCTGTCCGGATATAGCACGGCATTCAGATCGATCATCGTGGTCTCATCCGGCCAGTAGGCAGCCACACGTTGCCCCAGAGCAGTCTCCGCGTACCCCACAGCCTCTCCATTGTCGTTGACGTCGAATGCGACGGAGCGAACGTAACCGGCGGGAAGTTCAAGGAGGATGGCCGTGCCGTTGTCGGCCAGCGCAGCCCTCGTGCCCGCAGCCCCTGCGACAACGCTGTTGATATTGATTCCACCGTTCTTCCGGGGTGTAGTGCCGCGATTGTACTCGACTACCCCCGGCGCAAACCCGCCCGGGTAGCCCTCACAAACTCCCTCTATGCAGATGCCGTCGTCCTCGATGGACTCGTTGAACGAGTTGAGCCCGTACGAATTGCCGTACTCCTGGGCCGACACGCTGATCGCACCGTTGACCGTGACCTCGACGCCCGGGAACGTGTTCCCGATGCGGCAGAAACCAAGGATGATCCCGTTAGGGCTTACAGCGGTGAGTTTGAGCGACTGGATGTCGCAGTTGGTGGACTCGTCGTCGATCAGCAAGAAGGACTCGTCGTTCGCGTTGTAGACGAAATACTGGACGGTGTTGATGTTGTTCAGCGTATCTCGAACGGCACCCACCACGCTGCCATCGTCCGCTATTCCAACGATGTCCGAGACATACCATTTGTGACCGGGCTGCTCATCAAGGAATCCGCGCGACAGGCCGATGTTTTCGCGGCGGTGATTACCTCCCTGGTCAAGCCATTTCTGCTTCTGCCAGACGAAGCCAACTACTTCGTCGCCGTACAGCACGAAGAAGTAGTAGTGGTAGCCTGTCGCCTGGCCATTTTCGTTGAGGTGCAGCCCTTCGGGTTGCTGAATACCGGAGTAGACGGTCATCGACGGGTTCGATAACTGCTGGGCGGCTGCGGCAGACGGTAACAGGCAGACCATCGCGGCAGCGACAAGGTGATAGAAGAGTCGCATGGCATTCGTGCTGGTGATCGACGGCCCAGGAGGCCAAACGGCTGCAATGGAAGTACCTGCGACAATGTGAACGACTTCTGGTCGCGGCGAGCGCTTCTTCCAGGACCGCGACGCGCAGGGTCCCAATCGACAGCAACCTGTCTCCGGGATGTGAATTGTATTGGATTTGCGGGCAGAAAGTCAACCCATGTGACCGGCCACGTCGCTCCACGCTTATTGATGTTCGTGATCAATCCAGTGAGATCGTCCATCGACTTCCACGTGAGACCTAAACGCAGAGCCGCGCGTGGCGACGTAGATCCGGGGAGAAGGTAGATGCCGCTGGGGCAGTGGCCAGACGGCTGGTCTTGTAGTGGTATCGCAGCGCGTCGGGTCCGAGCAGGATACTGAAGAGGAGGGATGTGAGTCGTCTGCAGCCCAGGCTGCGACAACTGTCTCAGGACTCCCGCAGGTTACCTGACCAGCACCATCTTGAGCAATCTAGATAAGCGGCCGCGGCCTTTCAACATCCCTTCACATAAATTACCCGCCGACTTGACCGGGAAGAGGGCAGTGTCTCTGCGCAACGAAATTTTGTTGCCTCTTTCACAGGGAGTTGCCTTGTTTAGACGTCTTCCGGTATGCTCGGCTTTCCGTCGACGATCTGGTACGGTAGATTCAACGGACGCTCGCTGAAATGCCTGGCGCGTAGAATGGCCCGGCCTTTGGGCGTCCAGACCCGACGCATCGCTACTCCAAAAAGCACATCGGACAAGTCAATGCTTTCAATCCATTGCAGACGAATCGCGCACATATGCGCCTGCGGAGTCGTGGCCGCTATGGTCACGGCCTGCTCCACCGCACCCGGATCCGGGAGCATCGACGGGATTGACCTGGGATTGAACACGGAGTTGCATCTCAAGGAGCTGACGCGAGCGAACCAGCCGGATGCACCGGCGCTTGAACGTGCTCGCGGCCTGGTCTCGAGCGCGCCATCGCATCTCGACAGCCTCCGTGTCTACACCGCTCGTGCGGAGGTGGACGAGGGCGAAACCGCTTCGCTCAAGATCTGGGTGTTGCCGCTCTCCGAATCCGATGGGGGCGGAATGCTGGCACTCGTCACCGATCCTGACGGAGTGGTCATCCGCTCACGTATCTGGGCCAACGAAGATTTCGATGCGGACCTCGAGGGCGCGTGGGAGACTTTCTGGAGTCAATTCGAATACGACGGCTCCCGCGGTGTCATTGCAGCTGACCATGCTCTGTCGTCGGCGGACGTCGATACTCTCCGGAGCAATCTCAATGCGGATACGACGGCAACGGGAGCGGTAACGCGGCTGATGTATGAGCATCGTCTGATCATGTACGACAACAACTATCTGTTGCGGCGATCAATGGCATTGTCCGGTGGCGACCGGGTGCCTCCGCTCGATTGGATTGATGCAAACCGAGACATGTACAGTAGGGTTGGCGAGATCGGCATCGAGTTGCGGCCCATCATCGGTGACAGTGCCTCCATCAAGTATGTCGCGGTCGCTGAGGAAAGCAGCGAGATTCTTACGCTCGTCGCCGAAGATGCGGCTGCCTCAAGAGGCGATGCGGTGGTCGAACGGATCCAGGCGTTCCGCCGTCGAAGCTGCGGCGCGTGTCACGGAATCAAGAATCACTCCGCTGGAACGGGCAAGCTCAAGGATGCGCTCTTTGGTCGCATGGACGAGTTTGGAGTCAGACTCGACCTCTTCAGAGTTGGACTCGACGTGTGGTCACCTCCCGGTGAAGCGGACCGTTCGCAGCGCATGTCCGACGCTGTCAAGGCGGTACTCGTCGTAGCCGGTTCGAAGTGACGGTGATGCGGCGCGCAGGCGGATGATTGTCAGAGCCGGGGGTTTGAGGTCTACACCGTCTCGGCCGAGGTACGCGGTTGCTTCTGTCGGTTCTGGTGCTGCGCAGCAATCCGCAGTCTGCTTACCAGAGCGACCGTCATCACCGCCGGCGATACTCAACTCGCGAAACAGCTCTCTACCTGCGCTTGTACACCAGGCGCGACGTGGCCCGCCACGCTCTCCGGTCTCCCGTCGCTCGCCGCCGCTGAACAATGAACCCGTCCGAGCCGTCGACTTCGTACTCCTCGACGAAATGATGACCGGTCCCACGAATCTCCTTGCTCGCACTGAAAACAATCTTTGATTCGACAAGTCCACCACGATACAGCGTCGCCAGTCCGTGCGCGGAGTCAATCCAGGTCTTCTGGAGTCGGCCATCAATGGGATCATACGAGTAGATCGCAATGGCAGAGAATGGTCCGGCCGATCGATCATCGCGGTAGCGCTCAATCAGAACGCAGCCGTCGAGATCGGGAGCGATCTTCGAGCGTCCGTTGACGTCGTCCCACTCGCCGTCGGCCAGGCGAACGGATCCGCTCACGTTCCATTCGCCGCGCAGATAGTCCAGCGTAGCAAACTCCGGGTGATAGCACTCCGCGTGCTGATCATTCGGAAGATGGTCGGCCTGTGCCGATGCCGGGCCGATGCCGAAACAGGCGACAATAACAAGACTGCAAAAGAGCGAATATGGAACCATGTGGAATCTGGCGTGCACGTGTAGTAATTCAACGGATGCAGACCCGCATACCGGCGGCCTGCACCATCCTTGACAGCACGACGGGCATCGCGTACCCTTTTGCCGGGTCTGACCGACTCCGGACCCGGGAACGGTCGGCCCAATTGACGAAGGGCTGACGGAAGCGCCGCCAACAGTCGCCATGCCATCAAAGCTGAAACCTGTACTCTTTCGCGTCGCAGCGGTTCTGATACCGCTGCTTGTGCTTCTGTTTATCGAGGCAGGACTGAGAGTTGCGGGTGTTGCGGACGACTCCACGCAACCTTTCCGACGCATCGACGGACACGAAGACCATCTCATTTTGAACGGCCGATACACACAACGCTACTTCAATACGTTCGCGCCAGGTGTGTCATTTGACCCCTTCACGGCGGTGAAATCGGACCGGACTTTCAGGCTGTTCGCATTCGGGGGATCTACCACAGCGGGATTTCCGAACAATGGCTATGCCTTCCCGGCTCAGCTGCGCTCGCGCCTCGAGACGTTCCTGCCCGACTTGAGGAGCGAAGTCGTCAATCTCGCACTGACGGCTACGAACTCGTACACGATCCGGGATTTGAGTCGGGATGTCGCGGGTTACGAGCCTGACGCGGTGGTCATCTATGCGGGCCACAACGAATACTACGGGGCCTTCGGCGCCGGGGCATCTGTCAATCGGCTTGGAAATCGAGAATGGCTGAAGCGACTCGTGATTCGCCTGAAGAGGTCGGTCATCTATACGATGATGGAGCGCCTGGCGAGATGGATCCGGCCGGGCGCGGATGTGGTCGGTCGTACGATGATGGCGGAGGCGGTCGGCGAGGCGTCTATTCCGCTTGATGGAGAGGCGTTCCTCGACGGAGCGCGACAGTTCGAGAACAACATGTCCGAGGTTCTGCGCGTCTTCTGCGATGCAGACGTCCCGGTTTATCTCGCGACGTTGACATCAAATCTGGAGGGCCAGGCACCGCTTGGGGAGAATCCCGCCGCCGCCGAGGCGTATGCAGCGGGAAGGAGAAGCGTCGACGCGGGAGAATGGACGATGGCTCGTGAGTCCTTCGCTCGGGCAAAGGAATTGGATGACCTGCGGTTCCGTGCGCCGGAAGAAATGAATCGCGCGATTCGCCGGCTCGTCGAGGGCTCTTGCGCCACCCTCGTCGATGTCAGTGCGGAGTTTCGCGACGCGTCACGCGAAGGCATCGAAGGAGATCAGTTGTTTGTGGATCACCTGCATCCGACGGTGGCCGGTCAGGATCTCATCGCGAGATCATTCTTCAGGGAATTGCTCAATCATCCCGAACTGCAGGAGCGTGCCAGGCTCTCTTTCGCCGAAGCACCGCCGCAGGTGGACCCGTTCGACAAGGCCGCCAGCGAGCTGCGGATCGCCCGGCTGACGATGGGATATCCTTTTGTCAGGGGATTCTCTCCGAATGAAGAGGCCGATCGGTATCGAACATTCGTCGGCCGGTTTGTGAAGCGAGGCACGGTGGACTCCCTCGCAGCACTGTCAGTGCTGGGCGAGATGTCGGAGGATGACGCGTTTGCTGCGGCCATAGCCTTTTCCCGGTCACTCGCCGACACGACGTCTGCGTTGCTGATGTACCGGTCCTGGCTCGGCCGGCGCCCGTTCAACACGGATCTGGCGGAGCAGGCCGTTCTTTTCGCCGTCGACAATGCCCGTAGTTCGATTCTTGTACGAGATATTTCCAGAATGTGGGCCAACAGGACTGCGAATCCGTACTTCGTGCACGCGTTGACATCCACCAGCATGGATCTCGGATTTATGTCGGATGCTGACATCCTTCTGAGCTGGTCCACGCAGAATGATCCCGGCTCGCCGGCGCTTTTGTTCAACCGGATGCGGCGACAAATGGCGTCCGGTGACACAGCGGGTGCGCGTGAGATCGCGGCGCGCCTGCGGTCGGAGTATGATCCGGGAATAGATCCGTCGGGTCACCCCGGGAGCGTTTCCATTCGCGACATTCTGGGAGTGGAGGTCGGCGACTTCCAGGCTCTTGTGCGTCGCGGCGATGTCCTCCGGCGGGGCGGTCGTCTCTCAGATGCAATCGAGAGCTATGAGTCGGCGTTGCGCCGGAAGCCCGACGATCTTCCGCTCCAGAACAACATCGCCACGGTCTTTCTGCAACTCGGAGACACGACCGAGGCTATAGCCAGGTACCGCAGTGTGCTGGAAGCTGACTCCACGTTCATCGAGTCGTGGATCAATCTTGCGCTGTACTACGGTCGCACCGGGCAGGTGCGTCGGGCCAACGATGCGCTTGGGCGTGCGATGGAGATCAACCCGAACCACCCGGTGATCAAACGGCTGCGATCCGCCAGGACTCGATAGCCCGGACGTATCGAGCGAGTCACGCTAGATGAAAGTTGCGATCTCTGCCAGAGATTTGCGCTGGATGTCCGGCACCGTCGCATCGTCGGCCGGGTAGCCGACGGGGATCAGAACATACGGGCGCTCATTCGCCGGCCTTTCCAGAATCTCATTCAGGAACCGCATCGGGCTCGGCGTATGTGTCAGCGTAGCCAGTCCGGCGTGGTGCAGGGCGGCGATAAGGAACCCGGTTGCGATACCGACGGACTCGCTGACGTAATAGTTCTTGACGCGCTCTCCGGTCGGGGAGACTCCAGTTGTTTCGGCGAACACGATGATCAGTGCGGAGGCTTCTTCGAGGAACGGCTTCTGCGCGTCGGTCCCCATGGGCGCGATGGCTTCGAGCCACTCCTCTGGAGCGCGCTCGGAGTAGAAAGCACGTTCCTCCTCCTCGGCGGCAGCACGGATTGCCTTCTTCGTAGCGGGATCATCGACCACCACGAAGTGCCACGGCTGCTGGTTGGCGCCACTCGGTGCGCTTCCCGCGGTACGAATGCAGAACTCGATTACTTCGCGGGGGACGGGCTGTGACGAGAACTTCCGAACGGATCGCCGGCGCGCCATTTCGTCGAAGTACGAGCTGGCGCGGCTGAGAAGTTCTTCGGCACTGCGGATCGGAAAGTCGAGAAGAGGTAGAAAGTCGGGCATGGCGCGGAGGGGAGTACACGTATTCCTTATCGGTTCTTTGCAAACTACGGGAATCGTCCGTCCGAATTCCGTGGGCGATCGCAAACAACGCTGTGATGACGAGTGCAGGTTCGTTGCAGCAAGCGTCGTCGCGTTCTAGCCTTCGCCCCTTGCGTTGCAACGCGGACTCCGGAATGCGGCCTCAGTTGTGTCCACCGGCTGCCCGGACTCAGCCGGTCGACTCTCCGTTCAAGGGAACCCGAGGTAGCGCTGCGCCGTGCTGACATCCGGGCACCCAGCCGACCGGTTGAAATCAAGACAGACCTCAGCGGAATGGATTTCAAGGCGAAGGCGAATGTTGCACCCGTCGTCAGGGTATGCCGCAGCGGAGGTGTATTGCTCGTGTCGATTCTGGCTTTCGCGTTGTCGTCATGTGCTTTGTTCGGTGGTGGTATCAGGTCCGAGCTTCACGAATATGAAATGGTGAATGTACCCGGGGGCCAGTATCAGATGGGCGATGTGTTTGATGGAGCGAACTCGGATGCTATTCCGGTTCACAGTGCAGACGTCGTCCGTTTTCGCATGGGTCGCACAGAGGTGACGTACGAGCAGTATGATGCGTTCGCACGAGCTTCCGGCAGGCGCCTGCCCGACGATTTCGGTCGCGGTCGCGGTAGTCGTGCAGTGGCGGATGTCGACTGGAACGATGCGCTGGCGTTCTGCGCGGCCTACGGGTATCGTCTGCCTGACGAGCCCGAGTGGGAATATGCGGCCCGAAGTCTCGGCCAGTTGGAGCGGTTCGCGGGCACCGATGACGACAGGCTGAGGGACGAATTCGTTCGCCATCGAGACAATTCCGTGGCGTCTGCGACGTACGTGGCCACCAAACGCCCCAACGGGCTCGGACTGTTCGACATGAGTGGCAATGTCTTCGAATGGATTGGAGACTACTACCAGTTCTACCCGCAGCTCGGAGCGCAGGCCGTCTGGTCGGACTTCGAGATCTCGGACATGCGGATCATTCGAGGCGGGAGCTTCCGGAATGCTCCAGAGCATGCGCAGACCTTCTGGCGGTCCGGTACGCTTCGGGACGTCCGATCGGAGATTATTGGATTTCGATGCGCAGCCGAAGGGAAATAGGCGGTCATGGCCTCTTTCTGAAGCTTTTCAAGCCACAGTCGTCACGCGTGCTTCACCAGCCAGTTCCTGCCAGCTTGATGGCAATCGAGATAGGATTACCAGGCGAAATCCAGTCCTGGTAGCCCAAAATGTTCGGCGCGACCTGATATCATCTCAGGCGAAATTGTGCACTGTCGGGCAGCCCGTTCGGTGCCGGGGCCATGAAAACCTTTCGAAACCCTTAATCAAGGGCTGTTTCCAGACGATAATAGGCGGGAAGCAAGGCTTTGGTGTACCGAACCGACCACTAACCACCTCGCCCGAGGTTGCCATGAGTCAAGCACAGTTTCTGATGATCGTCCTTGGCGTGATCATCGTTGGCATTGCCGTGATCCTGGGAATACGCGGCTTTGGCGAAGGCCAGAAAAAGGCCAACCTGGACGCTCTCACAGCAGATGCGTACGAGATCGCTGTCGACGGAATCCGGTGGATGCGCAAGCCCGAGTTCTTCGGAGGCGGCGGAGACAATTGTGACGTGAGCGCATGCGACTGGAGCGATGCGAGCCTGGAAGCTTTCGGCTACGGTTCCGGGGACGACGGCAACTACCATTCCTATCATGGAATTATCGAAGTCGACCCGACCTCAGATCCGACCAGTCTGGTGATTCGGGGAACGAACGCCGTGATGGGCAACCAGGTTGTCATCACCGTCAAGCGGCCCCATTCCGACTCTCTATACACCGTCATCGACCCGGGATTCAAACCGTAGGACGGTTGACATTCAGGACTCAGACAGAGCCTCGCCCCGGTTTCGGGTCGGGGCTTTTTGCATCCGTGCGATGCCAGTTCCTGAATCGCGTTCAGCGAGAGGCGCCGGTGAGTAGTCTCGGAGCAAGCCACCTGCTCTTGAAGGTATGCCCCGGCGAGACTTCGATCGTCTGGCGCACCGGCGGAATCGGCTTCTCGAGACCCTTGTAAGGTAATGCCCGCCACCACCGCGCGACTCTGGTGTCTATTGCTGCGCAATCGTTTTCCGTACCCTGTTGCAAAGGGAATTGCCTCTGCAGCAAACCGTGAAGGACATGGCGAAGATCGAAGAGATTGTCGGAAGGCAGGTCGCCGCATGGGGTCAGAGTCTGGATGTCGCAGCCAGGGAGGGAAAGCGCCCTGCGCCTTGGCCGATCATTACGGTTTCGCGAGAGTTCGGTGCGCGCGGTGCGGCACTGGCGGGCCGGCTTTGTGAGAAGCTTGAGTTCAGTCTCTGGCACAAAGAGCTGGTACAGGCCATCGCGGAGGATTCCGACGCCAGCGAGGACGTCATGGCATCGCTCGACGAACGGCGGCAGAAATCAGTCGAAGATGCGGTGCTTGGTGCGTTGATGGGCAGCAAGGTCACGAACGTACAGTACGTGCGATCACTGATGCGACTGGTGCAGGTGATCGCGATTCACGGGAGTGCGGTCATTGTTGGTCGAGGTGCCAATTTCATATGCAAGCCGGACTCCACGCTTCGTCTGCGCGTCGTATCGCCACTGGAGGATCGCGTGTCGGGTTACAGCCGACTCAAGAAGATTTCTGAGCGAGAAGCCCGGCAGCAGGTCGTTCGGACAGATGCGGAGCGGGCGGATTTCGTGCAGCATCATTTTCGTAGCGGCGTGGATGAGGCGTGGAGTTACGACCTGGTGCTGAACTCGTCTACGTACTCTCTCGACGACATGGTGGAGATTGTTCTGCTGGCCTACCGAACGAAGTTTGGCAGGCTGCCGCAGACTGCGTAGCTCGTCATCACAGACGTATCGTGATTCGCGACTATGAACCGGGGCTCACCGCCGGAGCGCGGTTGATTTCGGCTGGAGGCTGTGGCTATCATGGTGAAGATCAAAGATTGAAGTTCGAGCCTCAAACCAAGTGGAGATGCACATGCTGAAGTCGGGTCAACCGCGCCATGAGCAGATCAGCACGTCGCTGCGAGATCAGATCGAGGACGGTGAGTATGCACCTGACGATCAACTTCCGTCGGAGAGTCAACTCGGATCTCAGTTTGGCGTGAGCCGGATCACAGTTCGTCGTGCACTTCACACGCTGGAAAACGAACAACTGATCTACCGGAGACAGGGTCTGGGATCCTTCGTGCGCACCCGGCCAAAGCCGCACGGGCTGGTGTACCTGACGGACTTCGTTGAGGATATGAAGCGTGCGGGATTGACGGCGTCATCCAGACTTATCGAGCAGGGATCCGAGGAGTCGTCGCCGTCGTTGCGGCGGCGCTCGAATTGAAGCAGGGCGAAGAAGTGTTTCGGATTGATCGTGTCCGTCTCGGCGATGGAGATGCGATCGCGTTCGACCGCACGTGGCTTCCCATTGTGTACGGCAACTTGCTGGAGCATGGCGATCTGGGCCACAAGACGATTTACCATCTGCTTGAACACGAGTTCGGGATAGCGATCGTCGGAGGACGTTACCGGATGGAGGCGGTCAACGCACGCGCGGATGTGGCCGAGCATCTCGGTGTTCCGTGGGGCCGGGCACTTTTTCTTATCGAGCGCACCTCGTGGACCGTTGGAGAAAGGCCGGTCTACTTCCAACAGCGATATTACCGGAGTGACCTTGTCGCGTTTGAACTGGAGTTGAAACGCGGTCGCGAAACGGACACGGCCGGATCGAAGCGGCGCGGGATGCCGCTAAGTGAGTTCGAACCGATTTTTGCAAAGGCTAGTCGGGTGCGGGAGGGACGGTCGGCGCGATCCGGCGATGTGATGATCGATTGACATAACGTGACATGACAGGTACTTTTACCGGGCGTGGGCGCGTCGGGTCGGAGCCTGTCATTAGAACTGTTCAGAGGAGGGGCATGAACTACGGCTTTCTCATACGCAACGACCGGTGCATCGGCTGTCATGCCTGTTCGACGGCGTGCAAGAGTGAGAACGAGGTGCCGCTCGGCGTAAACCGGACGTGGGTCAAGAGCGTCGAGACCGGATTGTACCCGAACGTACGCCGGCACTTTCAGGTAACCCGCTGCAACCACTGCTCCAACCCGCCGTGCGTGCGCATCTGCCCGGTTACGGCCATGTACCAGCGGCAGGACGGAATCGTAGAATTTGATCCGGACGTATGCATCGGATGCAAAGCTTGCCTGCAGGCTTGTCCCTACGATGCGATCTACATCGACCCCAGCAGTGGGACCGCTGCCAAGTGTCACTACTGCGCGCATCGCGTTGAACTCGAACTCGAGCCGGCCTGCGTTGTGGTGTGTCCTGAGCACGCCATCATCGCCGGAGACCTCGACGATTCGGACTCTGAGATCGCTCGCATGCTGGCCGAGAACCAGGTGACGGTTCGCAAACCCGAGCAGGGGACGGCACCCAAACTTTATTACACGAACGGCAACGACATCAATCTCACGCCCACTGCGGTCGAACGGGCGCCGACCAGTTTCGCCTGGGCAGATGTGATCGCGCTTCACTCGGGCGACGGACACACAGAGGCACCCGGCAACGTCGAGCCGAGAGAATCATCGAGAACATCGGCTTCCGGCGCCGCACTCCGAAAGGGGCAGTCCCAGGGCGTGCCCGATGCCGGACCGATCCTCATCGGGGACGGGCGAATGGCGGAGCAGATGGTGCAGGTCACGTACAACGCGCAACATAAAATCCCGTGGCACTGGCCCGTTCCGGCATACCTCGTGACGAAAGGGATTTCTACCGGCCTGTTTCTTTTTCTGGCACTCGGATGGGGACTCGGTCTGATTGGTTTCCACCAGCCTCTGTTCTTGATCGCCGGATTCGTTTCCATTCTGTTTGCGGTCATTACGACGGGCTTGCTCGTTCTCGATCTTGAGCGGCCCGAACGATTTCTGCGGATTGTTTTCCGACCTCAATGGCGCAGCTGGCTCACGCGAGGCGCGTTTTTGCTGATCGGATTCTCGATGCTCGTAACAGCCTGGTGGGTGATCGAGATGGGACCCGTGCTCGACCTGTGGCCCGACTCCGTGCCGCTCGGCCTCAGGGGCCTTTTCATGTGGATTGGCGTTCCACTGGCCCTGGGGGCCGCGTTGTACACTGCATTTCTGTTTGGTCAGGCTGAGGGTCGCGATCTGTGGCAGAGTGCCTTGCTTCCGGCTCACCTTGTGATCCAGGCAATCATGGCAGGAGCCGCCGTCGTCCTGATCATGGGAGCCTTCGTTGCGTTCATGTCCGATGCGTTCCAGCTCGCAAAAGTGTCGTTCGCAGTCGCACTCATCTTCGATCTCATTGTCATCGTGGCCGGCGAGTTCGGCATGCCGCATGCCTCGGAGGCCGCGGCTCGGGCCGCGCACGAGATCACGCACGGGCGCTTCCGGATGTCTTATCGGCTGGGCGTGCTGATCGCGGGGCATCTTGTCCCACTCGGGCTTCTGCTGATCGGTGGTTCGCTTGTTCTGGCGCTGGCCGGAGCCCTGTCGATTCTCGGTCTGTACCTGTACGAGTATGCATTTGTGATGGCACCGCAAGAAGTGCCGAACAGTTAGGTATTGCGCATGTCTCTCAAGGAAAATCGTGTCGAGCGCCTGCTGGCCGCACTGCTTCGAAGCCCCTACGCAAAAAAGGCGGCACCGGTAGACGCTGGTGAGTTCGGACTGCCCCGGCTATCCACGGCGACTACCATCCCAGAGAAAGTGGACCTGACAACGGTCGTTCATCCGGACGGACGCATGAGCCAGTATCCACCCGCCGAAAAATGGGATGACTGGATGGAATGGGATGGCAAGGCGTGGCCCCGAAAGGTCGCGCGTCGATACATGCTGGTCCCAACCGTCTGCTTCAACTGCGAGAGCGCCTGCGGACTGTTGGCGTACGTCGATCGAGAGACGCTCGATGTGCAAGAAGTTCGAGGGCAATCCGGCACACCCGGGAAGTCGCGGTCGCAACTGCGCCAAGGGTCCGGCGACCATCAACCAGGTCTACGATCCCGAGCGCATCCTGTATCCGCTGAAGCGGGTCGGCAAGCGGGGAGAGGGGCAGTGGAAGCGGGTCACCTGGGACGAGGCGCTCAACGAGATATCGCGAGAAGATGCGTGCGAGCCGCGTGGCCCGGCGCGATGGAATCATGTACCACGTCGGTCGTCCGGGAGAGGACGGCTACACGAATCGCTGCATCCAGGCATGGGGCGTCGACGGGCACAACAGCCACACCAACATCTGCTCGGCCGGCGCACGCGCCGGCTACGCGTTCTGGACCGGCAGCGATCGGCCCAGCCCGGATCATGCCAACGCACGCGTCATCCTGCTGATCTCCAGTCACCTCGAGACGGGTCACTATTTCAACCCGCACGCCCAGCGGATCATGGAGGGCAAGGAGAAGGGCGCGAAACTGATCACGTTCGATCCGCGACTCAGTCAACACGGCGAGCAAGAGCCGACGTCTGGCTGCCGACGTGGCCAGGGTCCGAGACGTACATCCTGCTGGCGATCGCGAACCATCTGATCCAGAACGACCTGTACGATCGGGACGTTCGTGGAGCGCTGGGTGAACTGGAAGGAATCGCTCGAACATTTCCGGGACCACCCTGAGCTCGCGCCCGATTTCAAGGTCGCGGACACATCCGACTTCGACGAGTTCGACCGGCTGCTGAAGCACCTGTATGCGGAGTTCACCTTCGAGCGGGCCGCCGAAGAGTCGCAGGTGCCGGTCGATCGAATACGGGAGACCGCCGAGTACGTGGCCGATTGTCGGCGGACGGCTCGCCACGCACACCTGGCGAAGCGCCTCCATCGGAAACCTCGGCGGCTGGCAGGTCGCGCGCTGCCTCTTCTTCCTGAACGTGCTCACCGGAAGCGTGGGCACGCGAGGGCGGCACCTCGCTGAACGACTGGAATAAGTTCGTCCCCAAGCCGTTCGACTCACCGCCGCCGCTTCAATGCATGGAACGAGCTTCACCTGCCGCATCGAGTGGCCGCTCGCCTTCTACGAGATCAGCTTCCTGCTGCCGCATTTTCTCGAAGAGGGACGAGGCGAGATCGACGTGTACTTCACGCGCGTCTACAATCCGATGTGGATCAACCCCGACGGGTTCATGTGGCTGAAGGCACTGCAAGGATGAGTCGAAGATCGAAGTGCCACGTCGCTCTGACCCCGACGTGGAACGAGTCCGCCTGGTTTGCAGACTACGTACTGCCGATGGGTCATTCCGGCGAACGCCACGACCTCATGAGTCAGGAGACGCACTCGGGTCAGTGGATCAGCGTTCCGGCAACCCGTACGACGGGTCGCCATGGAAAAACTCGGGAAGCCCGTGCGGTTCACGTACGAAGCAAATCCAGGAGAGGTGTGGGAGGAGAACGAGTGGTGGATCGAGTTGTCGGCGCGGATGGATCACGACGGAAGCCTGGGGATCCGCAAACACTTCGAGAGTCCTTACCGGCCGGGCGAGATCATCACGGTCGACGAGTACTATGCATGGATTTTCGAGCACAGCGTTCCGGGTCTTCCGGAGAAAGCGGCCGCCGAGGGACTTTCGCCGCTGCAGTATATGCGGAAGTACGGCGCCTTTGAGGTGACGAGCGATAACTACCAGCCGTACGAAGCGCCGGTGAAGCAGTGGACTCGCAAGGACGACGACGGCCGGCTGCACGAGAACGGAAACATCGTGGGGGTCATGGCGGAAGACGATCCGCGTGTCGGCTTCAAAACGCCCAGTCGCAAGATGGAGTTTGTCAGTCGCACGATGCACGACTGGGGCTGGCCGGAACGCGAATATGTTCTGCCGTGGGTGCTGAAGAGCCACGTTCACCCGGACAACATCGACCGCGACAATGGCGAGATGCTGCTGCTGCCGACCTTCCGTCTGCCGACGCTCATCCACACGCGCAGCGCAAACGCGAAATGGCTCTACGAGCTCAGCCATAAGAATCCGGTGTGGATCCATCAGGCGGATGCGGATCGCATCGGCGTAAAGACGGGAGAACTGGTTCGGGTCGAAACGGAAATCGGGCTACTTCGTCGACAAGGCGTGGGTGACGGAGGGCATCAAGCCCGGCATCATCGCCATGAGCCATCACCTGGGTCGGTGGCGTCTCCGCGAGGACGAGGGTCTGAATCGAGGCAGTTCCAATCTGGTGGAACTCGATGAAGCGGATGACGGAACCCGGAGCCTGCGGGTTGTGCACGGCGCGACAGCCTGGGAGTCGTTCGATCCGGATACGAGTCGAATCTGGTGGGAAGATGTCGGCGTGCATCAGAACCTGACGCACGGGGTGCACCCGGATCCCGTGAGCGGTGCGCATTGCTGGCTGCAAAAGGCGACCAATGTGCGAAAGGCCGAGCCCGGTGATCGTCACGGCGACGTGCACGTCGATACCCGGCGCTCGATGGAGATCTATCGGGAGTGGGTAGCGCTGACCCGGTCCGCTGCCGACCACAGTCCGGACGGCAATCGAAGACCGCTGTGGCTCAAACGGCCCCTTAAGCCGGTTGCCGAAGCGTACAAACTTCCTGTGACCCAGGGCTGATTCCCCGGTGCATTTCCGACGGAACGACGACACGCTGTCACCGAAAGCCGACGCAACGCATGAGCCCCTCCGAAGTCCTGTCTTGCACGATCGGCCGCCTACGATTTGTTGGCGCGGTTCTTTCGAAGCGGTCTCACGCGGGAGTTATTCGCTGAGATCGATGTGCTGCCGGGACTGAAGGATTCACTGCCGAAGACGATCGATCCGGACGCACTCGCGGCAGATCACTACGCACTGCTGGGTCTCGATGTCTTCCCGTATGCCAGCGCATACCTGGAGGCGGACGGAAGGCCGGGCGGCACTACGACCGACTTCGTGAGTCGGCTGGCGATCTCTCTCGGCGAAACCGTCGGGAGTTCAGAATCACCCGATCACATATCGTCTGAGTGCGACGTGCTTTCCCGTCTATGCATGATCAAGGCCGGGGTGGCCCCGGGAGTCGTTGACCTGCAGCGCGTGGTTCGGCTCGAACATGATCTGCTCGACCATGTATTCCAGTGGCTTCCCGTCTTCAAACATGCGCTTGCCGAGAGCGGAGGCAGCTTGCATCGCGACATGGCCGAGTGGATGCTGGATATCGCGGTGGATCACAAACGCTCGCTTGCGTCCGCAGCAGACAAAGATGCTGGATTCCGGCTGCCGGAGCTACCGGATTTGCTCTCCACGGAAAAGACGGGCCTTCGTGATCTCGCCGAGTACCTGTGCCGACCCGCCCTGGCAGGCATGGTCGTTACGCGCACTCGTGTAGAGAAGATCGCTCGTGCCCTGGGGTTGCCGCGTGGATTTGGCGACCGGTCGCTGATGCTGGGCAACCTGTTCGGTGCAGCGGGCAACTACGGCGTCGTCACCGAACTGATCACCGAGATCAAGGCTGTCGCTCTTGGATGGAAAGGTTACTTCGAGTCTGTGGAATCCGCGGAGCAAGACGTGCTTGCCGAGACAGCGCTTGCCTGGAACGAGAGGGTGGAGGTCACGCTCTCACTGCTCGACCACATCGACCAGCGCGTGAGCGATATCGCAGAGTCGACCTAGGCCTCTTCCGGCGGTTCGCCTTCGGGCTCCCTTTTGTCGGGAACGGTTTCCATGTACCGCGACACCTGTCGAGAGCCCTCGAGGATGTGGACGACGGCACGGTGAGGGCTCAGGTACAAGTGGTCCTCTCCAAGCAGCTCAATAATTCCATAGCGATTCATGACGTCGCGCACTCTACCCTTCACGCCGCCGAAGTACATCTCCACGCCCCTTTCCTTCAGCGTCTCAATAACATTGGCAAGGACGGACGCGGCGGTCGTGTCAAGATCGTTGATGGTACTGGCATCGATCACGACCGCCCGGATGGCGTGATCCTCGTCCTGACTCTTTTCCAGCAGAAGGTCCTGCAGGAATTCCGCATTGGCGAACGAGAATGAGGCATCGACCCGTAGCATGAGAATGCCCTCGACCATCTCTGCACTGGGATTGCGCCCCATGTCGCGAAAGGACCGGGTGCCCGGAAGATGACCGAGGATCGCCACGTTTGGTTTGCTGATTCGGTACATGATGGCAACGACGGAAGCGGCGATACCGATCAGGACACCCTCCTGGATTCCAAACAGGATCGTAACGGCGAACGTCAGGATCGCGATGCCACCGTCCACCGCTTTAGTGTTGATCAGAAAGCGGAGTTCCTTGTAATCGATCATCCCGAACGCTGCCACCATGATGATGGACGCAAAGACGGGAATAGGAAGGAAGAAGAACAGCGGAGTCAGGAACAGGAGTGTGAACGCGATGACGATGGCGGCCACGACGTTGGTCATGGCAGTGCGCCCGCCGGCTTGCTCACCGACTGCACTCCGTGAGAAACTGCCCGATACCGGTATGCTTCGGAAGACGCCGCCCACGACGTTGATCGCTCCCAGCGCGAACAGTTCCTTGTTGGCCCGAACCGTATATCGGTGTTTCGCGGCGAAAACCTTGCCGAGAGAAATCACGCTCATGAACTGAACGAGAGAAAGCGTGATGGCCGTCGGTAGAAGATCGCGCAGCGTTGAGAACGGAACGGCCGTGAGTTTTGGACTCGGGAGCCCGGTCGGTACCACTCCCACAATGTCCACGCCCTGCGTGTCGAGTCTCAGCAACCAGACCGCCAGAGTGCCCAGTACGACGGCGATCAGCGGACCGGGTGCGATCGGCACAAATCGGCGCAGTATCACGAGTAGTACGATACCCACCATCCCTATGGTGAAGCTGATCAAGTGTACTTCGCCAATTCGTTCGAGGGCGCCGTAGATCAAGTCGAAGATCTGTGGTGAGTTCGCGAGCTCGATCCCAAGGAGATTCTCGATCTGCGTCACGCCGATGATCAGTGCCGCCGCGGCGGTGAAGCCGGAGATGACCGGCCTGGACAACAGGTTCACGACGAATCCCAGACGAGCCGCACCCATGATCATCTGGATGATACCGGCCATCATTGCCGCGATAATGGCAAGACCGATATACTCCTCGGTGCCGATCTCGGCGTATTGAGATAGCCCTGCGGCGACAATGACCATATCGATGGCCGTGATGCCGATGGCGAGGTGTCTGGATGTGCCAAAAAGCGGATAGACCAGCAGGGGCACCAGAGATGCGTAGAGCCCGTAGATGGGTGGAACGCCCGCGAGGACGGCATAAGCCATTCCCTGCGGAATCAACATAACGCCGACCGTCAGCCCGGCAATCAGGTCACCACGAAAATCGGTCCTGGTGTAGGTCGGGAGCCACGTGGCGATGTGAAACAGCTTGCGAACGCGGAAGAACTTCCGGACTGCGGATTGGTGCGATGCCGCTGCGTTGTCGCCCATGGAGCTTCGAAGAGGGCTCGTCGGATTCAGAACCGGTGGTGTTGATCCGAGCCGTTCATCAATAGATTGAGATATACTGTTACAACAGGCTTAGCAATACCAGGTCTGCGGGTCTGTTGACGTTGAACAGAGACGCACCCGACAGCGGGACGGACTGCACGACAAGTCGGTCGAGCAGGCCCATCATGGATAGGTGACGTTGTTGCAGCAGGGCCTTTACCCTGGGAGCGACGGTCGGACGGTAATAGCAACCACACAGCGGATGTACCATTCCGTCCGCGTCGGTGGCCACGACGGCGTCCGTCGGCGGCGTGCACTGCCCTATGATCGCCTCCACGTCGTCCTGGCCGATCCTGGGCATATCACAGGCGACAACGAAGACCCAGTCTCGCCGGGCGACGGCAAGACCCGCATCGAGACCCGCCAACGGCCCCATGCGTCGGTATCGATCTACGACGTACTGGGCGTCGAGGTCATAGCTCTGCTCGTCGTGACGAACACTGATAATGATATCGTCGGTTACAGACCGAAGCGCATCGTACGCAGCTTCGATCATTGACTGCCCGTCGATCCTGTGAGCGGCCTTGTCGCTGCCAAAGCGGCGGCTCAATCCACCGGCGAGGATCAATCCGGAGATCGGTGGTTGCATAACGTGATGTGCGTTGCGTCTGGAGGCGGCAGGCATCGCCGGCTCCGTACCGTTAAACTGTCAGAGGTGCGAAATATCAGATGCCTTAGTCAGAATCGTCGCCGACCACATCGTCCACCCAGCTGAGGGCTGCCATCATGCTCGGAAATCCCATTGTCGTGGTTGCCAGCACGGCTGCATGGCGCACTTCCGCGCGCGTACAGCCGAGATCAATAGCCTTCCGACAATGCGCGTGCACCGCTCCTTCGTGTCGCAGCCCGATCGCGATTCCAAGCTTCACGAGTTGGGACGTCTTTTCGTCCAGAGGTCCGGCGCCCATCGTTGCCTCACCGAGCGATCCGTAGGCCGCACCTACGTCAGGATAGTCCTTAAGAAATGCGGTAAACCGCTTCGGAAGTTTCCTCATCTGGCAGCTTCGATGCGCATGATTCTTGGATGTGTCGCGCGGCCGTTGATGTCTGATGGACGACCGCCTTAAAATAGCCTGCGGAACGGAATCGAACCACCGCCACATGTTGGAGGCCGTCAGGCACGCGGGCCGATGTCACTCAGGCCTTAATACCGGTCACCGGCCTTCAAGTTCACGCCGATCCCGAATCGAACGTCGTGCGACTCCACGTCATAGGCCAGATGCAGTATGAGCTGATCCAGGTTGCCGACCAGTCCAACGGCCAGGCTCGGGAGCGTCCGGGTGGTCTCTGTGCCCTCTTCCGTAATGCGGAGACCAAGGCCGACTGATGGTTGAACAGGGGCGTGAAAGACATCCATGAATCCCGTCACGCCGGCGACGAGGTTCTCCGGTCCGCTCGTCTTCCCGAATACCTGCCGATTCACGGCTACGTGGAGAAGTACGCCTCCGTTGGGACGAACGCGTCCGGCAAACAGTCCGAGCGGCGCCTTTCCATAGCTTCCAAAATAGCCGAATGTGCCGCCCAGCACAGCCAGTCCACCGACGATCGCGGCACCCGCGAGTGCCGCCGGGAGAAGTCGGTCGTCATCGTCGTCATCATCGTCGTCTTTCCCGCTACGGGGAATGGGGATGCCTCCGCGACCGTTGCTGTCTCCCTTTCTGCGCGCGGCCCGTCGGTCTTCGGAGCTGTCATCTGCTTCATCTGTCGCGGGCTCGTCCGTTGTCGTCTCGCCAGGCCGAACGTCTGTGTCGGACGGGCGGTCATATCCGCGCTCCGGCCGCTCGCGCTCAACCAGATCGCTTCGTCCGATCTCGTCTCTGCGATCGCGCGTGGATCGCGTGATATGTGTGATCGGCGGTCGCCATCGACGCCGCGTTCCCCACGACACCCAGATATCGACGTCCGGCACACACACCGTAGTCCAGTCTTCGCCACGACGCCGCGACTGACGTTCAACACGCGACGGAGCTTCTGTGTCGAAGACGACTCTCAGAATCCGAAGATCTTCAAGTTGAAACCCGGTTCTGAATAATTCCCGAGCCTTTTCCTCGCTGACGTCCGAGAAGACCGAAGCCCAATCGACGTCTCGTATCTCGACACGCGCAACGGACGGTGAAGGACCAAGGCGAAGCGTGTCCAGCGGCAGAAAGAACTCGCCGACAACCTGCTCGTCAACGACCACTTTTGCAAGGAGATCAATGGACTCAACAATTACGCGATCGGGGAGCTGCGCGCGTTTCACCTGTCGGCCGTTGAGCACTCCGCGTTCTCCGATCTGCCATTCCAACGCCAGCTCCATGGTAGCCTTGTCGGCGACTTCCGTAAATCGGTAACCGACAATCAGGGTGTCGATAAATGGCAGCAGGCGGAACTTGCCATAGTCAAGGGGGGCGGCATCCGCACGCCGGTGCTCCGGCCAATCGCTGACGGTCACGACGCCCTCGACATCCGGCGGCCTGTCCTGGGCGTTCACGTCCACGAAAATGATCAGTCCGCACCAGAAAACGACAGCGGCAATGACGGCTTGGCGCGGCCTGAAACACGACAACAGGTCCCTTTTCTGCATCTTCATACCTCTCCGGATCGATTTGCGTACGGGACAGGGAGATCCGCTCCGGTATCGAACTCTTTGCCAGCAAATTTGGTGCCCTGCGGCACGAAGATGAACTGCCGCCAGGGGCCGTGGACGGCAGCCAGGAGCCGACATCAAGTGCGTTTTGGCCCCCGTCCCGTGTTCTCTTGCCCCCTTAGCCGGGGATGATTAGCTTTGTGAAAAGGTTTTCACGACCGTGTAGCTCCCCTCCCGCAGGATCCCGACGCATGTCCTGTTCCGCGTGAGGCAAACCGCGGCATCGATGAGTAGCATTAAGGACGTAGCACGCCTCGCGGGCGTTTCCATATCTACCGTCTCACGCGTATTGAACGACTCGTGTCCGGTAAATGAGGACAAACGCCTACGTGTCCAGAAGGCGGCCCTCGACCTTGGCTACTTCCCGAATCCCGCGGCGCGAAGCCTGCTGCTTCGCAAGACCGGAATGTTGGGGGTCGTCGTTCCCTTCGCCACGGGCGAGTTCTTTTCCGAATTCCTTTCTGGCGTCGACCAGACCGCATCCGACAACGACTATTTTCTGCTTATCTCCATTTCTCATCGCAGCGATGCAGATTTGAAGTTGGCTGTTACTAATCTCCGCCGACGCGTCGACGGACTGATTGTGTGGGCGCCTGAAATGCCGGCTTCCGAAGTCACATCTCTTGTTGGAGAATCCACCCGGATCGTTTTTGTGAACAGCCTGCATCCGGCAAAGGGGAACGATCTCATAGACTTCGACAACCACGGCGGCATGCACGCCGTCGCATCTCATCTGTTGGGACTGGGCCACAGAGACATCGCGTTCATCAAAGGTCCGCCGCGGGCAGCCGATTCGAGCGCCCGGCTCAGCGGATACCGCAGTGCCCTTGCCGACCACGGCATCGCAGCGCGCCCCGAGTTTGAGCTCGCGGGTGATTATACGGTCGAAGCGGGGTACGACCTCGTTCCGGAAATCCTCCGAATGTCTCCGCTCCCAACGGCCATTATGGCGCCCAACGATCAGTCCGCCGTCGGTGTTCTCCGCGGGCTGGACCAGGCTGGTGTCTCCGTGCCCGAGCAGATGTCCGTGACCGGATTTGACGACGTTCCCAGCTCTCGATTTGTCACTCCGTCGTTGACGACGGCGCACGTTCCTGTCCGCGAAATGGGCGAACTCGCCATACAAACTCTTGTCGACCGTATCGGAGGCCGCGAACACGACGCGGAGGAGTTGCTGGCAGTAAACGTCGTCGTTCGACGATCAAGCGCCCCGCCCCGACACTCGACAGTCGCTCTCTAATCTCATAGCCGAACCAGCTGGTATCCATCATGCCGAACCACCGATACGTAATTCGAGTGGCCCTCATCGTCGCACTGGGCGGCTTCCTTATGGGTTTTGACGCCTCGGTCATTTCCGGGGTCGTCAAGTTTATCGAACCACAGTTCGACCTGAGCAAGCTCCAGCTGGGCTGGGCGGTCGAGCTCGCTCGACACTGACGGCCACGCTCGCAATGATGGTGTCGGGCCCTCTGAGCGACATCTTCGGCCGCAAAAAAATATTGTCGCTTGCCGCCGTGCTCTATGCGATATCGGCAATCGCGTCCGCGCTCGCCCCGTCCTTCTGGTTTCTCGTCGTGGCCAGAATGATCGGTGGACTCGGAGTTGGTGCGTCCCTCATTATCGCACCGATGTATATCGCCGAGATCGCGCCTCCGGCAATGCGCGGCCGGATGGTATCCTTCAACCAGCTGAATATTGTCATAGGTATCTCGGTAGCGTTTTTCACCAACTATCTCATTCTGAAGTTCGGACAATCGGACGCCGGCTGGGCCCAGGCGCTGATGTTCGGTCCCTACAACTGGCGCTGGATGCTCGGACTCGAAACGCTACCGGCCATTCTCTATTTCTTCAGTCTGTTTAGTGTACCGGAGAGCCCGCGCTGGCTCGTGATGAAAGGCCACGATACATCCGCGCTTGCCATCATGACTCGGGCCAGCGGCGAACAGGAGGCGCTTCGGGAGATCAAGGATGTGAAGTCCAGTCTCGTCAGCGACTCGGGGAAACAGAAGGCCACGATCGCTGAGCTGTTCATGCCTGCCATGCGACTGGTGATCACGATCGGGGTCGTCGTAGCGGTTATCCAGCAGATCACGGGCATCAACTCCGTGTTCTTTTACGCTCCGATGATATTTGAGCAGTCAGGAATCGGAACGGATGCATCGTTCGCGCAGGCAATCCTCGTCGGGATCATCAACCTTGTGTTCACCCTGGTGGCGATTGCATTCGTGGACCGGCTCGGCAGAAAACCGCTACTCGCCGTCGGACTCACCGGGATTACGATCTCCATGTTCGTGCTGGCCTTCGGGTTCTACTCGGCCACGTACACGCTGACGCCCG
Source organism: Rhodothermales bacterium (assembly GCA_963768565.1). GTDB lineage: Bacteria > Bacteroidota > Rhodothermia > Rhodothermales > JABDKH01 > JABDKH01. The sequence continues at coordinate 24,773 of CAVYIO010000024.1, forward strand.
AGTCAATAGCCGACCTGCCGGCCGAAGTCAACGTCCAGTCACTCGAAGCAATACAGGGCACCACGTTCGACAGCGACGTTGCGTTCAAGAATGCCATCACGGAAGTCCTCGGCGAGGCTCAGGCCAACGCAGTACGAATCTCAGCTCATCACGGCCGCCATCACGATGAAGTCGATCCTTGTGTTGATCGGCATTCTCGGATTCGTGGCATCCTTCGCCGTGTCGATCGGGCCTGTGATGTGGGTGTTGTTCTCGGAGCTGTTCCCGAATCGAATTCGAGGACTTGCCATTTCATTCGTCGGCCTTATCAACTCGGCGGTCAGCTTCCTCGTCCAACTCGTCTTCCCCTGGGAACTGGCGAACTTCGGAAGCGCCATGACCTTTCTGATCTACGGGTTGTTCGCGGCCGTCGGACTCGTCTTTATCATGCTTGTGCTTCCCGAGACCAAAGGCCGGTCACTTGAAGAACTCGAAAGCATTCTCGTAAAGAACCCGTCTTGAGCCTGCGCGCCCAGCCCATCCCTGAAGAAACAAGAACGGCAGTACCGGTAACTCCAATGAATGACATGCGCACGACCGTCCCGATCGGCTTTCTCCTCCTGGGAGTGCTGGCACTCACCGGTTGTGATCGGCCAATTGATGCAGAAAGCGGCCCGATCACGGTCGAACTCAGACAGGAAGATGGCGTGTATCGGGTGTACCGTGGAGGTGAGCCGTTCTTCATTCGCGGTGCCGGTCTGGAGCGGCAGCCTCCCGGCGCGGGTAGCATTGAGTTGCTGGCCGAGCACGGGGCCAACGCATTACGTACGTGGCGAACGGACGAGGCCGGAACCACGGGCCAGGACATCCTCGACGAGGCCCACGCCAACGGATTGGCCGTGATGATGGGAATCGAGATCGCTCGCGAACGACCCGGACAAGGCGTCGGACGTCTTCGGCTTCGACTATAACGACTCGGTCGCGGTGGCCGCACAACTCGAACAGGTCAAAGCCGAGGTGATGAAGTACAAGGACCACCCGGCACTGCTGGTCTGGGGCATCGGCAACGAGCTCAATCTCCGGGCCACCAATCCGCGGGTCTGGAACGCCGTCAACGACATCTCCCGCATGATCCACGAAGTCGATCCAAATCACCTGACCACGACCTCTCTGGCTGGAATAAGCAAGGAGCTCGTCGATCAGATCAAGGAGCGGGCGCCCGACCTGGACCTGCTCAGCATCCAGATGTACGGCGACCTTCCGAATCTACCGCGCTACATAGACGAGACGGGATGGGACGGCGCCTACATGGTCACCGAGTGGGGCGCGACCGGTCACTGGGAGGTCGCTCTGACTCCATGGAACGCACCCGTCGAGAACACGAGTTCGGTGAAAGCGGACTCTTATTACGACAGGTACAATGTCGCCATCGGTTCGGACACGACACAGTGCGTCGGTTCATTTGTGTTCCTGTGGGGACAGAAACAGGAGCGCACTCCAACCTGGTACGGCATCTTCCTTCCGAGCGGAGAGGAAACGGAGACTGTCGACGTGATGCATTATATCTGGAACGACACCTGGCCGGACAATCGTTCGCCGAGGCTCGAATCCGTGACGCTTGACGACAAGACGGCGTACGAGGGCGTGTCCCTGATTGCCGGCCGCGCGTATCCCGCGAAAGCGGTCGTCACAGATCCGGACGGAGACGCGCTGACGTACTCGTGGGTGCTGATGCACGAGAGTACCGATCTCGGAGACGGGGGAGACCAGGAGAGTACGCCCGAAAGCATCGCTGATCTTATCGAACGGCCGAACGCCGCAAGTGCGACCGTGATCGCGCCGGCAGAGCCGGGTGCCTACCGGCTGTTCGTGTATGCCTACGACGGGCATAGCCATGCCGCTCACGCCAACATACCCTTCGTTGTAAACGAGTGACGGATTCAGAGGTCGATTTCCCGGTGCAGACTGAGGCGAAAACATCGCGTCGGCCCGTGTACGTTGGCGACGCGATGCGCAAGACCGGCAGCTCTCGTGTCGAGGGCGGATTTGTGACGCTCGGCGGCGAGAGGTTCTATCGGATTTCTCGCTACGATCGCATGCCGCCATTCTTCATGTCGATCGTGAGTCACTCCGATCTATGGATGTTCATCTCCAGCAACGGTGCCCTGACGGCTGGGAGGAAGAACCCGGAGCACGCGCTCTTTCCGTACTACACGGTCGACAAGATTCACGACTCGCATGGGATCACTGGCGGCAAAGCCCTGATCCTGGCCGACGTCGAGGCAAAACAGATGCTCTGGGAGCCGTTCTCGCGCGAAGGTGACGGCCTGTATGACGTCGAGCGAAATCTGTACAAGAACACGGCGGGCAACAAACTTCTTTTCGAAGAGGAAAACCGGGACCTCAATCTGGTCTTCCAGACGATGTGGACCAGCAGCGACCGCTTCGGATTTGTGAAGCGCTCGGTGCTTCGCAACACGGGTTCCGGCAATGTCGAGTGCAGTGTACTGGATGGAATTCAGAACCTTCTTCCTTACGGTACCGATCGTCTGATCCAGACGGAGCGAAGCACGCTGCTTGACGCGTACAAGAAGAATGAGCTGCTGCAGCCCTCCGGTCTCGGCCTCTTCCTGCTGAGCTCGATACCCGTCGACAAACCTGAGCCGAGCGAGGCCTTGAAGGCAACGACCGTATGGTCCGTGGGCCTCACTGACGTTCGCCACCTGTTATCGTCGCGGCAGGTCGAGCGGTTTCGAAACGGAGATCCGGTCGAGACCGAAACGGATGTACGTGCAGAGCGAGGTGCGTATTTCGTCGCGACAGAAGTGACCCTCAACGGACAGGAATCCCGTGCATGGTATATCGTCGCGGACGTCGAACAGGGTCCGGCGGAGGTTGCAGAACTGCAAAGGTTGCTCGGCGATTCGACTGCTCTGATGAGTCTCGTCGAACAGGACGTCGAGTCTGGCACGAGGCGTCTCCGGCAGTACGTGGCCGGCGCCGACGGGCTTCAGTTGACGTCCGACGAACTGTCTTCTACCCGTCACTTTGCAAACGTGCTGTTCAATGTCATGAGGGGCGGGACTTTTGCGGAAGGCTATAGCATTCAGAAGGCCGATCTCATTGATTTCATAGCGACGCACAATAGTCGGGTGGCCGAGCGTCACTCGGCGTTCCTCGAATCGCTGCCCGACCGCGTCGACCTGCAGACGCTTCTGTCGAGTGCGTCTGCAAAAGGAGATCCGGATCTGACGCGACTGTGCAACGAGTACCTGCCTATCGCCTTCAGTAGACGACATGGCGACCCCAGCCGGCCGTGGAATTATTTCAGCATCGATATTAAATCCGACGACGGTTCGCCGGTCTTCAACTACCAGGGGAACTGGCGCGACATCTTCCAGAACTGGGAAGCGCTGTGTATCTCCTACCCTGAGTTCGCGCCCGGCATCATCTCGAAGTTCGTGAATGCGTCGACCGCGGACGGATATAATCCGTACCGAATAACACGCAACGGGATAGACTGGGAACGGCTGGATCCCGCCGACCCGTGGTCGTTCATCGGCTACTGGGGAGATCACCAGACCATCTATCTCCTGAAGCTTCTGGAGATCTCGAAGAATCACAACCCGGGTCAGCTTGCAGAGCTTCTGTCGGCGGAGGAATTCGCGTACGCGAACGTGCCGTATCGGATCAAATCGTACGAGCATCTTCTGGATGATCCGCACGACACCATAGAGTTCGATGATGAGCTGGATCAGATTGTCGCAGAGCGAGTGCGGGAAGTCGGAGCGGACGGGCGCCTCCTGTGGAACGTGGAGGGAGCAGTCCAGAAGGCGAATCTGACGGAGAAGCTTCTGGTATCGGTTCTCGCCAAGTACTCGAATTTCGTCCCCGACGGCGGAATCTGGATGAACACGCAGCGTCCGGAATGGAACGATGCGAACAACGCTCTGGTCGGGTATGGCGTGTCGATGGTTACTCTTTGCTATCTGAGGCGCTTCCAGCAGTTTGCGCGCGGTCTGTTTCAGTCCGTCGCATGGGAGGAAATTCTCATAGCGGAAGAGGTGGCTGAGTTCCTGGCGGCCGTGACCGAGACGCTCCGATCACACAGCGGCCTGCTGGAGAGCAACATCTCCGATGCGAATCGCAAGCGGGTCGTGGACGAACTGGGCCGCGCCGGAAGCAACTACCGAAAGCGGGTGTATGCGGAAGGCTTCAGCGGGGTGAAGGTGGCTGTCCGCAAGGAAGACCTGATCGATTTCTGCGATCACACGCTGCGCTGGACCGATAGCTCTATCAGGGCCAACCGGAGGGACGATGGCCTGTACCACGCATACAACCTCATGAACGCTGCTGAGGACGCCATCTCGATTTCGAACCTGTACGAGATGCTTGAGGGGCAGGTGGCCGTTCTCAGCAGCGGCCTGCTGTCACCGACAGAATCAGTCGAGGTACTGGACGCGCTGAGAAACAGCAAACTATACCGTCCGGATCAGTACAGTTATTTGCTCTACCCGGATCGCAATCTGCCGCGGTTCGAGGAGAAGAACATCATCCCGAATGAGATCGTTGCGTCATCCAGGCTGTTGTCCGACTGGTGTCGGATGGCGACACGAGACTTGTCGTGCGCGATGTAAACGGTGCGGTTCATTTCAACGGATCGTTCCGGAATCGCCACGGTGTAACCGCAGTGCTGGACCTGCTCGCGGAGACCGACTATCGCGATGAGGCAAGCGCGGAGCGCGAGAGCATACCGGACCTGTTCGAGAGCATCTTTGACCACCGATCCTACACGGGCCGCTCAGGTACGTTCTATGGTTACGAAGGTCTCGGATGCATCTACTGGCACATGGTCTCGAAGCTTCTTCTGGCGGTGGCGGAGACGTACGAACGCGCGCTCGACGAGAAAGCGGACGAGGCAACTCGTGGTCAACTCGTCGATCAGTATTACAGCATTCGAGCGGGGATCGGATTGAACAAGGACCCCGATCTATTCGGAGCCTTTCCGACGGATCCGTATTCGCATACGCCGGCAAACGCCGGCGCAAAGCAACCGGGTATGACCGGGCAGGTGAAGGAAGACATACTTGCACGGTGGGCGGAGCTGGGAGTTGTTGTTCGGGATGGATGTCTGTCTTTCAAGCCGTCGCTGTTGCGGGAGTCGGAATTCCTGACGGAGTCCGTGGCGTTCGATTACTTCGACGTCAACGGAGTGCAGAAGCAGCTCGAGACGGTGGCCGGCGATCTTGCGTTTACGTACTGTCAGGTCCCCGTCGTTTATCGCACATCGACTGAGGACGGCCTGCGGGTTGTGATGCAAGACGGGGAAGTTCTTGATCGCGACGAGCGCTCACTCGGCGCCGAATTGAGCCGGCACGTTTTTGACCGCGATGGCCGGATTGAAAGGATTGAAGTGGACCTGGGCCCGGACTGGCCGGCGTAATCGGTCCGGGCGCCCGTGGAGATGAGGACAGTCATGATGGCAAGGATTGAGGCAATACGTGTGAGAGGCGTCGCAGTCAGCGGTCGCATTTCTGGTCGCGACGTCGATGTGATTTCCTGCGACTCGGGAGATCCGGAAGGAGAGGAGCAGCAGACCTTTTTCCGGACCAGCGGCAAACAGATTCTGAACCGCGAGGGTCAACCGGTGGTGCTGCGGGGAGTGGGACTGGGTGGCTGGCTGATGCCTGAGGGTTACATGCTGCACACACCCGGGTATGGATCACCCACTTCAATTCGGGGCCAGATCGAGGATCTCATTGGAGCCGCGGACGCGGACCGCTTTTTCGAGATCTACCAACAGCAGTACGTGAAGAGGGAGGACATCGACCGCATCGCGGAGTGGGGGTTCGATCATATCCGCCTGCCCTTTCACTACAAGGTGCTCTACGATCCTGACCGGAGTGCATTTCGTGAGGAGGGGTTCGACCTGTTCGACCGTTTTATCGGCTGGTGCAAAGCGAACGGCCTTTATGTGATACTGGACATGCACGCGGCGCCGGGCGGTCAGAACGGCGGAAACATCAGCGACAGCGACGGTACGGCACGCCTGTGGTTGGAACAGGAGAACCAGACGCTGACGATCGAGATCTGGAACGAGATTGCGCGACGCTATAAGAATGAACCGTGGATCATCGGGTATGATTTGATTAACGAGCCGGTGCTTCCGTCCGGCGTGACGGGCACGGACTTTCGGCGCTTCATGCTTCGGCTCTCGTCGTCGGTTCGCAACATCGACCCGAACCACACGCTGTACATCGAGGGGAACTGGTACGCGACCGATTTTTCGGCGCTCACTCCTGCGTTCGACAACAACATGGTCTGGGCTTTCCACAAGTACTGGAACTCGACCGACGCGGGCACGATTGGTTATCTGTTTCAGTTACGGGATGAGACAAACACGCCGTTGTGGCTGGGTGAGTCGGGTGAGAACTCCAACGACTGGTTCTACGAAGTCACCCGCATGGTCGAGCAGAACGGAATCGGTTGGAACTGGTGGACGCACAAGAAGATAGAGACGGTCACGAGTCCTCTGTCGGCTCCATACGCGGCGGGGTACGAGGACGTACTTGCGTACTGGAGGGGACAGGGCCCGCGACCATCGGCGGACGCTGCCAGGCAGGCGTTGTTCGCTATGGCGGAGAATCTGAGTATCGATCGGTGCGATTACCGGCCCGATGTTGTTGCGGCCCTTGTTCGACGACATGTTTGTGACTGCTTGCCGACTCCGTACAAGGAGCACGTCGATTCCAGGGGTCGATCAGCGCGACGGATTATGACATCGGTGCACAGGGCGTATCGTATTCCGACACGCAATACAAAAATGAATCGGGATCGCCGGGTATCGCAAACAATGGTGGTCAATATCGAAACGACGGGGTCGACATCGAGCGGACCAGCGACATCTCCGGCAACGGCTACAATGTCGGGTGGATCGACGCCGGTGAGTGGCTGCAATACACGGTAGACGTCACCGTGTCCGGATCATACACCGTCACGTTTCGTGTGGCATCAGCTTCGGGTGGAGGTCGGTTGGCGATGAGAGTAGATGGCGAAGCGGTGATTCAGCAGCTGGAGGTGTCGGCCACGGGCGGATGGCAGAGTTGGAATAGTGTGACCGTGAGCGGTGTTGCATTGACGGCGGGGCGCCATGAGCTTCGAATTGAAGTGACAGCCGCGGGTCTTAACCTGAATACGGTAGATTTTGAGTTGTCGGGAGCCTGAATGGCTGAGCACGCTCACTCGAGGTCCGAAAAAGCGATGGTCAATTGTGAATTTGGTGAACGGAAGGCTTGAACATTGATCGATTTGAACGATGAAAAGTGCTTTTTTGCTTGCCACGGACCTATTTTGAGCGCTCAGAATGCCGTTCTCAAGGATGTCTATCGGGGTGGTACAGGCTGACTTGACCTGAGAGCCCCGGGTCCTTAAGTTCTTTCTGAAAAGGTTTTCAGGACGTTTCACCGGATGCTTGACGCAGACGGCCTTTCCGTCGTCTGAACGGTGCCATTTCTTGAAGCGAATCGAAATAAAGTGCAGGCTGAGCGGATTCCGTGATGCCTCAATTCTCTAACTAGTCAGTTACTTCACGGAGGAAGCTATGACTGCAACCGTTACGAGCCGTCTTGCGGTGCTCGTCTGTCTGGTCGGTGTTCTCGGACTGAATGTGAACGCCGCATATGGACAGGTCGAACCCCTGGGCGACGAGTTCTTCTTTTTTGCAGAGGGTACGAACGTCACGATTCCTGATTTCGGCGGACAGGTCGCGACCGACCCGACGAACCCTAATAACACCGTCGCTCAGTTCGCCTATGCAACCTGGTCGGCGCCCGGTTGGCGCTGGCAACCCGCCAACGATGATCCTGCCATTGGAATCGATATGTCTGCCAACATCGGCGTCAACGGCGGCGAAGGCGACACCCTTTACGCTCGAGTGTGGGTCAGCTCGGATAACATCGGCAAGAATGGCGTCGGTCTCATTTTCTTCGACGCGGTGGACGAGTCGGCCCCTGACCTGGCTGACAAGGACGTGGAGTTCCGTGCTTTCTGGGAGTATCCGATCTGGTTGCGGAACGACGAATGGCACGATCTCGTGATCCCGCTGCCGCCGGCAAGCGCTGCGGGGCTGGATTCCGCCAAAGCAGGTAAGAACCTGGATGGTACTGATCTCGCCGTGCCGCTGGATACGATGGCTGCGAAATGGACCTACCCTGGTGGATGGGCCGGCTCTGTTGGCACCTTCGTCGACGGTGGACACCCGGACTACAAAGATTTCACGTGGGACAACGTTCGCGGTTTCACGCAGTTCTTCGACAATGCCGACGGTGGTGGTGTTGTTTACATCGATGACCTTTACGTCGGTGGCCCCAACACGGATATCTCTGTTGCGACCGGCGCACCCTCCGCTATGGGAGCAGTCTCTGTTGCGGCAGACGGCCCCGAGAACGTGGTTGGCTGGACGCACAACCCCGAGTTCGGTGGCTACAACGTGTACGTGAGCGACGCGCCGATCACGAGCCTCGGCAAGGCAGGTGAGGTTGTGAAGCTCGGAACGATCCCGTTCAGTGCGGACGCCTTTGAGCTACGTCACCGGCCCGAGTATCCGCATCCGTCGCTCGCCGGCGGTGCACTGTACTATGCGGTGTCGAGCACGAGCGCGTTCGGCGTGGAGAATCCGGATGTGAGCGCAAGCGCTACGGAGATTACAAACCCGAATGCGGAGGTCGCGCCATATATCGGAATGCTGACGACGGCTGAGGGCGACGCTCTCTTTGCCGCCGTATCGAACGGTGACGTGGCTCCCGGTGCCCTCGCGAACTTCGCACCCTTTGGGTTGAATGCCTCCCATTCGAGCGGTGGCGATGCCCCGTTGCCGACAGGCGGCGACGTGGACAACTCCGCCAACATATGGCTGGGCATCTATTTGACGCGGGCGAACGACATCAATGAGCTCTACATGTATGCAGAGGTCACCGATGACGTACAAAGCTTTGCACCACCGACGTCGGATGCGAACGACCCCGCGTCGTGCGGTGGCAACATCTGTGGCTCAACGGACTGGAACTTCGACAGCATCGAGATGAACTGGGGTTCCTACGAGGTACCCTGGTTGCTCGGCTCCACGCACACGAGCATCGAGGATGCAACCACGTCACGCGGAGCGACGCCCGACCACCAGCTTCGGTTCTCGCTTTCCAGCGATGGAGCAGGTGGCATCCTGAACGATGCTGTGGCGCTGCAGCCGGGACCCAACGGCCTGACCTGGGAATTCCCGAGTCACCAGCCCTCGGGTGCCCCGATCGTCAATGGCGCATCGGTCAATGGGGACTTCCTGACCGACGGGGCCAATGTCATTGGATGGAAGGTGTTGGCAGTCATGCCGTTCGAGTCGATTATCGACCCGGCTCCGCAGCCGCCGTTGACGCCGGACGCTATCTTCGCGCCGCCGGCAATGGATGAGATCAAGATTGTTCCGTTCAACTTGATGCTGAATGATGCGGACGAAGGCGGTTCGCGTGAATCTCAGATGCAGTGGAGCATCAAGCCCAATGCAGGTGGTGGCGCGTGGTCCAATCCGCTGATGTGGACGGTTGCCGCCGTTGCAGGTCGCGATCTGGCAACCGCGATCGATGAAGAGGGTGGCGAGGTTCCGATGGAGTTTGCGCTGGAGCAGAACTATCCGAACCCGTTCAATCCGGCAACGACCATCCGATTCGCGCTGGCTTCGTCCGAGAATGTCTCCCTTACGGTGTATGACGTGCTCGGCCGGGAAGTCCAGACGCTCATCAACAATCAACAGATGGGCGCCGGCAGGTACCGGGCTTCGTTTGATGCGGAGAAACTCGCATCGGGCATGTACGTGTACCGGCTCAGCGCCGGAACGTCGTTCGTTGAAACCCGAACGATGATTCTGGTAAAGTAGTCTTGTGAGAAAGGGTGCGGTGGCGAGAGCTGCCGCACCCCTTCTTCTTGAGACTAGTGCGCCTGTCTGGCAAGCATCTGTCCGGTGATTCCGATCCGGACCTGCCTGTCGCTCGGGCAACTCGATCGCTTCTCTTACTGTGGCATTCACTAGAGCGTGCGTTCCCATGACGCGGCTATGTACTGTACTGGCACTTCTGCTGTCGTTTTCTTCAGCCTCAGCGGCAGAACTCTCAGCACTCCCGGACATCACGGGGAAAATCGCGGGGCGCGTTACTGACGCTGCCACGGGAGATCCGCTCCCGGGCGTAAACGTGCTCATCGAGGGGACAACCCAGGGCTCGGCTACCGATCTGGACGGCTACTACACGATCGTGAACGTGAAGCCCGGGACATACACGATCCGATGCTCATTCATCGGCTTCCGGAATGAGGTGGTAGAGAACGTGCAGGTGATCGTGGATAAAACGACCCGTATCGACTTCGAACTCCGCGAAGAAATCTTCGAGGGGGAGGAGGTCGTTGTGACTGCAGAACGTGGAATCGTCCAGGTCGACCGTACGACGACCACTGCTGTCATTGACGGCGAGCAGCTGGCGGCTCTCCCGGTGACCTCAATAGGGCAGGCAATCGACCTTCAGGCCGGCGTCGTGGACGGGCGCTTCCGAGGCGGACGGTCAGGTGAGGTGGCATACCTGGTCAACGGTGTACCCATCAATAACGCTTTCAACAACCAGGCTGCGTTTGACGTCGAGCAGAACATGGTGGCCAGTCTGGAAGTGATCAGTGGCGTGTTCAACGCCGAATACGGGCAGGCACTCTCCGGCGTCGTCAACATCGTGACGAAGGATGTCGCCGATGAGTGGTCGGCATCATTCCTTGGCTATATCGGCACGCTCGCGAGCTCAAAGTCCATCGAATTCACAAACCGGTCTGTCGCGCCCGGCAACGGGCTACTTCCGTCCGACTTCTCGTCGGAGCAAGTGAAGTTCTTTGATGCGGCTGGTCTGGACCATTTCAAAGACATCCAGTTCTCGGCCGGCGGTCCCGTGATCAAGGATCGACTCGGCATGCAGGCATCGCTTCGATTCCTTGATGACAAGGGATACATCTTCGGGCGCGATCTCTTTTCACCGTCGGATTCGTCGGCGGGACTAACACAGTCTCGAACGGACCAGTGGATCATAGAATCTACCGGAGACGGCGAAATTGTACCGATGGGCGCAGGCGAGCGGGTGTCGTTGAACCTTACCGCAAATGTCAGAATAAGTCGCACCTTCAATCTGGACTACAACCTGTTTCTGCAAAAAGGGAGTCAGAAGCCGTATGACCAGTATTTCAAGTACGTGCCGGAAGGTGTCAACAACAATTACTTTCTTAGCCAGACACACATTGTCGGGCTCCGATATACCATCGGCAATAAGTCATACGGCAATGTCTCGTACAGTTACCTGAAGGACAACTTCGAGAGCCGGCGCTTTGATCTCCCGGACGGCTACGATCTCGACTATTGCATCGGGTTGACGTCAGATGAGCTGACCACCGATAACCTCCAACGCTGCAAGCTTGACAGCAGGTACCAGACGCCTCGATTGAGCAGCCTCGTCGGTTCCAACGCATTCAGTGTGGGCGGCAACTATCTGGGATCCGGCGACGAAACGACGACCACGCACACGATGCTGGCGGACTTCAGCAGCCAGGTGAATCGAATCCACCTCATGAAGGCCGGTGTTCAGGCTCGTCTCCACTCCCTTCGCAATCTGGGCTACGGAATCGAGAAGTCGGCCCGGACCCAGTTCACGGCTCAGATCTCTCCCTCGGAATACAGCAGGACAATCCTTGAAGCCAACCCGATCGAGTTCTCGGCGTACGTCCAGGACAAGATGGAATTCGAGGGACTGATTGTGAACGCGGGTCTCCGTTTCGATCTCTTCGATCCGGATTACGACCTTCCAAACGACTGGGCTCAGGCCGACAGGGAACGGATCTATCAACCCTCTGAGCCCCACGCGATCTCAATCTCAAACCGGACACCAGCTGACGTTCAGCTTCAGTTGAGCCCGCGCATCGGCATCGCGTTTCCGATCTCGTCGACCGGTGTGATGCGATTCTCTGCGGGACTCTTCTTCCAGACTCCGCGCCTGAATCTGCTCTACACCAACCCGGAGTACGAGGTCAACCCGGCCTCAAGTTCGGTACAGTTCGGCAACGCCGCACTCGAGCCTGAACGAACGCTCTCGTTTGAGGTCGGACTGCAGCAGGGTCTCACGGACGATATCGGCCTCGAGCTGACTCTGTTTGCGAAAGACGTCCGGAACCTGACGGGCCAGGAGATCGAGCGCACACCACGTGGGGATTTCGCCATCCGCTGGATCAACACGGACTACGGCACGATTCGGGGTCTGACCTTCTCGCTCTACCGTCGTCCGGGCTCGACGCTCAGCTGGACGCTGGACTACACGCTCCAGTTTGCCGAAGGCACAGCGAGCGATCCGGGACACGCCTTCGGGCGCGAGATTGCGGGCCTGGAAAAAATCCTTTCACTTGTGCGCCTCAACTGGGATCGCCGTCACGTGCTCAATGGGACAGCCACGCTGATCCCCTACGAAGGATTCAGCCTGACGTTTGTCAAGCGGATGCGCAGCGGTGAACCTTACACCACGACGAGGAATTTTGTCAGGTCGACGCAGCTGAACAATGCCGATCGACCGTTGCAGTTCTTCTCCGACCTGCGCGTGTACTACAAACCGACGTTGATCAAACAGGACCTGCAGCTGTTTCTGCAGATTGAGAATCTCTTCGACACAAGGCCCGAGTACGCGGTCTATTCCTCCACCGGCCGCGCTGACGAGTCCCTGGAGAAGGAGTTGGACAGGGCGAGAGCGATCCCGGTGGGTGGCGTGAACAGTCTCGACGAGTGGTACTTCAACCAGGGCTGGTTCGGTGCACCACGCAGGATCAGCCTCGGCCTCAGCGTCAGAATTTGAGGCGGTTATTCCTATGGCTTACGGCTCTGAGACTATCACATGAGAACGTCTCCCAAGTGGCTTCTGGCGCTGAGTTGTGCTCTGCGCTTGCAGTGCCGCTCGATCTATACTGCGCAGAATGGATCTTCTCGCAGGTACCACCGAGTATCGCGGCGATGAAGGCTGAGATCGCCCGTGGCATCCTCGATGGCAATCTGATCGAGACCAACTTCCGTAATCACGGCGAGCTGTCTCGATGGAACGACAACTCCGTGGGGCATCTGGCCGCGAGGAGTCGGCGGTCGTCACGTCGACGGTGTTGGGTGCTCGTGTCGGGTCGCGTACCTGGCGAGACGGGCCAAATGGCCGTTCTACGGTGGCAAGGCGGACACCATGGTGAACCCGGTCGATTCTGACGTATCGGGACTCCGGAAAGAAGACTGGCCCCAGCGGAGAGCTGTGGGGATGGTTACCGCTGACCGGGTTTCCACAATCCGAGACGCATCAACAACCTCGGCGGGCTTGAGCCGACACCGGCTTTGAGCGACGATCCAAGGCCTCATGGCCCGAGTTCTGGCCCGATCGCCTCGATCAATCCGGACGATCCGGGTTGGGCCGGACAGTGGAATGGCTTCTTCGGTCGCGGCGTCTTCAACGCCGACCTGGAGAGCTACTATGTGATGGACGACTTCTCCGACAAGGAGTATCAGGTCGTCTCCCGGCAGCGGACAGCCGCTGAGCCAGTGCGGCGTGTTCTACGCAAGTCCGACCGACTCGACGATCGGTGGACTCGGAATGCAGACAGGCGTGCGGATCTTCCAGTGGGCGAACGTGCTGGCGGAAGACGCCATGTTCCTGCTCTACCGAATAACGAACGTGAGTGAGTTCGACTACGAAGCGAATCCTCCGATAGAAGATGTGGGTCTGTGGTTCGGGCAGGTCATGGACTATGGCCTCGGAAACGAGGAGGGCGACGAAAATGCTGCGTTCGATCCGCAGCTTGACGTGACGCTTCGGCTGTGACCAGGACGGCATCGGCCAGTCGCCAACCGGCCAGCTCTACGACCTCGGTTACACCGGCTTTGCCTTTCTGGAGAGTCCGGCCCGTGACGACGACGGGACGGACAACGACGAGGACGGCATCACGGATGAGCTGCGCTTCGGCGGTCCCGGCATGCTCATCGAGGGCCAGGACGCCATACGGGCCTTCGTGGAGGCCAACTACGACATGGTAAATTTCGAGCGGTATAACGGGCCGCTCGAAGAACGTCCGGCGTATCGAAGAGGGCAGATGGTGGACGGGCGACGAGAATCTGGACTGGGTTGGATTCGATGACGCGAATGGAAACGGCACCATCGATCCCGGCGAGAATACACGCAGCGACGTGGGTCTGGACGGGAAAGGGCCCGTTCGACCTCGCCTATCCCGGTCCGGATACCGGTGAAGGAGACGGTATTCCGCAGAACGGTGAGCCGAACTTCGACGAACTCGATGTCGACGAGTCCGACCAGATCGGCCTGACAGGCTATGACCTCGACACGCGTCCGTTCTACGAGAGCGGAGACAACCTGCGCGACGACACATGGTTGTGGGACCAGATCTTCAACGTCGCCGAACCCAACATCATTATCGGCGCGACGGGCCTGACCGAGGAGGTCGCCGACGTCGAGCCGTTCATTCTGTTCACGTCCGGCCCGGTAAGCCTGCAGGCCGCATGCGACAACGTTCTTCTCGACTGCCTGGATTTTTGGAGCCGACGAAACGGACTTCTTCAAGAATCGGCGGACGGTCCAGAGCATTTACGACGCGGACTATCAGTTCGCGCAGCCACCGTTCACGCCGACGCTGACTGGCGGTCCCCGGTGACGAGCGCGTCGTCCTGACGTTGGGACACGCTCGCGATCGCGAGCTTCGACCGATTCTCGCAGTCGTTCGACTTCGAGGGCTTCCGGCTCTACAAGGGCACGGATCCGCTGCTGTCGGACAGCCGCACGATCACGAACGTTGACGGCACGCCCACGTTCTTCAAGCCGCTCGCACAGTGGGACCTCGAGAACGGTATCAGCGGCCCCACGTACGGTACTGGGCGGCGAAGGCGTCTACAACATGGGTGACGATACCGGTCTGTCGTTCTTCTATGTCGATGACGACGTCAGGAACGGCGTCCCCGTCTACTATGCGCTTGTTGCGTACGACCGCGGGAATCATCAACGAGCAGACGGCAACGGTCGAGATCGATCCGCAGGAGAACGTCTTCAACGTCAGCATCGACCAGCTCGGCAAGGTGGTTGGGCTGTCGCAGAACGCGGCCGTCGTGATCCCGAGATCCAGAGCGGCAGGTCTCGTGGACGGTGGCTCAAATGAAGACCTGAGCACCGTGACGCAAGGCGTCGGCTCCGGCTCCGTAAACGTTCAGGTAATCGGCGACGATCTGATTGACCCGGACGGTGTCTATCAGGTGCGTTTCTTCAGTGAGCCCGTGGTGCCGACCGACCTCTATAACACGACCGAATACGAGATATTCAAGGTCTCGGAAAATCGAGCTGCCGTCGGCCGTTCGCCGCTTGTAGACGTGTCTCCGCTCATAGACGGTTTTGTGGTCGAGATCAACAACGTGGATTTCGAGAGTCGGCAGATTGTATACAATCCGAACAATATCGGCTACGTAGACAACGCGGGGACGGCGAACGAGACCGTTAATCTCGATCCGACACTGCTTGACGGCGTCCAGACAAACTGGGTAGCCTCCATCGCACTCGACAGTTCCCCGTCCTTTGCAGTCTCACCGGACGACTACGAGCTTCGATGGGTCGATCCACGCGACTCCACGTATACACCTCCCAGGACACCCAGCCCCCTGTTTGTTCGCGAGCCGATTCCAATCTTCGGGGTGAATGTCCAGAAGAACTCGGTGACCGAACTGTGGGTCGAGGATGGAAATGCAGATCGGCTCTTTGGCCCGGAGGATGTGTTGATCTTCAGCGAGCGCGGTGCGACCGGACGCAAGTTCAGGCATCGTGTATCCGTTCACCGTACCGGATGGCCAGCAGTCGATTCCTCCGTCGCCGGGCGACGTCCTTCGGGTCTCCGTCCTGCGCGAGTTCGCGACGGGTGACATGTTCCAGTTCACGGTCAAGTCGTCATCGGTGGATGCGGATTCCGCAAGGAACCAGCTTGAGGATATTGCGGTCGTGCCGAACCCGTATGTCGGCGCTTCGGAGATGGAGATCCGCACACAGGTCGACGGTCGAGGCGAGCGGCGCATCCAGTTTATCAATCTGCCGAGAACGTGCACGATTCGCATTTTCAACCTGCGCGGCGAGCTGGTGAACACGCTGACGCCACGAGGGAGGGACGAACAACGTCTGCACGCAGGATGCGGGTGGTTGTGGCGGTTCGATTTACTGGAATCTGCAAACGGTAGACAAGCAGGACGTGGCGTTCGGCGTGTACGTCTACCACGTTGAGGCACCTGGAATCGGCGAACACGTGGGCAAGTTCGCTGTGGTCAAGTAGTCTCAAATGCACCATCAATTCTGTACTCTAGCCGGGAGGATTTGAACATGATCACAGGGCGAAGATCGAATCTTCTGATTGTGATTCTAGCACTACTGGTCCCGGCGGCCAGTTTCGGTCAGAGTCGCGTCGGTACGACCTCGGCAACCTTTCTGACGATCGGTACCGGTGCTCGCGGTAGTGCGCTGGGTCACGCCTATACCGCGGTCGTAAGCGGGCCCGATGCTCTTTTCTGGAACCCCGGAGCTGCGGCCATTCCGCACATGGGTGACTATCGGGGCGGTGCGTTCTTCACGCACCATAACTGGTTTGCGGATATCGCCTACAACGCCGCCGGCGTGTACGATTCCCGTAACCCAGGCGGGCGTAGTCGGTATCAGCCTGGCATCTGTCGACTATGGCCGAATGGATGTCCGTACCGTCTCGCCAGCCGGACGGGACAGGAGAGACCTTCACGCGCCTCAGATCTCACGTTTGGCCTGACCTATGCTCAGGCGCTGACGAACTCCTTCTACTTCGGCGGCACGTTCCGATACGTTCGTCAGGGCATCCGGGATATGTCGGCGTCTACGGGTGCCGTCGATTTCGGATTCGTGCTGGTCACGCGCTACCTCAACGGAGCAAGACTCGCCGCGTCCATCATGAACTTCGGCGGCAAGATGAAGATGGACGGCATCAACGGCGAACAGCCCATCGACATCGATCCGGCGAACGAAGGAAGCAACGAGAGCATACCCGCTCGCATCCGCATGGACACGTGGGATCTTCCGCTTGCAGTTCAAGTTTGGCGTGGCTGTGCCAGTCATCAAGATGAGCAATGTTGAGTTTCAGTTGCTTGCTGATGCAAATCAGACCAACGACAACAATCTCAACGGCGACCTGGGCGCCCAGCTGCGCTATCGAAACGAATTCCGTGACGTTCGAAGGACGCGTCGGATACAAGGACGCGTTTCTCCAGCAGGATCTGGTCGACAGCCACTGGTCGTTCGGTACGGGCATTGAGGTGCGGGTGGCTCAGGTGCGATTCGGGTTTGACTACGCATACGTGCCGTTTGACTTCCTGAGCGACACGCAGATGGTTGACTTCCGGGTCTATTTCTAGGTCGCACCTGTCTCAATCCTACTCGTCTTCGCCACCGTTCGCGCGATGACCATACTGCGAACGATCTCGAAGCGGCTAGCGATAGTACGACTCGTCCACTGCGTCTGTGCTACTGCCACTGTTGCTGCTTGCCGCATGTGGCCCGGCGAGAGTACTCCCGATGACGAGATTCCCGTCGCATGGGTTGACGGCGAGGAAGTCACGCCGCGGTGGTACCGTCAGACGTACTTCGACTTTCTGGTCCGGTCCGGCGCGAACGATACTGCCGTAAACCGGTACCGGCACCTCGACAATCTCGTCAATGCTCTCTTGCTCGCCGGTGAGGCGAGAGGACGTGGCCTTGCCTCAGACAGTGTGGCACAGGACTATATCGAGCGCGAGCGAAAGAAGGCGGTAGGAGGACGGTTCTTTGAGGAGATCGTTCGTCAACCGGCTCCCACCCCTGACGGAAGAAGAAGTGCGGCAGGCGTTCGCGCGATGGAAGACTTCGGTTTCGGTTCGGCACCTCTTCTATCTGGACCCAGACTCTGCCCGCGCAGCCTGCTCACGCCCGACTTCAGGCAGGCCGTGACTTTCTTGACGAAGCACAGGATTGTTACGGACGACTGAGTATGACTCTCTGGCGGGTTTCCTCGGACCCGTTCGCTACTTCATGGTGGACGACGCATTCGCCGAGGCCGCGTTCTCTCTCGGCGCGGGCGAGTTCTCCGAACCGGTTCAGAGCCGTTTCGGATATCATATCATCCGCGCCGAGAATATCGTTCGCAGCGCGCTGCTCACGGAGTCCGAATTTCAGACGCGCCGTGGCGGCATCGGCAAGCGGGCGCGTATCCGGAAGTCCCGTTTGGCCGGTGATCGATTCGTCCGGGAGTTCATGAGTGACGCCAACGTGGTCGTCAATCCGGTTGCCGTCCGCGCGCTGAACGCGTTTCTCCTTGAAGCGGAACGCAGCGTCGAGCCCCGACCCGTCAGCGTGCTCGCAGAGGAGCCGGGCGAGATCGATCCGACGGCGTTGCTCTCGTCTCTCGATCCCGACGTTATCCTTGCGACCTATCAGTGGTCCGGCGAGGAACAGGTCATTTACCGTCGGCGACTACATCGACTGGATTCCGACCACTACCCTACGCGGAGAGACGTTCGCGAACCGGTGCATCGGTGGGCAGAGCTATTCGCAACGAAGTGTTTGCGATGGAAGGCCGACGGCTCGGTCTTGACGACGCTCAGGCCGCTCGAACGCTACGCCGTGCGGAGTCGTTGTTCATCGCGAGACGACTGTTGGAACAGGTCAGAGCGGATACAACCGTTTTGCCCACCGAAGAACAGCTCAGGGCGGCGTTCACCAGACTCGGAATGGATCAGCGAGACCTTATCACGGCTGATTTCTGGATGATTCCGTTTGACGGGTCCGAGAATGCCCGACGCGCAAGAGACCGGATCGTGTCGCAGGCTCGCTCCGCCGAGCAGTACAACGGATTCACTGCCATGACCAACGTGGACATGGAATCTCAGCCGGTCGAACTCCGCTATTTCGTGCGCCAGGCCGTGCTGAACGAACCCGTCGTTGTGGGTCTCGCGAACAATCAGTGGATCGTGCTCAGGGTGTCACGGCGGGAACGGCGACAGCCAGCTTTTGAGGATAGTCGTCCGGCCATTGAAGCCAGATTGCGTCCCCATATCGGCGAGTTCAATCTGCTCCGCGATTTACGCTCGTCCGCCTCGGTCCGAGTCGACACGACGGCATTCAAGCAGGTCATGGCATTCGCCGACGAGGAGTAGCGCCCGACCGAAACGCTTGGTCACGGGCTGACGGTCAGTAGCTTGCTGATATGCCCGACGTTTGTCGCAAGACGGTACATGTAAACGCCCGAAGGCAGATCGGCAGTGGACACGTCGGGGCCGTACTGGAGTTGAAGTTGAGCCGCGCATCGAGTCCGATTCCGGGAACGACCAAATTGTTCATTCCCATACTGTTCCGATGTCACACGGGAACTGAGCGACGGCCACGCGATGAGCCGCAGGAATGTACGCGGCGCGTGTCGCGAAACCTGCTGTCTTTCAACCGGTTCGTGACATCCGGGATGGCCGATATCAGTTAGAATAACGACCGCGGAGAGGACGAAAGAAGCGTGTCCAAAGGTAAGAAACGACGAGAAATGTCGCGCGATGGCCATGTCGACACGTCGCGGCAGAAACGTATCGGGTTCTGGTTGGCGGCGGCGGCAATGCCTGTACTCTTCATTGTGGCACTCGAGCTAGTTCTTCGTCTTGTTGGTACGGGCGCGGAAGGCCGGACTCCGTTCGTTCCTGTGGATGGTCGACAAGAATATGTCGTCCTGAGTCCGGACTTCGTCAAACGATACTTCACCGGGTTTACGCCGCAGGTCGCGTTCAACCCTTTTCAACCCGAAAAGCCCGACAGCACGTTCCGTCTGTTTGTTCTCGGTGGGCTCAAGCGCCGCAGGATTCCCTTACTCGTTCTACTATGGTTTCCCGGGACGGCTTCAGGATCGGCTAGAGTCCTTTATACCGGACCTGCGAGTCGAGGTCATCAACCTCGGGATGACCGCGGTCAACAGCTACACCCTCTGGCATCTCAAGGACTACCTGCTGCAGTATGATCCTGACGCCATCGCGATTTATGCCGGTCACAATGAGTACTATGGTGCGTTCGGTGCCGGTAGTACGATGTATTCGCTGGGGAACAGGATCTGGCTCAAGAGGCTCACCCTCCGACTGAAAGGTAGCGCCCTGTATTCGCTAATAGAGCGTTTGATCGTACGGCAACCCACCGGAGCGGACGCGGTCGCTGCGCAAGGGCGTACGATGATGGCACAGGTAGTCGGCGATCGATCCATCGTACTGGGAGATGATATCTACAGAGCGGGTGTGAGACAGTTCGAGGCAAACCTGTCGGATGTCGTGGCGACGTTTGTGGATGCCGACGTTCCGGTGTATCTGGCCACCGTGACATCCAATCTGCGCAGTCAGCCGCCACTTGGTGAGAATCAGGAAGCCCACGATGAGTTTGCGCGGGCCGAAAACCTGCTCACGTCGGATCCTCCTGCGGCGATCGAAAGCTACGTTCGTGCCAAAGATCTGGATGACATCCGTTTCCGTGCTCCTGAGGAAATCAACGAAGTGATCCGAGTTGCTGCGCAGACCGAAGGCGTTACGCTTGTAGACGTACAGTCTGGCTTCCGAGAATCTGCGCCGCGGAGGCGTCGAAGGCGACGAGCAGTTTGTTGATCATCTTCATCCGACATTCGACGGCTACGATCGTATTGCCGAGCAGTTCTATGCGGCGATGACAGTCGCACCCGCGGCTTCAGAACGCTCGCAGTCAGAACCGGCAACCGGCATCGCCTGTCGACAATCGACCCGATCGACCGTGCGACCGCGGCCATCCAGGTGATCCGATTGAAGTCCGGGTTTCCGTTCAGAAAAGACGTCAAGCCGGAGCAGGAACTGCGGCTTCACAACAGGGTGATGGAGAGATACCTTCGGAGTGGATTGTACACCGACTCGCTGGCTGTACTTGCGTTGAATCGTGTCCGGCCCATCTACGACGTGCTGTATGAGGGTATTCAGATTGCCAGGTCCCGATCGGATACGCTCAATGCATTGCTGATGTATCGGGCGCTGCTGGAATGGCAGCCGTTCAACGATGGCGTCAATCGGGAAGCTGCGAGCTACGCGTTGACGAGCCCGAAATGGGACGACCTGTCGGCGTCACTTGTCCTCGGCCGTGTTCAATCGAAACGGGGAGCCCGACTATCTTGACGCCCTTGCCGCAATACGTTTGCGCCAGGGCGAACTCGATGACGCCCGGCGACTGCTGGAAGTGGTCGAGCGGCGTAACCCCACGTCACGGACCATGCTGTACAACATGGCGCGGCTGCATACCCAGCTCGGAGATACCACTTCGGCACGTGAGTACTACGTACGACTTCAGGCCGCGGTGCAGCAGTCGAGCGACAGTCGCCGGTGAGGCACACGCCGAAGGCTCGCACGCGGCTGAAGAGGCGCGGAGCGATCCGACCGTAGTGTCTGCGTTCGCGGGTGGAGGACGTCTTGATGCCTCTGGTGTGGCACCCTACTTTGATTGCGCCTTTCGGACTCTTTACTGACCAAATCCCATGGCGGACGGCATCTTTCTCGTAGGCACTGACAGGGGCGTCGGGAAGACGATCGTGGGGGTCGCCCTTGTAGCCATTCTGCGCGAGATGGGAGTGGATGCGACGATGATGACGCCGATCGCGACAGGCGGATCGGTCGAGAGCGCCGTCGAACTTCTTCGCGAAATCGGGATCGAAGAAGATCGGCGTTTGATATCCCCTCTGGCATTCGAGACAGCCGCCGCACCATACGTTGCGAGTCAGGTCGAGAAGAAGGAAGTCGATCTCGATCGCGTTATGTCAGCCTACGAGGAGTTGCGCCGTGCCGGCCGATTCGTCGTCGTAGAGGGGATGGGCGCCATGGTTCCGATCACGCGGCGCCTCACGACGATCGATTTGCTCAAGGATTTTGAGCTTCCGTCCATGATTGTTGCTCGCACCGGCCGGGGAACGCTGAATCACTGTCTGTTGACGCTACGCATGATGCAGGCGATGGGCGAAACTCCCCTCGGATTCATATTGAACGGTTTCGGTCAGTACGGAGACGGGTTCGCAGAATCGCTGAACCCGGATGCGCTCGTAGAACTTGCCGCACCGGTCCCGCTGCTGGCGACGCTCGAATGGAGGCCTCAATTTCACAGCAATCTCGGCAAGTTTATCAAGTCGGTCCGTGAGCAGGACGCGCTTGTCGAGGTTCTGACCCGACTGACTCGCAACTGAGATCGGGGCATCATGAACGGAACAGTTTCCCATGACTGAATCGAAACACGACTTGTCTCCCGTGGTCGTCGTCGGTGCGGGGGCGGCTGGAAGCGTTCTGACTCTTGCGCTCTGTGATATCGGCATCCGCGTCAGTCACGTCATTAGCCGGACGCCAGAGTCGGCACATCGACTCGCAGAAGCCGC
Organism: Rhodothermales bacterium; assembly: GCA_963768565.1. GTDB lineage: Bacteria > Bacteroidota > Rhodothermia > Rhodothermales > JABDKH01 > JABDKH01. Next base: position 47,279 of record CAVYIO010000024.1, read on the forward strand.
AGGCGCCGACACGGCCTCGAATCGTCTTGTCGATGTACGCGACGTGCCGAAGCTGCTGATTCTCTCAGTTCCGGACGATGAGATCCCGGTGGTGGCAAGGGGACTGGCGAACCTGGGTCTGGAGTGGAAGGGCTGCACAGCGATGCACATGTCGGGCGCGCTATCGTCGGCGGTGCTCAAGCCGCTGCAAGATCGAGGAGCAGAAACGATGAGCTTCCACCCGATGATCTCGCTTCATGTGGATTCGCCGACGGATGTTCTGAAGGGCGCGTGGATCAACATCGAAGGCACGCGGGATGCGGCGGTCATCGGGCAGTCGATAGCAGATCGAGTCGGCGCACGCGGGCGCATCGTGAGCGCCCGAGACAAAGCTGTGATTCATGTGGTCGCATCACTCGCATCGAACTACGTCGTGACTCTGTTGTCCCTCGCGGTCGACCTGCTCGGGTCGACGGGCGTCGACCCGTCCGAGTATGATGCACTGCTCAGGCCGCTTCTGTCTGGCACGATCTCGAACGTTGACTTTCAAGATCCGGGAGAAGCATTGACGGGTCCGATATCGCGTGGTGATCAGGAGACGGTAAGGGCACATCTGGATATTCTTGGTGATCTCGCGCCGGAGTTGATTCCCGTCGTCTCGAGCCTTGCTGCGGAAACGGTGCGTCTGGCTGTTCAGCACGGTAGAATCACAGATATTGTCGCGTCTGATCTCCTGAATCTCGTTGAAGAAGCGGTTGATTCGACCCTTTCCAGGGACTGATTCGCCGAAGGGGCGATTTCTTACAGAATCGTCCATTTTGTGGCTGAAATGCGGTATTTTGGAGATCAGATTCGCGCTAATTTCTCCGCTCATGCCCCGTGAGAAGGAACCTTGGTAGTGCGTTGCGGTTGTGTGCGGCCGTTCACAAGTGTGCCACAGCGCGGTAGTCGTTATATGAGTGGAATTCGAAGCAGTGTTGATGTTCTTCGTTCCAGGAAATCTTCCTCTGGACGAGCACGGAAGACGAGATTAGAGATTCATGCACGTCGCCCGGTTCAGGAGGGAAATCTTTTGAAGAAGTCAGATTCTTCGTACGCCGACGACATCAGGGCACTGTGCTCTGGTGGCTTCACCGGAACAGCCGACCGGATGACCGCGACCGCCGCTCTCGGGAGTGTCGAAAAGGTGATAGGCGCTGAAGTCTACCTGAAAGATGCGGCCATATCTCTTGCGCAAGAGGAGAAGCTGTCGTCATTGCTCGACGAAATGCACGACGTTGCGGACGCACTCGGGCTTTGCCAGGATCCGGGCGCGTCGGGATCGAGTCGCGCTTCGAGCGCGGGTCTCGACGAGATGAGGCCGGCACTACCGAACTGGTGGTTTGCACTGTCCGAGGTGTTGCAGGTGTGCGAGCGCGAAATCGAGTTCGTCGCATCTATCGGGCGTGGTCAGCGCCGCGACGAACCGGTGCGTCAATTGTGTAACACCGTCGTGCGCGTCCTGCGCAAGCACTACCAGGAGATGTTGGGCGAAGCCCAGGACTGGATGGACATGACCGATGCCTGACGTCGAGGATCTTCTTGCAGAGGCCGGCCGAGAGATGCACTCTCGCTGGTCCGATCTGGAGGTCTGGCTCAGCAGTCGATTCGGTCGTGAAGCGGGCCTCGAATCTGCTTTGTTTCTCATCGGTATCCAGTCGCGTGGCAGCGGCTACGAGCCACAGTTGGAGAAGGAGGCGAAACAGGACCTCATCATGGAGGGGACGTGCGTTGTCCTGGAGATGCTCGGTTACTATGAACGGACTGGAGATGGCTCCACCGGTCCGGTGAGCTGGTCCAGGCGGAGCGGACTCCCCCCGATGGACGTGGCGCAGCAGGAGTCACTGCTGAAGCTGGGGGTTCTGAGATACTTTGAACAGTTCATGGATACTCCGTAGACGCCCCAGGCCGACGAGTCGCGAAGTTATCTTGCACAAGATGAGCTGGTGTGAAGGCCGGCTGCTACCACCCCGTTCACGATCCAGACCTCCTACATGAACCGAGTCAAAATAACTGTCGCTGCCGCGCTCGCAGCCGTACTGCTTGTTGCGTGCGGAAAGCCGTCCGATCAGACCACCGTTTCACCGGCGGCGAGTGATTCAACCGAAGTGGTTCCGGTGGACACGACCGGTTCCGTACTGGCGGACAGTCTTGCAACAGCTGCCGACACCACGACCGCTATGGCTGCCGCAACAACCACCGCAAACAAAGATCAGCAGGACGACATGATGCCGGAGACTTCGTACTACGAGATAAAGACGCCGAAGGGCCGGATGGTAATCCGACTGTATGACGAAACGCCGATTCACCGGGATAATTTCAGAAAGCTCGTGTCCGAGGGCTACTACGACGGGACGACGTTTCACCGTGTGATCGAAGGGTTTATGATTCAGGGTGGAGACGGATTGTCGAAAGACGATAATCCGCTCAACGATGGAGCCGGGGAAATAGGCTATACGCTGGAGGCGGAATTTCAGCCGGGTCTCTTCCACAAGCGCGGTGCGCTCGCTGCGGCACGACAGGGCGATCAGATGAATCCGGAGCGGCGTTCGAGTGGCAGTCAGTTCTATATCGTCCACGGGACCGTGAGCACGGCTCCGGAGTTGGTTCAGCTGGAGCAGCAGATGAAGGCCCGTGAGCCGGGCTTTCAGATATCCGACGCCGCTAAGAGCGCCTATTCCACCGACGGCGGCGCCCCGTTCCTGGATGGTCAGTACACCGTTTTCGGTGAGCTCGTAGACGGATTCGACGTCCTGGATGCTATCGCCGCAACCGAGACTCCGCGCAAGAAGGGAGAGCGGGTGAACCCTGCGATCATCGACCGGCCGGCCGACGCCATCAAGATGGAAGTGCGACCACTTACGGACTTCCCGTCCTGATCATTTCCTTCCGTAGGAATTCCAGAGTCCGTATCCTCAGCAGGATACAGAACTCACTCTAACATCGCCGCCCCGTTCGGCCCGTCGCGTATGTCGCTGGATCGACACCTCTCCGAACAGGAGGTCGTTCGCCGTGAAGCCCTCGAGCAACTTCGCGCAGCGGGCGTAGAGCCTTATCCCTACGCATGGGACGTGAGCGCGACGGCGCGGGATCTGCTCGACGCATTCGACGACGAGAAGAATCAGCCCGATGACGCGGGCGAGGCAACGGAACTGATCCGCGCTTCGATAGCGGGTCGGATCATGTCGCTCCGCGTGATGGGCAAGGCGTCCTTCTTCAACATTCAGGACGAAAGCGGACGACTCCAGGCCTACGTTCGGCGCGACGACCTTCCCGAAGGCTTCTATAACACCGTCTTCAAGAAGCTTCTCGACATCGGAGACATTGTCGGAATCGAAGGATATCTGTTTCGGACCCGCATGGGGGAAATCAGTCTCCACGTCGAGCGCCTTGAGCTGCTTTCCAAGGCGCTGAGGCCGCTCCCGGTCGTCAAGGAGCAGGAGGGTCACGTCTACAATGAGGTGACGGACAAGGAATTCCGATACCGTCAGCGGTATGTCGATCTGATCGTGAATTCGCAGGTTCGAGACGTGTTTGTCGCCCGCGCGAAGATGATCTCAGCGATACGACGGTTTCTCGACGAGCGCGAGTACCTCGAGGTCGAGACTCCGGTCTTGCAACCCGTGTACGGGGGCGCCGCTGCCCGCCCGTTTACGACCCACCACAACGCCCTCAACATCCCGCTCTTCCTGCGCATTGCGGATGAGCTCTATCTGAAGCGGCTGCTCGTCGGCGGCTTTCGCGGCGTGTACGAGATCTCAAAAGATTTCCGCAACGAAGGGTTGAGTCGCTTCCACAATCCTGAATTCACGATGATGGAGCTCTACGTAGCCTATCAGGATTACGAGTGGATGATGGATCTTGTCGAGGAGATGATTGAATCGGTCGCTATCCAGATGCTCGGCGCCCCGGAAGTAACCGTCTCCGGCAATCAGATTTCGTTCGCGAGGCCGTGGCCGCGACTCCCGTTGTTCGAGGCGATCGAGGACAAGACCGGGCACAATCTTTACGGCCTGGGAAGAGACGAGCTGGAGAGCGTCGCAAAGAAACTGGACGTTGAGGTCGACGACACCATGGGCGCCGGCAAGATCATAGACGAGATCTTCGGCACCTTTGTCGAACCCGGGCTGATTCAGCCGACGTTCATTACGGACTACCCGGTGGAGCTCAGCCCGCTGGCCAAGAAGCACCGTTCGAAACCGGGACTCGTCGAGCGATTTGAGGCGATCTGCAATGGCAAGGAGATCTGCAACGCGTTCAGCGAACTCAACGACCCGGTAGATCAGCGGCAGCGGTTTGAAGATCAGGCGCGGCTGCGAGCGGACGGTGACGAAGAGGCGATGGAGATTGACGAAGATTACCTGCGGGCCATGGAGTACGGAATGCCTCCTGCCGCGGGTCTGGGTGTCGGCATCGATCGGCTCGCCATGCTGATGGCGGCGCAGGAATCGATTCGCGATGTGATCCTGTTCCCGTTGTTGCGTCCGGAGCACGGGGATGCCGAGATCGATGAGGATGCCGACATCGACGGGGATCAGGAAGATCAAGCTGCTCACGAAGGGACCTGATCGACCGGCCCCGGTCTCCCGATCGCGGCCCACCCGAATACCACCCGGCCGATGACTGACGGAACACACGAACAGTCCGGATATCTGGAACTCGTTCGTACGAACGTCAACTTCCGGCGGCTGTGGTTCGGCAACATCATATCGTTGCTGGGTGACTGGTTTAATTTCATTGCGCTGATCAACGTCGTCGGCGGACTGACGAATTCTCCGCTCGCACTGGGGATCATCTTCATCGCGAAGATGCTGCCTGCGGCTGTCGCATCGCCCGTGGCAGGCCTCATGGTAGACCGCTTCAACAGACGTCAGCTCATGATCGCGGCTGACGTGCTGAGGGCAGTGGCAGTGGCCGGCCTGATCTATGCGGACGCCAGTTCGAACGTGGCGCTCGTGTACGTGCTCACGGTAGTTCAGGTGGTGATCAGCGCGGTGTTTCAGCCGGCACAGACCGCGAGCATCCCCAATATCACGAAGCCGCGCGAGCTGCTGACGGCCAACGCATTGATGGCCGCCAGCTGGTCTGTCATGCTTGCACTGGGAGCCGCGGCCGGCGGCGTGGCCACCAGCCTGTTTGGTTCGAAGGTTGTCTTCGCACTAGATGCCGGCACCTACCTGCTGTCGGCGTTCTTCATCTTCCGGACCGTCATCCCCCAGGAAGTCGGTATCACGTCATCAGGATCGATCCTGCGTGTTGCACACCGGGAGATGCTGGGAGGCTGGCGCTACCTGCGCTCACATGCCGGTGTGCTTCGGATCTCGCTGGCGAAGGCGACCTGGGCGATCGGTGGTGGGGCACTGGTTTACATGCTGGCGCTGGCGGGTGAGAAGATTGACGCCGGCGCACAGGACGTCGCCATCGGCGTCCTTTTCGCGGCTCGAGGGGTTGGGACGGGCATCGGACCCGTCATCGTGCGACGCTACTTCAGCGATCGCCGCCGGTGGCCCACCGTGCTCGGGGCGTGCATGGTTTTCAGCGGACTTGGATATGCCGTGTTCGGACTGCTGCCCTGGAGCTACGGTCTCGCGTTGATCGTGGTTGCGGCGCATGCATCGAGCGGGGCAAACTGGGTGCTTGCAACCGTAATGCTTCAGGAACGGACCGCCGATCAGTATCGTGGGCGCGTGTTTGCGACAGAGTGGCTGCTTGTCATGGCGGCTGACACGGTTTCCATTCTTGCGGCAAGCCTGTTGCTGGAGTGGGAGGTGTTGACACTGCGCGCCTGTATCGTCCTGTTTGCAATTATTCTGGTGCTGTCGGGGATTCTCTGGCTCCGCATGATCGTCCCGCGTGAGCAGGAGCACGGAGCCTGACCGGCCTGATTCGGACTTGTTATTGCATGGTTTCGGACGATACCCGAAACACCCGAGAATCGGTTCTGCAGGCACGTCTTCCGTCATTATGCGGTGGATTGTGCGTCGTCACAAGGCAAATGTTTCCTTCGAAATCCACCACCCATCGATGCACTGATCCTGACGGTCGAGCCGGATGGGAAAGTCCGGAAGCCCTCGACCCAGGTGCGGAGCGTGCTTCGTGTAAGCGACGGGAGTTTGCTGCCACGGCCCGTCGTCGAGGCGCTCGTATCCGGTGTGGAGTGGGTGGAACTCGACTCCGATTCGTTCCACGTGCGCTTCACGGTGTACGATGTCACCCCCGACGGCGGCTGGCTGCTGGTGTCAGAGGGAGCCTCACGGACGTCGGAGAGGGACGCGGGCATTCCGGGCACCGAGGAGATGGCATACCGGGCATTCTTCGAGCAGGCTCCGGTGGGTATCGTCCATCTTGATGGGCGAGGGATGATCACGTTTGAGAATTACGCCCTCAGGCAAATTGTTGGTGAGCGCCCCGAGGATGCGTGGCTCGGTCATCACGTGCAGGAGATCCCGTTGCTCAGCAACTTCCTCCTGCCGCTGGTCGACGCCATGCTGTCGGCCGGGACTGCATTTGACGGCGCCGAGACGAGTCACACGCGGCCCGACGGTGAGGTCAGGTATCTCAAGATCGTGGGATCACCGATACGGGACGCAGATGCTGCCGTGGTTGGTGGCGTTCTCACGGTACAAGACATCACCAAGGCGAAGCTGGCGGAAGAGCTTTCACTCAAGGCGCGATCGTCGGCCGAAGAAGCCAGTCGTATGAAGAGTGCTCTTATCGCGACCATCAGCCACGAGCTTCGAACACCGGCCGGCACCATACACGGCTACGCGTCTATGCTCGAGCAGGAATTGCGCGAAATAGGAGAAGCGGCTCTCGGCACGGGAGTGCCCCTCGAGTTTGCCGAAGCGATACGGACACGCTCGGCAGACCTTGTGCGACTGGTCGGGGATCTGACCGAACTGTCGCAGCTGGAGACGGGTGTCGTCAGAATACAGGCGGAGAGGATTGACATCACAGAGATGCTTCGTGAATGCCTCGATGCGTTCGGCGCATCGAAGTTACCGGTCCCGGTTGAAGTCGACACGTGTGCGGATATCGCCGTCAGGGCAGATCGAATTCGACTTCGGCACGTGCTGGAGAAGGTGGTCGGTAACGCGATCAAGTTCACCTCTTCCGGACGTATCGTGATTCGGTGCTCACGGATGGATCAGACGATCCAGATTGAGGTGGCCGACACGGGCGTTGGTATCGACGGCGAAGCACTGGAGCTCGTGTTCGACCCTTTCAGTCAGGAAGATGACCCGATGAGCCGGCGGTTCGAAGGTGCCGGTATCGGGCTGTCGATCGTGCGGCGACTCGTCGAGCTGATGGACGGCCGCATCGAGATCGAGAGCGAGAAGGGGACAGGCACTACCGTTCGTATTCAGCTTCCTGAAGCCGCGGCATCCGGATCTGACGTGGATCGGTAGTTATCCCGTGCGATGCGCACGTTGCGCATGAAGCCGTCGAATCCTGCGCGCTTCACGGGATTGTTCTTGAACACAGCGCGATACTGATCCAGATCCAGTTCCATCCAGTCGGCGATCGGTCGGTCGACCACGTCGTCTCGCGGCATATAACGAGGCTCCGTCGTGGCCCGCGAGAACTTGTTCCACGGGCATACATCCTGGCAGATATCGCACCCGAAGATCAGGTTTCCGAAGCGTGATGCCAGCTCAGGCGCTATGTCGTCCTGGCGGTGTTCGATGGTCAGGTAGGAGATGCATCGGTTCGCGTCGACCGCATACGGTCGGTAGATGGCGTCGGTCGGGCAGGCGTCGATGCAGCGGGTGCAGGAGCCGCAGTGGTCGGGGACAGGTCCGTCCGGGTCCAGCTCGACGTCGACGATGAGTTCGCCGAGGAAGAAGAACGATCCAAGTGACCGGTTGATGAGATTGGTGTGCTTGCCGATCCATCCGAGTCCGCTGCGCTCCGCCCACACCTTATCCATGACCGGCGCTGAGTCGACGAACGCGCGGCCGTTCAGATCGGGCACGCGTTCCGCGAGCCATTCAAACAGCTTGCCGAGTTTTTCCTTCAGGACGATGTGGTAGTCGTCATTCCACGCGTACCGACTGATTCGTCCGATCTCTGGATCCTCTGGCGCGTCGATATGCTGGTAGTAGTTGTCGACTACCGAGATCACGGACGCGGCACCGTCCACGAGGCGAGTGGGATCAATGCGCTTCTCGAAGTTTCGCTCCATCCAGGCCATCGACGCGTGTCGTCCGTCATGCAGCCAGCGTTCCAGGCGTCTCGCTTCTTCGTCGAGACGTTGTGCGGCCGAAACGCCGCATGCGTCGAAGCCCAGTCTGCTCGCCTCGCGCTTGAGCTCTTTCGTGAGCGTAGATCTATGACTTGATGAACGGGTCAACGTCGGACCGGACTGGGGCGTGGTGCTCGTGTTATTCGGCGCGGAGCGTCCGGGTTTCTTGGGCGGGGTACAAAGAAAAAGGGCGAGCCGCGATTTGCGACCCGCCCTTCGTCTTTTCAGGCTGTGATATCAGCCATTCCTACATGCAGGCACCCGGGATGGAGTCTGCACGGCGGTACTGGCTGGTGCCTTCCTTGCGGCTTACGCCTGGCACGCGGCCTTTGCCCATCGCCGAGAGGCGGCTGACGGCAACACCGTTATCCGTGTAGAACTTCTGCACCGCATTGGCGCGTGCATCCGACAGGCTCTGCGCATTGCGCTCGCCAGGAGCTGCATGGCCTTCGATTCTCACGCAGATGTTCGGGCACTCGTTGAGAATGTCGACGTTGTCCTGCAGAGCAGCACGTGCCTCATCCGTAAGAGCGCTCGCATTGCGGGCGAAGAACGCAGCGTTCAGGTCGGTCAGTTCGCGGCAGATAGCTGCCTCGTACGGATTGACCGTGACCGTCACAGTACGTGTATCCGAGCCGGCCGAGTTGGAGGCGCGGAGCGTGACTGTGTAGGTACCCGGTGTTGCGAATCGGTGCGTCGGGCTCGCTTCGGTTGACTTGGATCCATCGCCGAAGTCCCAGGCGTAGCCGGTCACTTCGCGATCGTCGCCACGAACGTTCGCCATGAACTTCACGTCGGACTGCGTGTCCGGTGCGGTCGGGTCAAACGTAGTGGTGATGATGGACGGTGCCGAAACCGGACGTGCGACGTTGACAGTCATCGTTCGCGAATCCGAGCTGCGCTTGTTACGCGCGGTGAACGTAGCGGTGTACGTACCCTCGGTGGCGTAGCTGTGTGTCGCGACGAGGCCGTTGGCCGTCGTGCCGTCTCCAAAGTCCCACGTGTACGTTACGGGCTGTGTTGCCTCGGGATTGATGGACGCTTCAAACGTTCCATCGGCGTTCGTCAACAGCTCGCTGGGGCCTGTTGCGGTTACGACCATGACCGGTCGGAACGGCTTCGAGAAGTTCACCCGAAGACCTGCGACGCCATAGTCGAGTACGTCGTAGTTGCCCGTGTGCTTCCCTGAGTTCAGGTTTTCGTCACTCAGGCCATCGACGCCTTCGCCGTCGAAGACAAAGGAGGCTCCAACTTCGACGAAGAGGCCGAACTGGTCGGTGAGCGCGATGTCGATGCCGGCGCCGCCAACCGGACCGAATCCGATCTTGGTGCCGATGGGTCCGTTCACTTTACCGAACGTGGCGCCGACGCCAGCGATCAGGTAAGGTGAGATACGCTTGCCATCGAGTGCACGGAGGGTACCGGCAAGATGGAGGCTCGTACGTCGATCTCCACTGATCACCATCGACCGATCCGTCGGAGAGGGTTGACGGTGGCTGAGCAGCGTTGGACAACTGTGGGTACGTTCCGGTGTTGAACATGAGTCCGAGGCCGAACGCCTTGTTCAGCTGGATGCCCAATTCGCCACCAAAAGATAGTTCAGCTGCATCTCACGTAGTCGTTGATGGAACTATCCGGGTTGCCGTCGCGGGTACCCTGATAGAAGCCCATGCCTACGCGTGCCTTGAGATAAACCGTCTTGTCGGCGCGAAAGCGCGACTGGGCGTCCGCGGTCGGCGCCAAACTGGCGACGACGACGAGCGCTGCGACTAGAGACGATAAGATTCGCCTATTCATTTGCAAGGTTCCTCCAAATGTGCGGCTATTATTGAGAACAGGAAATTGTGTTGTAGCGGTTGCCATAAGCGGTACCAAGTGGCCTTTTTCTAGCACGTTCAGTGAGACTTACCAACTAAAATGTGCGCCTTTTCGATTCTCGACACAACATCTGGCAGCACCAAGCGGGACACATCGAGTCAAAGGCAATCGCAGGGACCACCTATGGGGGTGGCAAACGGAAGTTATCGTCACTTTCGTTGCTTGCTCAAGGAAGCACCCAGAATATTCGCATAATACGCTGTGGGATGGCGCTAATCTTGCGGAATATAAAAAAAAACGACGAAGTACAGCCGGATTCCACAGATTTTGGCGTAATCAGCCGACCAGCCATCGGCCGTCGTCCATCCGCCGCTGGGACGGGCCCGACGAAGGCCAGGAATGGCACCCGGCAGATCCTCAGGCCAGCTGGCTGACGTGCTTCTCGAGCTGGCTCTTGTAGTTCGCCGCCGTGTTGTTGTGAAGGATGCCTTTTGTGGCCAGACGGTCGAGGTAAGACTTGACGTCCTTCAACTGGAGGGCCGCCTGATCGGCGTCTGTCGTCTCCTTCAACCCCTTGATCATCGTGCGCATCCGGCTACGATGGTATCGGTTGCGAATACGACGCGTTTCGTTCTGCCGGACCCGCTTGGCAGCTGACTTGTGTTGTGGCATGAATGCTAATTCGGTAAGACTGGATTCATAAGCCTGCAAAGATACGCCGCCAGCCCGCTCTCTGTCAAAGGTGCTGGTCTGGAACAGGTACCCCGTGCAAGCGTTTTCCGGGCTACTGAAGGTCACCCACCCATTTCCCATGCGTGAGTTTTTCGCGGAGTTCTTTCGGGATGCTCGCAATACGATCCGAGTCATCTTCATTGATGATGAGGGTACGGGCGAGCCCAGGCAGCACCGGATTGTCCCCGCGAAGGTCCTGGGTGCAGTTTTTTCGTCCATCGCCGCCGCGATACTGGTGACGATTGCGGTAATCGCATTCACTCCTGTCCGGGAGCTGATTCCAGGATACAGCACCGAGGAAATGAGACGCGATGCACGCCTCAACGCGCTCCGGCTCGAATCGATAATCGATTCGCTGGAAACTCAGACCCGCTACATGGATCACCTGCGAAGTCTGATGACCGGCCAGGTCGCAGCGGAAGACGATGGGTTTCTCGACGGTATACCGACGCCGGTGGCGGACATCGAAGGCCCTGAGCCCCGGTTCGGTACCCGCCCGCCATCCGAAAACTGGCGCGACCACACGCAGCCGGCGTTTGATCTCGACGTGCTTCCATCGCCAACGGCGGTTCGGGCCGACGTCGTCGATGCTTCCGAACGATACCTGTCCAGTCTGGGCTTTCCTGTCGTAGCTCCGGTCGAGGGCATTTTTACACGTGGCTTTGCGGCCGATATAGGACATTATGGAATGGACATTGCCGCGAGCGAAGGATCGGTCGTTCGATCCATCGGTGACGGCTATGTGATCCTGGCAGATTGGACACACGACGGGGGCCACGCGTTGGCGATTCAGCATGCCAGGGGCTACATTTCAGTTTATAAGCACAATCAGAGGCTACTGAAGAACGTAGGCGACAGGGTCCGCGATCGAGAACCCGTCGCACTGAGCGGAAACTCCGGAGAGATCACAACAGGCCCCCACCTGCATTTTGAGTTGTGGCAGAACGGACTCGCTCAGGACCCCAGTGCGTTTTTCCTGCCGCTATAACCCTCTAACAATACCCGAATGTCACTGTTAGGAACCCGTAACAACGACGAAATCATGTCGAAACCACCCACCCCCGCGAATCCCGGCCAGATCAATATGATCGGCGAGGGAACGGTCATCGAAGGAACCCTTCGCTCGGAAAGCGACGTGCGCGTAAGCGGACGAGTTGTCGGTAATCTGGATGTTCAGGGCAAAGTGATCGTGGCGAAAGAAGGCTCCGTCAACGGAGAACTCGTTGCGATCAGTGCCGATATCGCCGGCGATGTCCAGGGCCAGATCCACATCAAAGAGCTGTGCGTTCTGAAGGGTGCAGCGCGTGTCGACGCCGACATCAAGTCGGCCCGGCTGGTGGTCGAGGAAGGCGCTGTCTTCAACGGCCAGTGTGAGATGGGACAGATGAAAAGCGTCAAGGGCAAGGACATCACGCCTGCCGCCGAGAGCAAGGATCTCAAGGCGTCAGCCTGAGTGGGACCATCGGACGATGCCGATCACGCCAGTCCCCCACCTGAGGACTGGCGCTCCGGTATGAAGCAGGCCGCGCCTCTCCTGGGGCTCGGTATGCAGATGGCATTGACGATGGCTCTGTTCGTCGCCGCTGGCTTCTGGGGAGATCGCAAGTTCGACACGAGTCCGCTGTTCACGCTGGCGGGTGCCGTGCTGGCGATCGTCGCACTGGGCCTCCATCTCGCGCGGATCGTCAGATCCCTCAACGACCCCGGCCCAAAGGATCCCGACACCTGAGCTCTCCCGAAGAATGAGTGCCGGTCCGTTCATTCATTCTTCACTGCCATTTGAGTAATCTTCACCACGGCCGGCACGACCCCACGCGCGGATGTTCTTAGTTTTTGAATCTTCGGCGCTGATGGTGTAGAACTCACCGTAATGACGATGACCGCGGAAGCCCTTACGGCTCTGCTAAGTGGTTCGGTGTTGGGGTTTTCGTACGCGTTCGCCGGCTACCTTATGAGCCGTAGAGCGCAGACGTCGCCCGACAAGTTCATGCTCTGGGTCGCCGGAGGAATGCTCGTTCGGATGTTCGTCGCGCTGACAATCATCGCGGTCGTTCTCGCAACGATCCCGATGCAAACGACGATCTTTCTGGGCGTCTTCCTCACCATTTTTGTCTTCGGTGTTATCGTTGAAATTGCGGTCGCACATCGGAGTTAGTTCTCCATGTCGGCCTGAGCCCGATTCGGGATCCTATGCCAAGGATATTCTGGTCCACTCTTCTGAGCCTCGTCTTTGTGGTCCCGCTGCCGGCGTTAGCCAGCGGTGACGGCGAGGACGAACAGCTGGATGCAGTTCATCACGTGGCGGACGGTAACTACCTGGATTTTGAGCCGTTCGGTAAGGTCGAGTTGCCGCGCATTCTTCTGGTTCGCCGTCCCGACGGCAGCTATGGCCTGGATGCCTACCTCACGACTCACTCGGCGGTGGCGTCTGGACAGTATGTCGTCGTCCCGGAAGAAACCGATGCAACTCCGACCCATGCTGAGGCCGGCGAAGAAATCGCCGCGGAACAGCCGGAGGCCGAACATGCGGGAGGCGTGCTGGCACCCGTGGCGGGAGAGCTGATCCTCGACCTCTCCATCACCAGACACCTTGCGTTCGCGTGGCTCGGTTGCCTGATAGTCGTTCTGGTGTTCGTGTCACTGGCGCGCAGATACAATCGAGGAATAGGTCGGGACTCGGCTCCGAAGGGCATCTTCCACAACCTCTTCGAGACGCTCGTCATCTTTGTCAGAGATGAAATAGCAAGGCCGAACCTCGGCGACAAGACCGACAAGTTCCTGCCTTATCTGCTGACGGCCTTCTTTTTCATCTACACGTGCAATTTGCTCGGCCTGGTCCCGTACGGCTCAACGGCGACATCCAACATCTCGATCACGGCGGTGCTGGCCGCATTCACGTTTGTCATTACGCAGGTCAGTGCAAACAAGGAGCACTGGGCGCACCTGTTTGGACCGCCCGGGACCCCGCTGCTCGTCCGCTTCATCCTGTTTCCGGTCGAGTTCCTCGGATTGTTTACGAAGCCGATCGCCCTCGCCATCCGGCTCTTCGCAAATATGACGGCCGGCCACCTGGTGATCCTGAGTCTGATCGGACTCATATTCACATTTTCGAATTTGTTCGGGCCCATCGGCGGCTACGGCATTGCTCCGGTGAGTATCGCTTTTTCACTTGGTATTTTTCTGCTCGAATTGCTGGTAGCGACCATTCAGGCGTACATCTTCACGATGCTGTCGGCGCTGTTCATTAGCATGGCTGTGGTGGAGCATGATCATCATCATGATGACGCGCATGTTGTGGCTGCGCTGCCTGACGCAGGTGGTGAGACCATCGAACTTACGCGAGAAGCGCAGCCGGCACTGGCGGTTTAGCAGAAACGATTTTTCAACATCAGAAAACTGACACGACAAAGGAGTAACAATGGAACCAACAGCTTTGGCATTCTTGGGCGCCGGCATCGGCGCAGGCCTCGTTGTGATTGGCGCTGGCTACGGCATCGGCCGACTTGCGGCACCTGCCATGGAAGGATCTGCTCGTCAGCCAGAGGCTGCGGGTGATATCCGGACATCGATGATCATCGCCGCAGCCCTCATCGAAGGTGTGGCGCTGTTCGGGCTGGTCATCTGTTTCGCACTGGCATTCAAATAGAATCACCTTCAGCAGACCGGTCATCGCGGCGTTGTAAACAGCGTTGCTTACAAGACTCGATTTGCTGGAATTGATGTAAGAAGGAAGATCATGGCACTCGTGCTTGCGGCAAGTCTATTGTCTCCGAACGTCGGCTTGATGTTCTGGATCACCATTACGTTTCTGTTGCTCATGTTTGTTCTCCGACGCTTTGCGTGGGGTCCGATCACGAGTGCATTGACGACGCGTGAACAGCGGATCGAAGAGTCTATTCGCAGCGCCGAAAAAGCGCTGGAGGAGGCTCGTCAGATCCAGGCGGACAATACCAAAGCGCGGCAGGAGGCCGAGCAGTCTGCCCAGCAGATCCTCCGCGACGCGCGCACATCCGCCGACAGCCTCCGATCGGAAGAGATGGAGAAGACGCGGAGCCAGATTCAACGTATGCAGGAGCAGGCCACTGCAGAGATCGAGCGGGAGAAGGAAGGCGCACTTGACGAACTTCGGACGGAAGTAGCCGACCTCGCGATCAAAGCGGCGGAGAAGATCCTTTCCGAATCTCTGGATGCGACGCGACAGCGAAAGCTGGTTGACGGTTTCCTTAAGGACTTGTCGAAAAACTGAATAGTGAACCGCCCCGGTCTGACATGAGCGATATCCTGGTAGCAAGACGGTACGCAAACGCGCTGCACAACTCGGCGCAGGCGACCGGCCAACTCGAAGAGGTCGACAGAGACGTCGATCTCATTCGATCAAGCCTGGATGCGTCCCGGGAGCTCGTTCGCTTCTTCGAGAGTCCGATCGTTTCGCGCGAGCGAAAAGCCCGCGTCGTGCAATCGCTATTCTCAAGTCGAGTGGCGGAAACCACACTCAGATTTCTGGACCTTCTGATCCAGAAGCGCAGGGAGAACATTTTCCCGCAGATGGTGGTCGCGTATCGGTTGCTTCGCAACAAACAGCTGGGAGTGGTCGGTGCCGCGGTTCGTTCCGCGGTACCCATGACGGCCGAGGAAGAGCAACGCATTGGCAAGGCTCTTGAATCGTGGACCGGCATGAAAGTGAATCTCGACGCCCAGACCGACGCGGGGCTTGTCGGAGGCATGATCGTGCGTATCGGCGACACCGTGTACGACGGGAGCGTTCGCAACAAACTGGAGCACCTGCGTGAGCAGTTCACGTCAGGGGCGATACGAACAGATTGATCACGGAATGCAGAACTTCATTCCATTACTAGTCCGAAAGTAGACACAGACTTTATGGCAACGGCAATTCGACCCGACGAGGTAACAGCGGTCCTCAGGAAGGAACTTGGGCGGCTTCGAGTCCGAGACCGATGTGTACGAAGTCGGCACGGTGCTCCAGGTCGGTGATGGCATCGCCCGCATCTACGGACTGTCGAATGTGCAGGCCGGTGAGCTGATCGACTTTCCGTCCAGCGGCGTGACGGGCATGGTGCTGAACCTGGAGGAAGACAACGTCGGCGCCGTGCTCTTCGGAGAGGTCGACGAGGTATCAGGAGGGCGACGAGGTCCGCACGAACCAAGCGCATCGCCTCGATCGAGTCGGCGAGGGGATGCTTGGCCGTGTGGTCGACGCGCTCGGTAAGCCGATCGACGGTCACGGTCCGATCGAGCGGCAAGACGTATCGAAATGCCGCTCGAGCGCAAGGCGCCCGGCGTCATCTTCCGCGAGCCGGTGACGGAGCCGCTGCAGACGGGCATCAAGGCCATCGATTCGATGATTCCCATCGGTCGCGGACAGCGCGAGCTGGTCATCGGTGACCGCCAGACGGGCAAGACCGCGGTGCTGATCGATACGATCATCAACCAGAAGTCGACGCACGAGACCGACAAGCCGGTTTACTGCATCTACGTGGCCATCGGCCAGAAGAACTCGACGGTCGCGCAGGTCCGTGCCGCTCTTGAAGAGAACGGCGCGATGGACTACACCGTGATCGTGAACGCACGCCGCTGCTGATGCCGGCGCCGCTGCAGTACATCGCGCCGTTTGCCGGTGCCTGCATCGGCGAGTTCTTCCGCGACACCGGTCGTCACGCACTCGTGATCTACGACGACCTCTCCAAGCAGGCCGTTGCTTATCGGCAGGTGTCGCTGCTGCTGCGTCGCCCGCCGGGCCGCGAGGCGTATCCGGGTGACGTGTTCTATCTGCACTCTCGACTTCTTGAGCGTGCCGCAAAGGTGATTGGGAGCGACGAAGTCGCGCGGCAGATGAACGACGTGCCGGACTCGCTCAAGGGAATGGTAAAGGGTGGCGGATCGCTGACGGCGCTGCCGGTGATCGAGACTCAGGCCGGTGACGTGTCCGCATACATTCCGACGAACGTGATTTCGATCACGGACGGACAGATTTATCTGGAGTCCAACCTGTTCAATGCAGGTGTTCGCCCGGCCATCAACGTCGGTATCTCTGTGAGTCGCGTAGGCGGTAACGCGCAGATCAAGGCCATGAAGAAAGTGGCCGGTACGCTGCGAATTGATCTTGCACAGTTCCGCGAATTGGAGGCCTTCGCCAAGTTCGGGTCTGACCTCGATGCGTCGACGCAGCGTCAGTTGACACGTGGCGAGCGGCTCGTGGAGATTCTGAAGCAGGGTCAGTTCGATCCGGTGACGGTCGAGAATCAGGTGGCCATAATTTATGTCGCCACGCAAGGTTTTCTGGATTCGATCCCCGCAGCAAGGGTCAAATCGTTCGAGCAGGAATTCCTGGAGAGAATGTCACTGAGACATGCGGACGCGATGGCAACTGTGCGTCAGTCTGGAATCGTGTCCGATGAGGTAGAGGCTGCGTTGAAGAAGGAAGCCGAAGAGCTGGTCGCTCTCTACAATCAGTAAGTGGTCCTGATCGTCGATGGCAAGTCTACGCGACATACGGAATCGGATTGCGTCCGTAAAGAACACGCAGCAGGTTACGCGTGCCATGAAGATGGTCGCGGCAGCGAAGCTTCGGCGTGCCCAGGAGCGGATTCTGCGAACAAGGCCGTACTCGTACCAGCTGGGCAAGATCATCAGCCACCTGAAGGGCCATATTGATCCGTCCGCCCATCCGCTGTTTGAGGTTCGAGATGAGGTCGATTCCGTCTTGCTTGTCGTCGTAACAGCCGATCGTGGCCTTGCCGGCGGGTTCAACAGCAACATCATCAAGCGGACTGAAGAAGAGATCAGCGCACGCTTCCAGAGCTATCACGAGCGGGGCGAGCTGTTCTTGATCTGCGTCGGCCGCAAGGGTCACGACCATTTCTCGAAGCGGGGATACCAGCTCCTTGGTGATTTCAGAGGCACGTTCGATCATCTTCAGTTTGAAACGGCGCAAACCGTGTCGAAGCTGGTGTCGGACGGATATACGGAAGGCCGTTGGGACGACGTGCGGCTGATCTATAACGAATTCAAGAACACGATCTCACAGAACCGTATCGTCGAACCGCTTCTGCCCATTCCTGCAGAGCAGTTTCAGACGCCCGTGATGGCCGTGACGCTGGACGCCGAGAGTGATACGGCGGAGCATGAGATCGACTACATTTTCGAGCCGAATCCTGAAGTGATATTACGGACGCTCGTTCCGCAGTTTCTCAACTACGAGCTGTGGCGCGCGTTGCTGGAGTCCAATGCGGCGGAGCAGGGTGCGAGGATGGTGGCGATGGAAAGCGCGACGTCCAACGCCGACGAGTTGCTCCGCGATCTTCGACTGAAGTACAACCGTGCTCGTCAGGATGCCATCACGAACGAGCTCATCGAGATTACAAGCGGTGCCGACGCCCTCGGGGCGTGATCGGCGGACCCGACCGGTCGGTTGCGCGTAGAGAAATCCGCTACTATGTTCTGAACTGGCGTCGTAGCGCGCTGAACAAGGAGAGGTGGCCGAGCTGGCTGAAGGCGCTCCCCTGCTAAGGGAGTATAGGTCCAAAAGACTTATCGTGGGTTCGAATCCCACCCTCTCCGCACCGTCAATATGGCCGGGTCTGCGTCTGATCCGGCCATATTGCTTAAGTCGACCCCCGGAGGGGTGGCAGAGTGGTCGAATGCACTGGTCTTGAAAACCAGCGTACCTTCTGGGTACCGTGGGTTCGAATCCCACCCCCTCCGCTGCGAACGCTCCAACGTTCTTGCCCGATTCGACTTTTTGGGAAAGATCAATTATGCACGATGCCGGATGGAATAAATCGTGTAACATTAAGGTCCAATAGTCGTCTACACGCCGGTGGTAACAAATCTGCCTGAACCGGCCCGACAAATCGTCCTGGTTTCTTCGCCCTGAGGATCTGATGAGCATGAATCGTTCTCTCTTCGTTGCCCTGTGTCTGCTACTGACGTCCGGTGGTTTCGTGACGAAATCCAACGGCCAGCAGCGACAAATAACCTTCGATGACGCGGTTTCCATTGCGCTCGACCGGAATGTCGAACTCAAGAAAGCCGAGAATGACGTCGGTCTTCAGGAGCAGATCGTGTCCCGTGAAAAGGCGGCGTTTCTGCCCAACCTGAACCTGTCGACTCGCAGCAGCCGAAACTGGGGACTGACGTTCGACCAGACCTCCTTCCAGCTGGTTACGGAGGCCAGCAACACGTTCAGCATGAACGCGTCGTCGTCGATCAATCTGTTCAACGGGTTCGGTGATGTCGCATCACTTCGACAGGCGCAGTCGACACTCGAGTCGAGCAACCTGACGTTCGAGCGCCAGAGACAGACGGTCTTCTTCAGTGTCATTCAATCCTACCTACAGGTCATTCTGGATCAGGAACGAGTTGGCATCCGCGCCGGAAGACGTTGAGGCGCAGCGTCAGCAACTAAGGCGAATCGAAGAGTTCACACGCGTCGGCTCCCGCCCGATCTCGGACCTGTATCAGCAGCAGGCCAACCTTGCGAACTCAGAGCTCGTTCTGCTGGAGTCGGAGCGTTCGGCTCAGCTGAGCCAGGTGAGACTGATCCAGGTGATGGAACTCGATCCGATGGAGGACTATTCGTTTGTGGCGCCGGCTCGTGAAGAGCTCGACCTCGACGCCGATTCGTATGACCTCGATGCTCTGATGCGAAGTGCGTTCGAACAGCGCAAGGACATCCGTTCCCTTGACGCGAGCATCCAGGCAGCGAACGAGGGAATTCGCATTGCGAAATCGTCGCGGTACCCGTCTCTCAACATGAGCGGGGGAACGTCTACTTCGTATTCCAGTCTTCGCCTGGATCCCCTCTCGCGCGACAAGGTGAACGTCGGCGACCAGTTGAGTGACAACCGCGCTGGTTCAGTGGGGCTGACTCTCAATATTCCGATCTTCAATCGTCTCTTTACCAAGACCAACATCGAGCAGGCGAAGATTCGATACAGCAACCTGAATCTGGACCGCCAGAATCTGGAGCAAAACATTTCTCTGGAGGTCCGCCAGTCGTATCTGGATTACTTCACAGCGGTCAAGCGGCTCGATGTGACAGAGAAGCAGCTTCGTGCGGCTCGGCAGTCGGAGGCGGTAGAACGCGAGCGCTACGATATCGGTGCCTCAACGCTTGTAGAGCTGACGCAGGCACGGGCTAATTTTGTCGATGCAGAGAGCCAGCGTGTGCAGGCCGTTTACCAGTTTATTTTCCAGGAGCAAGTGATCGAATACTATCTCGGTACGCTCAATCCTGCTCAGCAGTTGTTCAGGTAGAGCACATACTGCGCGGGGCAGGAGCTACCGTCAGATTCGATTCACAGCATACTCGTATGGCAAAAAAGAAGAACACTACACGAACGATCGTCCTGATCATCGTTGCTCTCGTCGTACTTCTGGTGGCCGCAGGCATCGGAGCAAAGCTTCTGTTCGGCGGCGGCAAGAAAGCGGTAGAAGTCGAGTTGGCCGACGTCGAGGCGCGTAGCATTACGCAGGTCGTGACGGCGTCCGGAAAGATTCAGCCGGAGGTGGAGGTCAAGATCTCGCCAGACGTATCCGGAGAGATTGTCGATCTGAGAGTCAAGGAAGGAGACCCGGTCAAGCGAGGCCAGCTGCTGCTTCGGATTGACCCCGATTTCTACGAAGCCCAGGTTGAGCAGGCGAAGGCGATGGTGCTTCAAGGGAAGGCAACCGAGGCGCAGCGGCGAGCCGATATGCTGAACTCGGAGTTGGAACTCAATCGGCAAAACAAGCTATTCGAAAGCAACGCGATCTCGGAGAGCGCCGTGCAAAGTGCGCAGACGGCATTCGCGGTTTCGTCAGCCGGATTAGAGGCTGCACAATACTCCGTCCAGAGCGCCGAGGCCCGGCTTAAGGAGGCACAGGAGCAGCTGGCCAAGACGGTTGTGTACGCGCCGATGAGCGGCACCGTGAGCAAGCTGGACGTCGAACTTGGAGAGCGAGTCGTCGGCACTAGCCAGTTTGCAGGAACTGAGGCGATGAGAATCGCACAGCTGAATCAAATGGAACTCGAGGTCGACGTCAACGAGAACGATGTCGTTAATGTATCGATCGGAGACTCCGCCCGGATAGAGGTCGATGCCTATCCGGAGCAGACGTTTCTTGGAGTTGTTACGGAGATAGCGAACTCTGCGCGGGTTACCGGCGCAGGGACCCAGGAGCAGGTCACGAACTTCCCGGTCAAGATCAGAGTACTCGCGCCCCACAATGTGACCGCATCTGCGGCCTCGACACAGATCAGTTCACGGGAGACCGAGCCCGAGCGCCCCGCTCCCAATTTGCGTCCGGGAATGAGTGGCACCGTGGACGTGTACACGCAGACGGTTGACGACGTTATCGCTGTTCCGATTCAGGCCGTGACAGTGCGCGATGCTAACAAACTGAAGAAGGATGCACTACGTCGCGAGCGCCGGGGCTCTCGCAGTGCGGACGCCGATTCGATCGACTGGAAGGCGCTTGAGGAGGAGGATCTGCAAAAGGTGGTATTCGTCATCGCCGAAGGCAAAGCCAGCATGGTGCGCGTGGAGACCGGCATCTCCGATGACACACATATCCAGATCACCTCCGGACTTGATGGCGGTGAGAAAGCGATCATCGGCCCGTACCGGGTCGTCAGCCGGACACTCACACCCGATGATCCGGTGAAAGAAAAGAGCAGTGGTCCGGGCAAGGCAGGCCCTTCTGAAGACAACGATGCGTAACCCGTCCAGCTTCCTGATGCGATCATGAGCGACGAGAAAGCCCTCATCGACCTGCGCGATATCACCAAGGTGTATCAGATGGGCACGGAGGAGGTCCGGGCGCTCGGTGGCGTGAACGTGCGAATCATGCCGAACGAGTACGTCGCAATCATGGGGCCTTCAGGTTCGGGCAAGTCCACGCTCATGAACATCATCGGCTGTCTCGACACACCGACGTCCGGCGAGTATGTACTGAACCGTCGAGACGTGAGCCACATGTCGGACAACGAGCTGGCTGCGATTCGAAACCGGGAGATCGGATTCGTCTTTCAGACTTTCAACCTGCTTCCACGCGTCAACTGTTTACAGAATGTGGAACTTCCGTTGATCTACTCGGGGGTCCGGCGCTCAGTTCGAAGAGAACAGGCGAAGCAAGCACTCATCAGTGTTGGACTGGGAGACCGGATGGATCATAAGCCCAACGAGTTGTCGGGTGGTCAGCGCCAGAGAGTCGCAGTCGCTCGCGCGCTCGTGAACAACCCGTCGATAATTCTCGCCGACGAGCCAACCGGTAATCTGGACACACGCACCGGTGAAGAGATCATGGAACTGGTCGAAGATCTACACCGGAAGGGTAACACGATCATTGTGGTCACGCACGAGGAGGTCGTAGCGAGACACGCACGACGTATTATCCGGCTGCGTGACGGGCTCGTTGAATCAGATGAGTTGGTCGAGGCGTTCGCCACGTGACAAGGCCCTAGTCCGCCGAACAAGACTCGCGTTCGATGCGCCTTCGGAACGACACGCGACCGGCAGCTCGACGTACCGCAACCACCTGGTATGGAAGTGTCAGAGCCATCAACGTAAGGCAGTCTGGCGCGGGCGCGTAGACAACATAGAAGGCCAGGATCTGATCGCCGACGGCCTCGACCGATTCGAACTGGATGCGATATCCTCCGGACGACTGCGGCAACGCCGCGAGCAGAAGCATCGTCTGCGAAAAGTCCACGGGCCGGAACGGTTCCGCGGTTCGAAGGGAGTCGCGCATAACATGCCATTCATCGGCCGACCGCAGGACGACCTCCGTGGTATCTGCAAGGCGTCCCGATTGTCCGACGCCGACGGTCTCGAAGTACAAGACGTCCGGTTCTGCCGCTGTTGTAGTGTCCACGTCGGCTGGCTCGACACAGCCGGTAAGAGCGAGACCAATGACGACGATGAAGGTTCGGGAAATGGCCATGAGGCAGCTTCGTGAGGGATTTATCAAGATAGGTGACGGGCTTATGCCAATCATCGAGGAACCCTGCTCGTCATCGGTCATAAAACTTCGACTTTGCACCTCAAACTATCTCGATTCTAGCATCATGTCCATCAAGACCCTCGATATGGACGCTCTTGCCGCTCAGACGGGCAACATTTTTGAGTCCGTGGCGATTACGGCGAAGCGATCCCGGCAGGTTGCCTCGAAGATCAAGCAGGAACTGGATAACAAGCTTGCGTACTTCGAAGGTTTTGAGCCGGAATTGGAGGACCCGCGATTCCAGGAGGAGCAGAGACGGATATCCGTCGAGTTCGAAACGCGAGCCGAGCCGACCGAAGTTGCCATTCAGGGAATGCTTGAAGGCGATATCTACTATCGTGAGGCTACGGAAGAGCATGGTGAATTCGGGGATGACAATTCATTGATCTAGGGTAGAACTCCCATTATCGCCGGTCAAAGGCAGGTGTGGGACTCACGCCTGCCTTTTTTTGTGCGCCGGCGTAGCGTAACCCTCGGTAGACGTTCCGGTTGACAGGTCCATGTCTTCGAAACAGAAGGCCCGAATCTTTATTTGGTCCCTGGTCTGCGTTGTTGTCGCGACCCCGGCGTCGGCCCAGGAGCGACTCCATCTGCCGCGCCTGTCAAAGCCAATAGTTCTGGACGGTGTGCCGGACGAAGAGGCATGGGCTGAGATCGAAGCACTGCCCGTTGTCATGTACCAGCCCGTTTACGGCGGTGAAATGACGGAGGAAACACAGATTCGAGTCGCCTACGACGACCACTATGTCTATGTATCCGGTGCGCTGCTGGACACGCAGCCGGATGCCATTCGGGCCAACTCCATGTACCGGGACGGCTACTCCGGAGACGACACCTTCGGCATCCTGCTCGATACGTTCAACGACAATGAGAACGCGTTGTGGTTCTTTACGACGCCCAACGGTACGCGTTTTGATTCTGCAGTCTCCAACGATGCACAATCAGGCCGGGGGTCCATGAACAGGAGCTGGAATACATACTGGGACGTGGCAACGCACCGCTCGCCGAAGGGATGGTTCGTTGAAATCCGGATTCCGCTTTCGAGCCTGGGATTTCAGACAAACGGTGCCGAGACCGAGATGGGCCTGATCGTATACCGCTACATCGCCCGACGGAATGAACGTCACATCTTCCCGGACATTCGACCTGACTGGAACATGGCGTTCGCGAAACCCTCACTCGCCCGGAAGGTCGTGCTGTCCGATGTGACGAGTTCAAGACCCGTGTATATTTCGCCCTTCGTAGTTGGAGGCCTGGGAAGACAGTCGGAACTAAACTCGACCGAGACTCAGTATCTGGACGACACGAGCGTCACCCGTGATGTGGGCATCGACGTGAAGTACAACCTCACGAGCAATCTTACGCTCGACCTGACGGCCAACACCGACTTCGCCCAGGCCGAAGCGGATAATGAGCAAGTGAACCTTACCAGGTTCTCACTCTTCTTTCCAGAAAAACGTCAGTTCTTCCAGGAACGGGCAGGTCTCTTCGACTTCAGTCTCGGAGGTTCCAATAGAGTGTTCAACAGTCGGAATATTGGTCTCGACGAGGACGGAAACCCTGTTCGGATTCTGGGTGGCACGCGAATCGTCGGGAGAGTTGGGAAATGGGATCTCGGAATCATAGATATGCAGACCGACGAAAGCGCCGATCTGCCGTATGAGAACTTCGGTGTTCTTCGAGTCCGCCGCCGCGTGCTGAACGACTATTCGTACGCCGGTTCAATCGTTACCAGTCGTGTGGGGTCCGACGGCGGCTACAACTTTGCCTACGGGCTCGACGGCAGCGTGCGCGTTACGGGTGACGAGTACGTGTCACTACAGTGGGTTCAATCGTTTGACGATGTCGTCATCGACGAGTCCGGTGTTTCCGTGTTGCCTTCGTCTGCTGTTCGCGCGGAATGGGAGCGGCGTACATCAAAGGGTCTCGCATATTCGACGACGCTGACTCGCGTAGGTAGTGACTTCGCCCCGGATCTCGGTTTTCAGAATCGAACGAACTACTTTCAACCGCGTGGTTCGATTTCCTACGGATGGTTCTCGGAGGGCAACTCCTCGTTTCGAACGATTTCGTCGGAGTTGCAGGTTTTCGCATTTCTGGATAATGACGATGGCAACGTGGAGTCGGCCGCGATAGAGTATGAGTGGGACTTCGAGCTCATTTCCGGTGCGCGACTCGGTCTGGATGTTGTATTTGAGGAGGAGGATCTCGACGAAGAACTCGAGCTGTCGAGCAATGCATGGATTCCGCCGGGTAGATACCGGTTTGTCGGCGGCGATGCACGGTTTCGCATGCACGACGGCGCGCTTCTGCGAGCGAACGTCGAGTTGTCCGGCGGAAAGTTCTACGATGGCACCTTAATATCGGTGGGAACGCGCCCGACATGGAACCTGTCCAGATACGTAGAACTGGGAGGAGAGATTGAACTGACGCGCTTGCGTTTTCCAGATCGAAATCAGGAATTCGACTTCGCGATCGCCCGTCTGCGCGGCCAGCTGGCCTTCAGTACAAAAGCGTCGATCTCGGCCTTCGTCCAGTACAGTTCTGCAGCTGATTTCATCCGGGCAAACGTGCGGTTCCGGATGAATTTCAGAGAGGGACATGACCTCTGGCTCGTGTTCAATCAGGGAACCAACACAGACCGGTATCGGGGACTGCCGACATTGCCAGTCTCCGATTCGCGCGCAATGCTGATCAAGTACACGCATACATTCGCTTTATAGAGAAAACACACGACCACTGAATGACTATGACGCTAATCCGACAAATCAAAAACACGGTGTTGATCCTCGTAACCATACTGGTTGCTGGTTGCGGCGGAGAATCGACCAGTATTGAGACGCCGCGTCAGCTCGTCCAGGCCATGAAGGCGAAGTACGATGGCAATTGGTACAACACGTTGACGTTCACGCAGGAGACGATACAGTATCGATCCGGCGTGGCCGACACGTCGATCTGGTATGAGGCACTGTCCCTGCCCGGCAAGCTGCGGATAGACATCGCTCCATTGGGGTCCGGGAACGGACTGCTGTTTGCCAACGACAAGCGTTACGTTTTTCGAGCCGACACTCTGCTGTTCGAGCGCGACGAGATTCATCCGCTGATGGTTCTCGGATTCGATGCGTACGTGCAAGAGCCGCAAGTAACACTTGGCGAAGCTCGACTCTCTAGGGTTTGACCTTACTGTGCTCAGCGAGGCCGAATGGAATCGGCGCCCGGTTTATGTCGTTGGTGCGCATGCCGGTGATCTCAGAACCAGTCAGTTCTGGATCGACAAGGAGCTTCTTGTACTTTGTGAGGGTGATCCAACGGGGAGGGATCGGCAACCAGAGTCTGGTGGATATTCGGTTCCGGGACTTTCAGACCGTTGGGGGAGGATGGGTTGCGCCTACCGTCGAGTTTTACCTGGACGGAACGCTATCCATACTTGAGTACTACTCGGATATTGTGGTGGATCGCGCGCTGAGTCCGGATCTGTTCGAGCCGGATGCGTGGGACACGGCGACGCATTGGATGTCTGAGGCCGGAGATGCAGAAGATGTCGGACCGTGACGCATGGCAGGAAGTCACCATTCCAATTCGGGAGATCGTATTGCGTCTTGGATGGTGGCTCGTCATCGTGGCACTGGTCCTCTGCCTCCCGATGGTGTTGTTGTGGGGAGTTCCGGACCTGCCGGCGTGGCCATGGCCGGCGGTGTGGCTAGGCGAGATCGCCCGTGGAGGTGCCCTGCTGCTCCTCGCGTATGTCGTATCCGTGCCGATTCACGAGGGCCTGCATGCGCTCGGCATGTTGGTGACGGGGACGCCTCGGTCCGAAATCACGTTCGGCGCCCGGATTTTGCACGGAGTGGTCTACGTGCATTGCGGCGCCGAGATGAAACTGACCGCGTACCGGCTGGTGTTGATTCTGCCGGTGTTGGTGACCGGGTTGTTGCCGGCTGTCTGGGGTCTGGCCGGGGGTAGTTGGTGGATCGTTGCCTACGCGTACCTGATGATCGTGTCGGCGGCAGGTGATCTGGAGATGTACTGGCGGCTGCGCAAGTTTCCGGGCGATGCGCTGACGAGAGATCATCCCGACTTGCTCGGGTGTGAGGTTCTGTTGCCCGAGTCGCGTAGCTAGCGCCGGTTCTTCGCTGCCGGGACGCCGGCTGGGCCGTCGAGTTCCGGATGGGGCAGCCGTGCCTTCGTGGCCCACGCGACGCAGTTATGTCACCTGCCCGCATGGAAACCGCTCCGAATGACATCCAGGGATGGCTTTCCCTGTGGCGTGAAATCGATGGCGCTCACTGCGCCGCGAGTCTCTGACGCTGTGTGCCATCTCCAGATGCAGGCGCCGGCAAACCATGGCTGTGGCCATACCTCTTCGAAGAAAGCCGTGTACAGATTGGCCTGCGTCTCGTTGTCGGACTCGGTCACCTGAGCTTGCTGTCGCGATGCCCACTTCCAGGGCTCGACGGCGGCGTCCGCGATACTTCTGTACCCGATCTCAGTGAACAGGACTGGTTTGCCCGCAGACTGGCTTACCGCAGCTAGTTTATCTCTGTGGGATGCCCAGCCTTTTCGGAGTGCACTTGCCGAGGGTCCTGCCTGATCTGATAACGGGAAGTAGGCTTGCACACCGACGAAATCCAGCTCGGACCAGAATTGAATGTCCTCGAACTCACGATACCAGTTGGCGGCATATGTCAACTTGCCCTGATAGCGTGTCCGAATCTCCTTGATTACGCCTCGCCAGAAGTCGGGCCGGAGTCGCGCGGCAGTGGCAAGCTCGGTGCCCACGACGAAGATGTCAGCCTGAATGGCTTCGGCAAGGCCGGCATAGTGAAGGATGAAGCGGCGGTATTCACTTTCCCACTGGAGCCACTCGTCTTCAGTCTCGAACCCGATCTGGTCGCGTTGCTGACCGTCGGTACTATGACGGCCTACCCAGATGTGCGGTTTGAGAATGGTGCCCATTCCCAGTGCCCGAGCCTGGAAGGCAACGTCAGTGATGCCGGAGTCGCTTTCCGTAAACCACCTCTGATTGGGGTTGAACCGAACGCTCGGGCTGCTGAAAGATCGCTGGTATCCGAACGGTATCAGAGCAATGTGAGAGACGCCCAGTTCATGCAGATCCTCCAGCGTGCCGGGATCGGGCGGCCGGCGCGAACTGTACGTCATCGCTCTAATTCGCTGTGAGGCAACGACGGACACGATGGCGTCGCCCGAGCCTGCCCCGACGTCAGTACAGCCCGTGTGAATCGCGGCAAACGCAAGTGCCACGAGCATTGTTAGCCTGCCGGGGGTGTCCATCCAGTTCTTAATATCCGAGGCTAGACTCGAGGTTGTCCTATTGCCCAAGGAGTCTAGAGGATCCGTCCGGTTGGATCAGGCGAATTCGAACTTCATTTTGATCGGACCACTCCTGAACCAACATTGATCCATCTGCCGTGAATGCTCCACCCGAGACTGACCATCCATCGTCTGATCGCCAAACATCGGCGACGAGTTCCCTCGAGTGTTATTCGGCGAACACTCTGCCCGGCATACGAAGCCACGTAAACTGCATTGCCCGGCCCGACCCAAACGCCCATTAGTGCATGACGGTCGTGAACATGTTCGAACTCAGGTGTGCGGACAACAAGATTCGTTGCGAGTTCGTTCGTCTCGAGATCATCCGGACTCACGCGAAGAAGCGTCGATCCGGCGGTAACGAATACCGTACCGTCGGCAAGAACGGTCAGCCAGTGCGCAAACTTGATTGAGCGCGGAAGATCTATCGTTCGGATAACGGTATCAGAGTCTCTGACCTCGATCGTTGAGTTGTCTCGCCGGAGAATGTACGACCAGCCTTTCGCGTCACGATTGAACGAGTAGTCGTGGTAATCCGTGGGGTGGCCTCGGCGCCATGGTCGTTCGTCGACCACCGCGCCGTTGGGTAGGCGCTTCCAAACACGATGTCGGTACGCCTCGCCGACATTGCGCACGTCCTCTCCGTACAGCAGGTCATCAGGTCCGATCCAGAGTTCGTGGGTATGCACGTCGTCGACGGCAATTTCCTTCGATCCGGAACGAGTGATCATCCAGACACGCTCGAGGTCGGAGTAGTAGATCGTGCCGGCGGAATCGACGACGATTGAGACGGACGGGTCCGCAAGCGAAGCCATCGGATTTCCAGCGACGAGAACCCCGGCGAGCAATAGAACGATTGTCACCTTTACGGACATCCAAGCCTTGTTGTTGTCTTTGCTCAGCTCAATCTTCTACATCGCCCGGCTGGACACAAGATACTCTGTTTCCTATCCGGCGATCCCTTCAGTCTCCAGATTCACGCACATGGAGACGACTAGCCAGTAGTCAACACCAAACGTGTCGTCCTGGCAGGTGTTATCTTTTTCAACGATATTGGCGCACGAGCAGTCTCGCCGGCTGCCGCGCGTCTATTTTTCTCCCGACAAGGCGTAAACAGTACCCAGGGTCGCGGACCCGGAAAATACAGCGTATGAAATTTGATGTAGCCATCGTGGGTGGCGGAATCGTCGGGCTGGCGACCGCCTATCATCTGGTCCAGACACACCACGACTGGAAGGTCGTGGTTGTCGAGAAAGAACCGGATGTCGCCAGTCATCAAACGGGTCGTAATTCCGGTGTGATTCACTCCGGGATTTACTACAAGCCCGGTTCGCTAAAGGCAGAGAACTGCCGGCTTGGTCGCGAGGCTCTCATACGGTTTTGTGAGGAGGAGGGAGTGACCTACGAGGTCTGTGGCAAGGTCATCGTGGCGGTCGAGCCGAACGAGTTACCGCAGCTGAACAGTATTCTGGAACGTGGTCGGGAGAACGGCGTGGCCTGCGATCCAATTGGCGCTGACAGGTTGAGAGAATTGGAGCCTCATTGTGCCGGCATCGAGGCAATCAGTGTCCCGGGGGCGGGTATTGTCGACTTCGTCGGGATGTCAAAACGGCTTGCGGCTATCATCGTCGAGCAGGGGGGAACGATCCGCACGAGTTCGAAGGTAGTCGGGATGGAAGAGCTCAATGATCGGGTCGTCGTGTCGACGGAGGATGGTGACCTGGAGGCGGGCGTAGTGGTTAACTGTGCCGGTCTGTATGCGGATAGAATTGCGCGCATGAGCGGCGTCGATCCCGAAATGCAGATTGTGCCCTTCCGAGGCGAGTACTACGAACTCGTAGAGGGAGCTCGCCACCTGTGCAGGAATCTGATTTACCCCGTTCCGGATCCGGCCTATCCATTCCTGGGTGTGCATTTCACCCGCATGTACGACGGGAGTGTAGAGTGCGGGCCGAGCGCCGTGATGGCGTTTGCGCGAGAAGGCTACCGGTTTGGTGACGTTGACCTTCGCGAGCTTGCGGAGGTCCTGGGCTACCGCGGGTTCAGGAGGCTGGCCGCAAGGCACTGGAAAACAGGTGCTCGCGAGATGCTGCAGTCGCTCAGCAAACGTTTCTACCTGAAGGGCCTCAAGCGACTCATTCCCGAGATCAAGGCAAGCGATCTGAAACCTGCCACATCCGGCGTACGAGCGCAGGCCGTCCGAGACGACGGCTCAATGGTGGATGATTTTCTGATCCTTGAAAACAAACGGTTCATAAACGTCTGCAGCGCCCCTTCACCAGCGGCGACAGCATGTCTCAACATTGGTCGGCTCGTCGGGGACAAGATTGCGGCACACGTCTGATCGCGGTGCAGTCGCGAGTGGTGAGTGTTGCCCAGCGTGCCTGAAGGAGATCGCCGACGTCCCGTCACGGACAGAGGTTCACGCAGGTTTGTGACGGGATTCAGTGGACGCATTGCTCTGTGGCAGATGTGCAGACGGAACCGGCTGGAACGATCGCTGGACTGAAGCAGAACATATTTGGCGGCACGGAGGAGTGCACGCTGAGAATATGTACGCTTGATCTGCGGCATTATCTTCAACCCCATCAGGGGTTTGAAGGGGTCCGCCTGCTGCCCATCTCGTTTCACACGCCATCCAGCCGCAACGCGAACGAGACAACGCTCCTCGCGATCGGAGGTGACTCTGAATCGTGCTCCCCGCTATTCAGCCGCCCCGGACTCAACACCATCGTTGCCACGAATGGCGAAAAAGAGTCCAATCGCCAGCAGGGTGACCGGAAACTCCATCCCCATGTTACCGAGCGAATTCCAGCCATTCTTGAGATGGACCATGAAGATGGCTCCCAACATGACCATGACGAAGATCAGTCCGGCCAGGCGTGTCATCCAGTCTTTGGAGATACCTCCGACGAGGATCATGGCGGCGGCGATGGTCTCGACAGTGGCCAGCATAGCTATCATCGGCACGGGCATTCCCATCATGCCGGACAAGGCTTCGAGATTGGGGAACTTCGTTAGCCCGTGGTATGCGAAAACACTGGCCAGCGCCAGGCGCAGAAACCAGTGAGCATGCGGCGCGAATTGGCGAAGAAAGGTCACGTGAGGTCCTCCGGGGAATGTTGACAGGTTTTGCGTCAACGGCATCGGCCGTATCCGTGGGTTTGTTGAGGCCCCGGCGCCTTCGTTACAGACAGGCTGGCCCGGTGATTGTCGGGATGGATGTAACGTAACGCGTGCCGACTGATCTAAGCCGTACACTTTGTTGCACGAGACATTCCGTATCCATGCCGACCCCGGTCGCACGATATGCCCTGTTCTTGACCTTGACCGCCGTGGTGGTCACAGTTGGGGGCCTCTTTGTGTCAATAGCATCTGCACAATCGAACTATCCTTCGGGATGGGAAACGGACTGGGAGAACCGCTCGGTCGATCTCTCCGAAATCATGTCGGGTGGGGTGCCAAGGGATGGAATTCCATCCATCGATGCGCCACGTTTTGTATCGATTGACGCGGCCGCCGATTGGCTTGGTGATCGTGAGCCAGTGATCATGTTGCAGACCGGTGCAAGTGCCCGGGCGTACCCACTGCAAATCATGACCTATCACGAGATCGTCAACGACGAGCTTGGCGGCGTTCCTGTGGTCGTCACGTTCTGCCCGCTCTGCTACAGTGCAATCGCCTACCGGCGAACGGTCGGGAAAAAGGTGTATGAGTTTGGGGTCTCGGGGATGCTCAGGCATTCCGATCTCATCATGTATGATCGGCAGACCGAATCGCTGTGGCAGCAGATAGACGGGGAGGCCATCGTCGGGGACCTGACGGGAACGATGCTGGAGCCATTGCCGGCCCAGATCGTCTCGTTCGCGCAGTTCGCGGCTCGCTTCCCGGCCGGATCCGTTCTCTCGCGTGAGACGGGTCACGCTCGCAACTACGGTACGAATCCGTATCGCGGATATGACGACATCGACGAGCGTCCGTTTCTCTTTCGCGGGCGACGTCGATGATCGACTACCGCCTATGGAGAAGGTTGTCGCGCTGTCGATTGGCGGAGAGAACATCGCATTTCCGCATTCCGTAACGCGCGCTCGACGCGTGATCAACGATGTGATTTCTGACGTACCGCTCGTCGTATTTCATGTAGATGGAGCCGTCACGGCGCTCGGCAACGCCGTCATCCGCGAGGCCGAGATCATTGGCACTACCGGCGTCTTTGATCGGCGCGTTGATGGGCGCACTCTTTCGTTCGAGTTCGAGGACGGTTCGATCCGCGACTCCGAGACCGGAAGCGTATGGGACGTCACCGGTCAGGCCATCTCGGGATCCCTTGCCGGCAGGTCACTCCAGCCGATCGTCCACGGGAATTACTTCTCGTTTGCGTGGTTTGCCTTCCGGCCGGGTACGCTGGTGTATCGGTAAGGAAATTGAATTCGAGCGAGGCTTGCTCTGCACGTTGGCCCGCCAGCGGGAAAGACGCTGCATTGACACGCTAACACGGCACTTTGAAGCGAGGCGCAATTGGACCGAGAGTACAATTATCCGAGACAAAAAGCGGTCAGAGAGATTACATTTATGCTGTGGGGGGTTGCACCGCAATGCTGTCGGGGTTTCCCCCTCTTCCTTCACCCGAATGTGTGTCGGATTGTTGGATGATGAGTTCTCGTAATCAGGACAGCGACCGTGCTGAATCTGTCCCAGCTGCAAAACCTGAGGCCTGAGCTTCGCGACGATCCGTGGGCTCTGTTTCCCGATCCGGGGTCGCCGGAAGAACTGGAGCGCTTCGGCACCCTGCAGAAGCGCCTCACCCTGCTCTGGCAGAAAGTGTTTCCCGATCCTCGTGAGCCACGCTCGGTCGTCGTCATCCCGAGCCTGTCCATGGACCCCGAGGTGCTCGGACGTATCTCCGGCGTCCATCACTACGAGGAGCGCATGCTGTTCATGCTCATGCTGCTCCGACTCCCGACCACACACCTCATCTACGTCACGAGTGAGCCGATCGCGCCCACAATCATTGACTACTACCTGAACCTGCTCCCTGGAATTCCGGCAAGCCACGCACGGGACAGGCTTACGCTTCTCAGCTGCTTCGATTCCTCCGGGGTGCCGCTGTCGCAAAAGATCCTGGAACGCCCGAATCTGCTGAAACGAATCATGCGCGCCATTCCCGACATCGAGACGGCGCATCTAACGTGCTTCAATGCGACCGTTCTCGAACGAACCCTTGCCGTGCGCCTGGATATTCCGCTCTACGCATGCGATCCGGATCTATGCTGGCTGGGTTCCAAGAGTGGAAGCAGGAAGATCTTCCGAGATGCAGGAATCCTCATGCCTGATGGTTTTGAAGACCTGAAGTCGAAGCACGAACTCACTCTGGCGATCTCGGAACTGAAGGAGAGGAATCCGGCTCTCCGACGAGTCGTCATCAAGCTGGACGAAGGTTTTTCGGGTGAGGGAAATGCGACATTCTGGCTCGAAGACGCGCCAAAATCTGGTCTTCGATCGTGGGTAAACGAGGAATTACCTCGCCGGACGCGCTTCGAGGCGATCGGCGAAACGTGGCCGCACTACCTGTCGAAGTTCGAGGAAATGGGAGGCATCGTCGAATGCTGGATCGACGGTGAGAACAAGCGCTCGCCATCGGTGCAGTGCCGCATCGACCCGCTCGGAGCCACTTCGGTTATCTCGACTCACGATCAGGTCCTCGGCGGCGATTCCGGCCAGATATTTCTCGGCTGTGCGTTTCCCGCAGACCCGGAATACCGTCTCGAGGTTCAGCGCATCGGAGTGAAGGTTTCCCAGGCGCTCAAAGAATATGGAGTCACGGGTAGATACAGTGTCGACTTTATCTCCGTCAAGAACGGTGAGGATTGGAATCACTACGCGATCGAAATCAATCTGAGAAAGGGTGGTACAACTCACCCGTTTCTGATGCTTCAGTTTCTGACAGACGGCCGGTACCAGTCAGATACCGGATTGTATCTCACACCGACTGGCCGTGAGCGATACTATTACGCGTCGGACAATCTATGCAGCGACGACTATCGGGGATTTACGCCGGCTGACTTAATCGACATAGCAGTTGAACACGGCCTTCACTTCCATGGCGGCACCCAGCGGGGTGTTGTGTTTCACCTCGTCGGCGCCCTGTCCGAGTACGGGAAGCTGGGCGTGGTCTGTATCGCTGATAACCCGATCAGCGCCAGGACTCTGTACGACGATACCGTCGAGGTCCTCAACTTCGAGGCCGGGAAGCAGTCTGCCTACCGGAAGTCACTCCGACTTGAGGAACTCACAGCTGAGTCCGTTCCGTCGGGATAGATTCGATGCAGACTGTCGACCCTGATTCGGTAGTTTCCCACACAATACGCAGCCACGGCAAATCGTTGTCATCTGAGGAGACTGTTCGTTTCTTGCCTCTCCCGAAGAATGTGGCGAACCTGACCGGCCGAACACGCAGGTCACCTGTGAACCACGCTGTATTTCTAATCTTCATGTCCCCGACATTCGGCTATGAAACCGCAACATCCTGTGCTTATTCTGTTGGTGCTTTTCGCCGGACTATCGCTGTTCTCCGGGGTGACACCTGACATGAAAGATGACTATGATCAGTTGTGGGCCAGGGTAGACTCACTTCAGGAACAGGGACTCCCGAGATCGGCGTGGGAGGTCGTGGATCGGATCATTTCTCTGGCGCGTGACGAGCAGAACGATCCGCAACTCTTGAAGGCGTTACTGCATCGGTCCAAGTACGTCGCTGCACTCGAAGAAGACGAGATCAATCGGATTGTATCGGATCTGAAGATCGAAATCGAACGGGTGTCGGCATCGTCTTCCGCGGTGCTGCATTCGATCCTCGGTGAAATCTACTGGCGGTACTACCAGTCGAATCGCCACACGTATCTGGATCGAACAGCTACGAGCGGCATTGCGGAGGATGATGTTACGACCTGGGACCAGCGCAAGATTGTGGCGGCGGCGGTCGGCGAATTTGCGCGTTCAGTACAAGACATTTCCACGCTGTCGGCTATTCCGGTCGCGGAGTACATCGTTCTTCTTCAGTCGAACGGTCGCGACAGAATGCTTCGGCCCACCCTCTACGACTTCCTTGCGCACCGTGCGTTGGACGTGTTCGAGAATTCCGAGGCGGGCCTGGCCGAGCCGCTCGAGCCGTTTCGCTTCGACGATCCCCGGTTCATGGGAACCGCTGAAGGATTTGTGGGACTGGGGATTGAGAGTCCAGACTCCCTTTCGACGGAGTATCTCGCCATTCGCCTGTACCAGGATCTGGTCCGGGTTCACCTGACAGATACCGAGCCGGACGCGCTCGTTGATGTCGACCTCGGGCGCCTGGCGTTCGTTCGGAAAGCAAGCACCGTCGCCGACCGTGATTCAGCCTACGTGGCCCGACTTCGAGAGATGGACGAGCGCTTCAGTGGCCGAAGTGCCGGTACATCGGTTACTCATGCACTGGCATCGACGCTTGTGTCAGAAGGCTACCGATATGATCCGCTTCGCTCCGATCGCTTCAAGTGGCGACTCAAGGAGGCTTACGATCTTTGTGCAGACGCGATTGGCCGGTTTTCCGATTCATTCGGGGCAGATCAGTGCGCGGCGCTGCAGTCGTCCATTCGAGAGAAGTCCGCCCAGTTCCAGATCGAGGATGTTGTGACTCCGGGACAACCGTTCAAACTCCGGCTTCAATATCGCAATGTCGAGAAGATGTTTGTGGCGGTCGTGCCCGTCGACATGCAGGAGATGATGACCGCCAGCTTTCTGTCGGGTTCGGATCGCGACGAACGGAACGCCAGGCTCATCGCACGGGCGCGCGCGTTCGATGGAGTCTTTGATCTCCCGGGCGATGGAGACTATCAAAGTCACTCAACGGAGTTGATGATACCGGCCTTGCCAACCGGGCTGTATGCCGCGCTGGTTGGAAGTCACGCCGAATTTCGCCAGGACGGTCAGGCACGCGGCATCGTGTACTTTGCTGCGTCAAAACTCGGCATCGTCGAACGGCGCGATGATGACGCGTCGCTGCAGGTCCGGGTTCTCGATCGTGCCCGAGGTGTACCGATAGTCGGCGCGACGGTGACGTCGTGGGGCGTCGAGTATGTCGACCGGCGCCGAAATCCCGACAAGTACCAGTCGTTCAAAACGAACGACGACGGTGTCGCCGATATTTTCCATCAAGATGGCGGGTCGTTCTTTCTGACGGTCGTGCACGGTGGCGACCGGCTTGTGAGCATGGACTGGCGCTACCGGTGGGGTAGCGAGAATCCGCAGGTGCCGCAAGACGTGACCAGACTTTTCACGGACAGGGCCATCTACAGGCCGGGCCAGCCGGTGCACTTCAAAGGAATACTCCTCAGGAAGAGTGGCGAGCGGCATGAAATCCGTGCCGGAGAACGTACTACGGTTCAACTTATTGATCCGAACCGGCGCGAACTGGCGAGTCTCGATCTCGAGTCGAACGAGTACGGCACGGTCAGCGGAAGGTTTGATGTGCCGACGGGTGCTGGAACCGGCCAGATGACGATTCGAGATGCCGATGGCTCTGTCGGCTTCTCGGTGGAGGAGTACAAGCGTCCGCGTTTCGAGGTCAGTTTCGACCCGGTGAGGAGTGAAGTGGAACTCGGAAACGAGGTGACGGTGTCGGGGTCGGCTCTGGCGTTCAGCGGGGCTCCCGTCGATGGCGCAGGCGTGCGGTATCGAGTCACAAGAACCCCCGTGTTTCGTCCGTGGCAATACTGGTGGAGCATCC
Source organism: Rhodothermales bacterium (assembly GCA_963768565.1). Taxonomy (GTDB): domain Bacteria; phylum Bacteroidota; class Rhodothermia; order Rhodothermales; family JABDKH01; genus JABDKH01. The sequence goes on from CAVYIO010000024.1 coordinate 84,187, forward strand.
ACCCGCCGCAGGCTGACGCCGAGATTGCTACAGGCGTGGCCGAGACCGACAGCAAGGGTCACTTCAGCCTGTCGTTCGTTGCAAGACCCGACGACGAGATTCCGCCATCTGCCAACCCCATCTTCCGATACAAGGTCGTCGCGGACGTGACGGACTTTGCGGGGGAGACGCGATCAGGTGTGACGTCCGTTCGCGTGGGGTATGCGTCGCTTCTTCTCGGTATCGAAGGTTCCGAATTTCGGGATCGCGATGCGCTGGAGTCGTTAAAGGTAACCGCCGAAAATGTTGAGGGAACGGCTGTGTCGGCGTCGGGACGGCTCGTGATCAGTCGCCTCCGCGGTCCCGCTCGATTGCTTCGGGAAAGACCGTGGCCACAGGTCGATCGGCCCGTGTTGACACCCGATCAGCACAGTGAGCATTTCCCGATGGACGTGTACGCCAACGAGAACGACCCGGGCACATGGCCGGTCGCAGCGGTGGCTCTGGAGACCGCATTCAACACCGGGGACACGCCCACAGTGAGTCTGGGCGATGTCAAGAAGTGGCCGTCGGGGGTCTACCGCGTGGAAGCGACGGCGACCGACGCCCGCGGTCGTGAAGTACAGGCGGTGCGGCTGATTACGCTCTACTCGATCGGGGAGAACCGTCTTCCGCTGAAGAATCTCGACTGGTTTGTTCCGGTCACCGTCTCCGGGGAGCCGGGTGAGACGGCGCGCCTGTTGATTGGCTCTGCCGCAAAGGATGTCCCTGTGTTCGTTGAGGTGGAGAAGCGGGGTCGAGTTGTAGAAACGCGCCGGCTGCAGCTTTCGGACTCCCAGCAGCTGCTGGAATTTCCGATAGAAGAGGATGATCGGGGTAACTTCGCCGTCCACGTCAGCTTCGTACGCCATGGTCGTGCCGTGGTCCACAGCCAGACGATCGCGGTTCCGTACACGAACAAACAGCTGACGCTCAAGCTGGAGACATTTCGCGACGAGCTATACCCCGGCCAGGATGAGGAATGGCGCCTCCGAATCACAGGTTCGAAGGGAGAGCCAGTCGCCGCCGAGTTGCTGGCTGCGATGTACGACGCATCACTCGACCAGTTTGTCGCCCATGACTGGCGACTCGATCTCTACCAGAGCCGCACCTCGCGCCTGGGCTGGATGGCAGCGAACGAATGGGGAGCCGTCGGATCGGCAGTCTGGGGGCTGCGGTGGAATCGATCTCGCTCGGCGCGTCAGCGTAGCTATGACATGCTGAACTGGTTCGGGCTCGATAGATACTTCGGCTACCATCGGCGAGAGCGATCATGGAGCATGTCCGCGCGTACCTTCCGATGCCATGATGGCTGACGCACGCCGTGATGGAAGCTGGGAAAACGCTTGCGAAGGACGGGGAGGCGGAGTCGCCGCCCGTCGGTGAGGAACCCGTGGTGTCACAGGCAGGCCCAGTGCGGACGGATTTCAGCGAGACCGCTTTCTTCCTGCCGGACCTGCGCACGGACGAGGATGGCACGATATCGTTCGCCTTCACCATACCCGAAGCGCTCACCCGCTGGCGGATGCTGGGTATCGCTCACACCACCGATTTGCGCGTGGGTAGACTTGAGGCGTTCACGGTCACGCGCAAAGATCTCATGATCACCGCCAATGCGCCGCGCTTCCTGCGCGAGGGTGACGACCTGCGTTTTGCCGCCAGCGTGCAAAGTCTCGCAGAGGAATCGCTCAGTGGAACCGCCCGGTTGTCTCTCTTCGACGCCGTGACCATGCAGCCACTCGACCGCGAGTTCGCTAGCAACAATACCGACCTCGAATTCACGTTGGCTCCGGGCCAGAGCCAGGGCTTGCGCTGGTCGATCAGCGTTCCGGAGGGCATTGATGCGATCGTCTATCGCGTGACGGCGGATGCCGGCAGTCAATCCGATGGCGAGCAGAAACCGCTGCCGGTCCTGACCAATCGCATGCTCGTTACAGAAAGCCTGCCGCTCCCCGTTCGGGGGCCCGGGACATATCCGTTTACGTTCAAGCGACTCCGCGACAACCAGTCGGAAACGCTGCGTCATCATGCGCTGACACTCGAGTATTCTCCCAATCCTGTCTGGTACGCGGTACAGGCGTTGCCATACATGATGGATTTTCCTCACGAATGCTCAGAGCAGGTCTTCAGCAGATTGTACGCCAACAGTATCGCGGCGCACATCGTCGAGCAAAACCCACGTATCCAGACCGTCTTTGACCGGTGGCGTGACCTGGAAGCCGGAGCGCTGCAGTCAAATCTGGAGAAGAACCAGGAGCTGAAGTCGCTTGTCATCGAAGAGACGCCGTGGCTTCTTGCCGCTCAAGATGAATCGGAGCGCAAACGACGCATCGCGGTGCTTTTTGACTTCGCTCGTATGAGCAACGAACGCGCAACCGCGATTCAGAAGCTTACAGGTGCCCAACATGGATCGGGTGCGTGGCCGTGGTTCAACGGGATGCGACCGAGTCGGCACATCACGCAGCATATTGTGGCCGGTTTCGGACATCTCAATCGCCTGGGAATTTTTGATCCCGACAGTGACCCGGCAATGGGTCCGTCGCTTGCACGCGCGGTCGCGTATCTGGATCGCGAAATCAAGGCCGACTACGACGAACTCCTGGAGCGAAAGGCAAACCTCAACGAGCGTCACCTGGGATGGCTGCAGATTCACTATCTCTACGCCCGCAGCTTTTTCGGACAGATGGAGATCCCCGAGGCCAGCCAGCCTGCCGTGACCTACTATCTCGAACAGGCGCGTCGTTTCTGGCTGCAGAACGAGATGTATGGACAGGGGATGATTGCGCTTGCTCTCCATCGATGGGGCGACACGAAAATACCCGGAGCGATCATGCGGTCGCTCGCAGAAACCGCCTCGCACTCCGACGAACTCGGTATGTACTGGAAATACAACCGCGGCTATTTCTGGTACCAGGCGCCGATCGAAACGCAAGCCCTCATGGTGGAGGCCTTTGATGAGATCGATAACAACAGCGCTGCCGTTGCTGATCTGCAGCTATGGCTTCTCAAGCAGAAGCAGACGCAGGACTGGAAGACAACAAAGGCGACGACCGAGGCCGTGTACGCATTGCTGATGCGGGGGACGCAGCTGCTCGACGAGGATTCGCACGTAACGATCAGCGTCGGTGACGAGACCATCGACAGTCGATCCCGACCTGACGCCGAGGAGGGTACGGGTTACTTCACGACGTCATGGGAAGGCGACGAAATCAGCAGTGACATGGCTACGGTCGAGGTGACCAAAGTCGGACCGGGTCCGGCGTGGGGCGCGCTGTACTGGCAGTACTTCGAACAGCTCGATCGAATCACTCCGGCGGAGACCCCTTTGAGTATTGAGAAGAAGCTGTTTCGTGAGGAGTCGTCGAACGCAGGACCGGTTTTGAGGCCGCTGGATCAGATCGATGATCTCGCAACGGGCGACAAGATCGTGGTTCGGGTCATCATCCGCGTGGATCGCGACATGGAGTACGTTCACTTGAAGGATATGCGCGGAGCAGGTCTCGAGCCCATCAATGTTCTGTCCGGGTATCGTTATAAGGGAGGCCTGGGTTACTACGAGAGCACGCGAGATGCGGCGACCCATTTCTTCATCGGCTATCTCCCGAAAGGAACGTATGTTTTCGAGTATCCGCTGCGTGTCAATCTCGCCGGCGACTTCTCGAACGGCATCACGTCGATACAGTCGATGTATGCCCCTGAATTCACGTCACACTCTGAAGGCGTGCGGGTGCAGGTCGTGGATTGATCGAAGGACGCAGCGGTGCGATGTTGAACAGCGACTGCGGTGACGAGCGCTCCGATGCGAAAGATCATTCACATTGACATGGACGCGTTTTATGCGTCCGTCGAACAGCGGGACAATCCGGACTTCCGCGGCAGGCCCGTCGCAGTAGGAGGGAGGCGGCGTGGCGTGGTCATGGCAGCGAGCTATGAGGCCCGCAAGTTCGGTGTCCGTTCCGCGATGCCATCGTCGACCGCAGCACGAAGATGTCCGGAGCTCATCTTTGTCCGTCCCCGGATGGAAGTCTACGCGGGCATATCCCGCCAGATCAGGGACGTTTTCCGGTCCTACACGGATCTGGTCGAGCCGCTGTCGCTCGACGAGGCCTTTCTCGACGTGACCGTACCGATGAAGGGTCCGGCATCGGGTACGCTACTCGCACGTCAGATCAAACGAGACATACTGGAGACGACGGGTTTGACGGCATCAGCCGGCGTCTCCTTCAACAAGTTTCTCGCCAAGGTCGCATCCGGATTCAACAAGCCAGATGGCCTGACGGTTATCCTGCCCGAGGACGCTCCTGCGTTCATAGCCGCGCTTCCGGTCGCACAATTCTTTGGTGTGGGCCGCGTCACGGCCGAACGGATGAAGAAAATGGGTATCGAGACCGGCGCCGACCTTCAAGCGCTGGACGAAGCCGAGCTCGTTCGTCGCTTTGGCAAAGTCGGCCGCCACTATCATCGTATCGTGCGCGGTCTGGACGAAAGATCCGTTCAGCCAAACCGTCGACGTAAGTCCGTCGGCGCCGAGCGAACGTTCTTCGAGGATCTCAGTGATGTCGAAGAAATGGAACAGAAGATCTTCGAGATTGCGGGTAATGTCGCCGAGCGCATGAAGCGTGCGGGGGCACTCGGTCGAACCGTCACGCTCAAGATCAAGTATCACGACTTCATCGTGCGTACGCGGAGTCGAACGCTTCCGGACTTCGTGGCCAACGCCGATGAACTGGCTGCAATCGGACAGGAACTGCTTAACGCGCCGGTGCCGGGAAGACCTGTCCGACTGCTCGGACTTTCAATATCCAATCTCGACACCGGCGAGCGCGAACGGAATGATCCCCAACTACGACTCCTCTGAACCGGACCACATCGCGTACTGAGGAAGGATGATGAGGATCAGAAAGACGATAGCACCGAGGATAGCGAACACGGTGCCGACTGCCTGGTCGAACTCAAGTAGTCCCAGGCGGCCGAGCAGATAGTGCCAGTCGTGTCCGGACTTGTTTCCGCCGAGCAGCGGCAGTTGACGGGTCCGCGCGTCGGACGCATACACCGCAATGTTAAGCAGGTTGTGTCCCAGCCAGAACAACGCGATCTGTGTACCGGTACGGTAGCCGTGTGCGAAGAAGTGCCAGATGAGCAGGCCGGGAAGAACGATCTGCATGATCGTTCCGCCCAGGACACGGATGAACTGCCCGAAGAATCCGAAGAAGAAATGGCCGGCCTCGTGGATCAGCAGGTCGGCGTTATCCATGAACGTCGACGTCGGGTAGAAGAATACGAAGTAGGCACAGATCGGCAACATGATCGCGGAGAGCCACCAGGTACCGAGGTAGTCCTTTATCGTCGTTTTGTCTATCACAGGCTGCTTTTTCCGTGGGCCTTAACTCACGTTATCGGTAAAGAGCACCAATGTCGTAAAACAGCGGCGTGTTTGAGTGTGCAGGCCTTCGTAACGTAGTGCGCGGGTATACTAACTCAATAGTCACACGTCTTCACGTTACACTCCGGGCATATGCCGAACAGGTCTGATCTCGATACGCCAGCGCTGGTGCTGGATCATATTCTCGGTTCGCGGCGCACCGAACGAAAGCCGCTGTCCGGTGATACGATAACAATCGGTTCCGAGCCCACTGTCGGGGTGTATCTCCCCTCGTCTGCGTTCCCGGGCGTGCGGCCGCTGCATGCCACGCTCACCCGGCAGGGAACGAGCTATGTGATTACGGCACATGAAGGTGCTCCGGTTCGCGTCAACGGTGAGGCGGTGGTTGCCCAGCTCCTCCACCACGGCGATGCCGTGCGTCTCGGTGACCGGAGCCCGGTTATGCGATTCAGGTCACTCGGTAGCGGATCGGCGACCCACAGGAGCATCGGTGACGTCATGCGAGACTGTCTGGACGGCGCGCGGCTCGAGCACGACCCGGGTCTGGCGCGCGTGGGTGCGCTTCTTCGCGACGCTCCGGCTCAGATGCTCACGCAGACCTCACCGTTCGTGCGGCGTAGTCTGGCGATCGCGGTGGCCGTACTATTCGTTGCCGTCGCGTTCCTGGCCTATCGATCGTTCACCCTCGAGAAGAGACTCGAGGCGGCACAGGCAGGATATTTTGAGGGGATGGACCAGCTCGCTGCTCAGGCCGCAACCGGTGGCACCCTGACGGTCGAGGAACTGGAAGCGGTGGAGGCCCGGATTGACGAACGGCTGAACCTCCTCGAGGCTCGCTCTGAGGCGGGGGAGAGAATCATCTCGGAGGCGTCGCGATCCATTGTGCTCATCATGGGTTCGTACGGCTTTGCGCTGCCGGACGGGAGGCTCCTGCGAATCGTCGTTGCTCCCGACGGCATCCCGATCCATGACTCCGGAGGACACCCTCGCCTTTCTGTAGAGGGCGTCGGCCCCGTACTGGAAAGCCTCTTTACCGGCACCGCATTTGTCGCGACCGATGACGGACTGCTGCTCACAAATCGGCATGTCGCGCTGCCGTGGGAGTTCAGTTCGGCTGCTCAGGAGGCGGTCGAGAGAGGTTTCGTCCCCGTGATGCATCGATTGGTCGGTTATCTGCCGGGCATTGCGGAGTCGTTCAACGTCGATCTCGTGACGGCCAGCGACGACGCCGATCTGGCCGTGTTGAGGTGCTCCGGTGTGACCGGTCGTGTTCCGTCGCTGCCACTTAGCGATCGGGATTCGACGCCGGGCGAAAGCGTCTTCTTGCTGGGATACCCGACCGGGATTCGGGCGCTGCTGGCACGCTCGGATCAGGCAATGCTCGACTCGCTTCGAAACGACCGCTCGCTGGACTTCTGGACCACGGCCGATCGGCTGTCGGAGTCCGGGCACATCGCTCCTCTGGCAACCAGAGGCATCGTAGGCCAGGTGACCAGGTCCAGCATCGTATATGACGCCGAAACCACCCATGGCGGAAGCGGAGGACCGGTCCTCGATCTGACCGGACATGTTCAGGCGATCAACGCGGCCGTCGTTACGGGTTTCGGTGGCTCAAACCTGGGCGTGCCGGCCGCACATGCTCGCAGTCTACTCTCATCCGTTGACCGATCGGGGTTGCCATGAACAGACGAACGCATTCAGGATTGTGGCTTCTTGCTTCCATCGTGTTGATGGCGTCCTGTTCATCGCGTCAGAGCGCTGACAACTTGCCGGAAGCCAGATCACACGTACTGATCACGTACAACGTTCGTGTTGACGTAGCCTCGGACGGTGAACATGCCTGGCCGTATCGGGCGGATCGCGTGGCGGCATTGCTCCGGTTTCACCAGGCCGATATCGCGGGCCTGCAGGAGGCACAGAAGCATCAGATCGACGACCTGGCGGATCGTCTCCCGGAATATGACTGGTACGGTGTCGGCCGGGACGACGGCGTTGAGGGTGGGGAGTTTGTGCCCGTTTTCTATCGACGAGACAGGTTTACGCCTGTCGATCGTGGTGCTTTCTGGCTGTCTTCTACGCCGGACTCCGTCGGATCCGTAGGCTGGGATGCCGCACTTCCCCGTGTCACGACGTGGGTGCTGATGGAGGACAATCGGGGTCAACGGTTCTATCTCTACAATACGCACTTCGACCACCGGGGAGATACGGCTCGAGTGGAGTCGGCCAGGTTGCTGCGCCGGATCATCGAATCGAGAGAGTCCGCGGCGCCGGCGATTCTGATGGGGGATTTCAACGCACGCCCCGACGAGGAACCGTACGGAGTGATAACGGCATCGACAGGCGGCGCTACTGTACTGAGAGATCTGGCGGCGACGGTGACGGATCCGTATGGTCCGGATCTGACATTCGGCTCATTCGAGGTCGGCAAAGAAGAGGACGGCCGTATCGATTACATATTTGCGACGCCCGGTGTAAGCGTGATTCGTGTTGGCGTGCTCACGGACCAGTTGCGCGGCCATTATCCGTCGGATCATTTACCGGTGCTGGCGGAGATCAAGATGATGAAATAGAAAAAGCCGCGACGGCATGATCGCGGCTTTCTCTACCTCGTGTCCGCACTGTTACCGGTTTCTCTCATGTACATCGGCGAGAGCGGCCCTGGCCATCCGGTTCAGGCGCTCCGAGTTCGCGTGCCGCGTCAACGAATACGCTCGCTCGAGATATTTCTCGTTACCGATTGCATGTAGTGCGGCAAGAGCCATCATTCGAAAGCCCGCGTGCTGATGATGTTCGTAGATCTCCATGAGCAGCGGCGCGGAGTCCGCCAGTTGCACACGGTCCGAATGGTTGGTGGCGAAATAGATCACGTTCTGCAGTGACACCTCGTCTACTTGCTCCACGGGCTTGTCGAGCGTGAGCGTGAGTTGGCTTTCGAGTGCTTTCCACCATGCGGGACTTCTGCGCTCAAGACCGTCCTCGATGTACTGGTTGACGAGCGGTGGGTGGGAGGAGACGGGCACCTGCGCAGCAGAGATGCCCGGACCAGTGACCAACAGAAAAGCGGCAACAAATCGTTTCATAATAAACACCTCTATCTATCACTACAGGGGGACTGTCGTTTGCCTCCTGGAGTCGTTTTCTGATGTGGGGTTGAAAGTGAGTCCGTCGAGCCGGTGGGCCGACTGTGACTCGGTGGCGGCCGATACTAAGGCAAAATCTTCGATCGGTTTCAACCTGGAAGCGCTTCCCTAAGAATTATCTAATTTTGGAAGGGCTTTCATCGCGATTTCTTAACATTACACGAGAGTAGTCTGGCAGTCCGCGAGCGAAAAGAGGCGCTGCGTGTCAGCAATCGTCGGGGTTTTGGCGCCTGCTAGTCCGGAGCGAACCATAAAACCGGTCTATCGCCCGCCCCATTATGTAACGCTGCTTGAACCTGTCAGTCACTCTTGCTCCGAGCGGCTCGCGTAAAAGGATGTTCTGTCGTCATCCGCGCAATGATGATGAGAGGAAAGATGATCCATGCGGCATTCGCGGCTACGACGATGAACGGATACGGCGCGGGATACGCTCCGAAGAACTCCTCACCAAGGATGATGGTGACGTTCGTGAGCATGACTGAGGCGTATACGACCGCCGGAATACGAATCCACTCCTTTCCGTTTGAAAAAGCGTAGATCCCGACCATGTAGAACGGCCCAAAGAAAAGCGCGTCAATCCAGCTTGTCATCACCCACCACATGGGCCGCGCCATCAACAGTGGGTCGAAATTCCTGCCCCACCAGTGGGCGAGGTCGATAATCATCGCCGGCGGCCAGAACGGATACTCGAAATCACTCGTATCCTGGATCAGCAACTGCTCAAGATCGAACGTGTATGTGATGAACACGAGGTTGAACCAGAAGAACCCCAGAATCAGGAAGTCGATCTTGCGTTCGACAAGGTGAAGGGTTTCTCTCGCGTCCGGACTTGTGCGATTAGCTCGGGAGTTCAAATTATCGTGTTGGCGGTTGATGTGTTAGTTTCAATTCCGGTCGACACGCACGCTGCTGGCCGACACGAGTAGTTCTGCGAAACGGTACGAGAAAATACAATGAGAATGTGGGATGCGAATGAGGGTGCTTTGCTCCGAGCAACCGTGCCGGTGCTTTTGTTCTCGCTCCTGTTCGCCGGAGCGCTTCTGTCCGGATGCGCGGAAGCGGACCGCCCGCCCCGCGAAGCTGAAGTGAGAGCATTGATCGAACGGGCCGAGGGGTTGGCGGAAGATCGCAACCTCGAGGAATTTCGCGAGCTCATCTCCGAAGAATACAGCGATTCGCGCGGCAACAACCGTGAGTCGGTTCTTCTGGTGTTGAACTACTATATGTCGGCGAATCGCTCGATTCATCTTCTCACCCGCGTACCGCAGATCAACTTCGTCGACTCGACGCACGCTGACCTACTCGTTTTTGTCGCGATGGCGGGACGACCCATCACGGCGACGGACCAACTGTCAGGTATGAACGCCGATCTGTACCACGTCTTCACGTCGGTCGTCGAGGAGGATGACGGTTGGAAGATTTCCGCGGCCCGCTGGGCCCGTGGATGGGAAGCAGAGCTCGATGGCGGAACCGCGACCAACCCGCTCGACCGCCGCTAGTCCTGGATCACGCTCGTATTTTCGAGCTCGGCTTCAATGACTCGAAGGGGTAAAATGGCCATGAATGAATCGGTGCGAGTTACAGTCTGGAACGAGTATCTGCATGAGTTGGAGAACGACGTAGTTCGGGCGATCTACCCGGACGGAATACATGCCGTACTCGCGGCGGGTATCGCTTCGCGTAGCGGCTTCACGTGTCGGACCGCGACACTGGAGGAGCCCGACCATGGACTCACAGAGACCGTGCTCGACAGTACCGATGTACTCGTATGGTGGGGTCACAAAGCGCACGACCGCGTTGCCGATGATGTAGTCGATCGTGTTTACCAGAGTGTGTTGGCCGGCATGGGGCTGGTGGTGCTGCACTCGGGCCATTTTTCGAAGATCTTTCGCCGCTTGATGGGGACCAACTGCTCCCTGAAATGGAGAGAGGCCGGTGAAAAGGAGCGTATCTGGAACCTGGCCCCGGCTCATCCCATCATGGCGGGCATCGCCGATCATTTCGAACTGGATCGGGAAGAGATGTACGGGGAACGCTTTGACGTGCCGGAGCCGGAAGAGCTGCTTATGATTTCGTGGTTCCAGGGCGGCGAGGTGTTTAGATCCGGATGCACGTGGCGAAGGGGACACGGCCGCATTTTCTATTTCCGGCCCGGGCACGAAACGTATCCTACCTATCACGACGAGAACGTGCTGCGCATCATCGCCAATGGATGCAGTTGGGCGCGGCGACGGGTGTCGATTGATACGCAGGATGCCCCGAATGCCGAGCCGCTGGAGGATGTACCCGATCAGGACAAAGATCCGATTCTGTGATCCCCATGCGGGGCCTGCTCAACGCCGGAAGTACAGCCCTCAGGCCGAGCGTACGAACTCCCGCCCGGTAGCGAAGCTCGACAGCACATACAGTTCGAGTCCGAAGGGTAGATAGCCCAGATATCCCGGCAGCGGCATCTCGAAGATGTACAGGAAGTCGACCCCCGGAGTGTAGTAGGTCCACTTCGGATACGAGTAATAATTCCAGAACTCCCAGAAGACGCCGCACAGGAGAGCGCCAAGGGCCAGTGACACGACCGGTCGCCAGTCACCGTGGTTCAGATATCGGAAGATTGAGGGGCGGCCAAGCCACTGGTTAACAGGTTCCAACAGGAAGAACACGACGCCCCACACAAGCGGGTAGAAATATGTGGGCCATGCCCATACCAGCGCGGCTGAAAGGACTCCGAGGAAGATAAGGAGCAGCCTGAGAGACGGCGTGGATCGGATGACCGCCCTTTTGGGCAATGTGGATATCGACTTGAAGGACGCCACCAATTCCGTCGCTTCGAACACGGCGGGTATGACGGTGGAAAACGAGAGGGTTGCCAGGCCGAAGTATGCGAGGTCACTGAACTGCTCCCTCCCAACGTAGATCCAGTTGCCCGTCCTGAGATTGAACAGCTCGAAGAGCCACCACACGGGTGCCGAGACGACGAACAGCAGCGCAAAGTCCTTCCACGATCGCGTGATGATCGAGGTGCCTGTTCTTAGAAGCACTGCCGCATCGACGACGAGAGCGAAGCCGATCCATAATGGGGCGAAGAGAAGGTGGGTCCGAAGGCCCGGCAGCAACCAGTTCGCCGGCCAGCAAACCGCGATCAGCACGACACCGACCCAGCCGTGCACAGCCATTCGAGTCCACGCCATTTTGCGAAGTCGGCTCATAGTCAATCGGATCACACGTGCCTTCTCCCGACGCAAACGTCAGGGAGCGAGGGTTTCAACGGCAGGGCACGAACACCACCGGAGGGGATATGGCGTTGCGTCGAAAACGGCACGTGGCTGTCCTCCTCCGCCACCCTGCTAGCCTTTGAGAACAGACCTGGCCGACACAAGCACGTTGTCGACCGAAAACCCGAGCTTCTGCATCGCCACCTCACCCGGTGCCGACGCACCGAATCGATCGAGCCCGATGATTCGACCACCCGGCCCCACATATCTGTCCCAGCCAAGCGTAACACCGGCTTCAACCGACAACCGCGCCGTGACGGATGGCGGCAACACCGAATCTCGATATTCCCTCGACTGCTCAGCGAACAACTCCCACGACGGCATGCTTACGACGCGCACGGTGCGGCCCTCTTTCTCAAGTGTGGCCGCGGCGTCGAGGAGCAGGTGCACCTCGCTGCCGGTTCCCATCATGATGATGTCCGGAGTGGAACTCGTTTCGTGCAGTATGTACGCACCTTTCTCCAGATCCCGGGCCCTGCCGCGCGCATTGCCTGTGATCACGGGAAGCTTCTGGCGGGTCAACAGCAGGGCGACCGGTCCGCGACGCTGCAGTGCCACGCGCCAGGCCTCGACAGTTTCGTTCGCATCGGCCGGTCGGATGACCGTCAGCCCCGGTATCGCGCGCAGCGCCGCAAAGTGCTCGACCGCCTGGTGGGTAGGGCCGTCTTCACCCAGCCCGATCGAGTCGTGCGTAAAGACGTAGACTACCGGCACCTGCATCAGCGCGCTCAGGCGAAGGCTCGGGCGCAGATAGTCGCTGAACACAAGGAACGTGGCGCAGTACGGGCGGACGCCGCCGTGAAGAGCGAGTCCGTTCGATATCGCTGCCATCGCGTGCTCGCGAACACCAAACCTCAGATAGCCGCCGGCTGGAGTCGCCTTAGAAAAATCGGAGTGCGTACTGACACGCGTGTTGTTCGATGGTGTGAGATCGGCCGAACCCCCGATCAGGTTTCCAAGCACCGGCTGGAGGGCCTCAAGCGTCTTCCCACTTGCCGACCGTGTCGCCAGCTTCTCACCAGCGTCAAAAGACGGAAGCGCGCTGTCCCAACCTTCGGGCAGCTCGCCGGCCAAAAACCTGCGCAACTGCTCTCCATCTTCAGGAAACTCCCGGACGTAAGAGTTAAACAGACGGTCCCATCCAGAAGCGAGTTCGCGGCCTTCGTCGACGGCCGATCGGGTACGGGTCAGGACATCGTCCGGGATGTAGAACGTCTTGTCCGCGGGCCAACCCAGGTTCTCTTTCGTGCGCTTGACTTCTTCGTCGCCGAGAGGGGAGCCATGAGAGGCCGCCGTGTTTTGCTTGGCCGGACTGCCGTAGCCGATTACGGTCTTTACGCAGATGATGGACGGCCGATCTGTCTCATCGCGTGCCCGCTGGATGGCCTCGTCAATGGCCTCGAGATCGTTTCCGTCATCGACCGACTGGACGTGCCATCCGTACGCCGCGAAACGCTCCGGCACGTTCTCGCTGAAGGCCAGCGACGTGCTGCCGTCAATCGAGATGCCGTTGTCGTCGTAGAGATACACGAGTTTGCCCAGTCCCAGGTGACCGGCCAGCGACGCCGCCTCGTGAGACACGCCTTCCATCAGATCACCGTCCGACACGATCGCATACGTGTGGTGGTTGAAGATCTCGAATCCGGGCCTGTTGAATCGCGCCGCCAGATGCCGCTCGGCGACGGCCATCCCGATACCGTTGGCGAAGCCCTGGCCGAGCGGGCCGGTTGTCGTCTCGACTCCGGGCGTATGGCCGGCTTCCGGGTGACCGGGCGTCATTGAATCCCACTGGCGGAAGTTCTTGATTTCGTCGAGCGGCAGATCATATCCCGTCAGGTGCAGCAGGGCGTACAGAAGCATCGAGCCATGACCCGCGGAGAGGACGAAGCGATCACGGTCCGGCCAGTCGGGTTGTTGCGGACTGTGCTTCAGGTGGCGACTCCACAGCACGTGAGCCATGGCGGCGCAACCCATCGGCATGCCCGGGTGACCCGAGTTGGCTTGTTGCACCGCATCGACGGCCAGGAAACGAATGGTATTGACGGTCAGCGCGTCCAGATTCATCAGCGGAGGGGGCAAGGTTGGTGGCTTCTCTCGGTGTCGGGTCAGGTGATTTCCGTGGCCGAATCCCGGTGATTCGGACAGGGCAACTTACTCCGCGCGGGATATCCGTTGGAAGGCCTGAGTCGCATTTGACGTCATTTCACTCAGATTTGAGATAGGCGGCATCCGATTCGTCCCCAATCCCATCCCAATTCGGATCGAGCTGCGGAAATCGTCGCCGACCACGCGCCCGGACTTGCCAGTCCGTCTCGCTTCACGGTACCTTCGCAAATTATGCGCAAGTGCTCGACCCATCACTCTCAGAAAACCTCCGGTACCATGCGATTACTAAGACGCTTACTTGGCCCAACGTCGGACGAGGACCATTCTCGACGTCGATTCATTCGGTCTCTTGGTCTTTTTTCAGGTCTGGGCTTGTTCGGGTTTGCCCGATCGGCTGATGCAGCTTCGGACCAGACGACCGGACCCGCTACCGTCAGCGCCGACCCGTTCATCGGAGAGATCATTATGTTCGCCGGAAATTTTGCACCGCGCGACTGGGCGTTTTGTGACGGCCAGCTACTTCCCATCGCCCAGAACCAGGCGCTGTTTTCGATTCTCGGGACGACCTATGGTGGTGACGGGCGCACGACGTTTGCGCTCCCGGACCTTCGCGGACGATTCCCGATGCACGCAGGCAGTGGTCCGGGTCTGACTCAGCGCCGCCTCGGCGAGAAGGGCGGGACAGAAACTGTTGCTCTCACCGTTGCGGACATTCCGGCCCACACACACCCGTCGAATGCCAGCACGAGCGAGGGCGCGTTTGACAGCCCGCAGGATGCGGTGCCCGGTCGGCCGGCGTCTGGAATACCTCAGTACGCCGCGGCTCCGAATACGACGATGGCGGCAGGCGCAATCGGAACGGCGGGAGGCGATCGCCCGCACGATAACATGCCGCCCTTCGTCGGGATTAACTACATCATTGCGCTATTCGGTCTTTTCCCTTCGCGCAATTGATTCGCAGGCCCCACCATAATCTCACCCTGGTCCGAATAAACCATGAGATATCCTGTTGCAGTTGTTCTATGTCTGGCGGCCGTTGCGACCGCTCCCGATCTCCACGCTCAAATTGTAAGTGAGCAAGAGATCAGTGCCACAGAGGGAAACCTGGGCAGTAGCCTCCTTTCGTTTTCAGATTTCTTCGGCAGCTCCGTCGCGTCGGTCGGAGATATTGATCGTGACGGCGTCCTCGACCTGGCGGTGGGGGCAGAAGGTGACGATGGGGGCGGCAGGGACGCAGGGGCCGTGCATCTGCTGTTCATGAAACCGGACGGCACGGTTGGCTCGGCCGTAAAGTGGGGAGCCTTTGAGCTGCCGTCCGGAGCTCTGGACCCCGGAGACTACTTCGGATCCTCAGTGGCCGGGCTGGCCGATCTGAACGGAGATGGCTTTCGGGATGTGGCCGTCGGGGCAAGGGGCGACGACGACACGTCGGACGGGCCGGGCGAGAGTTCGGGAGCGGTCTGGATCCTGTTTCTGAATGAGGCGGGAAGTGTCATCGGCAGCCAGAAGATCAGTGAGGTCGAAGGGGGATTCACCGGCACGCTTGACGCGGGCGATCTGTTTGGCAGAAGTGTCGCATTTCTGGGCGACATCGGCGAGGATGGCACGAAGGAAATCGCTGTCGGAGCGCCGGGAGACGATGATGGAGGATCGGATCGAGGTGCGGTATGGGTCCTGTCACTCAACGCGGACGGTACTGTCGCAGAGTCCGACAAGATCAGTGACGGCAATGATCTTGCTGCGGATGCGCTCTCCGACTATGGTGCGTTTGGGACGGCGGTAGTGCGCCTGGCAGCGCCCGACACCGACGGGCTGCCGGTCGCGATCGGTGCACCGTTCTCAAAAGATCGTCATGGTGAGTTCTGGTTTACCGAACTCCGTCCCGGCGTGACCGTAGCCGAGGCGACCGTTATCAGTGACGCGGCCGGCGATCTGGTGGGCATGATTAACGCGGGTGATCATTTCGGGCGGTCTCTTGCTGCTCCCGGTGATCTGGACGGCGACGGGCTGTTCGATGTGATTGTCGGCGCCCCGGGAGGAGACGACGCGGGGGATGAGGCCGGCCAGTTCTGGTTCGTGGGCCTTGAGCCCGGCGAGTATTCCGCGACGGCGGGAGGATTCACGGGAAGGCTGGAGGCCGGTGACCGTTTCGGTCAGGCCCTCGCGGCGATCGGAGATCTCGATGCGAATGGCAAGGTGGACTATGCCGTCGGTGCTCCATTTGGTAACGACGGCGTGGAGAACTCGGGCTCGGTGTACATCCTTTTTGATGACCGCGCGAATCCGGTCGCGGTAGACGATGCACTACCTGAGCAGGACGTATTTGTCGAACCGTATCCGAATCCACTGGCTGGTGACGGGGTCTTCCAGGTTCGACTTGCCGCGGATCGATATGTGCGCATAGAAGTCTTCGATATTGTGGGTCGGATGGTCGCGACGGTTCACGATGGACCGCTCCGTGCCGGCACGCGGTACCAACTGCCGGTGAGCGTCAGCAGTTGGCCAAGTGGCACGTACGTGTACCGGATTACGAGCGATCAGGCCGTGTCCGGCAGCTCCTTTGTGGTCGCAAGATGAAAATCACGAGAATGTGCGATTTTCCACATCATTTGATTGATTTTCGGAACAAGTTGAGGCACTGGCTCTTCTTAGAGAAACAAGTCAAAGAATGAGGTTGGAACGTGGAAGATGTTGGTAAGAGGCGGACGAAACTGGAGTCGGATCTGCTGGATCTCAAGAGGCAGTTCATGGACAAAGTGCGTATCGTCGAGCGCTTGAGCGTGGACGTGCGCCGCCTGGAAGGCCTTGCTGCGCTCTCTAGATATCAGCGCTCAGAGTTGGAACGCCTCAAGCAACACATCGATGAGCACTCGGACGCCGTAAGGTCGATCAGGCAGGCCACGGACGAGCGCCGAGCCGAATACGCAGAACTGCAGAGAACCACGACGACCCGGCAGCGAAGCACGACGACGAGTTAATCTGCCCGATCCCGGGACGACGCGAACCACGTCCACATCTTCGACCCCGTCAGCCAGTCGAGTTCAGATGCGTCAAGCGGGCCACAGCCATCCGAATGCACCGGCGGTAACCAGCGCGTAGACGAGTCCGTCGAACACGGACTTCAACGTTGCACTCCACGACTTCTTGTACCAGATGGAATTCTGTACGAGTGCCAGGGAGTAACCGACGAACGCCGTGCAACCGGCAAACCGGAACACCTCGAGATAGTCCGCCCCGGCAGGTACAGCCCGGCCCGCAATGTACGCGGCGAAGATTCCGACGATCAGGCTGTAGACGAACCATTGGATAAGGCTGCTCGTCATGTTGCCCATGCCGTTGGGCAGGACGTGCATAAAGACCACCGGACCTTCATCTGCTCTGGCTTTGAACTCGTCGGTGTTTCTCTCCTTGTTGTCGGCCGCGTACGGAATGATGTAGTCGCCCGTTGGAATGTTGAACTTCCGTAATGCGGACCGCACTTCGCCCTCCGACGGCACACCACCGAAGTCAGAATTATGGTACGAGAACACCATGTGCAAGATGGAGCTCACGATGAAGACGAACACGGCTGCGACGAGGATCGGAAGCCAGAGAGCTAAGACAGAGACCATGACGATTCCCCCTGTTTGGTGAGCCGAGGCGGGCGGGAGCCGATGAAGGCGTGCCCCGATAACCCGAATGAACGGGTTTTCGACGTGACTCTCAAGTATCCTTATCGAAACCATCCCGGCAATTCAATCGTAGCGGGGCCAAAGGGGAGTCAGAATAATGGGATCGAATACAGAGCGCTTGCGCCGGCTAATCAAGTCGGGAGGCGGGAAACTGGTCGTTGTAGGTGCAATTGCGGGTGGCGGAGCCGGTCTTCTGGTCGGAGGTCCGCTGGTCGGGCTGGCCATCGGTGTGGTCACAGGATTTGCGGTTGAAGCTGCCCGCCAGAAGAAGCCATAGGATGGTGGGCGTGGGAGAGAGGCAGTGGGTTTCGTCTCACTGACCTGGCGCTCGGGAGGAGATTCATCCGAACGCTGTGAAGACCATCTTCAGTCCGGCGATCAGGAGTACGAGCGCGAGCAGCCGCCGTACCATCGGCAGTGGCAGGCGACGACTACCGAGTTCTGCCCCGACAAGTCCTCCGACGACTACGGTCACCGCCAGTACCGGCAGGAAGTCCGGCAGACCCGCGCCCTGCGATACGTAGCCTGCGAGTCCGGCGATCGAGTTGACGAGAATGAACGCCGCCGCTACACCCGATGTCGTTCGCGTATCGCACCATCCGCCGAGAAGAAGAATCGGACTCAGGAAGATCCCCCCGCCGACGCCGGTAAGACCGGACAACAAACCGATTCCTCCGCCTGTGACCAGCGATGCGGACCGCGGCATCGAACGGGTGACGTCCGGGAGTGCGCCCCTGCTGCTCTTATAGAGCCGGAAGGCCGCGTACAGCAGGGCAGCGCCGACCAGTGGCATGTAGACGTGCACCGGCAGTTCGATCGCGCCGCCGATAAAGGCTGCCGGGATGGACGTCACGACAAAAGGCCACAAGACCGTCCACGAGAACCAGCCGGCCCGCCAGTACTTGTAAAGTCCAATTGACGCGACGATGATGTTGAGCGCGAGAGCCGTCGGTCGCATTGCGGCGGCATTGACCGACAGCAGCGCCATGGCGGCGAGATAATCCAGACGCGCCACCGTGCCCGACCGACGCGTACAGGGTCGATATCGCCAGAACAAGAACGGCAAGTGTGACGAGTGTCGTCAGTTCCATCTACATCGGGCTGGATTGATCACGTCGGGCAATGAGGTCGGGCGTCGCCGATGCAAGAAACGGCACGTGCTCGACCGGTGCCAGCGCAATGGGTTCGACCTTGACAGTCAGTCGAAAGATCGACCCGTGATGCCACGTTCCTCCAGATCTTCGAGGTTACGGGGCCAGTCCTGCTTCAGCAGTCTCGAAAGCGAGCGGTCGGCGAGCACCTTGCCGTCGGTCTGGCAGGTCGGACAGTAGTTGGTCTCATTCGAGGCGTAGACGATACGCTGGACGGGGCTGCCGCACACCGGACACGGCTGACCGTGAGCGCCCATGGACGGCCATATCTTCGCGAAACGCGGTCACAGTGGGCCAACCAATGCCCGTCTCGTCACGAATTCGATCAGTCCAGAGTCGGAGCACAGCCCGGCAAGATTCGTATAGACGCCGCCGCTCGTCAGACGTCAGGCGACTCGTCCACTTGATCGGAGACACGCGAGCTGCGTGCATGATCTCATCCGCGTAGGCGCCGCCGATGCCCGAAAACAGGCGGGGGTCGGTCAGTGCACGTTTCAGCGTGTGGTTGTTCGACTCCAGGACGCCGGTGAATGCTGCAAGGTCAATGTCGAACACGTCGAGTCCGCCGGGGTCGTGACGGTCGATCTCATCGTGTGACGTCACGACGTGAATGGAGGCGCGCTTCTTCCTTCCCGCCTCGGTGAGGATGAGTGTCCCGCTCTCAAAGTCGAATGCGCAGAGACCACGTTTCCCGGGAAGACCCGCACCCTTCTTTTTCCAGTGCAGGCGCCCGGCGATCATCAGGTGCAAGATCACGTACGAAGTGTCGTTGTCTCCGGCAAGATGAAACACCAGCCGTTTGCCCAGGCGAGTCATACGGTCCAGCCGCCGCCCGACAAGCGACGGCAACGGGGGCTGTACGCTCCGAACGAGAAAGACGCTCTTGAGTCGAACGTCTTCGAGTCGCTGGCCGGCAATGTGCCGTTCAATCGACTGGATGTAGTTCTCGATGTCTGGAAGTTCGGGCACAGGCGACGGCGAGCGTTAGGCATTGCGAGGAAAATAGCCTCTGGCCGCAGCTTTGAGAAAACGGGGTCGGGTTGGGGCGCACTTGATGCTGGTATTTGTGCGAACCTTCGAAACCCGACGCGCTGCAAGACATTCGATCTCCTTCAAACGCTCTGCGTCCCAGGGTGAATCGGCCAGCATCGCAGAGACAGTCCCATCCATGACGCCAGAAGAACGAACAGCAACATTACGTGTCTGACCGTCTTCCCGTGTCATACTTCTGATCCGGCAGAAACCGGAGCCCGCATCTTCCGATACCCTGTGACGACACTCTTGCTCCCCGTTACGTCAGTTCGCTGTCGTCTGTTGACGATCGTGCTCCTGGCACTGTCGTTTGTCGCTCTCGGTAATGCGTCTGCGCAGGGAAACGCGCGCTTCGCCCGGTGGGCTTTGCACGACGGTGTGTCGCTGGTCGAGAGGTCGCTGCCGCTGGTGCCGGTGGTGCTGGTTGCAGGCGGGCTGGTCATTCCGGCTGCGAAGAATTTCGACGAGCCGCTGCTTGACAAGATTCAGAACAGCTACCACGGAGTATGGGGAGACTATCTGGATTTTACCAACGATCTCGGGGACCCGTACGTCTTGATACCGGCGACGTCGATATTTGCCGTGTCACTGTTTACGAGAAGTGAGCGATTTCAGGACGCGGCGTTCACGTCCATGGAGTCACTGCTGTTCGCGACCGCAATTACAGGGACCATCAAGCGAGTGGTTGGAAGGTATCGGCCCGAAGAGAACCGCGGCTCAGTCCGCTTGCGGCCCTTTTCGGGAAATGCTTCGTTTCCATCGGGGCACGTGACGGCGGCTTTCGCTCTCGTGACTCCGTGGGTGTACTACTATCCGGGACCGGCGACGTACGGTCTGTTTGCTCTGAGCGGTGGTACGGCGATCGCCCGCATCGCCAGGGACAAGCACTGGCCCACGGATGTTCTTGCGGGTGCCGCAATCGGATTCCTTACAAGTCGGTGGCTCGCCAGGCGGCACCGTTCGTCTGCGGATCAATTTCCCGTTTCGATCCGGCCATTGTTGGGCTACAACAGTTTAGGGCTAACGATCGACATCCGCTGAGCCGACTCGGGTCTTACGACGCACCGCCGCTCGCCGATACCTACGACTGAGCGTTCGCTCGCAGTCAATTCCCGGAAGCCCCCGTTCAGAATCCCTTTTGCCAGGAAAAGTGCACACAGTCGCGGCCCGGTCAGCGTCAGTAGCAGGAAATCGCAACCTGCATCTCGACAACGCGCGAGGGCTTCTCATTATACTCGTCGTCGCCGCACACCTCCTCGAATCGCTGCTGGAGACTTCGTCGTTGGCTAGAACGACGTACGTATTCGTCTACTCGTTCCACATCCCTGCGTTTGTTGTTGTCTCAGGATATCTGTCACGTAGCGACTTGACCTGGCCGAGGTTCCGGGCACTGGTCCTGAGCGTCATCCTCCCGTACGTGATTCTGGAACTGCTCTACACGGGTGTCGACTTCGTCGTCTTCAGCCGATCAAGCTTCGCGCCGACACTTCTCACTCCGTACTGGCTGCTCGTGGTATCTCCCGAGTCTGTTCATGTGGCGCCTTGCACTGCCTGTGCTGTCGAGACTGAAATATCCTCTGTTGACAGCGGCACTTGTCGCGGTCGTCGCGGGCGTCTTGCCGCAGGTCGGTATGTGGATGTCGTTGTCCAGGACCCTGGTCTTCCTGCCCTTCTTCATTCTGGGTTCTGTTCTTGCAAGAAGTGGACGATCGACCACGTTCGTCCATCCGGTCATTGCCGTGACTGTGATGTTGACGGGTGCATTTATTGCGTTGTTTGTGGCTTCGGATCTTGACGTGCGGTGGCTGTATGGAAGTCAGTCCTATTCGCGACTGTTCACCGGGCCCGCCGCCGGAATCACGTTCCGGGCAATCCTACTCTTGTGGGCTGCAGCAATGACGCTGGCGTTTCTGTCGCTCGTGCCCGGACGCTCGAGTTTTTTGACGCGAATCGGTGCGCGGTCCGCCTACCCGTATCTTCTGCACGGCCTTGTTATCATGATTGTAGTCAGGTATATCCCCGATGAGCCTGGCCTGTTGACGCTCGGCGCACTCATGGCCGGCGCAGTCGTGCTGGCATCAGCGCTATCATCAGACACCGCCATCAAATACGCGTGGCTTGTCGTGGATCCGACGAGCGGTCGTTGGGACACCGTGCGTTCATGGTTCGGACGCCGGCCAGAGTCCGACGGCACGGTCGAGATGCCCGGATAGCCCGTCGCCATTCTGCGGGCGGGGTGGATGCGGAGGGAGCCGCACGAAGATCACAGGAGTCTGCCCACGTTTACGAGCAGATATGTCCTTCGTAATCGTTCCGAAGTACAGCGTATCCTGCGAGTATGTTTGCCGTACGGGCCAACACGGCGGCCGTGGCCGCCGACCGGGCATGAAGTGGATTCACGGGTCAGGGATGAAGGGAGTAGCGCTTATATGTTGTCTGACCGTGGCCTGGACGCCGCGTGTGGCTGCGCAGCAGATCCCGACTGAGGCCGAGACGCATGTACCCCGGGTCGGCGTCGTTCTTTCCGGCGGCGGCGTCAAAGGCTTCGCACATGTGGGTGCGCTTCGAGTTATTGAGGATGCAGGCCTGCCGGTGGACGTCGTCACCGGCACCAGCATGGGCTCGTTCATCGGTGGCCTGTACGCGATCGGCTACTCGGTGAATCAGATCGACAGCCTGCTTCACGCGGAAGACTGGCAGGCGCTTTTCGAGGATGACTCTCCGCGTCGACAGCAAACACTTGAAAGCCGGATCACTGACGAGGGCGTTCTTCTTTCGCTTCCTCTTCGTGGTGGACAGGTCGAGTTACCGAAAAGCATCGTCTCGGGTCAGCGTATTTCACAGATTTTGTCGCGACTGATGTTTCCGGCCTGGGACGTTCGCGACTTCAATGCGTTGCCTGTGCCATTTGGTGCGCTCGCTGCTGATCTCGCGAACGGCGACGGTGTGTTGCTCGAGTTCGGGCCACCTTCCGGACGCCATCAGGGCCAGCATATCTATCCCAAGTATCTTCGACCCGGTTGTGATCGATGGCCGGACGCTGATTGATGGCGGGGTGACCCGCAACCTTCCGGCACAGGATGCGCTGGCGCTCGGAGCCGACGTCATCATCTGTGTCGATGTGGGAGAGCCTGTTCTGCCGCCGGACAGTCTTGAAACACTCATCGATGTGATGGTGCAGGCGGTTGGTTTTCGGATGCTGGAGTCGAGAACCGTGCAGCAAGGGCTGTGCGACGTCTTGATACTGCCTGAGGTCAAAGGCATCCGTTCGTTCGACTTCGATCGAACTGGCGAACTGATCGGGCTCGGGGAGAAGGCCGCTGAGCGCGCTCGACAGGAGCTGATCGCGCTTCGCGATTCACTGTTTGAATCGCGGACAGAGGCGCATTCGGAGCGGTTGTCACTGCTCGGGCGCCCCGACTCCGTATATGTCGGTGCTGTGAGGATAGAGGGTGCATCGAGGCCCAACGAAAACGTGGTCCGGCGGTCAATGCGCCTTGCGGTACCATCGTATGTGAAGCAAGCCGATCTCGAGAGGGCGATCAACCGCGCTTACAGTACGCAGAGGTTTTCCCGGGTCACATATCGCATCGATTCGGAGAGAGTCGGCGACTCCGACGAGGATGCGGCAACACTTGTCGTACAGGCTGTTGAACAAAAGGACGATCGGGTTTCGATCGGACTCCGGTACGACAGCGACTATCAAGCTGCCGTCCTGATCCGTGTGGCGCTCGCGGACCTGTTCGGTTACAATACCCGGCTGGTTGGCAACCTGCGCCTCGGGGAGGTCGTGCAGGTTGGGGGCACGATTACAACCCCTCTTGGTTTTGGACCGCGGGCGCGGTTTGTGGGAGAGGCCAGAGTCACCCGCACTCCCATTGATCTTTTCGAGGATGGAACGCGCGCTTCCAGCGTTGTCGCTCACGTGGTAGAAGCGTCGCTGAGGGCCGGTGGACTCGTACTGAGAGACCTGGGTGCCGTTGTGGGAGTACGCGCCGAGCTATTCGACATCGATCCCAGAATCGTAGGATCGTCAGGGGTGTCTTTCGACTTTCTCGACGAGACCAGCAGCCTCGTGTTCGCTGAGGCGCTCCTGTATCTGGATACGTTCGACAGCGTGTCGTTTCCGAGTCGTGGCGCACGTATTACGGGGCGATCTTCGCTGTCCGTAGGCCCACTCAGCAGCTCTACGTTCGGTCAGCACGTGATTGATGCAGCAGGCAGGATACCTGTGAACTCGAATGTGTCTCTGATGGGTCGTGTCGTGGTCGGCCGCACCATCGGTGGATCCACGCCCGTGCACTACAGATTCTATGCAGGCGGGCCGTTCCCTTTTGAGATGCTGACGGGTCGGCAGTTCTTATTGATGGGTCACGAGTTGCAGGAAGTTGCGGGCTCAAACCTGCGAGCGGCCTGGGCGGGTGTTCAGGTCAGAGTTCGACGAGACATGTACGCCGGCGCGGTGTGGAACGCGGCCAGCGCATCGGAGAGCTGGTCGTGGCAGGTGGACGCGGCCGAGTTTGTAGGTGGCGTGGGTCTGTTTGCCGGGATCCGCACGGTCGTCGGGCCGGCTCAGGTGATGCTTACGACGAGAGGGTCGGACGGTCCGTATGAACTCCATCTGAGCGTGGGGCATTTCTTCTGACCGGCGCTGGCTTGTGATGTTGCCGGGTGCACACCATCGCCGGGGTTTGCCCATGCGTCACGGCGTCGTTGTGTCGGCACCTACCCAACACCTCCATCATGCGGCGTTAAACGCGTCGCGATCCACGGGCCGGACCGACTAGTTCAATCTGCACGATTGCTCCAGCACGCTGGACGACGTTGCGGTGTTCGCGTCGACCTCGACATTATTGAACGAGCATCTGAATCCTTCGCCAGAACATGAACCTCGATAGTCCCCGTCGAGGACCAGTGTGTTCTCCCCGGTGACAAAGTCTGCTACCAGACCTTCACGGAATCTGTCGAACGTGAGTGAGCACTCCCGCGACACGGTGCCATCCAGTATCAGGTCGAAGGATGCTGCCGATTCGCTGAACGAACCACTGCCGTCGAGCGACAGAGATCCATCGATGCCGTTGCAATCATCGAAGTTGACTTCGATATCGAGGTCGAAGCTGGTCTGGCTGCCTCCGCCTGAACCCACCACGCTGAAGGAGCCGCCTTCCGGGCAGGCCCCCGCCGGACTCGCGATGAATGTCTGAGATTGGTCCTTCCCGAGCTGCACTTCACTTATTGCCAGAGGAATAACGGAGAACAAATTCGTGACGGTTTCCGCCATCGCCGCGGAGGTTTCAGCCGAGAGCGGTTCTCCATCAAGTTCGTTGCTGCTGTCGCAGCTGGTGAGAATGACGGTCATCGAAAAGACGACCAGTACCGCGATGAAGTGTGCGAGCCTGTTCATGGCCTTATGGAGTCGGTGGGTATGCCCTTGTGAGATCAGAGTCCAGGTGGGGACTTGATAGTATAGTTTCGGCAAAATCGACCCGGCTTCAAGAGCCTCGGAGACGCACCGGAGGTTTGTGGGATGGAGTCGTCGCTGGCCGGCGTACGTCGGGCGAGTGCCGAGTGACATGGGCAGACGCAGGCACCCGAAGAGATCTCGATTCCCGATGGGGTTCTCGTAGCCCCCACGTTCGACCGGATTCAGACCTCAATCCGGCCCAAAAGCACGAACGATCACAGCTCCCGGAACGGAGATTGGCCCCGTTCTTGCCTGATTTCACGAAACTTAAGTTTCGGGCATCGAAGAACGATTCAGACTACAACCCGTTCGAACAGTGCTGGAATCCGTATCAAAAAGGAGACATCGTATGCGTGCATCTCTGACGCTTTCAATAGCGTTCGTACTCGGCGCAGCAGTTCTTATCGCTGCGTGCGACACAAACAGTCTTTCGGAAGGGTCCGGTGAAATCACCGTGTTCATCAAGGACGAGCCTTTCCCGTTTGATCTGGTCGATTCGGCAGTTGTCAGCATTAACCAGGTGGAGCTCATCGGCCAGGACACGACCGAGAATTTCCTTCTGATGACCGATATCGCTCAGACGTTCAATCTGCTGGATCTTCGCGACGGCGTGATGGATACGCTGGCCAACTTCCCGATCCCGTTCGGAGTGTACAAGGGTCTGCGCATCGTGGTGGACGAGAACGCCTATGTCAGGCTGAAGAATGGTGACATCTTCCGAATGAAGACGCCTAGCGGCACGACGAGTGGCATCAAGGTGCACTTACCCGACTTCGAGATTGGAGATTTTGGGGATGAAGTCGAAGTTATCGTCGACTTCAATGTTGAGAAGTCGTTTGTGCTTCAGGGTAACGCGAGCACACCGGCCGGCATCAAGGGCTTTTTGTTCAAGCCTGTCTTGAAGGCGGAGTCGTTCCATCTGAATGGCGTGGAGCCGGACACCACGGGGTAGGTCCGTCATAGATCTCACGGGGAGAGGCTGCTGACGCAAGGTCGGCAGCCTTTTTCTGTTTATGGTGCTGACGACCTTTGAGAGGTGTCGATATGTAGCTTGTTCTTCCAATCCAGACCACCGTCGCGATCTTCTCGACATGGAAGGTGTAGAGCCGGGCGACCGATCAATGCCGGGATCCAGGTCAGAGGGCTCCCGAAGGGGTCACAAAAAAGAAGACGCTAACACTCTGAGCGTTAACGTCTTCCTGACTTGTCCTGTGCCCGGGACTGGAATCGAACCAGCACGCCCTTTCGGGCACCGCCCCCTCAAGACGGCGCGTCTACCAATTCCGCCACCCGGGCAGGGTCTACCGTCGGGCCTGTCAGACCGCACGGCACGCAATAATACGACGCTTCACTCGTCCGGCTCGTTCCAGCCGCCAAATTCTTGGAATTTTGCAGCAGAGCTGGAGTGAACAGACTGGTGTCTGGCGCCCAGGCCGACGTCGACGTATGCCGGTGCTCCGATGCCGGTCGGCTAGCCCAGCCTGAGTTCTCGCATCTTTCGCCAGAGCGTCGACCTGCTGATCCCCAGCGCACTCGCTGTCTCCGAGCGGTTCCACCGATGCTCCTCCAGCGCGAGCTTGATCCGCGCCCTCTCGGGGGAATCTGCGAGCATGACATGCTCATCACGGTCGCGCCCGGCCGACCTGGCGGTCGGTTCTTCTCTGGGGTAATCCGGAGACGGAAAGCTGTCCGGGTCCAGCACCTCGGGTGGCAGGTCCTGGACGTGGATCGTCTGACCGGTACTGACCGCCAACGCGTACTCGATCGCGTTCTCCATCTCCCGAACATTGCCCGGCCAGGGGTAGCGGAGCAACGCTCCCAGTGCATCGGGCGCCAGCCGCATCGTTCTGCCGTGGCGCCTGTTAATGCGGCTTAGCAGAAAGCGAGCCACCGGCTCGATGTCCTCGCGTCGCTTCCGCAGGGGCGGGACCACAATGGGCACCACGCGGAGCCGGTAGTACAGATCGTCTCTGAACTCACCATCGAGGACGGCTCGGCGCATGTCCTTGTTCGTAGCCGCAATAACGCGCGCGTCGCTTGTCCGCGTTGTACTCTCGCCCACGCGCTCGAAGCTCTTGTCCTGAAGCACCCGCAGAAGCTTGACCTGCAGGTGCAGCGGTAGATCGGCAACCTCGTCAAGGAAGATGGTGCCTCCCGAAGCCATTTCGAATCGGCCGATGCGATCCTTGACGGCGCCCGTGAACGCCCCGCGCACGTGGCCGAACAGTTCGCTTTCGAGAAGCTCTCCGGGCAGCGCCCCGCAGTTGACGGCGACAAACGGTCCGCCCCGCCTGGGGGAGTGGGCATGCAGTGCACGCGCAACGAGCTCTTTACCGGTACCGCTTTCGCCCGTCACCATGATCGTCGCCTCGCTCTCGTTGAGCTGCTCGATGAGGCGGAAGATCTGCAGCATCGACGAGGAGCGGGCGATCATGTTGGAGAAGACCGTTGGCGACGACGAGCTTCCCTCCTCGCTTTCCTCTCCCGGTCGCAGAACAATCACGTATGCAACGCGCTGGTCGCACGAACCGGGCAGACCCGCCGTGACGGGCGCAACCGTAATCGATACGAGCCGCGTGTGGTTGTCGGCTGACTGGATCGTGGCTCCCCAGCCTTCTCTCTTCTCGCCGGCGATCAGCGCGCGACGCAGGCTGCCATCAATGCCGAACAGGCCCGTGCCCATCACCTCATCGGCCTTTCGACCAACAATTCGTTCGACGGCTCCATCGCCCAGAAGCGCGGATAGACTCGCTGAAGCGTGGATGATTCGGAAGTCCCGGTCGAGGCACACAAGCGCCCGGCCGAGTGAGGCGAAAATCGCACTCATCCCCGTGAGAAACGGGTTCGCGACCGGCTTGACTTCGCTTTGTTCTTCTCGTGCGTGCATCGTCAGGGCGATGTAGTCGAATGGACTCACGGGAGAAGCTACGAATGGGATGATTCTGTGACCGGCGAACTCAACATCCTTCCTTTCTCTTCTTCTTCCCGGGTAGAACGATAACGGGTCGTTCGGAGGTGTCGAGCTTCGGGAGGGCGGCGATGGACTGCTGTGTCGAGTCGGCGTCTCCGTGTACCGGCGTTCCGCCGAAGAAGTCGCTCACATAGCGGCGTTTCTCAACCTTCGCGAGCTCTACGGGTGTTGGCTTTTCCGGAAGTGTCGGGAAAAGCACCTCGCTCTTCCACGCATCCAGGCCTCCGAGCAGCATGTAGGTCGATTTGTATCCATTGGCCTGAAGAAGAAACCAGGCCTGGGCGGAATGTATGCCACCGTCCGAGTAGAGAATGATTTGCTCATTTCTCTGCAGGGGATACGACAGCAATCCAGAGAGCTGGACGTTTTCCGCACTCGGAAGGTGATACGTACCGAAGGCTGAATCGGACCGGATATCGATGAGCCGATAGTCCATGTTGCCCTGGATAATCCGGTCGGCGAGATCGTCGACCGTTACGTGATCGACTTCCGCTTCAACGATCCATGCAAGTTCGTCGAGATCCAGGCTGACCTTCGACCCACCGTATGGATCGCCGGCCACTGCACCCAGCCCTAACACAAGCGCAATGATCGCAAGAACTCTGTTCGTGTTCCACTTGAACGATTCAGTCAGTGACATGAGTTCAGGCCTCCGCCATTTTGCGAGCGTGCAGGCGCTCCAGTAGTTCCGATCCGTAGAACCCACCGAGGGCGATCAATACGACCAGCAGCATCACGAAGCCGTACGACATGTTGAACAGTTCCGGCAACGTGATGACGCCCATGTCTGTGGAATAGTAGAAATCCTGGATGGCGGGGAATACCGTTCCGAAACCGAATATTCCGATCATGACGCCGACGATAAACAGCACGCCGTCCAGTCGGCCTGTTGCTGCGGCGACGACGGACGTTCCGGGACAGTAGCCGCCGATGACGAATCCGAATCCGAGGAACGCGCCGCCGAGCGTCTGCGGAATCAGATAGGTGGAGCCCTTGTACACGAGTGATAAATCCACGAAGCCGGCCCAGGACAGGTAGAACACGCCCAGCATCGCCGTCAGGATGGCGGTGAACATCACCTTGAAGACCGAGAGATCCGTGAGATAGAACTGCGCCGTCAATTTTCGTGCGGATCCGAAGCCGGCACGCTCAAGGAAGAACCCGAATCCGATACCGATGACGAAGGCGACGATGAGTGAAAACTCATCACCAAAGAATCCGAACTTGAAGAAAGGAGCACTCATAGCCATTGCCTCCGTACGAAGTAGGCCAGCCCGTAGGCGGCCGCGAATACCATTAGCATAAACGCCCAGCTCCCGACGTTGAGGAGGGCTCCGCCCCGACAGGGCCTGGCCGCTCGTGCAGCCTCGTGCGAGCTTGGCACCGACGCCCATGAGTACTCCGCCGAACGTTGCCAGCATCAGCCGGACCGGCACCGATACTCGTGGACCCTTTTCGACGGACCCCTTTATTCTGCCGGCCAGCGCGCCTGAGATGAAGCCGCCGACCAGCAGGCCGAGGACCTCAAACACGAGCCAGCTCTTCAGGGGATGACCGACCCCGTTCTCCAGGTACCCGAGGTAGAATTCGTTTGAGCGAGCGTAGTCGGTATTCACCGCATCGACTGCGACCGCTGCGACGGACGACATAGCGCCCGAAGCCCCGAGACCCCGGCCCATGATCACGAAGGACGCGAGCAGGACCAGGCCGAGCCCGATTCCGGCCAGGTACGGATTTGTGTAGGGCGCCGGCTTCCGGGCCGTCATTTCGGCCGCCGCTCCCGGTGGTTTTATAGCTGTTGCAGACATGTCAGGTTGGTGTGGATTAGGGTAGCCAGTGACTTGCCTGGCCGGCGTACACGATGACGAACCGAAGCAGGAGTCCGCCTGCGATGACAAACAGTGGAGCGACCGCGGTATGAGAGATCTTGTGATTCACGGCGAGCAGCTGAACGAACAGTGGCACGACAATGCCGAGGCCTACAACGAGGACCCAGAAGACAGCCGTGTACGGGCCGCCAAGCAGTAAGCCGGCCGCGTTCATGTGCACCTGCGACGCGGTGGCCAGGCCCACAATGAACAGGACGATGAAGATGAGTTCGGCCACGAGGAATCCATTATCCGCCTTGGCCAGTAACTCGCGCTCGTTGCGATCGCGGGCGATCAGGTGCACGAAGGCCGCCGCCGTCGATAGTCCGGATACGAGGAACAGTGGCCCCAGAAGTGAGCTTCCCCAGAGTGGCCGGGCGCCGAGTGCGCTCAACAGGATGCCCGTGTAGACTCCCAGGAGTGTACCCAGCACCATGTTTATCGCCCCGATGCTCTTAACCGCGAACGGGTGACCCATCAGGTTTTCCGATGCCGTCTTGAGAACGGGGAAGCGTTTCGCAAACGGTTGCGGCAGCCGTAGAACAAAGCCGGCTGCGAGCCCGGCATAGACCAGCAGCAGAATCCACGAGCCCCATGACATCGGGGACTTGATCTGGAACGTGGTGTACAGTCTCCAGAAATGACAGCTTGTGCTCCAGGTCGAGAAACAGCGCCAGCATACCGAGCGACAGCAGCACGATGCTCAGTCCCGGAAGGATGAAGCACGCGCAGCGCGTGTTGCTGTGACGACCGGAAAGAAGGAAGTAACCGGAGATGATCATCATGCCGGCGACCAGTCCACCGAGGAACAGGTAGACCGGGATCTCCCATCCCCAGATGTGCATGACGGGGTCGATCATGAGGTTTGATCGGGTGTTGGTCAGTTCCAGCATGCGTGTCTCAGTTGAGGAAGTGAATGCGTGGTTGAGTGCCGGCTTCAGGCGTCAGCGTGTGACCGCGCCGTGCACGGATGAGCCTGGATACCTCGCTGTTCGGGTCGTCCAGATCGCCGAAGTACATGCAGCGCGTCGGGCACACGGCCACGCACGCGGGCTCAAGCCCTTCTTTCACGCGATGCATGCAGAACGTGCACTTGTCCGCGTATCCGTCGGGATGAATGAAGCGCGCGTCGTACGGACACGAAGCCAGGCAGGCCTTGCAGCCGATGCACAGGTCGGGATCGACCTGCACCGTGTTGCCGAATTCCTCAACGTGGCTCGCGCCGGTGGGACAACAATGCACGCACGGCGGATTGTCGCAGTGATTGCATCGTTCACTGCGGATCTCCATGCGGACGTCCGGGAACCGACCCTGGACTTCCTCGGTGATCCAGTCCTTGCAGTAACCTTCGGGGACGTCGTTCTCAGTCTTGCAGGCGACAACACAATCCATGCAGCCGACGCACTTGGTGGTGTCTATGACCATTCCGAATCGTGCCATCTCCTAGACCTCCACCTCAAGCGAAACGAAATTCATACCTGATCCTGTGCCACCCATGAGAGGATCGGTCTTGTACCTTGTGATCAGCTGTGCATCGCTGGCTCCCTTCATGTAGGTGCTCTTCAGCCCCCGCGCCCAGTGCCCGAATCCGTGCACCATATAGACGCAGTCGGACCGTATGCGCTCGGTAGCCTTTACCCGAACCGGTTGGCACACAACGCCATCCTGATTCTTCAGGCGTATCCGATCGCCGGACCGTAGTCCATAGCGCCTGGCGATACCCGCGTTGACCCATACCTCGTTCTCGCTCATCATTTCCGCGAGAAGGGGGTTTGTCTGTGTCCGGCTGAACGAGTGAACCGGGGCTCTTCCGTAGAGAAGTCGGAACGTCCCCGGTGGTGGTTCATCGGGCGGGACGAAGCGAGGCACGGGGTCGAAGCCGGCCGCTGCCAGCTGGGGCGAATAGAATTCGATCTTGCCGGAGGGAGTCTCGAAGACAGGAGGTAGCCCCTCGTCGAAAAAGACGGGTTGCTTTTCGCCTCGCACGATCCCCTTTTTCTTGAGTTCGGCCAGACTCATTCCGGCGGCAGTCAGGCGATAATCGAGGTACTCTTCAATGTGCGTCCAGGGATAGTATTCTTTGAGACCGAGTTTGATGGCGAGTTGTCTCGCCATCCACCAGTTGGGTTTCTGATCAGCGGGTGACTCCACCACCGGCTGCCGGAGTGCGACAAACGGTTCTCGAAACCACTCGACGTTCAACTCGTCGTGACGTTCGAGATATACCGACTCCGGGAGAACAACATCGGCCCATCCGGCGATTTCACTTGGAACAACATCGACCACCACGAGCAGGTCCAGTTGCTGGATGGCCTCGATGGTCTCGTCGATGTTTGGCAGAGCCTGCAGCAGGTTCGTAGCGTACACCATCCACCCCTTGACGGGATAAGGACTGCCGGTGATGGTCGCCTCCCGAATGCCGGTAGTCAGGGTGCCGTCGGCAAATGGATACTTCGCGTCGGGGTTGTCGACCTTGCCCCGCGTGGATTTGGGATAGTCGGGGTACGGATAGGCGGGCACGTCCATGCTGGCCGGCGCATAGAATCCGCCGCGTCGTCCCCAGCTGCCCATCAGGGCGTTGAGGAGTGCGATGGCGCGGCTGCGCTGTGCATCATCACCATACCACGTAACGTGTCGACCGGGATGAATCAGCGTGGCGGGCTTGTTGCGAGCCATTTCACGCGCCGTCTCGCGGATCACGTGCGGCTCGATGGTCGTGATCGGATAGGCCCACTCCGGTGTGTAGGATTTGATGGAGTCCCGGAAGGCGTCGAACCCGAATCCGTAGCTATCGACATACTCTTTGTCGTAGAGCTCTTCCGTGACGATCACGTTCATCCACGCGAGCAGGAGGGCGGTATCGGTGCCCGGCTTGATGGGCAGATACCACTTGGCCTTTCCGGCGGCGACCGAAAAGCGCGGGTCGACTACGATGATCGACGCATCATTCTCGACCGCCTCGGCAAACTCCTGCACCTGCGTGTTGTGCATGTTCTCGCCCAGGTGAGAGCCGATGAGAACGAGGCATCTGGAATTCCGAATGTCTGTTCGTTCCGGGGTGCTGACGCCCTCGCCGAAGGTCAAATTGAAACCGACGTCACGCGGCCCCCGGCACTGTGCATAGGACGGGGCGGTGATGTTGGGCGTGCCGTACGCCTTCATGGTGTGCTTCAGGAACGTTCCGCCGATTCCGTGGCTGAACAGCGCCATGGCCTCCGGACCGTGCTGGGATTTGATGTCCCGCATCTTCTCCGCGATGTAGGTCAGCGCTTCGTCCCATGTCACGGCCACCCATTCTTCTTCGCCGCGGTTCTTCTTTCGCATCAGGGGCGATGTGAGTCGATCGCGGTCGAAGTGTGCGCCGATTCCTCCGGTGCCGCGCGGACACAGGCGTCCCCGACTGAGCGGGTCATCCGGATTCCCTTCGATCTTCCACAGTTTGCCGTCCCGCTTGTAGGCGATTGCGCCGCACTTCCAGAAACAGATGTCGCAGTACGTCGGAATTTTCTCGACGACCCCCGTGGCGGACGATCCTGATGCGGCCCGGGCAATGCCGGGGAGCAGGGTGCTGCCGGCGGCGGCGGCACCAACGGCGCCGGTCGAAATCCTCAGAAAGCGTCGCCTCGAAAGTGATTGCATGTGGGGTCCAGGGATCAGGCCGGTGGTTTCGTTGACCCGTTGTGTTGCACACGGTGTGCCATAATCCCCCAACCCGCCTCAATGACGCCCGGGGGCCGATCAGGCGTTGCAACGTTACGATATGTTGCAACAAATCGGCGCAAAATGTGAAACATATTGTTTTGCACGCCCACAAAGGATCCGACAGATTGTGTCAGTGTGGGGGATGGGTAGCCACCACGCCGGATCATGTCCGCGCTGCACAAATAACTGCACAAAAAAAGGGCCCTCGCTCGTCTGGCGAAGGCCCTTTCCGGGAAGTGACGGCCGATTATCAGCCGCGGCTGCCGAAACCGGATCCACTCCCGAACTGTCCACCGTGTCCGCCACCGGGGCCGGATCTACGACCGCCCTGTGGGCCGCCCTGGCCGCCGCCCTGCCCGCGCAGGCCGTGGTGCCTCATTCTCATCTGCAGCGCGTCGTGGATTTGCACGATCTCAAGCTGCGTTTCGTCAAGCATCGCGGCGAATTGCGTGTTGCGCTCGTCGCGCAGCGTCAGCATGGCGGCGTGCGCCTCATCGCGCGTGATTTCGCCATTCCTGACCTGCTCCCGAAGCGCTTCGGCCGTGGCCCGGTTGCCTTCCGAAATGGCGTCGAATGCCGCGGCTTCGTCTGCGTCCAGCCCCAGCACGTCATTGCGAACAAGTCTGGCCTCTTCGCGCCGTGTCTCCCGCTCGGCCTCTCTCTCCGCTCTCAGTGCTTCAAGCTCTGCTTTCTGTTCGTCGGTCAGCAGTGCCTGGATCTGCTCGCGCACGGAGTCACGAAGCTCCTGCCTGGCTACACGTGCCTCTTCCGCGGTGATCTCGCCCGCGTCGACAGAAGCCTTCAACGCTTCGAGTTCAGCGCGCACAGACTCATGGATTGCCTGGGCTTGCTCTTTCTGCTCGTCCGTGAGAAGGTCAGCAAGAGGTCCGAACCCGTCACCACCCCGGCGACCCTGGTGTTGGAAACCGCCCTGTCCGCCGAATCCGCTTCCGCTCTGGTGCTGGAACCGCTGGCCGAAGCCCTGCCCGGTGCCTTCGCCGGGACCCGCCGCCGCCTTGTCAAAGAGGCGTTGCTTCTGCTCATCCGTCAGCCGCTGTTGGAGGTCGGCGGCAACGGTCCACAGGAAGCCAGGTTCATGCTGAGCATCTCCGTTCTTCTCGAACATCGCGGCGACCTGCGTCTGCTGGGTGCTGGTGAGGCCGATGTCGGCGACGAGGACGCTCATCAGCTCGCCTGAGCTCTCATCGAGCGAAGCCGTCGTATCCGTATCTACCGTCGAACTGTCGCAGGCTGACAGGCCGAGAGCCGCAGTCAGGAATATCGTTGCCAAGACTGCGCTGAGTTTTTTGATTCCTGTCATCGTCTGTCCTCTCTATCATCTAGTTTGTTGTGATCACACGTGCCGCGCTGATTTGCCTGTTTGATCCACGCTGTTCACCGTTCATTCCACACGACGCCCTGTCCGGCGCCGAGTGGTCGGAATCAACCGGCGAACGGTCCGGCGATGGGAATGAAGTGCGGATGAGGTGGGTCTAACCGTCGACAATCACATGAAACAAGACCCTGGCGGCGGCCTTCCGGTGCGCGCCGGAGCCGAAAAGCTGAAGACGGACCAACGAAAGAGCGGTATGGTGAAGTCCGACGCGATCTCCGACGAGAGGCTCATCGAGCGCTCCCGCAACGGCGACAGCCAGGCGTTTCAACTCCTTGTTGAAAAGTACGAGGGCATGGTAGCTGCAACCGTAATCGGGATGCTGGGCAGGGGCCCTGAAGCGGAGGACGTAGGCCAGGAAACATTCATCCGTTTCCATGGCGCGCTCGACCGTTTTCGAGGAGACTCAACAGTGGGGACGTACCTGACACGGATCGCCATCAACCAGTCGCTGAAAGCGATCCGGAAACGCAAGCGATTTATCAGCCGCTTTACATCGTCAGATGCAGAAGAATTCGATCTACCGGATGACTCGGTTGATCTGGACCGCACCTACGAAGAGGCGGAGAAACGGGAGCTCGTCCACGACGCGTTGCAACGGCTCGGACCGGAGCACCGTGCGGTGGTCGTGCTTCGGATGCTCCAGGAGCTCTCGACGAAGGAGACGGCGCAAATGCTTGGCCTTCCCGTCGGGACGGTGATGTCACGCCTCTCGAGGGCCCTCGAAAAGATGGAGATGATTCTCGCGCCGGTCATGCCGGAGAGCGTCAAAACCGGACACGAATATTGAAACATGGCTACGAACTCCTCCACGGAGGTTCATTATGAGAATTGATAGAGATGTGATGTTGAGGCTGCTGCGAGCCGAGCTGTCCGACGAGGAAGCGACCTCGTGCCGTCAGGCCATCGACGCTGATCCCGTTCTGGCGGCAGAGTATCGCCGCGTGCAGAACATGCAGGGGCTTCTTCTCGATGGCCGGGCGGAGTCCTTCGGACCGTACTTCAGCGAGCGTGTGGTAAGAAAGCTCGTCGGTTCCGCATCGACGCGATGGCCGGCCTTGTACGAGTCGATGCAATGGGTCTTCCTGCGGCTGGCCACGGCGTGCGTGCTGGTTGTTATCGGCCTGGGCGCCTACAACGTTCTTGATTCGCGTGGATCAGATCTGGCCTCGTCGACCATCGACGCAGCGTTCGGTCTTCCATCCGGCGATCTGGAAAGCCTGTTCTATCTACAGGGTATTTGACCCCTCCGAACTACGAGCCTATTGACCATCAATACTATGTCTCCAAAAACGAAATCCGTGCTGCTCCTGCTCGCCACTCTGGTGATCGGGTTGATTCTCGGGGCGCTGACGAACGGGTACTTCGTCCGGCAACGTCTGGACCATATCGGGGGGCTGATGAATCCAGCCGGGTTCGGCGAGCACATGGAAGAGGTGATACAGCCCACCAGCGACGAGCAGCGCGAAGCCATTCGGAAGATTCTGGACTCCGCTGCGCCGAAGGCGATAGCCGCCATGCGCGAGTCGCGCGCCGTCATGCGTGCCCTGAACGACTCCGTCAAGGTGGAGCTCGCCAACATCCTGACGGACGAGCAAATGAATCGGCTGGATGATCGAACCAGATTCCGTCGCCGCGGCCCGTTCCAGCCCGGCCTTCCGCCGATGCTGGACGACTCGACCGGCCGCCGGCCGCGGAGGGAGGGGCGCCGACGCCGTTTTGGTGATCGTCCACCTCCGCCGCCGCGGGACTCGATGGACTTCGAACGACCGCCGCCACCTCCGCCGCCGGGTGGATGATGTTCTGCCGGCCCCTTGCGAGAAGTCGCGGAGCCATCAGTGACCCACCCTCTTTTCTCAGGGCGAACGATTGTAGCGTGTGAAGCAATCGGGGACGCGAGTCCGAGCAGTTCGGCAGACACGCGATTTCCAGTGCCTCGGCAAGCCGATGAATAACAGACGCTTGCGGTCGCCAATCGATTGTCCATCAACGACAGAGCGTCTTTCGGAGTGCGAACGAGGTGGCCCGGGCGTTGCGTTTTTCTTACCTCTGGGCAAAATAATAGGGGATAACCGGGTTGATCCCGTCTGGATTAGTCAGTACGTTCGAGCAAGAATCGTATCTGTGAGGGTCATGCTTCGATGCCAAGTTTCGATTCATTGAAAGGCGCAGTCCGTGACACGGTTGTCTGGCGATTGCGCAGTCACCGTCGGCGTCAACTTCCTGCTCGTATCCGATCCCTCAGGGTAGCGATTCTCGTTGCCGTGATGTTGCTGATGGTCGCACCGTCAGCGCTTGGCCAGTCGGGCAAAATAGCGGGCCGTATAACGGATGCCGCATCCGGTGATCCGCTCCCCGGCGTCAACGTCGTGATTGTCGGCACGCTGCAGGGCACCAGTTCGGATCTCGACGGCTACTATTCCATTCTGAACGTCAAGCCCGGCACGTACGACGTGCAAGCCTCGTTCGTTGGATTCGCCCGGCAGACGTTCGCAGGCGTACGTGTCAATATTGATCTCACGACCACGATCAACTTCTCCCTCGAAGAAGAAGCATTTGGTCTGGAGGAGGTGACGATAACGGCTGCTCGCCCGGTGGTCCAGCCGGACATATCGTCGAGCCAGGCCAACATTTCCGCATCCGAGGTTGAGGCGCTGCCGGCAAACAGCGTGGCTTCCGTAGTGGGATTGCAGGCGGGCGTACAGGGACTCTCGGTCCGCGGCAGCGGTTCGGACGAGATTCTGTTCAACCTTAACGGACTGACACTTCGAGACGAACGCGACAACTCTCCGTTCACGAACATCAGCCTCGCGTCGATCGACGAGATACAGCTTCTGACGGGCGGCTTCAACGCAGAGTACGGGCAGGTCCGCTCGGGCGTCCTGAACGTCGTAACGAAGGAAGGACGGCAGGACCGCTTCTCTGGCGACGTCATCCTGCGGTACAGCTCTCCAGCGCAGAAGCACTTCGGCCCAAACGCAAACGACGCCAATTCATACTGGATCCGGCCACTGGTAGACCCGGATGTTGCGTTCACGGGCACGCAGAGCGGTGCCTGGGATGAGTATACGCAGGCACAGTATCGGAACTGGGAAGGGTGGATTTCGATCGCGGACGATCTTCTCAAGGATGACGATCCGACCAACGACCTGTCCCCGTCGGCCTTGCAGCAGGCGTTCCTGTGGCAGCATCGGAAGGACATGGAGATCGCCACGCCCGACTATCAGGTGGACGTCGGTTTTGGCGGCCCTATCGTGAAGGGCACGCGGTTCTACGCTTCGTACCGCAGGGATCAGGAGATGTACATGATTCCGCTGTTCACCGACCGCTTCGAGCAGCAGACCTTCCACATGAAGGTGACATCGGATCTGAAGCCGGGAATGAAACTCGCGGTCGAGGCGCTTTTCGGGGAGACCGAAGGCACGGCAAGCAGCCGATCCGGACAACCGGGTGTGTTCCGGTCGCCGTTCAGCATTGCCGGCGAGTTGAGCAGCGATCAGTTTTATTGACACCCGGATCTTCTCGACCGACTACTGGACGCCGTACCGCGAACGCTTCAATCTGGTGGGTGCCACGTTCACGCATGCGACGGACGACAAGACATTCTACGAGATACGTCTTGCCCGCTCGCAGTCGAAGTACGATTCGAATCCCGGCCGTCTTCGCGACGAGTCGCCCGCCATCACAATCGGCGGCGTCGGATTCGACGAGGCGCCGTTCGGGTTTCAGCCGGCGCCGACGTTCGGCGTGGACGGCATGCGAACGGGTGTTGGCATGAGCAACTCGCGCGATTCCACGTTCATCGCCAACTACAGCCTGCGCGGAGACGTCACACGTCAGTTGAATCGAGTACTGCTGATCAAGAGCGGACTCGAACTCAACGTGACGGACAGCGAGGTGAACTACGGTCGCGTCGACGCATTCCTTCCGTCTTCGGACGAACAGTCGAAGTGGGACGAGAGCCCCGTGAGAGGGGCGGCATATGCTCAGGGCAAGCTCGAGTTTCAGGGCATGGTCGCGAACGTCGGACTTCGATTGGATATGTTTACGGCGGGTTCGGACTGGTGGACGTACGACCCCTTCTCGGCGGCGTTTTCCGCCCGTCTATCAGCTGGCCTCGACACGTTGCTCGAGCGGCAGTCGAGTGACGCGATCTTCACGCTGAGTCCGCGGTTAGGAGTCTCCTTCCCCATCACGACTAACAGCAAGCTGTTCTTCAACTACGGCCATTTTCGAAAACTGCCAACCTCGGACAACCTGTACCTGCTTCGGTTCGCTACGTCTACAGGTCAGGTGACGCGAATTGCCAATCCGAACAATCCGCTTGAGCGCACGATTGCCTATGAAATCGGGTTTGAGCAGTCGCTGTTCGGGCAGTATTTGCTACGGCTGGCGGGATACTATAAGGACATCTCGCTACAGCCGTACCTCGTTGAGTACACGAGCCGAGACGGCCAGACACAGTACATCCAGACGGAGCCGAACAGCTTCGAGGATATCCGCGGATTTGAGGTCACGTTTTCGCGCAACCGGGGTCGCTGGGTGCAGGGCTTTCTCAACTATACGTACATGGTGTTCTCTTCGGGCTATTTCGGATTCCGCCGGATCAACGAGAACACTACGGTCCAGCGGAACTTCGAGAATGATGACACCGAGCGAAGAAACGCATCGTCGCGCCCCGTGCCAAGGCCCTACGCCCGGGCGAACATCGATGTGCTCGTTCCGTCAGAATACGGGCGGTTGCTGGGCGACTGGCGAATCAGCTTCATCGGTCGCTGGCAAGAGGGCAGCAAGTACACGTGGACAGGTGGAGGCTCCGTTCCCGGTGTATTGAACAATGTGGAGTTCAAGGACTCATGGGGAGTGGATCTTCGATTTACGAAGAGCCTCGATCTTCCCAGCGGAAGGCGAATGCAGTTCTTCGTCGACATCTTCAACGTGCTTAATCGAAAGCAACTGTCATTCAACGGTTTCTTTGACGGCGTTGATCAGAATGCCTACCTGCTGTCGCTGCATCTTCCTGAGTCGCCCGACTATCCCAATATTCCCGGTAGTGACAAGATCGGCGAGTATCGGGGAGACGATGTCGAGTATCAGCCGATGCTGGGTATTCAGTCGCGCACTTCGGAGACGACGCCAAGGTCGCAGGTGATCTATTACGAGTTCGAAACGAAGAGCCACATTGTGTATTCGGACGGAGAGTGGCGTAACGCCGACCCGGATCGGGTTCAGAAAGTCCTTGACGACAAGGCGTACATCGACATGCCGAACCAATCGTTCCTGACGTTCCTGGATCCACGCGACGTGTATTTCGGAGTGAGAATCAACTTCTAGGTCGGGCCGATTCGCCCGCACATGAAGAACATCTTATGGTTGGTCTATGACTCTTTCGCGATACGGATACCTCCTGGGTGTAGTCGCGGTCTTCCTTGTTGCCCAGGACACTCAAGGCCAGTTCCTCAACAAGTGGATGTCGGCCGGCTCCATGCACAACTGGTACTCCGAAATCGGGAGTGAGTGTGAGGAGTGCGGCTTTATCCGAACACAGCAGGACGGTCTCCGGTGGCCCGGTATCTACCGGTTCACGGATATGCAGGCTGCCAAGGCGCTATGGATCGGCGCCTTGAACGTGACCGACGACAGGGGACAGGATTGGGCAGAGAGAGTGGTCCACGTCGGTCCGCGAGTTTCGGGAGCGGGCGAATTCTTTCCGGTTCGTTTCGTCGACGTCAGTCGGTTTACGCCCCCAATAGTGACGGTGGACGGGGAGGTATCGGAAGCCGAGGCCGCGATGGTCAACGATGAAGTTGACCCGGATATGGTACCTGATCGCATGATCATCAATGAGGTCAACACGCTGCTCGGAATCACGATGGAGCGTAAGATCATGCAGTTCAGCCAGGAGTACCACGACAACTACCACGTCATCGAGTACACCTACACGAACACGGGCAACACGGACGGCGACGCTGAGATTGAGCTTCCAAATCAGACTCTTGAGGGAGTGTACTTCTTTTCTCAGTGGCGACTGTCGGTCGCCAAGGAGACCCGCTATGTGGTCGGCAACGGTACGGGGTGGGGACTCAACGCCATGCTGGACACGCGGGGCGACGGTGTGAAGGTGGACCCGCCAAACGAGCAGTTCCGTGCACAGTTTACGTGGCACGGCAAGTTCCCTCCGTTTACCGCCTATGACAATATCGGTGGACCCATCATGCCACCGGCCGCGCCGGCGGTCAACATTGCGACGACGGACACACTGGGTCGTCTCGGTGCCTCGCAGTTTGTGGGTATCGTCACGCTCCACGCCGA
Source organism: Rhodothermales bacterium (assembly GCA_963768565.1). Classification (GTDB taxonomy): domain Bacteria; phylum Bacteroidota; class Rhodothermia; order Rhodothermales; family JABDKH01; genus JABDKH01. The sequence continues at coordinate 125,667 of CAVYIO010000024.1, forward strand.
CGCGTCTGCGACGGATCCCACCGACGACCTGTCGCAGCCGTCAACCACCTCCTGGATCGGATCGGACGATGGATATCAGTCGCAGAATGACGCCTTCAATCCGGACAAGATGCGGACGGAATACAGCGTCATGTCCGCCGGGCACAAATCCCCTCGTCATGCCGATGTCGTCGAACCAAGCGGCTTGCCGGGATTCCTGAATCCGACGGGTGATCCTTCTCTTGGTACGCCTGGAGGTCTGTCCAACGCAAACGGCTTCGGTCCTTACACGCTGGGTCCAGGGGAGAGTGTTCGTATTGTGATGGCAGAAGGAGCGGCGGGCCTGAGCCGTGAGGCCAACCTGGCTATTGGAAGCGCGTACCGGGAGTCGGGCAACAACGGCGCGCTGGCCATTCCCTATGAGGTCAACGGGCAGGTCGTCAGCAAGACCAAGAACGAGTGGGTGTTTACGAGTCGTGACTCCCTCTTCCAGACATTTCGCCGCGCCATCGCAAACTTTGAGTCCGGTTATGCGATTCCGCGTGCCCCTGCTCCGCCCAGTACGTTCGAAGTGACGGGTGGCGGCGATCGCATCAGCCTGGTGTGGGACGTCTTCGCCGATGAGCCGGCTCCGAGTGGCTTTGAGATTTACCGGGCGCGCGGTCGTGCGGATAGCACGTACACACTCGTACATACTGCAGGCCCGGCGGACCGCGAGTTCGACGACACAACGCCCATCCGTGGAATCGATTACTACTACTATATCGTTGCGGCCGACAACGGGTCGACCAATGACGGGACGGGCCTGACCCCCGCCGGTCGCCCGCTTCGAAGCAGCCGGTACTATACGCAGACGTATTCGCCGGCTAGGCTCAAGCGCCAGGCAGGGTCGTCGTTCGACGATCGCGCATGTCCGGAGGGAGAGGAGTTTCGATGTATCGCAGATGCTGAGACCGGCGAGTTGATCCTGCCCGGTCTGCGCATCGTACCCAATCCGTTCAATCTCGGATCGAGCCCCGGAGTACGATTCCCGGATCAAACCGACAAGCTCGCATTCTTCAATATCCCCGGCTTCTGTGAGATTCGAATCTACACGGAGCTTGGTGAGTTGGTCGATATCATCGAGCATTCTGACGGAAGCGGTGACGCATTCTGGGATCATACGACAGCCTCACGGCAGGTCGTTGCCAGCGGACTCTATATCGCGGTAGTCACCGTGACGCAGGACGCAACGGATCCAGGAACAGGCGAAGTGCTTTTCCGGACAGGGGAGAAGGCCATCCGAAAGTTTATCATCATACGCTGAGCCGTGGCGCTCTTGCGGCGCCCCGAAACCATGCGACTGCTCATGAGAGAACGAGTAACAGTCCTCGCGATGCTGCTGGCGCTGACGCTGACCCCCACGGTCAGCGGACAGGGCTCGGCTTCGGGAGAACAGAAGAAACTGGCCCAGACGGGAATGAAGTTTCTGAGTGTCTCTGTGGACGCACGTGCAGCCGCACTCGGCGACGCGGTGACCGCCGGCACATTCAGTAGTTCGGCCAGCATCTTTTACAACCCTGCCGCTCTGGCATTCCAGTCGCGGTTCTTTGATTCATCCTTCGGGTACGTCGGCTGGATCGCAGATATCAACTACAACCAGGCGAGCCTTTCCGTCCGGCCGAAAGATGGCCGTTGGGGTGTCTTTGGTTTCTCACTGCTTTTCGTCGACTACGGATCCCTTCAGGGAACGATCCGCTCAAATAACGACCAGGGTTTTGTCGATACGCCGCTCGTATCACCTGACGCATTCGGGATCGGCTTCGGTTACGCCAAGTCCGTCACCGACCGCTTCTCTGTTGGAGGCGTCGTCAAGTACGTCAAGCAGGATCTGGGAAACACAGTTGACAACCTGGCAGATGACGGCTCAATGGTCATGTCGGAAAACTCGAAGAGCGTCGCTGCTTTTGACTTCGGCATTCTGTACAAGACGGGCTTCGAGAGTTTGACGTTCGCCTTTGCGGCACGCAATTTCGCGAAGGAGATCGTCTATGAAGAAGAGAGTTTCCAACTGCCGCTGACGCTGAAGATCGGAGTGGCGATGGATCTGACCGACCTGATGGCGGTCGGCGTTTCGGACATGCACGGGTTTACGCTTTCGGTAGATGCGGAGCACCCGAGAGACTTTCCGGAGCAATTGAAGATCGGCGGTGAGTACCAGTTCATGGAGACGCTCGCGCTTCGAGCGGGATACGTCTTCCCGACCGATGAACAGGGCATCAACCTGGGCGTCGGTATTCGGCGCTTCGGTATTCGCGCCGACTATGCTTACACGAATTTTGGCATCTTCTCGTCGGTGCACCGAGTGTCGTTGTCACTTGGCATCTAGAGAAACCGATTCAACAACGTGAACACAGGAGCTCTTATGAGTCCTAGTCTTACGAGTAATAGCTTGTCGATTCGGCTCTGGCACGTCATGCTTGCCGGTTTTCTGATCGTGGGATCGGCCTGCGACACGGACTCGACGTCGAGCCTGTTCGATCCGGACGCGACATTCGCGGCAGATCCCGTCATTGCCAGCGTCAGCCCGGCGGATTCCGCTCTGGCGGGAGTCTCGACCGTAACGATCACGGGCCAGAATTTCTCAGCGACGGCCAGCAATGCGGTGGTCTACTTTGGCGCCACGCGCGCTGTGATCCTGTCGAGCTCCGAGACCCAGATCATTGCGGTTGCTCCGAATGAGCCTTCCGACAATGTAACCATTCGGGTTGCCGTCGTGGGCGCCGAGAATTTCAGCAACAGCCTGTCCTACAAGCTGAACCCGGCGGCCGCGTCGTTCGCGAACATCGGCAAGTTCGAAGAGCCGGCAGCGATTACGACGGACGCCGACGGGAACGCCTACGTATCGATAAACGAGAACTCGGTACCCGCGGGCATTCAGAAAATTACGCCGGACGGTGTCAGGACAGACTTCATCTCGTCGACATTCAGATGGGACGATCTCGAGTTTGGTCCGGACGGCTACCTGTACGCCGTGCGAAATCTGCGTGCGGTCTTCCGGTTTGGTCCCGGAGGCGGGAGTCAGGAAACCTGGACGGCGCTGGCAGATCGCGATGTTCGACTGACGGCGATCGAGTTTGATGATGCCGGCAATCTGTGGGCGGGAGGCGCCAACGAACAGCTCTTCCGTATCGCACCCGACAAGACTCCTCTCAATGTCGACTTCACAGGCACCGTCCGTGACATAAACGTATTCGGTGGATTTCTGTACGTGGCCGTCGAGCGAGAGGGTATCGCGACGGTGGAACGCATTCCGCTCGATGCCGGCGGAAATCCGGGTACACCTGAGACGTTCTTCTCGATAACGGACGCGGTTGGGGTCGAATTCGTACCCGGGCGCTCTCTGGCATTCGCAGCCAACGGGGAGCTCCTCGTCGGCACCGACCTGCCGGATCCGATTTTGCTAGTGCGTCCGGACCAATCCTGGGAGTATCTTTACCCCGGAGTTCTCGCCCCCACGGCTTTTCGTCTTGCATGGGGACCGGATCCGTTCCTTTACGTATCCCAGAGAGCGAATGCTGTATCGGGAACGAGCGCAGACATCGTTCGGATCAATACACAACGTGAGGGTGTGCGCTGACCCTCAGTAAGTCTTTACAGACTAATTAAGAACCATCGAAAGAGGCATGACACCAATGAAGAAAGTACTGGTACTATTCGCAGCACTGCTGTTCATCCCGGTGCAGGCGAACGCCCAGACCGAGTGGACGCTGCAGGGCGAATTCTGGCCGCAGATACTCCTTGATAACGGCGTTGGATCGGGTCACGGGCTTGCTGTTGATGGTATGGACCGGGTATGGTTCTTGCCATTCAGTCTGACCGACAGCGTCGACACTGGCGGTGGCGTCTACGTGGATGCGTTGGCCATCTATGTGTTCACCGCGGATATGAACCTCGTCGAAACCGTCAAATTTGTGTCCCTTCCGGGTGGTGGAACCGATACGCTGGGTCTCGACCCTCTGGGCAACAGCGGGCGCGGTCTTGGTGTTGATGCCAATGGTGACATCCTGTTGTCGGCACGAAAGGTACTCTACTATCTCGATCACACTTCTGTCGGAGACGGTGACGGGATAGCGACGGCCAAGACTCCGAAACGAGTATTCGATCCGGACTTTTGCGCCCTCGGCTCCGCAGCGGTTGCGACCGACACGGGTAACATCTATGTCGGATCCGTATGCAGTGGAGACGCTGCATCACCGCGCGAGATAAGCCCGACTGACCTGAGCGACCTCAGCAACGTGGCAGATATTTCGGTCGGGTTCCATCGCTCGTTCGAGGTGGCACCGGATGGGAATTCGGTGATCTGGGCAGGCTACACGAACCACGCGATCATTCTGTACCAGCGGGCCGATGAGTTCTCTGCATGGGACTCGGTCGGTACGGTACTTCGGGGCATGGACAGCGAGTCGATTACGATCAACCGCGCCACCGGAAACATCTGGGTGGCGGCTGGTTCGGGCAACGATACGCCGAACCGTTACATGCTTCCTGACGGTACCCCGGTTGTGTCGAGCTGGAATTCGCATACCTGGTACGAATTCGCGCTCGCGGACGTGACCGATGGTGATGCCGCAGAGACGGCACTTGGAACCATCGTCTGGGGTGAGTGCCTGACCTTCGTGGACAATGTCTGCGTCGAAAGTGCTGGACGTCCTCGCGGTCTTGCGTTCAGCAACGATGGCAATACGGCGTGGACCACGCAATTCAGCCAGACTGCACCTGCGATGTACTACTACACGGTGGGTTCAACCTCTATCGATCAGGTGGACTCGACCGTTCCGGATAGCTACACACTGTTGCAGAACTATCCGAACCCGTTCAATCCGTCGACGACTATCGAGTTCGCCCTCAAGGAGTCGGGCCAGGCGCGTCTGAGCGTGTTCGATCTGATGGGTCGCGAAGTCGCGGTGCTTGTCGATCAACCAATGATGCCGGGTACGTACGAAGCGACGTTCAACGCGGACAACCTCTCGTCCGGCGTATACCTGTATCGCCTCCAGGTCGGTGCGGAGTTGATGACCGGTACAATGACGCTTCTGAAGTAGGACAATCCTGTCCTGATAATGGTTGAAGAAGAGGGGCCCCGGCGTACTGGAGCCCCTTTTCTTTGGCCTTTAGTTTGTTATCGGGCAGATCCGCGTGTCCGTGGATCCCCGGGAAGCATGGAACGTAGCCCCTGAAACGATTTACTTCTTTGTTGCGTCCGTGAGAACCACAACACCTCTCCTGCTTGTCAGCCTCGTCGCTGTCTGCGCCCTGTTGAGTCCGTCGGGCGTGCACGGCCAGGCAGCCCTTCGCGTGATCGATGGGCCGACGCCGCTCGTTGCGGATGCGGGCATTCACTTTATCCAGCCGCGCTGGTCTCCCGACGGATCGCGACTGGCCTTCACGAGCGAATCGTACCGCGGAATCTGGATCGCCAGCGAGAGCGGAACCGGGGTCACCCGGATTTCGGATGATCGTTCGGCGGGCTTCGGCTTCAGCTGGTCGCCCGACGGATCAGCAATACTTACGCGCGTAGCTCGATTCGAGGGTCGGCGACGTGCGGACGCGGTCAAGCTTCTGGAAATGGATGGGAGGAGCGAACGACTTCTTACCGAATACAGGGAGAACATGCCGGTCCTTCCACAGTGGTCGCGCGATGCCGCGCACGTAGTCCTTCATGACCAACGACAGCTTGAGGTGATCGCAGTCGATGCCGCGGCCGGCAAAACGGTCTCCACTGAACCGCTTTTGATTACTCGCGGAGAGCGCGTCGCAGTGGCCAATCCCGGCGCCGGGACATTGATCAACGTGGAGCTTGCTCCGCCGGGCCAACCACTTAATCTGGTGCAGTCGCCGAATGGGAATCTCGCCGCATTTGAAATCCTCGGAGGCAACCTTTTCGTCATTTCGGCCGATGGGACGACGACGATTGATCTTGGCAGAGGTTATCGACCACAGTGGTCTCCCGACAGCGAATGGGTCGTATTCATGAGAACGGAAGATGACGGCCACGTCATCACGTCATCAGATCTTTTCGCCGCACGTGCGGATGGGTCCTCTACCGTTCAGCTGACCGATACGCGCGATGCACTGGAGATGAATCCGGTCTGGTCGCCGGATGGGTCACGGATCGCGTTTGACGATCGAGGTATGCTCTTCGAATTGGGCGTTTCATACTAGGGCAAGAACATGCGCTCGATATTTCTGCTCGCTTTCTCATGCCTCGTCTTCTCAGGGGCGGCGGCCCAGGTCACCGGACTGGAAGGGTGGAACATCTTCCTCGATCCCGGTCACAGTGCTCGGGAAAACATGGGGATCTACAACTACTCGGAGGCGGAGAAGAATCTGCGCGTTGCTCTTGCGCTGCGAGATCTGCTGATGACGCGGACCGACATCGACACCGTCTATCTTTCCCGTACCAATGACCTACAGCAGGTAGGGCTTTCTCAGCGGTCGGACATGGCCAATACGCTCGCGGCCGACTGGTTTCATTCGATTCACAGTGACGCGTCGTCGTCGCCCATACCAAACAGCACGCTGCTACTGTGGGGCCAGCTGCTCAACGGCTCCGAGAAATCGCCTCCCGGCGGAAGTCGCATGAGTGGCTTCATGGTGGACAACCTCACGCGCGGCATGCGGACCACGACGAGGGGGTCGCGTGGAGACTGCAGTTTCTACGGGTCGTTTATCTCCAATGCGTGCTCGAGCGGCGGACCGTATCTGTCGGTGAATCGCCGAACGACGATGCCGTCCGAATTGAGCGAGTCGGGTTTCCACACGAGCTCGGTCCAGAACCAGCGCAACATGAACGAGGAGTGGAAGCACCTTGAAGCCCGCACGTTCTTCTGGTCGATTCTCGATTTCTGGGGCATTCCAAGGCCGCCGGAGCGAATCGTCACCGGGTTTGTCACCGATGCGGAGACGGGAAAAGCGCTGAATGGTGCGACGATCACGATCGGCGGAGAGACATACACGACCGACACCCATGCGTCGCTGTTTCGTTTTTACAGCGGCGATCCCAATCTGCTTCGAAACGGATTCTACTATCTGGAAAACGTGGCGCCCGGCACGCAGACCGTCGCCGTAGCTGCGCCCGGCTTCGAGGCAGACGAGTTTCTCGTCCAACCGGTCGACTCGTTCTTCACATTCTTCGATGTTCAACTGGTATCGAACGTACCTCCGACGGTCGTCTCGTCGACTCCCGAGGAAGGGACGGGGGCCTTCAGAATTGTCGATCCGATCGTCATCAATTTCAGCCGCGGCATGAATCGCACTTCGATTGAGAGTGCGTTTTCGCTTGAGCCGGCCGTCGGCGGACGTTTCCTGTGGTCGAACAACAACTTTACGTTGACCGTCAGGCCGGATTCGCTCTTGCCGCTTACAGCGATGACACTCAGGATAGACGGGTCGGCGACCGGCACCTTCGGTGATCCTTTCGACGGCAACGGAGACGGAGTCGGCGGAGATGAGTTTGTGATATCCTTTACGACTGGACCGGCGGATACACAGGCCCCCGGCATCGCCGACACGTACCCTGTCATTCGGCAGGCGGGTGTCGAGCTGGATCCGATCGTCACGGTGGTAATCAACGAGGAAGTTGACCCGTCAAGCATTTCACCAGATCAGGTCCGCGTGATCACCAGCTCCGGTGACGCCGTCGCCGGTGTGCAAGCGCACCAAGCGGTCGGGGAGAGGAGCGTGTTCTCGTTCTTCCCGTCTGAGGCGCTGCAGCCATTGACGTCCTACATCGTGACGCTCGCGCCGGGACTCAAGGATCTGGTCGGCAACCAGCGGACGACGCAGCAACAGTTCAATTTTTCAACCGGCGCAACGAGTGTCGAGCGGGACATCGTCGACGATTTCGAAGCGGATCTCACGACCAACTGGTGGCCGCCGGGTCAGAGCGGATCAACGGCCGGGATCGTCCCGGGTTCGACGTCCCGTTCTGCCGAGACACAGGTCGTTCATCTCGGAGTCGGAAGTGCGACAGCGTTGCGAGTCGATTTCGAGTGGGAGGAGGGCGCCGGCAGCACGCTCATTCGTGAGTATCTGGTGGGCGGTGCGCCAAAGGCAGTTGTATTCGACTCGACATATGCGCTTGAGGCCTATGTGTTTGGCGATGGGAGCGGGACGCTCTTTCGCTTCGCGGTCGACGATCGCGTACCGGTGGTCGCGTCCGGTAATCATGAAGTCAGTCCGTGGTATACGATCGACTGGTACGGGTGGCGTTTGATTTCGTGGCGGCCGGGCAGGGACGGCACGGGTGTGTGGATCGGGGACGGAGTGCTCGACGGCAATCTGAGATTCGACAGCATTCAGCTGTCACGCACCGCCGGAGCAAGCGCGACCGGCTCGATCGTTATAGACGATCTGTCGATTACGCGTCCTGCGGTTGTCACGGGCGTGGAACAGGAAGGCGACATGCCGGACTCGTTCCAGTTGATGCAGAACTATCCGAATCCGTTCAGAGGGCTGACAACGATTCGACTCAATCTCCCTGAGCCCGGCCCCCTCTCGGTCGCGGTCTTCAATTTGCTCGGCGAGGAGGTTGCCCGACTAACGGACGATAGGCAGTATGCCGCCGGACCGGTGGAGCTGGAGTGGAACGCAGCCGAAATGCCGAGCGGGGTTTACTTTACTCGAGCGCGGTTTGGGGGAAGGATTCGAACCGTACAGATGGTCGTCATTAGATAGCGAAAGCCCATGTATAGAACGATACTACTTTCAGCCATAGTCATTGCCGGGATGATCGAAGCTCCCGGCGCCCTGTCGCAGCCGCTTCCGAAGCACGAGTTTCGAGGGGCCTGGATCGCGACCGTCGTCAACCTGGATTGGCCCACTTCACGGTCGCTGAGCACTGCGCAGCAGCAGGCGACACTTGTGCGGCAGATCGACGAACTCCACAAGGCAGGCGTAAACGCGATCTTCTTTCAGATCCGGTCTGAATCGGACGCCATGTACGAGTCGCCCATCGAGCCGTGGTCGTACTGGCTGACGGGGGAATCAGGGAAGGCGCCCAGCCCATTCTATGATCCGCTGACATTTGCCGTTCAGGAGGCGCATCGTCGCGGGATGGAATTGCACGCGTGGTTCAACCCCTTTCGTGCAAATCGTAACGTCAGTGGAGGGTATACGTTCGACACGACGCACGTGACGATCCGACATCCCGAGTGGCTGCTCTACATCAACAACGCGATCGGTATCGTCAACCCGGGTATTCCGGAAGCGCGTCAGTACGTGATTGACGTCATCGTGGATGTCGTGACGAGGTACGATATAGACGGCGTGCACTTTGACGACTACTTCTATCCGTATCCGCCGAACCAGATTGGCTCACAGGACGCCGAAACGTTCGCTACATACGGCGGGGCGTTTTCATCCATTGCCGACTGGCGTCGAGACAATATCAACGCGTTCGTGCGAGAGGTACACGAGCAGATCTCGGCGGTCAAGCTGGATATGAAGTACGGGATCAGCCCGTTCGGGATCTGGCGAAATGGAACCCCGACGGGCATAACCGGTCTCGACGCGTACAACGTGATCTATGCGGATGCGCCGACGTGGATGGCCAATGAGTGGATCGATTACCTGGTGCCACAGCTCTACTGGGCATTCGGGGGTTCACAGGACTACGGGAAGCTCGCTCCGTGGTGGATGTCCGTAAGCAGCGGCCGGCATCTATACCCCGGTCATGGTCTGTACCGAAGCGAGCGGTCCACGTTCTCGGGTACACTGTTCAGTGCGTCCGAAATTCCGCGGCAGGTTCGGTTCAATCGGACCAATGATATCCCGGGGAGCGTCTTCTTTCGGGCGCGGAACATCACGGACTATCAGTCGAAGGGCTTCGCGGATTCGCTGAAAACGGATCTGTATCGCTACCCTGCGTTGACGCCTTCGTTTCCGTGGTCGGAGCAATTGCAGCCCGGCGTGCCGTACAACATCGCCAGCACGTGGGTGAGCGATGTCGAGGTTGAGGTGTCCTGGGATATTCCGTTTCCGCAGGAATTCAAGCCGGAGGCGCGTCGGTTTGCGGTGTACCGGGTGAGATCTGCGGGCGCGCCGGATCCGGTGGCGGCGATGCAGGATCCGGCGAACTTGCTGACTGTCACTGGTGAGGCCAGCGTCGTGGACGCGCCGGGTGTGGCGGCGGAGCCGTATCACTATTTCGTGGCTGCGGTCAATGTCAATTCCGTCGAGAGTGGCCCGAGCGATTACGTTACCGTTGACGGTAGAGCCGTGCCGATCGAAAACGTTGATCTGCCGACAAGCTTGTTCGCGCTCTCGCCAGAACTTCCCGAACCCGTTCAATAGCACCACCGAGATTCGATTCAACATGGTGAGGGGGGCGGCCGTGCGCCTCGCTATCGTGGACCTGCTGGGGCGGGAGTTAGCCGTGCTCGTGGATGATGCCTGGTATGCCGGCGGCGCGTATGCGGTGAATTGGGACGGGATGGACGCGTTCGGTCGCGAAGTGGCCAGCGGCACGTACTTCGCGGAACTGTCGTCGGACGGCAGGAGGGTTGTGCTGCCGATGGTGAAGGTCAGGTAGCCGGTCATCGAGCGGTTGGTTTTCGGGCCGTCATCGCGAGGCTGCGTCAGCAGCCGCGGCAATCCTGGACCTTGAGTCGACCGCAGCGTCCCGGATCGCTTCGCTGGCGCTCCGTGGTACGGGTTGTCGTTGCGAGGCTGCGTCAGCAGCCGCGGCAATCCTGGACCTTGAATCGACCGCAGCGTCCCGGATCGCTTCGCTGGCGCTCGCGATGACTCGAGAGAGACGTCCTGGATCGCTTCGCTGGCGCTCGCGATGACCCGAGAGAGACGTCCCGGATCGCTTCGCCGGTGCTCGCGATCTGTAATACTGGCCGTCATTGCGAGGCTGCGTCAGCAGCCGCGGCAATCCTGGGCGTATAGGTGACCGCAGCATCCCGGATCGCCCGGCGGTGCTGGCGATGACAGGAGACGGTGCGCCAGGACCGTCTATTTTTAGTATTATCAGCGCACTCACTTAGACACAGTCAGGACACAGGGCATATATGGTCGATGGCGGAGATGTGACCCGTCTCCTGCGGCGCATCCGTGAGGGGGACAGGGACGCAATTGAGGATGTCTTCCCGCTCGTCTATGACGAGTTGAAGCGAATAGCGCGTCACCAGCTGGCTCGTGAGCGCTCTGGGCACACGCTTAACACGACGGGCCTTGTCCACGAGGCGTACATGCGGCTGATGGATCGGGAGAGTATCGCATGGCAAGACCGGGCTCACTTTCGGGCTGTCGCTTCCCGGGCCATGCGTCGCATTCTGGTCGACTACGCGCGCCGCCGCGGCGCAGTAAAGCGCGGAGGCGGCATGAATCGCCTGACGTTGGAGGAAAACCATATCGTGATAGACGATCAGGCAGAACTTCTGCTGTCCCTTGACCAGGCGCTCGATCGACTGGCGCATCGTAGTCAGAGGCTGTCGACCGTCGTGGAGTATCGGTTCTTTGGTGGACTCCTGGAGGAAGAGATTGCAGAGGTGCTCCAGATTTCGGCACGGACCGTTCGCCGGGATTGGGTCAAAGCTCGGGCCTGGCTATTCAAAGAGATGTACGCTGACAACTAGCAGAGCGGCCGCGACAGATATATCCTGCGGCCCCGGTGAAGAACCAGTGTCCGTCCGGACGTGCTGAGCCGACAGAGTTTCATCTGTGGCTCGGACGGTTCAATTTCTGTATCATCGGCCTTGAGCCCCGTGTTGCGCGGGGTGTCTGGAGCCAGACGAGGGCAGGCTCGGTGGCTCGATTCTCCGGATACTAATTCATACTCCATGGATACCAGTCGCTGGAAGGAAATCGACGAGCTGTTCGACGCGGCGGTGGACATGCCCGCCGGTGAGCGATCGGCATTTCTCGACGATCGCTGTCGCGGCCAGGACGAGCTTCGCGCCGAGGTGGAGGGGATGCTGAGGGCGCATGACAACGCCGGCGGATTTCTGGCAGAGTCGGCGTCGCAATCCGCGGTCGAGCTGATAGCAGACGCCGCGCATGTCCTCGAGATGCCCGAGCGCGTCGGACCGTATCGTCTCACGGCAGAAATTGCCCGTGGGGGAATGGGCGCCGTCTATCTCGGTGACCGGGATGACGGTGAGTTCGAGCAGCGTGTCGCGGTCAAGGTTTTACAGACGGGTCTGGCCGCAACTGACATCCGACGGAGGTTTCTGAGCGAGCGTCAGATTCTGGCGTCGCTAGAACACGAGCACATCGCGAGAGTGTACGACGGTGGTGTCCTGGAGGATGGTCGCCCATACTTCGTGATGGAGTACGTCGACGGGTCACCGATCGATGACTATTGCGAGCAGCAAGGCCTGAATCTCAGGCAGCGACTGGAGCTGATCCGGGACGTGGCGGATACGGTCCGCTACGCGCATCACAACTTTGTTATTCATCGTGATCTCAAGCCGTCTAACATCCTCGTGACACCGGACGGCGGCGTGAAGCTACTCGACTTCGGGATCGCCAAGCTGCTGGGTGGTGACGGGGCGGCCGATCTTGCTGCAACGCAAACAGGCACTCGCTGGATGACGCCCGAATACGCTTCGCCCGAGCAGATCCTGGGTCGATCTCCGACGACAGCGACCGATGTCTACCAACTCGGAGTCGTAGCGTACGAAATCCTGACAGGTGTACGGCCGTTCCGGGGCGAAAACCGCTCCGTGTTCGAATTGGAGAGAACTATCTGTGAGGATGACCCGGTTCGCCCGAGCCTTGCGGTGCGCGATACCTCTGTGAGTTTGACGGACCAGCAACGGAAGACGCGTTCCAAAGTCCTCGCTGGTGATGTCGATGCGATTGTGTTGAAATCGCTACGGAAGGAATCGGAAGACCGGTATGCGTCAGCGGGCGAATTTTCGGCAGACGTTCAGCGGTTTCTGGATGGCGTTCCGGTATTGGCGCGGCAAGGCAGCACAGGCTACAGAATTCAGAAATTCGTCAGGCGATATCGATGGCGCGTTGCGGTCGTCGCGACGTCCGTAGTCGTCTTGCTTGCGGGGGCTGCGGCCTACGCGGTGCAGATTACGAGGGCGCGGGCCGTGGCTGAAACGGCTGCCGAGATCGCAACGCTCGAAAGGGCGAAGGCGGAGCGTGTTGCAACCTTTCTGACTGGTCTCTTCGAAGCCGGCGACCTCGAGAAATCGCAGGGCGACACGCTCACCGTGTTCGATCTGGTGGACCGCGGTGTGCAGGAGCTTGACGACCTTGAGGACGAGCCTGAAGTGCAGGCGAGACTCGCCCACGTGATCGGTGATGTGTACCACCGCCTGAGTCAATTTGACAGGTCGGAGCAGTTGCTTACGAGGAGCGCCGACATTCTTCGTCGGATCCCTGCGACCGAATCGAGTGAGTTACCAGTTACACTGGAAGCACTTTCGGATCTCAGCGTGAGCCGAGGTGACTTCGAGGCCGCGGTAGTGTATGCACGTGAGGCGATGGATGTCGCGACGGAGGTGCACGGCAAGAAGCATGCGACGGTTGCCCGGATGATGAACCAGCTTGGCACGGCGTACTTCTACCAGAACGACGACTCGCTGGCCGCGAGCTACTATCGCCAGGCCCTTGAGGTTTATCGATCCGCGGAAGGCGCCGGGGGAGAAGGCTTCGCTGTGCTCCTCGGCAATCTGGGCTTGATTGAACATCGCGCAGGGAGGCTTGTTGAGGCTGAAGCCTTTCTGCGCGAAAGCAGTTTGCTGCTGAGAGGTATGACCGGCGCTGAGGAACGCATTGCCGACGCGACCCGCAATCTGGCGATAATCCTCGTTGGTCGGGGTGAGTTTGACGAGGCCGAGCAACTGCACATCGATCACGTCGCGATGCGGCGCGCGATTGATGGCGACACAAGCGTGTCGGTGTCAAGTGCCCTATCGTTTCTCGGCAGTTTGTACGACCAACGAGGTGAGTACGAGAAGAGCATCGAGACACAATCCGAAAGCCTTGAGATCCTCAAGCAACTCTTTGGTCCCCGACATCGGTATTCTGCCATGGCGATGAACAATCTGGCCCAGCCGCTTCGGCAGCTTGGCCGGTACGATGAGGCGGAGGCCCACCTTCGGCAGTCGATTGACATTCGTCGCGAGCTGTATGGTGAATCGCACTACCGAGTGGCGACGGCCCTCAGGCAGCTTGGTAACGTGCTATCGGCAAGGGGAAATAATGAGGAGGCCCTCGACCTGTTCGAAGAGGCGTTGCAAATCAGAGAGAAGCACTTCGGTCGAAATCATAAGAACACCGCCAATTCGCTCAACGATGTCGCATCCACGCTGGCGAGTCTGGGTCGGACAGATCAGGCCGAAACCGTATTGCAGGATGCCATGAAGATCTGGGGAGTCGTGAGTGAGCCCGACAACGGACGGTCACGAACCAGGTACCTGCTGGGTGGTCTGTTGCTGGACCGTGGTGAACACATGTACAGCGAAGGGTTACTGCGAGAGGCCTATTCGGAGAGGCAGCAGCGATTCGGGGCAGATCATTGGCGCACTGCGGCGTCTGCCTCATTACTTGCCAGATGTCTGGCTGAGCAGGGAAAGCGCGAGGAAGCCGAACTGCTGTTGATCGAGGCGCGAGAGGTACTGCTTGCGTCGACCCGGAGAGGCCGGGAGGATCGAATTACGCAAAGCACTGGAGCGACTGGTGGAACTGTATGCCGTGTCCGGCAGGTCGGAGATCGCTGGAAGGTATCAGAAGGAACTCGACCGGCTTTGAGTTGGATACCGTGGTCCCGCCTGAACAGAGAAGAGCGGACTGTCGCAGCACCTGAACGCCGACGTGTCGGAGTCGCGTGTCTCGCGCGCCCGCTAGAGTGACTCTGCCGACTATCGATCGGCGGACACCGGCTCCGAGCAGATTCACATCGAGACAGGCTCCATCGTGTCTTCAGACGGTCCGGCATCTTCGCTCGTGGCGACCGTACAGGGCTCCAATTCTACGCACCGCCCAACCCCAAATCCCGACATTTCTGCGTTCTAGTTCTATGCGGCGCCACAGATTCGTCGCCCAGAACATGCGCAAAATCCTCCTCCATAGCATTTCCAAGCGTCTCGACACCACCATTGTCGAGTTTCTTGGGGAACTCAACTCGGATAGCGAGCGAAGCGGCCAGTCGGCCGTGATCGTGAGTCTGGCTCAGCAGCTCTCGAAGGCCGTTGACCACGCCATCAAACAGAACGGCATGAGTGAAGAGCTGGGAGATGAGTTCCGTCGAAAGTGCTGCGACATGGTACTCGACCGGATCCTCTAGATTCGCCTCTCTCAGGATCGATACCAGCCAGGGGCCGTGTATCACGCAGCAAAAAAGCCCGGCGCTTCCATCAGGCCGGGCTTTTTCTATGTCTGCATCTCAACAGCTTCGTCTACAAAATGCTGTCGAGCACCACTACCGCCGCCACAATGGCTACGGTGCTAATTGCCAGCGCACGCCATCTGAGGATAGGCTCGTACGCGTGCCTGTATTCCATCATCACAAGTACCTCTGATATCAATCTCGGATGGCCGTAACGATCGTCCCGGCCCCCGTTGTTTTCGACCCATTTCAATTCGTTTTAACTCCCAAACTCCACGAAGTAGGCCGGCGGGCAGTGAATTCGACTTGAATGCGACCGGTCTCGCTCACGTAATCCGGGTTTGCACCATTCAGGCCCGGGCATCTACTTTCGAGTTGCATCCATCTGACGCTACCGGTGCCCGTGACTGACTCTCCCGTATTGGCTCGCCCGCGCCTTGTTGCACTCGACGTGCTCCGAGGCGTCATCATGATATTGATGGCGATCGACCACTGCGCGTACTTCGTGGCAAGGGCACATCCGTCGGAGTTCTGGGGTGTTGCCCTGCCGCAGCATGCGTCGTGGCTATCCTTCATGACCCGGTGGATTACACACCTGTGCGCTCCCGGCTTCTTTCTGCTCATGGGAGCCGGCATCGCACTTTTGACGGCATCGAGAACACGATCCGGATGGAGCACGGGCAAAATCGCTCGCCATCTGGCCGTGCGTGGCGCGGTTCTCGTCCTCGTCGGACAGACCATAGAAGTCGTGCCGTGGGCGATCGCGTTTTTCACGACCGACCCGTCGGCGCTTGCGTTCCAGACGATCATGCCGGGCGGGGGTGGCCAGATAATGCTGGGACTCGGAGTTCTGTATGGTCTGGGAGTTTCCATGATTGTGTGCAGCGTGCTCGTGCGGCTGCCGACGTGGGTACTGGCCGTCGCAGGTGCAGCGGCGATCATGGCGACGCAGGTGCTCATGCCGGGCCCCGGGTCTGTTGCCGAGCTTTTTTCGCCGTGGCTTCGAGCCCTGCTGATTCCCGGGCACACCGACTTCATCTTTGTCCTGTATCCCGTCATCCCCTGGATCGGAATCACGCTTCTCGGGATGGCTCTGGGTAACGTACTGTCTCTCGATTCGGACCGCGGATTCCGGTTCGCATCGCTGGGCGGAGCATCGCTCCTGGTGCTGTTCATCATCGTGCGGCTGGGGGGTGGATTCGGGAGCATTCACCTGTGGGATGGCTCCACCCTGATGAGTTTCCTCCATGTCACGAAGTATCCTCCGAGCCTTGCCTTTGTCTCCGTAACGATCGGGGTCAATCTGCTGTTGCTTGCGGCCTTCAACCGGTGGCAGCACGCGTTTGAGAAGCGGGCGAGTGCAGTGCTGGTGTTCGGCCGCACCGCGCTCTTCTTCTACGTACTTCATCTGTACGTCTATCTCGTACTCGGATTGCCGTTTCCTCACGGTACCGGCTACGGACTGCTGTATGTGATGTGGGTAGTCGGGCTCGTGATGCTGTACTGGCCGTGTCTGTGGTACACGCGCTTCAAGGCCGCGACGGCGCCTCAGTCCCTCTGGCGGCTATTCTAGGTCGCGAGCACGGGTTTCGGGGATCGCGTGCGTCTTTAGCGGGCAGTTAGTCACGCCCACCCCTGCTGTTCGTGCACTTCAAATCCCGCGGGATCGCCCGATACCATACGTGAACCGTCGCCGACGCGCCGGTATCCGCAGTCATCCACACATGGTATCTACCGATGTCGAGACCTCTGGTATTAGTGTCGCTGCTTCTAGCATTCATGATAGCCGCGTGCAGCGGAGACGGACCCACTGCGGTTGACACGGAAAACCCGGGCGACATGAGTAACGAGCGGGTGAGCATCACGAACGATGAGGGCACGCTTGGATCTCGAATCACCTATCACGACGATGATGTCCCGATCAGCGGTAATCCGAAGACCGGGAAAGTCGCCGCATTCAGTCTCAGGCTTGTCGCAGCTGTAGCTCCTCCCGTGGTCGATGGTCAGGTCCTGCAGGCAACGTCGGTCGCGATGCGAGGCAATTTCGCAATTGTGAGTTATGGGATGCGAGGGCCGGACTACGTCGGCGCGGTCGATGTGTTCAACATCACCAACGCCAGGCGACCTGTGCTGAAATCGTCTGCGGTGTTTGAGGACGCCGACGTCAATTCAGTTGCGTACTTCGACAGCGACGTCTATATGGCCCAGGCATCGGGCGATCCCGCTTTCGAGTATCCGTCGGTAATGGAGGTCCTTGGTCTACAGGGCTTCAACCTGATTCTGGAAGACAACCAGCGGGTCGGTCTGAGCAGCTACGCAGGAACCGGTATCGCATCAACCGGATCCGCCGTGTATGCGACGTCAGGGAATACGGGTGGATTGGAGGTCGTGAATCCAGCGACGTGGCAGGCGGACCAGATGCTGGAGTTACACGACGCACGCTGGGTCGACGTCGAGGGCGGAAAGATCGTAGTGGCCCAGGGAACGCCGGGACAGATATCGGTCTTTGACGAAGCGACGCTCAGTCCGCTTGGAACGTATGCGTTCACCGGGGCAGATGTGGCCGAGTCGAAGACCACGGTGGAAGTGATAGGGGGCAAGGCGTTCATCGCGGCAGGTCCGGGTGGCGTTCAGGTCTTGAGTGTTAACACGGGAGCGGTGCTCGGAAGTGTGCCCCGGCCCGATCCGGCGAGTCTGGGACTCGATCCGTCAGTCGTGGTGACAAACGCCGTGGCCGCGGACGATGACCTCTTGTTCATCTCGAATGGAGAGGCGGGCGTTTATGTAGCGGAAGGAGACACGGATTTCGACGCCACCGGAAGCGAAGCGCCTCAGAATCTGACTCTTCTGGGTCAGCTCCAGTTTGACGCTCTGCAATCTGTCAATCATGTGGCGTACAAGAACCGTTATCTGATTGTCGCGGCCGGACTGGGTGGACTTAAGATTGTCGAAGTGCGGTAGTAGTGTATAGGGGTGTTGGCAGGACGTGTGCGTGCTCGTCATCCCCGGCTCAGGGTCATCCCCGACACGGGAGGTTCTGTCATCGCGCGGCGCGAATGAATGACCGCCCAGGCAGCCATGACGGATGAACCGTCCTGCCGGGCTCACCGTCATCTCCGACTCAGGGTGACCCAGCTCACCGTCGTTCTCAACTCAGGGTCATCCCCAGCTCACCGTCATCCCCGGCTCGTCTGCCCCCGCCTTCGCAAGGGCGGGGCGCAGCCATGACGGATGAATCGGCAACCCGGTTCGATTTCCATGGCACCCACTTCCTGACAATCGTTCGGCGATGTCTCCTGCTGATGACGGGTCACTGGCAGACGTCCTCGCGTCTTGTGCAAAACGTCATTCCGAGCTTGTCGAGGAATCCATGGCACATGACCGGCAATGCTGCCTACTATTCACACAGGCCCCTCGGCAGGCTCGGGGTGACGTCTCTAGAGAGGCTCGGATAGCTAGCGTGGTAGAGCACCCCAGGGCGGCCCGACGTTTGAAGACCTCCCCAAGTTCGCAGAAAGCCATTGCGAATAGTCTCACGACCCCATACCATTTGCATACGGTCTG
This sequence comes from Rhodothermales bacterium, assembly GCA_963768565.1. Taxonomy (GTDB): domain Bacteria; phylum Bacteroidota; class Rhodothermia; order Rhodothermales; family JABDKH01; genus JABDKH01. The sequence continues at coordinate 144,544 of CAVYIO010000024.1, forward strand.
ACACTCGACGTGGCCGGAGCGGCCTCGATCGTCGATTAACACTTCCGCCGACGCGTCTCGGGGCGCTGTCGTGCACACGAATGCATAGTTCAACGGGGTTATTGGTCATGATGAAATCGAGATGGTATTGTTTACCTGTCGGCCTGCTTCTGGCGGCTACAGTGGTGCTCACCGCTGACGCTCAGGACGTTCCGGAGCCCGTCGATGAGGAGGCGATTGCTTCTATTCGCGAGCAGGGTCTTGAGAACAGCCAGGTAATGGATTATTTGAGCTGGATGACCGACGTCTACGGTCCGCGGCTCACCGGTTCTCCGATGCTGGATGCGGCGACGGATTGGGCAGCCAGTTCAATGGAGGAAATGGGGCTGGTCAATGTCCAGAAGGAAGCATGGGGACCGTTCGGCAGTGGATGGACCCTCGAGCACTACAACGTGGAGGCCACCACCCCGCAGGGGACCTTTCCGCTTACCGCATATCCGAAGGCGTGGTCTCCCGGAACGGAGGGCCATGTGTCCGGAGAGGTCGTGATCGTTCGTGCCGAGACGGATGAAGAGCTGAACCAGTACCGCGGAAAGCTTGCCGGCAAGGTTGTTCTGATGCAAGACATCCGGGAGGTGGACGAGTGGTTTGATCCGCTGGCGAAACGACGCGACGACACGGACCTGCTGAATCTTGCCAACGCTCCGTTGCCGGGTGAACGAGGGGGACGTCGATACAGTGAGGAGGCGATGCAGCGCTACCGGTTTCAGCGGCAGGTCGCTTCTTTCGTTCTGAGTGAGAAGCCGGCAGCGATCCTGGACCGGGGCTCCAAGGGCGATTACGGCACCATCTTCGTCTCCAGTGCGCGCGTACCCGTTGCGCCCGACGCGGGATGGCGTGATGGCCCGAGCGCGTATGACATCCCCGCTCCCGAGACGGTACCGCAGTTCACGGTGGCCGTTGAGCACTACAATCGGCTGGTCCGCATCGCGCAGAAGGGACTGCCCGTTTCGATCAACCTCCATCTGCGTGTGGCCTTCAACGAGGAAGACCCGATGGAATACAATGTGACGGGCGAACTGGCCGGAACGGATCCTGCGATTGGCGACGAAGTGGTGATTCTGGGTGGCCATTACGACTCATGGCATGCCGGTACAGGCGCCACCGATAACGCGACGGGCTCGGCAGTCATGATGGAGGCGATGCGCATTCTCAAGCACGTATATGCAGAAAAGGGAACCGGGCCGCGCCGGACCATTCGTATCGGCCTGTGGACCGGGGAAGAGCAGGGACTTCTCGGCTCACGTAGTTACGTGCAGCAGCACTTCGCCGAATCGGAGGGTCTCGGTCAGCCGCCGACGGCATTGAAGCCCGAGCACGAGAAATTCTCCGCCTACTACAACATGGACAACGGCACCGGGAAGATCCGTGGCGTGTACATGCAGGGAAATCACGGAGGTGGAACCCATCTTCCGTTCGTGGCTTCAGCCGTTCAGTGATCTCGGAGCATCGACACTTTCGTTGCAGAATACGGGTGGGACTGACCACCTCTCGTTTGACGCCGTCGGGCTACCCGGATTTCAGTTCATTCAGGAACCGATGGCATACAGCACGCGGACGCATCACTCGAACATGGATGTGTACGATCACGCGGTGGCGGACGATCTGATGCAGGCCGCGACGATCATAGCGTCGTTCGCGTATCACACGGCAGAACGAGATGAGAAGCTGCCGCGGAAGCAGTTGAAGATGGCGGAAACGGCGTCGGTCGGCACGCAGTAGGCGGTCCCACGCAGATCTGTATTGACCCAACACAGGCCCCTCGGCGGACTCGGGGTGACGGGTAGACCAGTCGTCATTCCGAGGCTGTCGAGGATCTCTGTCAACCGATTGTCTCGACGCAACACAGGCCTGTCGGCGGACTCGCTTTGGCTGCCCCGTGTTGATGACGGCAACTGATACTCGTCTTGCCGAGTTTGACTCACACGTCATTCCGAGGCTGACTCACATGTCATTCCGAGGCTGTCGAGGAATCTTTGCCGACCATCTATCTCGATGCAACACAGGCCCGTAGACGGACTCGGGGTGACGGGCACTTTGGCTCCTGGCTCCGCTTGCGACGACCGACTGGCGCGCTAGCCTCCTGACAACCCATCGGCGATGCGGCGTGCCTCCGCTTCCGTGAAGTCGCCCGTGATCAGTGCGCGACCCCCGCGGATGGGAGTGTTGATTCGTGGAGCCGAAACAAGCTTGCCGTTCACAACGATTCCGCACAGCTCTCCCACGTTCTCTCCGGTCCACTCCTCGAATCTCCGGGCGCCCTCCGACGTGAGAGCAAGTTCGATCGACGCGTCTCCGTCAACCATACTCACGACGGCGGCACTGACGTTATCTTGATCGATCACGACCATGTCGTGAAGGTAGAGTCGTTCGCCCGAAGGATCGAGTACCATTTCCGTCAGACCCGGACCCGCCGTCATTTCGGCAAGCCGGAATTGAATAGTGGCCGGATTCGACTCCGAGCACCCAAGGACCACACAGATTAGCAGAGAGAGACCATGATAGCGCTTCAACATGCCGGACGCTCTTGTGGTTGAATGGGCGTGACCTTGTGGATGACTGCACAATGTAAGCGAATGAACGGCGTTGCCACCGGATGGCATGCTTGCGCACAGTCTCCGACCTGCCATTGTCAAGTAAGGAAAGAGTGTCGGAAGCCGGAGACCAGGATCGCAAAAAAAGATATTCGGCGGGACGGGAATCGGAAGGCGGGAACATATCGGTCGCTGGACATTCTCACTCTGCTCGCCGCCGGAAATCTCTGCCCGAGAATAGCGCTCGAATCCGCAGACGGCCGAGTCCGACGTCGGTCAGGCACCAGGCGTAATAACAGGCTCGACCCGAACGGGGCATTTCATGGACCGGGACACGAGGCAGTATCGATGGGCACGATCGATCATCTGATTGGCGCGATCGGCGGATTCCGCGCTGACCTCGATCACCGGTTTGATGACAATCTCCTTGAACTGAAATCCGCCCCCGGGTGCCGGCTCAAGCTCTGCATCAGATGTTGATCTGTACGACTTCACTTCCAGCCGCGTCTTCTCCGCAAAGAAGAAGAAGGTGTTGGCAAGACAGATCTCGGCGGCCGCAACGAACAGATGCTCCGGATCGAGATTCTTGCCTCCGTTCGGACTTCCGACCGCGACCGGAGGGTGGCCGGGCATCGTCTCCTCACCTTCAACCCCGTTTCCGGTCCACCGGTACTCGGTGCGATAGCTCATCGGAAGACTCATCGATGCTCTCCTGTTTCGTCAGACTTGCTCGCTCACCGTATTGATACTCAGTGCGGAGTCCGGAAGGGAAGAGGAGAGGTACTACCGGAGGTGCCATCCAGAATCCTACAGACGAGGTTCCGAATACTGGTGAGTCGGGCAATCATGCGGAAACCACGAATCCGAACCCGATGAAAACACACAGGTGAAACTCGCAACCCCCTGTTTGATCTGCTCCTGATGGTTTCGGAAGCCGGTCCCGACCAGACGAATCCTGATTGCGAATCAGTCCGCTGAAATGGCGTGATGGAGTCCGACCTTACCCGGCGGGTTCTCTCGCGCGCTTTTCGAGAAGCCCGTCGCGCCTGCGGCGCGCCTCTTCTACCATCGGCTGGTAGGTTTCGTCCGCGTCGGCCCAGATGCGTATGAACTCGTCGTACTACCTGATCGCCTGCTCGTCCTCGCCAAGCCGCTCCGAAATATCCGCGGCACGAGCAAAGGCCGGACCGACAAGTATCACGCCGTCTTCCGTAACAGCCTGGTACCACCGAAGCGCATCTCGCTCACGTCCGGCGCGATCCAGCAACTCCGCAAGTCGGAATCTTGCCGCATCCCTGTTGGAGTCGACCCACAGGTTGACGAACAGATAGTGAGAGTTGAAAGTCATGCGTTCAAGCAGCGAAAGCGCCTGTGATTCGTCGCCACGTTCCATTGCCACAAGCGCCTCGATGTACTTCACGCCATCCGCGACGAATGTTCCAGACGTGGGCGGCGACGCCTGTTCGGATAACAGCCGGGCGTATTGCAAGGCCTCATCCGAACGTCCTGCAAGAGCCATAAGCTCTCCGGTTAGAGCCATCTTCCCGACCCGATAACTCGATATCGGTGTCTGACCTTCCACACCCCGCGCTACGGCGTCTCCTGTGGCGGCCAATTGGTCGGCCAGTCGGCTCAGAGAATCAGGATTTGCACCGATGACCGGAGATGCTGCCACGATCGACAGGCTGACGAGGGGACCGATCGCATCCGTTCTCTCCAGCGAGCCGATCCCTCTCACTCTCTCCGCAATTTGCCCCGACGCAACATCGAGAGGCGCTACCAAAGCCTGCATCGTCGGGGCCAAGTCAACAAGTTGCCGCGCCGTCTTGTAGTCATGACCGTAGTACCATAACTCTCCGGTAGCATTCGCCCGGTACTCATCAGTTATCGATTCGAGCGCCGTGCGAATCGAGTCCACTTCGATATCGTCGGACATCGATGCTTTCAGTATCAAGACGGCCACGGGCAGACGACTGTCCGGCGAGACCTCAGTGACGAGTCCTAGAAGTCTGTCGATTTCGTCAATGTCGCCAACCTGCCGCGCAAGGCGAGCAAGGTGCAGCATCGCGTGCGCATTTCCGGGCTCCAGCTCGACTACTCTGGAAAACGGTTGGCTCGACGAAAGCCTGGTTTCACCTCGGCGCGGACGAGTATGAAACATGATCTCTGCGAGCTGAAAGAGTGCCTCGACATCGTCAGGGTAGACAGATAGATAGGCCACATATTTGCTTTCTGCCTCCTCAGTCAGTCCATCTCTCCAGCTCGCAAAAGCGTCCAGTAGCTTTCGGTCCTTTTCGGAAAGCCGAGCACCCAGTCGTTGCGCCATCACGGCGGCGTCATGCACTTGCTCGGGCGACCCCGGACCCCATTCGAGAGCGATGCTCAGGCGATAGTACGCGAGAGCAAAGGTCGAGTCCAGTTCGACGGCACGTGAAAAGGCTCCCACCGCGCGACCG
>CAVYIO010000025.1:0-24140 GCA_963768565.1 Rhodothermales bacterium
CCTTGGGCCTTGTATTTGGTATTTTGACCATTACCCTGGGCGTCAATCAGATCGTGGTCGGCTTGGGGTTGACTGTGTTTCGAGCAGTATGTGCAATTTCCTCCACCGGGTGATCTTTGGAAATCAGTTTCCGATCTTGTTTGGTGCCGGGGGGACCAATGAAATTCCACTTCTTTCCCGAATACCACTTATCGGACAAGCCTTATTTAATCAGCATTGGCTGGTTTACCTGACCTTTTCGATGGTCCCCATCATGTATATCCTAATGTACAAGACCCGTTTTGGGCTACGCGTTCGGGCCGTGGGTGAAGCGCCGCGAGCAGCCGATGCCTGCGGTGTAAACATCTACGGCACTCGCTTTTTTGCGATTCTGCTGGGTGGACTCCTGGCAAGTCTCGGCGGTCAGTGATTAGTGCTTCTAGTAAGCTACTATTGATGCTGCTGCTGCTGCTGTTGATGATGATTACAATCAAACATCCCACGTACATACTATCGTTGTCGTTTTTGTTGATTGCGGTCGTTATGATCGATCGTTACGGTCGGTCAATAAAGTTGTCGGTTGGCCGGTCGTTAAGTTTTAATATAGATCGTTATCGTTTGTTGTGCTACCACCGGAACTTCCTAAAAATATCAATAATAGTGATAATAGTAACAATATAGTATCAATATGTAATAGTAATAACAATAATAGCGACGGTCCATCACCATTGTCAATTTATGTTTTCATCGACCATCATCGATGCATGCCGATAAAGTCGTTACTTTTAAGGAAACTCTCTTGTCACACCGAACGGAAAGCCGGACTGTCCAACAGACAGTAACGGTGTTATCTAAATATTCCGGTTCGAATAGAAGATACAGCCACGATGCATGTATATGTATTATATATATATTATAAAACATATTATGTATTGATATATATATTAAAAAATATATTATTTGATGTATTATATGTATATACAACAACGGCTGTTGATGATATTGAATATAATCTGTTTTTTTCTATTAGCACGATGAAACACTAGTAATGGCAGTTTCAAAAACTGAATCTCGCCAAAAACATCACACAGAAAAAACCTGCTCAACGAGCAGGTTTTGTCGACGCGCAGGATGTGCGCACGCCTAGCATGGTCGCGATGGTGATCAACTTGCACTATCTTACGATTGGAGGCTGGGGCAGCAGGCGCTCATCTACCGTACTCTCAGTACCAGGTATGTACTATCACGGAGAACGATTTTTTATTATGCTAGCGGTTGGACCGTTCGTTCCCCGCGCTGCCCACTTCACTTGTCGGAGACCGGTTCACTTCATTATTTATTTGTCGGAGACCGGTTCACTTCATTTGTCGGAGACCGGTTCTCTAGGACTTCATTTATTTGTCGGAGACCGGTTCTCTACACTTTCTCTACTCTAGGACTAGGACTTCAAAATGAGGACTTCAAAACAAGGACTTCAAAAAGCAGTTAACCATTAACCAACAAAAAGCAGTTAAACGTTTTCTGCTACAAACCTAGCTAACAAAACCTTTAAGTGAAGTCCCATTCATATTTCAAATCTTCACCCCTTTCTATGTGGCCTGTACTTGGTTCAGTTCGGTCTTGCTTGAACATCAACGACGGCACGAACGAAGGCGTTCGTTCACGAAGGCATCCGTACTTCAGCGTCCAGTTCCACCCCGAGGCGAATCCCGGGCCCAAGGACACCGGTTTCTTGTTTGACGATTTCCTCCGGCTCGTAGCAGCCACAGCCCACCGATAAACATGTACGGCGCCTATATCCCCCGTAAGCCAAAGCGAGTCCTTGTCCTCGGATCGGGAGCCCTCCAGATCGGACAGGCCGGTGAGTTCGATTATTCGGGCTCGCAAGCGATCAAGGCGCTTAAGGAAGAAGGGATCAAGACCGTCCTGGTCAATCCCAACATTGCGACGATCCAGACAAGCGAGGAACTGGCCGACAGGATCTACCTCGTGGCCGTGACGCCGGACTTCGTCGAGCGCATCATCGTCAAGGAAGAAGTCGACGCAATCATGCTCTCGTTCGGCGGCCAGACGGCGCTCAACTGCGGGCTCGAACTCTACGACAGTGGCGTGCTTGCGAAGTATGGAGTGCAGGTGCTGGGGACCCCCGTCGAGTCTATTCGAGACACCGAAGACCGGGAGCTCTTCATCAACCGGCTCGCGGAGATCGACGTAAGGACGGCGCGCAGCAAGGCGTGCCGAACGCCGGATGAGGCGAGAGCGGCTGCAGACGAGATTGGCCTGCCCGTAATGTTGCGTGGTGCATTCGCACTGGGCGGAAAGGGAAGTGGCATTGTTTACGACAGCGAAGAACTGAACGAGGCAATCCGACGAGCATTTTCGGAGATCAGGTTCAGGTCCTGGTGGAGGAGTGTCTCAGCGGGTGGAAGGAGATCGAGTACGAGGTCGTTCGCGACGCGCGCGACAACTGCATCACCGTCTGCAACATGGAGAACTTCGATCCCATGGGGATTCACACCGGTGAGTCCATTGTGGTTGCTCCTTCGCAGACACTGAACGATGAGGAGTATCACTTCCTGCGCGAGATCGCGATCCGAACCGTTCGCCACCTCGGAATCGTCGGCGAATGCAATATCCAGTATGCCCTCGATCCCGACAGCCTCGAGTACCGTGTCATCGAGGTCAACGCCCGGTTGTCCCGATCAAGCGCACTCGCCAGCAAGGCGACCGGCTATCCACTCGCCTACGTGGCGGCCAAGCTGGGGATCGGGTACACACTTCCCGAGATTCCCAACGGCATCACTCGCAGGACAACGTCGTTCTTCGAACCGGCCCTCGACTACATCGTCTGCAAGGTGCCGCGCTGGGATCTGACCAAGTTTCAGGGTGCCGCCATGGGCATCGGGAGCGAGATGAAAAGTGTTGGAGAGGTGATGGCCATCGGGCGAACCTTTCCCGAAGTGATTCAAAAGTCACTTCGAATGCTCGACATCGGCGTCAACGGTCTGGACCCCGAGCAGTACGAATTCGATGACATCTACGATTCACTGAAGAAGGCCACGACCCACAGGGTATTCGCGGTGGCGCGTGCCTTTCTGCAGGGAGTCCCGCTCGACGAGATTCACGAGCTGACGCGCATCGATCCGTGGTTCCTGGGACAGATAGAGACCATCGTGAAGATGCACGTCCGACTTCGTGAGAATGGCACTTCCGCTTTCCCAGTCACTTCTTCGCGACGCAAAGAAACTCGGCTTCAGCGATGACGCGATTGAGTCCCTGGTCGGAGGGTCGCGGGGAGCCATTCGGCAGGCCAGACGCGAATTCGGGATCGCCCCGCACACAGCCCAGATTGATACGCTCGCTGCAGAGTTTCCGGCGGACACGAACTACCTGTACAGCACGTACCACGCGCAGTTCTCTGACGTGACTCCTTCGTGGCGGAAGAAGATTCTGGTTCTTGGATCGGGGACGTATCGAATCGGGTCGAGCGTCGAATTTGACTGGTGTTGCGTGAACGCGGTTCAGGCCGCTGCCGAGGCGGGCTTTGAGACCATCATGCTCAACTACAACCCGGAGACAGTCAGCACGGACTACGATATCTGTGACCGGCTTTTCTTCGATGAGATCACGTTTGAGTCCGTGATGGACCTCTGTGAACGAGAGAAGCCCGAAGGTGTGATCGTGAGTATGGGAGGTCAGATTCCCAACAATCTCGCAATCCAGTTACATCATGCCGGTATCAAGATCCTCGGGACGAGTCCGGAGAATATTGATCGGGCGGAAGACCGCAACAAGTTCAGCGCCCTGCTCGACGACCTGGGTGTTGATCAGCCGCTCTGGATGAGTCTGACCGATGCGAGTGACGCGGATACGATTGTTGATCGACTGGGAGGATTTCCGGTACTCGTACGTCCCAGCTACGTCTTGAGCGGTGCGGCGATGAGTGTCGCTCATGAGCCAAGGGAATTGAATCGAATTCTTTCTCGCGCGTCGGCAATCAATCCCGACTATCCGGTTGTCGTTTCGAAGTTCGAGACCCACGCCCGCGAAATTGAGATAGACGCGGTGGCCGACGACGGGGAGATTGTTCTCTGGGCGGTCAGCGAGCACATCGAGGACGCGGGAGTCCATAGCGGCGACGCGACACTCGTTCTTCCGCCGCAAACGCTGTACATCGGAACCATTCGCCGGATTCGTCAGATCGCCGCATCGATCGCCAAGGCACTGCAGATCACCGGTCCGTTCAACATGCAGTTTCTCGCCAAACACCGCGCGGTAAAGGTGATCGAATGCAATCTTCGCGCATCGCGGAGTTTTCCGTTCGTCTCCAAGGTAACCGGGACGAACTTTGCGGCCGAGGCGACGCGGCGCATGCTTGGCATCAGGAGAAAAGTCGAGAACGAAACACTGTCACTTGACTACGTGGGCGTCAAGGTGCCCATGTTCTCGTTCTCGCGCATCGTCGGCGCCGATCCGATGCTCGGCGTCGAGATGACGAGCACGGGCGAAGTGGGGTGTCTGGGCGCCGATCTGAATGAAGCGCTGCTTCACGGCTTGCTCGCGACAGGCTTCAAGTTTCCGAAGGCAGGCGTCCTTCTTTCGCTGGGTCCGATAGCGGATAAGTACAGCTTTGTTGAGGAGGCCAAACTCATCGTGGATGAGCTGGGCCTTCCGGTATATGCCACGATAGGAACGGCCGAGCGCCTGGACGAAGTGGGTATCGAATGTACCGCTGTCGAGAAGGGACCGGGCAACGGAACGAGTGCACTCGATCTGATTGACGACGGACGTGTTGATCTTGTGATCAACATCCCGAGGGAGTACGATGAGCAGGGCAGACCGGACGGGTACCTGATCCGCCGTCGAGCAGTGGACGCCGGAATCCCGCTGCTGACCGACCTGAAACTGGCGGGCGCCGTTGTAGAGGCACTGAGATCGCATCGGCCCGAGGATCTCGGGGTTGTTGCCTGGGGCGACTACCTGGAGCGGCAGACGGTTCCGCTTGACTGATCGGCGATCGTCGACCGACTAGATGAGACTCACAAACGCCGGGTCCGCCGACTCCACCGCCACCGTTCCGTCTTCCGCGATTCTAGCCAGCGTAACGTTCTCAACGACGCCCGCGGCAACGTCCGCAACAGGTGCCCGTACCCGGATGTAGTTGTCGGTGAAGCCGAAAGCATAACCGTCGCTCACCTTGCTTTCCCACAGTACGCTCCTTCGCGTGCCGATGTGCTGCTTGTAGAAGGAGTGTTTTTTCTGCTCAGAGAGTACGCGAAGCACGCGGTTTCGCCGTGAACGTTCGTGTCGGGGAATCGGCAACACAGAACCGCTGTCCACTTCCTCCACGGCGGTGGTGCCAGCCCGTTCCGAGTAGGTGAACACGTGGAGGTACGACACCGGCAGGTCGGCAACGAAGTCCGTGGTGTTGCGAAAACGCTCGTCCGTTTCGTCCGGGAAGCCCGCGATGACGTCGACCCCGATCCCGGCATCAGGCATTGTTCGCTTGATGCGCTCCACGCGCTCGAGGTAAACCTGCCGTCGGTACCGCCGTCTCATTTTGCCGAGGACAAAATCGTCACCACTTTGCAGCGGCAGATGAAAATGCGGTACGAATCGGCGGGAGCCGGCAACAAAGTCGATGATGCGATCGGTCAAGAGGTTAGGCTCGATCGAAGAAATCCGATATCGCTCCACACCGTCAACGCCGTCAAGTTCTTGCAGAAGCTCGAGTAGCGACGTTCCTGTATCGTTGCCATACAGTCCGATGTTGACGCCACTTAGCACGATCTCGACGAAGCCCTGCGATGCTATTTCCCTGGCCTGCGCGAGAGAGTCTGCGATGGTCTGACTTCGACTCCGTCCCCGGGCCATCGGTATCGTGCAGAATGAACACGTGTAGTCACAACCATCCTGAATCTTGAGAAAGGCCCGCGTCCGTTCGCCCGCCGAATACGCCGGTCCGAACGTCCTGACATCGTCGATGCAGGACACGCGAACCTGTGTCTCTTCGGTCCTGGAAAACGACTCGAGCAGATCAAACAGGCGGTGCTTCTCTGCCGTGCCGAGGACCGCATCAACACCGGGGATGTCAGCGACCTCGTCCGGACGCAGCTGAGCATAGCAGCCGGTCACAACTACAAAAGAATCCTTACTGGCGCGCACCGCCTTGCGGATCATCTGTCGGCATTTGCGATCGGCCTCATCGGTGACCGTGCACGTGTTGAGCACGGTGACGTCGGCCTGCGATCCGAAGGGCACTATCGTGAACTTTCGCTGCTCGAACTGGCGGGCAATCATCCCCGTTTCGGCGAAGTTCAGCTTGCAGCCGAGCGTATGAAAGGCGACGGTGGACACGGTCGAAATCGGGCGGTCAAATTCGCTGGAATGGCGATGGCAGGGCGTAGGGAGACTGCGGCAGTGCTACTCGGAGCGTATCTTTCGGTTTCGTCACACTCACCCGCTGCACCTCGCCCATGATCGCACCCGAAGGGTACGGAATCGTTGGAATATCCGTTGTTATCGGCGTTGTTCTGGTCGCGGCAGGGTTGTTGGTGGCGTCGCCCTGGAGGTGGATTCTGGTAGGAGTCGCCCTGCTGGTTGTCGCCTTTACACTATTCTTCTTTCGCGACCCTGAACGCACGATCCCGGTCCAGGGAACCGAAGGGCGTGTACTGCTTGCTCCGGCCGACGGCAAGGTGGTCGTTGTTCGCGAAGTTGAGTTTGAGCCACTGTACCTCAAGGGTCCTGCGCGACAGGTATCGATCTTTCTGTCACCGCTAAACGTGCACGTGAATCGGGTACCGACAAACGGTATTGTCGAGTACGACAACTATGTTTCCGGAGACTACCTCGTCGCGTGGCATCCGAAGGCCAGCGAACAGAATGAGCGCTCGCAACTCGGCATCCGTCACCCATCCGGCATACCGGTCCTGTTCAAACAGATCGCGGGCGCGGTGGCCCGCCGTGTGGTCTATCACATTGGCGTTGGAGATACCGTGCGTGCGGGAGAGCGGTTCGGGATCGTTAAATTCGGTTCAAGGATGGATATCCTGGTTCCGATGTCGGTCGAGATCACGGTGACGGAAGGCGATCGGGTGCGGGGTGGCGAAACCGTCATTGCAAACTTGCCCTTCACGGACGACGGGAGGCCCTGAACGCGTGATCCGCGAATACGGATCTGAATTTCAGCACGATGGGAAAGCTTAGGTCGAATACACATTCCAAGAACCCGCCCGGACAGAAGCAGCGGATCCTCAAGCGCCGAATCGCGGCGTTTCGTGAAGCTCAGGCCGGTCGTAGTCGACGTCAGATCCCGCGTGCGGCGGTGCCGTCGTTCTTTACGCTGATGAACCTTTTCAGCGGGTTCATGGCGCTGACTCAAATACTCGAGGGGCGATTTGAGCAGGCCTGCTGGCTCATCGTCCTCGCCGGGTTCTTTGACGTGCTGGACGGAATGATGGCCCGTCTGACGGACGGGGAAAGCCTCTTCGGCATAGAACTAGATTCGCTGAGTGATATCGTTTCGTTCGGCGTCGCACCCGCGTATCTCGTCTACGCGTTCGGTCTGAAAGAATTCGGGATGCTGGGCCTGGCGGTTTCGTCCCTGCCCGCCATCTGCGGCGCGGTCCGCCTGGCGCGCTTCAATGTGCAGTTCGAAGGCATCAAGAAGGACTACTTTGTCGGACTCCCAATTCCCGTCCAGGCGGCCTGCATCGTCGCGTTGATACTGAATGTGGGCAGCGCGGACTGGTTTAGTGAGCTGAGTCCCAGCAATCTCAGCCTGCTGATGCCTATCGTCGTCGTCCTGTCGGGGTTGATGATATCGAACATCAAGTTCGACGCGATGCCCAAGCCGACGCCCGATTTCATTCGCTCGAACCGCGCGAAGGCCGCAGCGTATCTGATCGGGCTCGTGCTGATCATAGTCCTGCAGCAGATTGGCCTGCTGATTTCCCTGATTGCATATCTCTCCCACGCAGTGGGGCGGGCCGTGCGCAATGTCTTTCGGGCCGTAATGGTCGAGCCCGAATCCGGCAATGGTGCTGCAGGGAGAACCGGCGAAACAGACCAGTCCCGAAGCGACCGTCCCGTTCCGTAATAACGAGATTTTAGATACATGTACAAAGCGAGTGTTCAAATAACACTGCGGTCATCTATCCTCGACCCGCAGGGTAAGGCCACACAGCATGCCCTTCATAACCTCGGATACTCTGCCGTTGATCGTGTCCGCATCGGTAAGCACATTGAGATGTGGATCGATGTCACCGAAGAAGCCGAGGCGGAACGAATCGCGCACGCCGCCTGCAAGGAGCTGCTGTCGAACCAGGTGATGGAGGACTACGAAATCTCGATTGAAAAAGATCACGCCGGCGCGACCCGGTGAACTTGTCGACGCCATGGTCACGTTACTTCAGGATTCAGTCGTCATCCGGGCCGCACAGGAGATGCCGGCCCCGCAGAAAGAAGTCATTACGGATGTTCTCGAAGAAGAGCGTCTGGACAATCCCTGGAGAGTGGTCCTTTTCAACGACGACATCCATTCTTTTGATGAAGTAATTTATCAAGTAACCAAGGCAACGGGCTGCAGCGCACAGGATGCAGAAAAGATCGCGTGGACCGTCCATCTTGAGGGCAAGGCCTGCGCGTTCGAGGGCAGCTTCGAGGAATGCTTTCGTGTTCAGGGCGTGCTGAGGGAGATTCAGCTGGTAACAGAGATCGAGGGCTAGACTCCACCCGGGCGTAAATGAAAGACATCTACGTGACGGTCAAAAGTCGTGGATCGGCCGAAATCAAAGTTCGCGGCTCCCGATTCCTCAGCGTTGCCGCAGGAGTCGAGACCGAATCGGATGTGCAAGACGCGCTCCATTCGGTGCGCAAGTCCTATCACGATGCGCGGCACCACTGCTTCGGATACCGTCTGGGAGAGAGCGCGTCGATATTTCGATCGAACGACGATGGCGAACCGGGTGGCACGGCAGGACCTCCCATCCTGCAGCAGATAGAGGCTCGTGGCCTTACGAACACACTTGTAGTCGTTACGAGATACTTCGGCGGCACAAAGCTTGGCAGGGGAGGACTCGTTCGTGCATACAGCGAGGCGGCTGGGTCTGCGCTCGACGCCGCCGGGACCATCGAGCACACCATCCAGCTACGCCATCGCGTAAGCTTCGATTACGATGATACCGCGCGAGCCATGCGCGTGATTGAAGCGATGGCCGGCCGAGTCGTGAAGGCGGACTACCTGAATGCTACGTCGCTCCTGGTCGACGTTCGGGCCTCTGCATCAGGCGCGTTTCAGGCCAGATTCGTGGAGGAACTGGCCGGGCGCGGTGAGATCCGGGTCCTTGACGAAACGGGCGACGAGAAGGAAGCTTGATACGAGTGATTTGTTTTCGATCAGATCAAAGCGTGTCGTCTGGAAGTGTCGATATTCACAGACACCCACACGTTCTGCAATTTGCTCGCAGGTGACAACGTCTTGCCCGCCAGTGACTTGCCTCAGTGGGGCCCCGGGCGCTGACGCGGAAGACCGCTCGCGTGGCGACCGGGTCAGGCGTTCTGTCCCGTTCTCAGGGCCTCAACCGCAAGTCCATCAACCCTGTTGTTCGTCGGATCGTCGGCATGGCCCTTCACTTTGACCCAGTCGACGCGGTGGTCCTTCATGTGCTCCAACAGCTGCAGCCACAGGTCCTTGTTCTCGACGGGCTTCTTGCCGGACGTCTTCCAACCGTTCGTTTTCCAACGATCAATCCAGCCGTCCAGAAACGCACGAGACAGGTAGGCGCTGTCGGTGTGAATGGATACGTGCACCGGCTCCTTCAGCGCCGCAAGCGCCTCGATTGCAGCACGCATCTCCATCCGGTTGTTGGTCGTTTGCGGCTCGAAGCCGGAAATGACTCGCTCGTGCGCACCGTATCTTAGGACGGCTGCCCAGCCACCCGGGCCGGGATTACCGCTGCAGGCTCCGTCTGTATAAACGATGATGTGCTTCAAGCGGAAAATGTGAGATCGGCCACGGCATCACTGAACGTAAGATAGCAGCCTCAAGTAGACAAAGGCACGACTACTTCCATTACTACTTTGAATCGTGCCTGGTGGTCCGATGAAGTTTGTTGACTATGTCACGATTGCGGTTCGCAGCGGCAAAGGCGGTGCCGGAGCGGTGGCCTTTCGGCGGGAGAAATACGTCCCGAAGGGCGGACCGGACGGAGGGGACGGGGGGGATGGCGGATCGGTAATTCTGGTCGCTGATCCGCAGTTGTACACGCTGCTCGATCTGCGCTATAACCGTCACCACTTCGCGGAGAGCGGTCGGCCGGGCGAAGGATCGAATAAAAAGGGCAAGGATGGCGAGGATATCGTTCTTCGTGTTCCCGTCGGCACGCTGGTGCGAAATTCTGAAAGCGATATCGTGATCGGCGAGCTACTGGACGTGGACGACCGTCTTGTACTCGTCCGCGGAGGCCGAGGCGGAAAAGGCAATACGCATTTCAAGTCGGCGACGCGCAGGGCTCCGCGTTATGCGCAGCCGGGAGAAGCGGGCGAGGAGCTGGATGTGATACTGGAGCTCAAGCTCCTCGCCGACGTGGGCCTCGTGGGCTTTCCGAATGCCGGCAAGAGCACCCTCGTGTCGGCCGTGTCTGCAGCCAGGCCCAAGGTGGCCGACTACCCGTTTACCACGCTCGCACCGTCGCTCGGGGTCGTTTATGTCGACGAGTATGCATCGTTTGTCATCGCTGACATCCCGGGAATTATTGAGGGAGCACACGCTGGCAAGGGCCTTGGCACGCGATTTCTAAAACACATCGAACGAAACGCGTTATTACTGTTTGTAATTCCCATCGACGCCGAAGACGTAGCCGGACAGTACAACACATTGCTGAGCGAACTCGAAAGTCACGACCCGCTTCTGCTGCAGAAGCCGCGTATGCTCGCGTTATCAAAGACGGATCTCTTGTCGGGCGAGACCGACGATTCGTACATCAAGGAGTTGAGAGCAACGCTGCCCGCCGACATCGACGTGTTGCGGATCAGTGCAGTGACCGGTGCCGGCATGACTGAACTGAAGTACGCCCTGTGGGATCGTGTGCAGTCAGGTCGGGAGCACCTAGCGGGCGGTGACGATTGAGTCTCAGCGATCACGAGAAAGAGGCTTTGATCGCACTGTCGCTCGTTCGCGGTCTGGGTCCCGCACGAATCCGATCCCTGATCGACACGTGTGGATCAGCTCGGGCGGTCTTTGCCGCTGATCCCGGACGACTGAGAGCCGTTCGTGGAATTGGATCGAAAATATGCAGGGAGATCCGCCAATTGGATCGAGTCACGCAGGTTCGTCGCCAGCTGAATCTTGCGCAGAAAGTAGGCGCGCGCACGGTGACGCCCGGACAGACCGAGTATCCACCGCTTCTCGAAGAGACATACGATCCACCGCCCGTGCTCTGGTATCGGGGCGCGGAGGATCTGAAGTATGACTTTCCAATCGCTATCGTGGGAACGAGAAGACCGACAGTGGACGGCCGACGCAATGCGTACAATCTTGCTCGGTCGCTCGGAGAGAGAGGATGGACAATCGTGAGCGGACTTGCATACGGCATTGATGCGGCAGCCCATCGCGGCGCACTTGATGCAGGTGGGGCGACAGTGGCCGTTCTTGGTTGCGGGGCAGATGTCGTTTACCCGGCCGCAAACAGGCGTCTGTTCGACCGGATAGTCGAACGAGGCGCAATACTCTCTGAGTTTCCGATGGGCGAGAAACCAGAAGCAACAAATTTCCCGAGGCGTAATCGATTGATCAGCGGAATGTCGAAAGGCGTTGTTGTTGTTGAGGCGTTTGAAAAAGGAGGCGGACTTATTACGGCTCGATTTGCACTGGATCAGAACCGGGATGTCTTCGCGTTTCCGGGTCCGGCAGAGTCCGTTGCGAGTACGGGATCAAATCGACTCATTCAGGCCGGAGAAGCAAAACTCATTCTGAACGCCGACGATGTTGAAATCGAGTTCGACACGCGTAATTTGACGACAGGAAGAAGCGTAGTGCAAAAGCAAGAAAAGCGAGCGCAGGATGACGACCCCATTGTGGGGATCCTGTCGGCGGATCCGCAGCATATCGATGCAATCTGCGTTGCGACGGGGCTGCATCCGGCGGAGGTTCAGATTCGCCTGCTGAGGCTGGAGATGAACGGCGCGGTGTCCCAGCTGCCGGGCAAACGATTCTATCTCAGGCGTTAAGACTACGCACCTGACCCTCGTGAACGAAGCAGACAAGTAGATATGTCCGAATCAGACCACGTGGAAACGGAAGAGGTGGTGGAAGTGCCCACAGGATATCGTGAGTCCGCGAGGTTGGATGTCTATCTCACGCGATTCATTCTGAATGCGACCAGAACGAAAGTCCAACGAGGCATCAAAGAGGGTCGGGTGACGATCAACGGCGATCCTGTTACGCGTGTATCGCACCCGGTTCAAGCGGGGGATCGCATTGTCTGCAAGGTCCTGAGATCACCACCGATAGTCGCGATTCCTCAAGACATTCCACTCGACATTGTCTTCGAGGACGAATGGCTCATCATCGTAGACAAGCCCGCGGGGATGGTAGTCCATCCGGCATACGGCAACCGGGACGGGACGCTGGTGAACGCGCTTCTATTTCATGTGGGTGCGGAGGCCGTATCTGTCGACGACCTCGTCGATGAAGAGGACGACGACTCCGAGACGGGCCTGTCGGTCGTCAACGCGATACCTGCCCATCCCACGGACCCATCGATTCGACCGGGCATCGTTCATCGCCTGGACAAGGATACGAGTGGGTTGCTGGTCGTGGCGAAAGACGATGTAACCCACGCTCACCTGGCACGACAGTTCAGCGACAGGACAATCGAGCGTGAGTACACAGGTCTGGTCTGGGGCATACCGACAGAACGCACTGGCCGGATCGACAAACCTGTGGGACGTGATCGTCGCGATCGAAAGAAGATGGCTGTGGTGTCCCGCGGTGGAAAGTCTGCGGCAACCAATTTCGAAGTGGTGCGCTCTTTTCCGGATTCGTCAGTGGTCAAGTTCCGGCTTGAATCGGGCCGGACACATCAGATCCGCGTGCACGCAGCCCACATCGGACATCCCATAATAGGAGACGCCACATACGGCGGACGAGAACTCAAGAAGAGAAATCTGACGAAGTCGCGGCGGGCGTTCTATGCCAACATTCTGAAGCGCCTGCCGCGACAGGCACTGCATGCACGGTCACTGGGCTTCGTTCATCCACGAACGGAAGAGCGATGTCAATTCACGAGCGAGCCTCCGGCCGATATCAGAGACGCGATTGAACGGCTGGGACGCGCATCCTGAGCGGAGCGGTCGCGAGTCGTATATTTGGTCTCCAGGTGCCGCAGACGTCGGTTTTGTGCACGAACATCTCGCCTCACTGATCGTTCAAAATGGGCTAGACGATAAATCGCAAGAAGGAAGATGCTCCAGCTGGAGACCGAAATAACAAAGCTGCTCAGTCCCGGCTCGATCTGTGTCGGTCTCGCGGGAGCAACCAAGGACGAAATCCTTGAGTCCATGCTGGACACTCTCGAGGGTCATCCTGCCGTGGTCGACCTGGAACAGGTTCGAGAAGATGTCGCCTCTCGTGAGAAGATCATGTCGACGGGCGTCGGTCAGGGCCTCGGTCTCCCTCACGCAAAGACGGCAGGCGTCACGGAAACTATGGCAGTTTTCGCGGTGACGGCGGAGCCCATCGAGTTTCGGGCCATCGACGACGAGCCCGTGCGACTTCTCTTCATGCTCCTTGGACCGGAGACCTCCCGTTCGCAGCACATCAAGGTCCTGAGTCGGATCTCGCGCCTCATGAATCGACACCAGATTCGCGATGCGTTGCTTGCTGCCCGAAGTCCGGAAGAGGTCGTCGAGATTCTTTCCGACGGCGAACTCGACTTGATGGATCGCTAGAAGCGCAACGACAGTTCAGCTTTCCCACTGTACCGCTTGAGCCGGACGTTCAGAAATATCAAGGGCACGTTCGACGTTCTACCGGACGCATCGGACTCCGATGGTACGCATGTCCCCGCGACAGCCACGTGGCGTTACGTAGAGGACGTGATACACGACGCCATGGCTAAGTACGGGGCACGTGAAATCCGGACGCCCATGCTTGAGCCGACCGAACTGGTCGCTCGCGGCGTCGGTGAGTTGACCGATATCGTCTCGAAGGAGATGTTTGCCTTCCAGCGCGGCGACAAGAACTACGTACTCCGCCCGGAAATCACGGCGCCGGTCATGCGGGCCTACCTGCAGCATCATCTGGATCAGTCCGGCGGAGTGCAGAGACTCTACTACATCGGCCCCTGTTTTAGAGCCGAACGTCCGCAGAAAGGTCGATACCGACAGTTCCACCAGTTCGGATTGGAGGTCATTGGATCGGATAGCCCCGTAGCGGATGCGGAGACTATTGCTGCGATGATCGACGTCTACGCTGCGCTGGGTGTCACCGACACGCAGCTCCGGATCAACACGCTTGGCGACGAATCGAGCAGGCCCCGTTACAGCGACGCCCTTCGCGAATACTTTGGGCCACATCAGACGGAGCTGTCGGAGACCAGTCGGGAACGACTGCGGAGTAATCCTCTGCGCATCCTTGACACTAAAGTCCCGGCCGAGCGCAAACTTCTCCATGACGCCCCCAGGCTGATCGACTTTGTCGATGAGGAGAGCACGGAGCACTTCGCTGCGGTTCAATCCTTGCTGACGGACATCGGTCTCAAGTTTGAAGTAGATCACTTCCTGGTACGTGGGCTCGACTACTACACGCGAACCGCGTTCGAACTCGAGAGTCCCGCACTGGGGGCCCAGAGTGCGCTGGCTGGCGGAGGACGCTACGATCTGCTGGCCCGAGAAATCGGTAGTCCAAATCCGGTGCCGGCGGTGGGATTTGCCGCTGGACTGGAGCGATTGTTCCTTGCTATGAACAGCGCTGGCGTCGAGTCTGCCGGGGTAGAAGGGCCCGACGTCTTCATCGTGGCGATTGGTGACGACGCCGTTAACCGGACTTTCCAGCTTGCGCGGTCGATCCGGCAGTCGGGTTCAGACGTGACGTTCGACCTGCTCGGTCGCTCAATGAAGGCACAGATGAGGGAAGCCAATCGCACCGGCGCTCGATTCGCGGCGATCCTCGGAAAGGACGAATTGGATCGAGGCGTCGTTTCAATCAAGGATCTGACGACGGGCGATCAAAAGGACGTTGAGTTGTCAGACGTAGAATCGTATTTCACACACCTTCCGGACAGGACGTAGATGTATCCAAGACTGAGCGACGTTTTCAAGGATGTGTTCGGATTTGAACTGCCGTTTCCAATCTACTCGTTTGGCGCGATGGTCGCGGTCGGCGTTCTGACCGCTGTCTGGCTCACCGGAAAGGAGTTGGATCGTCTCTACAGAGAGGGCCGATTGAACGGCGTAAAGATCAACGTTCCAGAAAAGGGAAAGAAGGGTCGTTCCAAGACGACTGAGGAAAGTCCTTCGGCCTTGCTCGGGACGATCACGGTGATTGTTGTCGTTGCGGGTTTTGGCGGGGCCAAGGTTTTTCACATTCTGGAGAACCTTGATCTTCTGGCGCGCGATCCGCTCGGAATGATATTCTCAACGGGCGGGTTCACGTTCTACGGAGGGCTCATTATCGCAGCATTGTCCATCGCGTGGTACTTGAGGAGCAAGAAGATCGATGTTGCGATAGCGTCGGATGCGTTCGCCCCGGGGCTGATGCTTGCGTACGGCATCGGCCGTATCGGATGTCACCTTGCCGGCGACGGAGACTGGGGTATTGCCAGCGATATCGCGGCCAAACCCGGCTGGATTCCCACCTGGCTCTGGAGCGAGACCTATCCGAACAACATTCTGGGATTCGATCTGTCGAGTGCTCCCGTATTCCCCACGCCGATATACGAATTCGTCCTCGCCGCTGCTTTCTTTGGAGTTCTGTGGGGTCTCCGAAAGCACCCATTCATGGGTGGATGGCTGTTCTCGATGTACTTCGTATTCGCCGGTGTAGAGCGGTTCCTCATTGAGCAGATCCGGGTGAACAATCGATTCGATCTGCTCGGGTTATCGGTGACGCAGGCCGAGGTTATCTCTGTTCTGCTTGTCGCGATCGGAGGGATCGGACTTATCCTTCGCCGCCGCCGGCATGACGTCGCTCGCCGAGACGCGCGGATCGCCACACGACCGATCACCAGCCCTTCCTGAGGATCTCAGATCTCGTTACGCCCTGGTCAAGCGCGGTCCGGCTGCCTTGACCGCGTCGTTCGCCCCAGATTCGTACTTCTCGAAGTTCTTGTCGAAGAGCTCTGCCAGTTTCATTGCCGTGCGATCGTACGCTTCCTGGTCCTTCCAGGTATTGCGAGGCATGAGAATCTCCGAAGGCACGCCGCTGCACTGCGTGGGTACGCTCATGCCGAAGATGGGCTCTTCCGTTGTCTCGGCCGACGTCAGTTCGCCCGAATGAATGGCATCGATGATCGCTCTCGTATGCTTCAGGGAAATACGTGCACCGGTGCCGTACGGACCTCGTGACCATCCCGTATTCACGAGCCACGCCTTGGCGCCGTGCTTTCGGATTCGCTCTGCAAGTTGCTCGGCATACTTGTTTGGGTGCCAGACCATGAACGCTGCTCCAAAACACGCCGAAAACGTAGCCTGAGGTTCGTCAATCCCTTGCTCCGTACCCGCAACCTTCGCCGTGTAACCGCTGACAAAATGGTACATGGCCTGTTCCGGCGTCAGCTTGCTCACGGGTGGCAGCACACCGAAGGCGTCAGCCGTGAGGAAGATGATATGTTCGGGATGCCCACCGACGCACGGAATCTTGGCGTTGTCAATGTACTCGATCGGATACGATGCACGTGTGTTTTGCGTGATGGAGATATCCGAGTAGTCTACTTCCCGCGTGTCGGGATCATAGACCACGTTCTCCAGCACCGTCCCGAATCGAATCGCATTGAAGATCTCCGGCTCTTTCTCGGCCGACAGGTCGATCGCCTTGGCGTAGCACCCACCTTCGATGTTGAAGACGCCCTCGTCCGACCAACAATGCTCGTCGTCTCCGATCAGACGTCGTTCCGGATCAGCTGACAGCGTTGTCTTGCCTGTCCCCGACAGTCCAAAGAAGAGCGAGACCTTTCCATCCTCGCTCTCGTTTGCCGAGCAGTGCATCGACAGCACGCCGATCTTGGGCATGATGTAGTTCATCACAGTGAAGATTCCCTTCTTCATCTCGCCGGCGTACTCCGTACCGAGAATGACAAACTGACCACGCGACAGGCTCAGGTCGACGCTCGTATCGGACGTCATGTGAAACGTGTATTGATTCGCCGGGAATCGACCCGCATTGAACACGACATAGTCCGGGTCGCCAAAGTCCGCCAACTCCTCTTCGGTGGGCCGAATCAGCATGTTGTGCATGAAGAGCGCGTGGTACGGGCGACTACAGATGATGCGCGCTTTGATCCGGTACTTCGGATCCCACCCCGCGAACCCGTCCACAACGTAAAGTCGCTTGCACAGATTGAGGTAATCGATGGCTCGCTCACGGTTGACCATGAACGTATGCTCGTCGAGCTTGATATTGATGTTTCCCCACCAGATATCCTGCTCGGTGTCGGCCTCGGCCACGATACGCTTGTCGGCCGGGCTTCTGCCGGTCTTTCTCCCCGAATACGTGATGAGTGCCCCGGCATCGGAGATCGCCGAGCGCTCGTCGTTTCGAATCGCCTCTTCATAAAGCTTCGATGGCGGCGCATTTCGAACGATGTCATCGACGTGTATTTCGTACTTTTTAAGATCAAAGTCTGAAGCCATTGTATGTCTCCGCTGTGTCTGTCTCAAACCAGAGAAAGTCGTAGCGTGAACCGGCCACGACGCGTTGCCTGTTTGTTGCGCCGAATCCCGCTGCCCTGAAGTTAGCCGTTGTAGAAATAGGGAAAAACATAAGTCCGTCTCGTCGGCGGGCCAGGAATTGTTTAAGTACCGGTTTCGTGTGATCATTTTGTTAATTAGCCACGGGAGTCCATAGTGAGTGCGTTCGTTGCCGGCCGAAATCCGGTGATCGAAGCGCTGTCGCGGCGCTCCGAGCATATCGATAAGGTTTTTGTTCAACGCGACTTGAAGTCGAGCGTATTGCGTCGAATTGCTTCGGACGCAGATCGCAGTGGAATACCCGTCCAGTTTGTGCCGCGGCAGAAGCTCGATCAGCTTGTCGCGGACACCCCGCACCAGGGGGTGGTCGCAGCGGTTACGGCGATTGGCTACGTGGATCTCGACGACATGCTGAGTTCGATCGCGGCAGGTCTCGACGAGACGCGCCGGCTACAGCCCTCGTTGATCGTGCTCGATGGAATTCAGGATCCGCACAACCTTGGTGCGATATTGCGCACGGCTGCTGCTGCCGACGTCAAAGGCGTGGTGTTGCCTGTTGCGAAGACGGCGCCACTGAATGCGGTGGTCGTCAAAGCGAGCGCCGGGACTGCCGGAATGATTCCGATAGCGAGGGTCCGCAAGCTGGTCGACGCGCTGACGCAACTCAAAGAGCGCGGCTTTTGGATCGTGGGGATGAGCGCCACAGGAACGGACACCGTGTGGAGCCTGGACTGGAAGCGCCCCGTGGCTCTCGTCGTAGGAAGCGAGGGAGAAGGGATGTCAAGGATGGTCAGCGAGGCGTGCGATCACCACGTCCGCATCCCGATGGAGGATTCGGTCGAATCGCTGAATGTTTCCGTCGCTACGGGGATCGCGCTCTTTGTCGGCCGACATCTACGCACAACCGATGCCGACGGGTAAGGAATCTCGACCGTCCGTGTGACCGCCCGGTTCACCGTCTACTTTCTTCCGTTAAGTCGGTAGACAATCTTGCGTATCGTGTCGAACTGGAGGTACGGATACACGTCGCGGAGGGCTTCGATAGCATCGTAGGCGGGCATATCTGCATTCCGCATGTCACGAAATCGCTGTCGGATCTGATAGTCCCGAACACCTTTTTCGCTCAGCAGGTGATGGGACTCAAGCGTCTGGTACACGTCGTCGGAAACCAGTCCCTCGAGAGGATTCCGCTCGTCCTGATTCGAGGTTGCCTGCATGACCTGGATGGGTTTTGTTATCAATTCCTGCAATGAATCAATCGGGCTCATAGCCGATCCCGACATCATCAGGGTAGTGCGAGGTCTTGCCAGGTATGCTCCAAAACCGTGCGAATGGTAAGACCGTGGATTTGAGTCGTATGCGAGGCCGAGCGAATCGCTGGTCGAATTGTCAGGCGTGCGCCTGATCTTCATCGATCGCGGGAGCCTGGGCCTTCTTCAGATAGCCCGGCTTGATGCCCTGGTGCAGCAGAAAAGCCGCCCCAAGAAGTGTATAGAGTACGAGCTGGGCCGCATGCGTGACGACTGCGTATGTCGCCGCAGCCGCCTGCGTCACTCCAAACAAGTGAACGAGGGTCTGTATCGTTATGTAGTGATACGAGCCGGTCCCGCCAGGAGCGGGGATGGCCACCCCAATCGCGCCGATGGCCATGATATTCCAGGAGTCGAGAAGGGAGATCTCGAACGGCCCGCTCATCTGGAGAATCAGGAACGGAATGTGCGCCATCACGGCGTAGCAGCCCCACATGAGAACTGTGCTCGTAAGGATGGCTAGTCTCCGCTTCGTGCGCAAAAGCGACTGCAGTCCATTTGCGAACGCACCGATCGTCCGGCGAATCCTGCCCCCTTCGCCTTCCTGATAGGCTGATCTTCGTCGCCACCACCAGATGAAGTAGATGGCACCTGCCAACCCGAGCACCGCAAAAGTCACCAATATCCCGAACGGTATCCGGTCCAACTGCGACGTGACGGGATCGATAAACAGGGTGCGAATGGTGTCGAGCCGGTCGATGAGCATCAGCGCCGCACCGCCAAGCGCAAGTATCAGGACGGCCATGTCGAGAACTCGTTCGACAACGACCGTTCCGATGACGCCACCCATGTTCAGTCCTTCCTTCCTGGCGACCAACCCCGAACGGACCACCTCGCCAATTCTGGGCGCGGCGTAGTTGGCCATGTATCCTATGATCAGTGCCGAAAAAGTACTGTAGAGGCTTATCTCTGTTCGCTCTACGCCAGGTGCGACAGGCAACTCGTACAATAGAATTCGCCATCGCCACGCTCGCAGCAGATGACTGACGATCGCTATGATCGCCAGGGGTATCAGCCACCAGTAGTTGGCTGTGCTGAGAGCGGCGCCGACCTCCTGAAAGTCAACTCCCCTGAGCGAGAAGTACAGAAGAACGCCGGCGAGACCGAAGCTGGCGACCTGGGACAGGATTGAGCGCAATCTCATGCGGGGCAATGGGCTGACGCGCTTCCGGGTGTCGGAGGGGAATAGAAGAGTCCTACGATCTCAGGAAGACCGAAGGTCCACGATGTCTGACGTGGAATCAGGTTCGAAGGTGAAGATATCGTCCGGGATAGGCGGATCAAAAACTACCCTGCCCAGCTCGAACGTTATCGTCGTGCCGTTGAGATCGACAACTTCAAGGCGCGTCATCGCTTCGTCCGCCTTTCGGACGTACAGGGTATAGTGCGGAAAGAACGCTGCGGGATCAAGGGCGTCCAGCTTGACCGCGTCGTGAAGCGCTCCCCCCAGCGTAACTGACGTGACCTGATCTGCACGATATTTCTCTCCGCTGCCGAACAAGAAGGTGTTCAGCGAAACGGTCGTCTCGTCCTCCACGTAGTCATTGACCAGGACCTGATTCTCGGCTGCATCATAGATCCACGTCGTGACGCCGTCGGAAACGAAGACCTGTGACGAGGTGACTACTCGATACCGCGAACCCTGAAGAATCGCCGTTCCGGTCGATGACTCCGTGTCATCGAAGTACTCTGACTTATACGTCTGGTTGAAGTCTACCTGAAGAGCCCTGGCATTCTGGAGGCGTGTACGCAGTCTGTCAACCACCGCCTGCGCATCTTCCTGGGCCCACACCGGATGTACGTTCCACAGTGCAGTCAGAGTGCCGACCACCAGCAGTACGATGCTGACTCGACGATATGTCGCGAAGAATGGGCTCATCGAAGATATACTGGATTCGGTCATTCCAGCCAGATCAACGGCAAACGCCGTGCCCCGTTCCTGACACAGGCCCGAAACGCGCCGTACCAGCTCCCGGATTCGGCTGGCGTCATGATCCACGGCTCGCGGACCGCAAGATGTCTACAAGCGCCTCGATATCCCGTGCATCATTGTAGACATGTGGCGAGACGCGGATGGCCGTGCCCCGCACCGAAACGTGTACGGACGCCTCAACCAGTGCGGCACGCAGGCGGTCCGGCGACAGGGTGTCAGGGAGTCGAATCCCCACCAGATGCGAAAAGCGCCCACCCTCCGGCTCCACTCTGTAACCAAACTCCTGAAGCTCCTTCAGTGCGGGTTCGAATAGACGTGCGCAATAGTCCTGTATGCGACCCGGACCCCAGTCATTGATCTGACGGAGTCCGGCAAGCATCATGGGAAGCAACAAGAAATTGCTTCGCTCACCGACATCAAAACGGATTGCGCCCGGCTGGTATCTGTCCCGGTAGTTAACGAGTCCGGCGAAGTTCTCACTGCCTTCTCTCGCGATCCAGTTTTCCTCAAGAGGAATTCCATTCAAGAGGCGGGGTCCAAAGTATCCCAGGCAGACGCTGTATGGTCCGAACAGCCACTTGTAGCCGGCACAGATCAGGGCGTCAGGCTTGACGCTCTGCACGTCGATAGGAACCGCTCCGACAGACTGCGATCCGTCGATGACGAAAAGGGCGCCAACCTCTCGGGCTCGCTGACCGATCATCTCCACATCGAACCGTGTGCCGTCCGTCCAGTGGGCATGCGGAAGTGCGACCACCGCCGTTCGGTGGTCGATTGCTGCCAGGATGCGTTCATTCCAAAGCGCTGCCCGATTCTCGTGGCCGCGCGGAGATGCGACGGTTGTCACGATGGCACCACGCTCGTCCGCCAGCCGTTTCCATGAGTAGACATTGCTGGGAAACTGCTCCTCGATGACGACAATCCGCTGACCGTGATGGATCGGCGCGTTCTTCGCCACCGTCGCGATTCCGTATGACACCGAAGGGAGAATGGCGACCGTTGATGGGTCCGGCGTACCAATGATCTGTCCGAACTCCGCCCGGATTTCGTCGGCGGTCCGGAAGAACATGTCGGTGGTAATGGTTGACGGACTTCGCATGAACGCCATTGCCTCGAGCGCGGCTTTCTCGATTTCCCGTGTGATCGGGGAGAGGTAGGCGCAGTTGAGATAATGTTCGTTTTCGGGAAGCAGAAACCTGCTCTTCTCGCAACTTAGCATGGCTGATCCGTGAGGGACCCTCTAGCGGTCAGTGAGTGGATAACCTCCGAGTACGGAGTAGCACGCGCCGTGTGACGTCAACGTGCTTTCGTAGAGGTGGAATCGTTCAGAAACATATCGAACAGAGGAGAAGATATGCTGATCATGGCTCTTCAGGTATTCACGAAGCCAGGAGGTAGCAGGTGACTTCAGTCGAGCCACTGTAATGTGTGGCGAAAGCCGTGATGGCTTCAGCGAGAGCCCGGTTTCCTGAGCAGCGTTACGAACGGCGGCGTGAAGACTGGCGAGGGACTCGGTGGATCTCATGGCCAGAGCAATGACACGTGGCCGTCGAAGGTTTGGGAGGCACGTGAGGCCGGTAATATCGAGTGCGATCGGGCTTTGATTTATCTCTTGCAACCGATTGCCCAGGACCTCAATCTGATTGTCAGAGGTCGGCCCGAGAAACTCGAGGGTAAGATGCAGGTTTCGAACGGGGATCCATCTGACGCCCGTTTGTGGCTCAGAAATCGTCGACAACATTTGTGACAACTGATCGTCGACGGGTAGTCCTATGAAAATCCGTTTCACGGTCTGCAGAACATGCGGGTTCGGTATTCGAAATGAAGGTAGTATCTGGCGGCCAGACCGGCGTAGATCGTGCGGCACTTGATGCGGCCATCGCGGTCGGGTTGAAGGTCGGTGGCTGGTGTCCCGCGGGACGGGTCGCCGAAGACGGTGCGCTCGACCGGTCCTACGTATTGACAGAGACCCCTTCGGCGGACCCGGCGCAGCGCACAGAATGGAATGTCCGAGATAGCGATGCTACACTCGTCATCGTGCGCGGTGAAGCGCTTCGGGGAGGGACGAAATTGACGGTGGAGATCGCACGACGGCTGAGTAAGCCGGTGGTGATACTTCAGTTGGTCGACAGGCACGTTGCGGACCATGCCATCGACTGGATTCGGGGCAGAAGTCTCTCGACCCTCAACATCGCGGGACCGCGCGAATCGGAAGAGCCGGGTATTTACGAACTGGCGCGGGCGATCCTCATCCGCATCCTATCGGAATTTGTCGGTGGTGCGGCAGCTCATCGGCAATGAATTGAATGCAGATGCGTTCTGAAGTCCCCGGTGTTTCCCCGACCAACTGCGGGCGCGGAGCGGGACTTTCTATGTACGCGCTCACGTCAATGATGCGGTGACGCAAGAGCGAGATGTCGGCCTGCAAGTCCCGGATGTCGGGTGCGGTTCGCGAGAGATCTAATTCCCGTTCGAGACATCCGATTCTTACCACAGTTGGTGTCTCGCTTTCCGGTTGGGCAAACACGGCTGCCACAAACGCGCAGAAGTTCAGCAGGAAGAGGCTGGCCGCTACGCACAGCAGTACCCGGGTTACGGTTGGATTTCGAGGAGCCGACGGATTCATGATGTGCCTCCCTGGAATGACGAGCTGATCGACTCAGCAGAAACGCGAGCTCGGGTCGATTATTGCTCGCGACCGTCGCCATGCGTCGTTTCAACAGAGAGGTGCGGATGAAAAGCGCTCCAGATCGAGATTGCTCATATCATTCCAGCACCAGATCTGCTGGCAGGGAAAGCAATTCTCATAGAGTGCCTTGCCCACGACGACCGAATCGACGCCGTAGGGTTCCAGCTCCTTTATTCGCAGCAGATCGAGATAACCAGACACCCCACCCGAGGCCGTGATACGTGCCGTGGAAAGAGCCGATCACCCAGTTCGCGATACGCCTGCACAATCTCATGCCAGTGTGCCTCGTGTTATATCCGAGTAATGCAACCGACCAAGG
>CAVYIO010000026.1:0-16592 GCA_963768565.1 Rhodothermales bacterium
GTGGGCTGTTAACCCATGAGGGCCAGGACAACCGCAAGGAGCAGAGACTTGACTATGCTGGGCATGATTGTTTCGCACCATAGAGTGTTCGTCAACGTCGGCAGCATTGAAGTTCGGGTCTGGTGGGTTGTATTTCGAGTCCTGACCCGCTATCGTATCTGCGGCCGGTGGATTGCCAGGGGAGTCAATCGTGAACGATGACCGAGACATCACTTCGCTCCTGAAGGCCTACGGAGACGGCGACCGTGAGGCCCTGGATGAAATCGTTGGCGTCCTGTACGACGAACTGCATGCTATCGCGCACGGTCGTCTGTCCAAGATGCGGCCGGGGCAGACCCTGAACACTACCGGGCCTGGTGCACGAAGCGTACCTGCGCCTCGCCCGCGTCAGGGGGTGGAGTGGGCGGACCGCGGTCACTTCTTCGCGCTCGCATCCACCCTCATGCGACAGATTCTCCTCAATTATGCTCGGGATCGCCGTGCGCAAAAACGTGGTGGCGGCGCTCCGCACGTGACACTCACCGAGGACCGGATGCTCATCCCTGACGCGCACGCCGAGCGCCTCATCGACTTGTCCGATGTGCTCGACCGATTTGAGCGTCGGCATCCTCGTCCGGCTACGATGCTCTCGCACCGTTACTTCGGTGGGCTCACCAACGATGAAATCGCAATTGCGACGGGTGTCTCCCTTTCGACAGTCGAACGCGATCTGCGATTCGGCAGGGCGTGGCTTGCGCGTGAACTCAGCGAGAACGACCTCGAGACGGGCATCATCGACGAGCTGTCGGGAGATCACGACTACGGCCGGGCGCTGAACGTCCGCATCGTCAACCGACGTGTATTCACTGCCCCGCGCGATGACGGTTCGGACCCCTTTCCCGTGTTTTAGAGACAGAGAAACACCTCAACGGGTCGAATTGTGGCAAACAGCCATGGTCTTTCTGCCCTCCGGCGACTGAGAGGCATTTGAGGGCGACCGACAGGGGTTGGTCCCGTCACGCTTTCGTGGGCATGCCCCTCGTGGATAGCGGGAATTCGTCCTATGTGTGCAACGTCGGATATCGGAAAAAGTCTCAACCCGGCACGGCTGGAGGATATGGATCCCGACAGCAAAGTACGCGAAGTCTTCGCGTTCGCCTGCGATCTCGACAAGGAAGCTCGGCGAGAGACACTGGAGAAGTTTGTGCGAACGACACCACGCTGCGTGACGAGGTAGATGCCTTGCTGGAGGCATACGATCGATCCGATATGTTGCTCGAGCCAGCTGGAGGATCCCTATGCAGCCGCGCGACAGGCGCTCGAAGGTCGAACGGTATCCCACTACAAGGTCGGGAGGAGACTCGGCGCCGGGGGAATGGGTGTAGTCTATGAGGCGACGGACGAGAGACTGCGGCGGCGTGTAGCCCTCAAGTTTCTCCCACCCGGATTCGGTCGCGAAACCGAGGCCCGACAGCGATTCGAGACCGAGGCACAGACGGCCGCGGCGGCCGACCATCCGAACGTCTGCGGTCTACGAGATCGGCGAGACCAACACCGGGCGACTGTTCATCGCCATGGCACTGTGTGAGGGCGCGACGGTCAAGGATACTCCTGAAGACGCGGCCCACTCTCTGTCGCCGATACCCTCGACATCGGTATCCAGATTGCCGAGGCGCTTGCCCGTGTGCATGAGAAGGGATCTTCATCCGGGACATCAAGCCCAGCAACATCATTGTCCAGGAAGACGGGCTCGTCAAGATTGTGGGATTTCGGCATCGCAAAACTTCGTAGCAGCGACCTGACCGGCACGTCCGATACGATCGGAACTGGGTCGGCTACATGTCACCGGAACAGATCACAGGGCGCGACGCAGACCATCTATCTGATATCTGGGCGGTAGGCGTGGTCCTGTACGAAATGCTCTCCGGCCTGCAGGCCCTTTCGAGGCGCTCCTACGCCCAGGCCGTCACGTATCGAGGCGCCTGAACGAGGAGCCCGAGTCGCTCGTGGTGGCTGAAGCCGGCTATGCGGACTGCGCGTCGTGGCCCAGGTGGTCGAGCGATGCCTGCAGGCTAGCCGGAGGCCCGGTTCGAGATCCGCCCACGATCTGCCTGATAGCTTCTGGACCGTGCTCCCGCGAAGGAACGATCTGCCGCATCACGGAGAGAGTTCTGTCAAGTCGTTGGCGGTGAGCGGCGGACAGGCGTGAGCATGGCCGGCGTCGGCTCGGTCGGTCAGCGGCAGTGCGAAGAAGGCGTTGCCTGTGCTACAAGCATGGCGTGGATCAGCGACGAAGAGCTCGCCGGCGAACTACGACGGATCTATCGGCCGACGCATACGAGCTGTGCGGTGATCACGGAGCACGGGCATCGGGCAGTCGATTGGGTTCAACGACTGGAAAACGAGCTCGGCTCAGAGCGACGTGGTCAGTGGCAGCACTTCGGGAGAGTCGGCCAGGAGTGAACTGGTCGTTCGGGCAGATTGAGCTGCTCGTTCGACTGTTTGATGAGCTGCGGGCGTCCGAACCTGCGCCCCGTGCGGCTGAGCAATGCATCGTTCGGGGTATCCGACTGGCGGCCTACCTGAAGGACGTGCGTGGAACGGCCTGGCACGACGATGGACGAGATCGTGCAGCTTGTCAGGCAGGACCCGCGGCATCGAGGCTGGGCGCCTTCTCGGCGTCCTGACCAGTGTTCGAGCCGGATGCGAACGGACATACCGGGGCCATACCACGGCCCCGTCCGGCTGGCACAGCCGACGACCCTCGAGATGCCGGAGGGCACGATGGGCATCCCGATTCGCACTTCTATGTGGAACGGCCGGGAGACGAGGTCGCCCTGGCAGCAATCCAGCGTGTGGGGGTGACCATCACGATCAAGGGACCGCGCCAGATGGGTAAGAGCTCGCTGCTGATGCGAACCATGGCAGCGGCTATCGCGGCCGGCAAGAGCGTGGTTTTCCTGGATTTCCAACTGTTCGACCACCATGCTCTTTCGGGCGGCCCGACCTTCTTCCAACAATTCTGCTCCTGGATTTCTGACGAACTCGATCTCGACGACAAGGTAGACGAGTACTGGAATCGGCCGTTGGGCGACAGTCAGTTATGCACACGGTACGTGGGCAAGCACGTGCTGAAATCCCTCGACACGCCTTTGCTGCTGGCGATGGATGAGGTCGAGCGTGTGTTCGATACCGAATTCCGGTCCGACTTCTTCAGCATGCTCCGCAGTTGGCACAACGATCGTGCGATAAAACCAATCTGGAGAAACCTCGACATCGCTCTCGTCACCTCAACGGAGCCATACCAGTTGATTGAGAATCTCAATCAATCGCCATTCAATGTTGGCGAAGTCCTCGAGTTGACGGACTTCGATACGGAGCAACTCACCGAACTGAATGCCCGTCACGGTAACCCGTTCAGCGCGGAAGAGCTGGTTGAAGTCCAATCGCTCGTTGGTGGTCACCCATACCTCGTTCGGAAGGCGCTGTTTATGGTGGCCAGCGGGCGCATGACGGCTGCGGAAGTCCTGGACGCTGCGGCACATGAGAGAGGACCGTTCGGCGATCATCTCAGAAATCACCTGTTCCGATTGCACGAGAACACGGATCTGGTCCACGGTATGCAGGAGATTCTCCGGACCAGAAAGTGCAGCGACGAATCCGTGTTCTGGCGGCTCCGTGGCGCGGGACTGATCCAGCGACAGAATGGCGATACGGTGCCACGCTGCGCCATGTACGAGCACTTTTTTGAGGAGCACCTCCATGGCTAGAACGGTATTCACTGTAGGCGGGACCGTGCAGGCCGGTGGTGGGCGCTACCTGAGCCGAGGAGTGGACGACGAGTTCCTGGAGCTTTGCCGAAACGGCGAGTTCGCATTCGTCCTTACCGCCCGTCAAATGGGGAAGTCAAGCCTCATGGTGGGCACGGCACAACGCCTCGCCGCGGGAGGCACGCGCTCAGTAATCGTGGACCTCAGCCAGGTGGGCGTCCGGGTCACCCCGGACGAATGGTACCTCGGCATTATCAGTGAAATTGAAGAAGCCCTTGATCTCGATACGGATGTGTACGCGTGGTGGGAGGCGCACGCACATCTCGGACTCACGCAGCGGCTGACACAGTTCTTTCGTGACGTAGCTCTGAAAGAGGTTCAGGAGAACATTGTCGTCTTCTTTGACGAGATCGATAGCACGTTGAGTCTAGAGTTTACGGACGACTTCTTCGCCGCCATCCGTTATGTGTACAATGCGCGATCGAAGATCGAGGACTTTCGGCGTCTCTCTTTCGTGCTTATCGGCGTCGCGACTCCGAGCGACCTGATCAGCGACGCCACGCGCACGCCCTTCAACATTGGACGCCGTGTTGATGTCGAG
Source organism: Rhodothermales bacterium (assembly GCA_963768565.1). Lineage (GTDB taxonomy): Bacteria > Bacteroidota > Rhodothermia > Rhodothermales > JABDKH01 > JABDKH01. The sequence goes on from CAVYIO010000026.1 coordinate 4,351, forward strand.
TACTTCACGTTTGAAGAGGCCCAGCCTCTTGCCGAAGGTTTTGGTCAGTCCACGGACAGAGGACTAATGATCCTTTCCTGGATCTTGAAGTGGACGGGAGGACACCCATATCTCACGCAGCGACTGTCGTACGCCGTCGCCGAAAAGGATTGCAGTGCGCTGACCGCGGCCGACGTAGAGCGGGTCGTGGCCGCTACCTTCTTCGGGGAGCGCAGTGAGCAGGACAGCAACCTGCGATTCGTGCACGACATGCTGACGCTGCGGGCGCCAGATCCAACGGCCGTCCTTTCGATGTACAAGTCCGTGCTGGCCGGCAAGCGAGTCGACGACGAAAAGCAATCGCGCATCGTCACTCATCTGAAACTATCCGGCATTGTCCGTGGAGAGCGGGGAACACTGATCGTACAAAACGCGATCTACGCGCACGTTTTTGATCTGAACTGGCTGAATCGTCAGTGGCCCGAGCACTGGATACGTCAGGGTGCCGCCCGCCGTAATCGGGCTTGTGGCTGCGAGTTTCATAGCGATTGTACTCCTTGGCGTTCTGTTTATGGAGTCGCAGCGACGGTCGCAGGCTCAGAAATACAATAATGAATTGACCGTCGTGAACGAGAAGCTTCTCGTTCAGCAAGATTCGGTCGTATCGCTCAACAGGGAGCTGAGTTCTCAGCTGTCTACCGCGGAAGCTCTGCGTACGGAAGCTGAGACTGCCCGGGGCCGGCTCGCGGAGCAATTCAGCGTTACCGATGCACTTCGTCGCGAAGAGGTGGTTCTGAACGATCAATTGTCTGAGCAGGTCAACCGCGCCGAATCGCTTCTTGTCGAAGTAAGCCATGCTAATACATCGTTGTCGGTGGAGCGGGATCAGTCCGATTCCCTCCGTCAAGTCGCCGTGAGTACGCTGGATCAGGCCCGGTCGGCCCGGCGAGAGACGATTACGATTGCGCTGGCCAACAAGGCGGTGCGTTTGCTGAAGCTGGGTGACCCGGCCCTGGCCGCCCTGCTGGCGCGCCAGGCATACGCATTCAGCGATCCGGACGAGGGCGAGTTTCTGGATCCGATCTACGATGCACTTCGCCAGTCACTCAATGCGGTCGGCAATACTGCAGGAGGGCCCGAAGTCGTGACCCGACATCGTGGTGGCGTGCGTGATATCGTCTACAGTCCTGACGGGACGTACCTTGCGACCGCAGGAGAGGATGGACAGATCAGGATTGCCCGACTGAACGGAAGCGGACACGTGACCGACGTTCAACAGCTGGCTGCCCACGCCGGGGCGGTGCGTGCGATCACCTTCTCGAGCCGCAGTGAGTCACTCTTGTCTGCCGGCGAGGATGGCCTTGTTACTGAGTGGAAGCTCCCGATAACGGTCAAACCGGTATCGTCAAAGGTGGCCTGGCATGAGGGCGGTGCCTGGGCCATTGCAGCGTCGGGCAATGGCCAGTGGGTGGCATCGGCGGGACAATTGGGAGAGGTGATCGTCGCGGAGCGATCTGGTACCGAGTTTCGAGAGGTTGCACGAGTACGTCTCGACACGCGTGTCCGCAGCCTGGCGTTCATCGACGAAACCCATGCTGTTGCGATCGGAGGTGAAGATGGTTCGCTGACGATCTGGCGATTCCGAAACGGACCATCCGATGTGCGAAAGATTGATACCGGACACAAGCGCGTGCTCGCGATTGCCGTGCACCCGGACGGTTCGATGCTCGCGACAGCCGGCGATGATCGGTTGGCCCGCGTGTGGCCGATCAATCCCGACGGCAATCTCGGTTCGCCCGTATTACTGGAAGGACACGAAGGAGCGGTAAACGACGTCGCGTTCAGTCCGGATGGCGAGAGGTTGCTGACGGCGAGCGCGGATCGTTCCGTTCGCATCTGGCGCCGCTACACACGCGGGGCCTCAACGCCCATCATCCTTCAGCAGCATGAGTCGTGGGTCTGGGCGGCGGCATTCTCGCCCGACGGATCGAGACTTGCGACGGCCAGTGAAGATCGTACGGCACAGATCTGGCGAACCAGGATGTCGACGATGGCGGAGGACATCTGCGGGGCCGTCGGCGATCGCGCGCTGAGCCGTGACGAGTGGGCGCAGCATGTTGGAGTGGACGTTGACTATGACACAGAGTATGCGTCGTGTCAGTCTGCACCGACGGCACCCGGTGTAGCAGCCATGGAATTCCTGCGAGATGTGAACCCGTAGGGGAGGGTTGAGCTATGGACGGAAGAATTCGGATTGCCGCCGCGCTGTGCTCGGTGATTCTCTTGATATGGCCGGTGCCGACCGCGTCCGCGCAGGACATATCGTGCGACAATGCGCGACTTGAGGGTGCACAGGCCAAGTACGACCTCGGGTTGTTCGGCGACGTATTCGATTTGCTTGATGCCTGCACGCCGGACGGGTTCGACAGTCGCGAACAGCGACTCGTCGCTTTTCGGCTGATGGCGCTGTCGCACATCGCGACCGACTCGAACGAAGACGCGAAGAATTGGACGCGCCGCCTTCTCAAGGAGAATCCCGACTATCAGGTGCGGCCGGAGGCGGACCCACCGCGGTTCGCGGGAATGGTGGACGATCTCACGCCAAGTTGGTACACCTGGATGTGGAAAGGCAACCAGTGGTACAAGTGGGCGGGGCGGACGGCGATCGTGGGAACGGCGGTGGCGCTGCCGTTTTTGCTGAAGAAAACGCCGGAGCCGGATCTCCCGTTGCCGCCTGCTTTTCCGCCCAGGTAAGGACAGGCTCGCACTGAAGAATACACCCGGGAGCGGGTGACGTGGTCCTTTGGAGCGTCGGGGTTGCCCGTTCGGCAGTGATCATGGCGGCCGATTAGGGCACCGTCTCCCCAACTGTCACCCGACACGGATCACGGCCTTCGAGTGTCGCTGATTACCGGACTGGATCACGACGAAGCTCAATCCGCTGGCAAGTGGTTCGTGATCCTCGCGGGAACCATTCCAGACCAGAGTATGCGGGCCTTCACCCCCAAGTCTGACCACCTCCACTCCAACCGTTTATACCCCTGTTGATGAGAAGGGCGTCAGCGGCAAGTGGCGAACCTCCTGTGGGCGATTGCCTGTCAGGGTGATGGCGTAACGTCAGCGGGTTAGCACCACGGAGCGTGTGAGAACATCCTCACCCAGGTACAGTCGCACAAAGTAGAGGCCTCCTGCTACGTGCGCCCCGTCGGGCCCGCGCCCGTCCCAGACGAGCGCGTTATATCCGGCCGGCTCAGAGGACGCGTTCCCGAGCGTCCGAACTCTCCGGCCCAGAACATCCACGACCTCGATCTGCACGCTCGAGGCCTCGGGGAGCACATACCGGAGCGTCGCGGTCCCGCTGAACGGGTTCGGGTAGATCGGCAGCAGCTCAGCACTCGTCGGCAGCAGCCGTGCATCCCGGTAGGCGTCCAGGATGAACTCCTCCGTTCCCACCACCAGAGACAGCGGCGCCGGATGCTCCTCGCCGGGTCCGGCCAGTGTGTAAGTCGGATCTTCCCGTAGATCCTTGCGGACGCCGGCTCGCTCGTCGATCAGCCAAACCTCGAAGAGCACCGGTACATCGTCCAGCCCCTCGAACCGAAGCTCGACCGGATCGAACGTCCGCGTCCGCACCTCGATGGGCCAGGCGTCTCCGTCCGTGGGCTCGGGCCGCGTGTCGTGCCGGAAGAGCCTGGACGGCTCGCCCCACTCGGGGTGCGGAAACGACACCGAGACGTAGTCCCCAATGGCCGGAGGTTCGGGTCTATCTAACGGATCCCACCCCTGAGAGGCGCTGGCAGACACCACCGCGCGGTTGAAGCGGTCTTTTGCCTTTCCCTGGAAGCCACTGACGCGGATCGCCCAGCTCTCCCCGGCGTGTTCTTTCTTTGACGCGGAGACCTCTGACATCATCTTGGGATCGGCGTAGAAATGTAGCTGACCGGTTTTGACGGGATCACAGGTCAGGGCATCCAGGCAATCACGGACGTACAGTGCGTAGCCGTTGAAAGCCCTTAGTGTATCCACCACGTCGACGAATTCGCTCCCGTCGTAGGAGACGAGATCTACTACCCCGCTTTCAATGAGATCAGTCAGGGAACGCGGTGTTCTCTCCGACACGGCAGCGACTTGTGCCACAGGCAGGTCGAACGTGAAGGGGTTTGCGATCAGGTGCCAGCCATAGGCGGTGCCAATCGTGAATGGCTCTGCGGTAGGCACGGAGTATCCCGTACCGGTCCCTATGGACTGAGCAGCGTCCTTGACCAGAAGCCAATACGATGCTCCAGGACGAATGCTGATGGGTCTACTGCCGTACTCCACTGGAGAGCCCGCATTGAACACGGGGTCTCCAACGCCGATCCGGATGTCCTTCAAGGAGGGACTCCAAGCGAAGAAGCGCCAGCGCTTGACATCGTATGCTCCAAGGTCGTCCTCAAAAACGCTTTGCGCGTCATCAGCCTCGAGCACAAGGGGAAATGTCACGAGCCGGTAGCCCGAGACTTCCGTTCCAGCCGGAGCTGCCACGGACAGGCCTTCCGGCACCTGGATCTGGATGAACCTCGAGCCCTCTTTCGGCCAACGTGTCTCTGTTCCATTGGCATTCGTCGCCGTGACATGATATTCGATACCTCGCGGGCCGCTGACCCAACCGGGGATGTCGAACAAGAAGGTCGTGTCATCGGCCGCCGTCATTGTGCCCGAGAAGAAGCTCGGATCTCCGCCTCGGCGGAAGTGAAGCTGCGCCTCACCTACACCTTGTACATCGAAGATGTGGCTCTCCAGCCGAACGTCCTCATCGACCGCGGCGAGCACGGAAACTTCAGTCGACAACACTTCGGGAGGAGGAAGGGGGGCATTGAACACGATCCATACTGCACCACGGTCAAAACCTTCGCCATCATCAGTCCTGGCTCCGACGAAGATCTCCTCCAGACCGTTGCCGTCGAGGTCGGCAACAGCGACATCTCTGCCAAATCGGCTACCCTCCTCAACCTGCTCCAGGAGGCCGGGCACCGTCGTATCGATCCTCTGAATTGATCGAACGTCGCCGCTGGAGTTCAGAAAAGCGCGAAATACAGCCCCTTGCCAGCTATTGGCTATCGGAAGACCAACAATAATGCTGGACAGAATGGTACTCCGCTTCGAACCTTCTGCGAAGAAAGGGCCATGGCGATCGAAACTCCCCCTGGGCTGCAAGACACAGCACCATTCCAAATCGTATTTGGATGCTGATTGCGAGACTCCATCGCCTGAGAGATGATGAACAGCAAACCCACGGTCTGTGTCCGCACAGACCAGTTCTGGCATCCCATCTCCATCCAGATCTCCAGCGGCTTCACACCCACCGGCAGCGGCGCCACCCTCGGCCCCCAGGCCAATCCGCGTGGCAAGCTTCTTTTGAATCAAACCGTCCTGACCGAGAAGAGCGACAAATGTGGTGCCGTGTGTCCCGCCCTCCCCGGTGTTTCCAAACGACTCCCAGACGATATCGTCGAAACCGTCTTTGTTGAAGTCGCCGATCGGGGCTACGTGCGCCTCCTGAAAAGTCTCGATGATGCGATAGTCTCGCACCTCGCCGTTGTGTTCGAGAAACAACACCCAGGTCTGACTGGAGTTACCCGCAAAAGTCCCACGCTTGTCCGCGACCACCAATTCCGGCGATCCGTCTCCGTCGAGATCTCTGATCTTGGCCAATTTGAAGCCAAACCGGGCATACTGTCTCCCGTCAAACAGGTCGACATCCAATCCGCCTTCGCCCGCCGTGATCTTCTGTTCGCTCTTGACGGTACCGTCTGAATTGAGGAAAAGAATCCAGACGACCCCGGCATATTCTCCGTTCTTGTCATCTCCCGGTGCACCCACGGCAAGATCGACCACGCCGTCACCATCCAGATCACCCAGCACCTCTACCGACGTGCCGAAGTACGCCTTGTCGACTAACTGGCCACCGAATCCCCCCTCCGACTCGCTGATCTTAACAGCGTGCGGCGTCTGCCCGACAACAGGGCCAGAAATCAGGAATACCGCTATCAAGAGCGCGGGCGCCACGAACTGCGAACGATCGATATGCACGGCGGCCTCCGACTTGTGGCCTCGACAAGCCTTGAAATGCCTCTTTCCCAACTTGATATACCGATTTCGCGGCGAGACACGTCAGCGGGGTGAGGGTATTATTGCTGTGGGCAATTGCCCCGCACGCGTCCAGCCTGCCTAGCGGACGAGTACCACCGATTGGGTGAGCATGAGACCCCCCGCGCGCAGTCGCACGAAATACAGGCCTCCGGCGACCTGCGCTCCGTCGTCACTTCGGCCATCCCAGACCTTCGCGTGATAGCCCGCTGCTGTCAAGGCCCCGGCCTGAAGTCCCCGTACTCTCCGGCCCAGAACATCCACGACCTCGATCCGCACGCTCGTGGCTTCGGGAAGCACATACCGCACCGTCGCCGAACCGCTGAACGGGTTCGGGTAGATCGGAAGCAGTTCGGCCTCCTCCGGGACTCCTCGCGTGTCCTGATGGCCCTCCGTAATGAATTTCTCCGTCCCTACCACTAGGGAGGTTCGACGGGATGTTCCCCTCCCCCGGGACCAGCCACGGTGTACCTAGGATCTCTGCGCAGACTCCCGCCGAATCCCTGCCCGTTCGTCGACAAGCCAGATCTCAAATCGCGAGGGTACATTTTCCAGCCCCTCGAACCGAAGCTTGACCGGGTCGTAGGCCCGCGTCCGCACCTCGATGGGCCAGACGTCTCCGTCCGTGGGCTCCGGCCGCGTGTCGTGCCGGAAGAGTATGGACGGCTCGCCCCACTCGGGATGCGGAAACGACACCGACACATAGTCCCCGATGGCCGGAGGCTCCGGACGGTCGAGTCGATCCCGGCCAGCTGAGGCCATCGACGAGGCTGAAGCGAAGTTGTGCTCGTCCCGCGCAGCCCCCTGCTGGGCCGAGATCCTTATAGACCAGAGCGTCTCGTCTACCTTTGGACGTTTTGCCGCATCCTCCAAATCCGAAATCATCGTGAGATCCGAGTAGACGTACAGTGCGCCCGGTGTTACCTCGTCGCATTCTGAGTCATCGATGCACTCGTTTTGCGGATAGATCACATAGCCCTCGAAGGGCATCAGCGTGTCGGAGGCCGCCACCCAGTCCCCCTGATAGGTCAGCACCGCGTCGACACGACCATCCTGGATCAGGTCCCGAAGCGTCCGCCCGAGGCATTCGCGACCTGGTCCACCGTCGACCCGGGAAACTTGTACGGGTTGGCCACGAAGTTGAATCCCCGGCCCAGACCCAGGCGGAATGGCTCCGAAGTCGACACCGTGATCCCTGCACCGCTAGAGAACTCGTCCGGCATCCTTCACCAGAAGCCAGTAGGTGTCTCCGGGCCTGATAGTGATTTCATGCGTCCCCAGTTCGCGGTTCTGACGGGTCGACTCAACGTGCTGCACGAATCTCCATTTCTTCCGATCATACGGGCCCAGATCATCTTCAAGAACTGTCGCAGCATTCTCCGCATCAAGGAAGAGCGGAAAGGAGACGAGCCTGTAGTTCGTCGCCTCGGTCCCTCCTTCAGCAGCCACCGTGACCCCCTCGGGGATTTGTACCCGTATCGAGCGAAAGAACTGATTCGGCCAGCGACTGACGCGATTCGCCGTACCCTCAGTCGTCACGTAGAAATCGAGGCCTCGACTACCCGTAACCCACGGTGGGATGTCATACTCAAAGGAAGTGTCGCCGATGGCAATCATATCTGTGGACCAAAAAGTGGCGTCTCCACCGCGGCGAAAATGGAGCTTGACTGCGGTCCTAGGGTGCAAGGGAAGCACGTCGGCAGTAACCTTGACGGTCTCGTTTCAATGTCCCCAACCACGGATAGCGATCGGCCGAACAGATCGCCTCGCTTCAGTCCGGCCGAGATCTCCGGAATGTCCGCTCCGATCCGCTCATAGAAGGAGACCGTTCCGTCCTTGCGCAAGTAAATTCGGAATAGGCTTCCTGCACTGCCATCACCTAGCGGATAGCCCAGAAGAACTTCAGGGACTCCGTCTTCATTCGCGTCACCACCCGAAACCGCCCGCAAAAACATACCTGTCGCCACTGTGCAAAGAATCGGCGTTTACACTCCAGGTGTCGGTCTCAATTATGGGGCCTGGGGCTAAGCCCCAACGTTCACCTGGTCGGTGAAAAAAGTGTTGGAAGTTGAGCCAGTGCTTGGCAACGAGTGACTCCCGTCCTCTTGACTCATATGAACAGGAGATATCCGTCTGGCCATCACCATCAATGTCGCCCACCACACCACACCGCGATCCGATCCAGTTGGTTCGTCTCTCGAGGAGCCAGTCGAGGCGGCCCGCCATGGTTACGATCTCTCCGTCAGGCTTCAGTGCTGAAAAATGCTTCCCGTCGTCCCATACGAGGTCGCGAATTCCATCACCGTCGGCATCCCATAGGAGACCGATATGAGCATGTTGCGGGCTGCCGACGAGGGTTAGACCGTTCTTAACCCACCGCTTGACCGTCCCATCGCGTTCCAGGAAGAGTATCCAGATCGTGCTCACTTGAAACGGATCTGTATCACTCGAGACTGCGGCTAGCTCAGGTACACCGTCACCATCAAGGTCGTCGGTTGCTGTCAGACCTTTCCCAAGTTGCGCTCCCGTGTTCATTTCGACGTCGAAACCGGATTTTCCGGCAGCAATCTTCCGCTCGTCGAGGACTGCCCCTTCAGAATCCAAGAACAGAATCCAGATCGAACCCGCGTCGCCGACCGGATCGTCATCACCCGGGGCCGACACGGCGAGATCTGTCGCCCCGTTACCGTCCAGGTCACCCAGGGCGACAACGTTGTATCCAAACTGCGCCCCTGTGCTAAGCTGACCAGCGAATCCTCCCTGTGTCTGACTGATCTTGACCGCATGAGGCTCCTGAGCGCTCGACGAACTCGCGACGAGTAATAGGGCCAGAAGTACCAGAAAAATAGATAGCCGGGATCGCGTTCCTTTCATGCTATACACCGAACACGGAGACCTCGAGAGCCCAACGTGGTGTTCGCCTTCTTACCCTATTAACCCGGTTCCCGCACTCAACCGTCAGTGCGTCAGCCTGTAACACCTGTAGGTGATCGCCCTATAGGGGTTTGACTGTTCCAACTAGCAGGGGCCCGGACGACAGACCGAGTGAAGCAACGGTCCGCGGTATGCAGCCACACGAAGTACAGCCCGCCGGCGACTAGCGCACCGTCGTCACTTCGGCCATTCCAAACCTTCGCGTGATAGCCCGACGTTGTCGGAGGCCCCGTCCTGAAGAACCCGTACTCTGCGGCCCAGAACATCCACGACCTCGATCCGCACGCTCGTAGCTTCGGGAAGCACATACCGGATCGTCGCCGACCCGCCGAACGGATTCGGGTAGATCGGCAGTAGCTCTGCCCGCGTCGGTAGCGGCCTCGTATCCTCGAGACCGTTAGTCATGAATTGTTCTGTCCCGACGGCCAGCGAGAGCGTCGCTGGATGTTCTTCACCCGGTCCGGCCAGTGTGTAAGTCGGATCTTCCCGTAGATTCTGCCGGACACCCGACCGCTCGTCAAGAAGCCACACCTTGAAGCGGACCGGTACATCGTCCAATCCCTCGAACCGAAGTTCGACCGGATCGAACGTCCGCGTCCGCACCTCGATGGGCCAGACGTCTCCGTCCGTGGGCTCCGGCCGCGTGTCGTGCCGGAAGCGCGTGGACGGCTCGCCCCACTCCGGATGCGGAAACGACACCGACACATAGTCCCCGATCACCGGAGGCTCCGGACGGTCGCGCCGATCCCAGCCAGCCGAGGCCGTCGTCGAAGCTGAAGCGAAGTTGTGCTCGTCACGCGCAGCCCCCTGCTGAGCCGCAATGCGGATCGACCACAACGATTGAGGTATCTCCACGCGCTTGAAGGACTCCGGTGCCGAAATCACCGACGCATCGGAGTACACATACAGCGCGCCGGGAGACGTATCGCTGCACTCCCACGTATCAATACACTCGCTCATGGGATACACCAGATACCCTTCGAACGGCTCAAGCGTATCGGCCACTGCGACCCAATCGCCCCGGTACGTAAGCACCTCGTCCACCAGCCCGTCTGCAATCAAATCACTGAGCGTCCAGCCCGACGCGTTCGCGATCTGATCCAGGCGGACGGGGAAGTTGTACGGGTTCGCGATCACATTGTAACCGCGGGTAATACCCAACCGATATGGCTCCGCCGTCGGTACCGTCGTGCCCGGTCCACTCTCCAGGATTCGGTTCACCTCCTTTGTCAGCAACCAGTAGGCGTTGCCCGGACGAAGGACGATCTCGTGCTCGCCGAGCTCCCGGTTCTGTCCGCTTCCTTCCACGTATTGGAAAAAGCGCCAGCGCTTCGGGTTGTACGGGCCGAAGCTTGCCTCCAGCACCGCGGTGGCGTCGGCATCGTCCAGTTCCAGTGGAAGGGAGATGAGCCGGTAGCCGTCTGCTGCGGTCCCGCCCGGAGCCGGCGCCGAGACTCCCTGTGGAAGGCGGATGGAAACCGATCTAAATCCAGGTTCCGTCGGCCAGCGGGATTCTGTCCCCGCCTCGTTCGTCGCCGTCACGTAGTACTCGATACCGCGTGCACCGGCGACAAAGCCCGGTATGTCAAATACAAAGCTCGTATCGTCGACGGCCGTCATTGTGCCCGAGAAGAAACCCGGGTCTCCACCCCGGCGGAAGTGCAGCCGCGCCTCCTCGACACTCTGCAGATCGTAAATGCGGCTCTCGATGATGATATCCTGGTCGATCGAGACCTGCGCTACAGGGTTCGCCGCAGTGATACCCGGTCCGGGCAAAGGCACATTGAAAAGCACCCAGATCGCCCCACGCTCAGCCCCGCCATCATTGTCGGACGGAGCACCTACGAAGATATCTTCGAGGCCGTTGCCATCGAGATCCGCTACGGCCACTGCGCGACCCCGACGAACAGCGCCACCGCCTTCAGAACCAAATCCGGGAAAGACTTCGCTCAGATCCTGGACGATAACGTCCTCCAGACCTCTGTTAAGGAAGACGCGAAAAGCGCCGCCCGCAAAACCGTCAGCCGAGGGTGTTCCAGCGATCAATCCGGAGAGGGTCGGGCCACGCGCCGTGCTCGCCGCAAAGGACGGCCCTTTTTCACTCCTCCATGACGTCTTTTCATACGAGACCCCCCAGGGTCTCATGTCGATCGTCGTCGACTGGCGCGACCGGCCGTCGTTCCCCATCAGATGAACAATGGCAAGAGCATCCGCCACGAGAGCTGAAGTTTCCCCGGGGCTTTCGATGACTACGGCGCCGCCACATACCAGGTCCTGAACGCCATCTCGATCAAGATCGTTGGCTGGCTCGCAGTTACCAACGCGATCCACCGAGATGTTTATTCCTGTCAGGACGGTATTCCCGAGCAGACTACCGTCGCTCTGAAGCGGCAAGATCGTGATGGGGCCGTGTCCACCGACGGGAAGGGTTCTGTCGATTCCTTGTACGAGGAGATCCTGTACACCGTCGTCGTTGATGTCCCCGAAACGCGCTATATGGCCTTCGAGTCCGCCCACGGGATCGAGGCGGACGTGGTGCGACACGCGTCCGTCCGATTCAAGAAAAAGGACCGAGACGAAGCCGCCGATGGACCCTGTGTGGGCTGTGCTTCCGACAATGCGCTGGCCGGGTGCGGTTGCCACCAACTCGAGGCGGCCGTCATCATTGAGGTCGATGGTCGCAAGGCCAAAGCCAAACTGGTCATCTGCGACAAGCTCCCCGTCGAAACCCCCTTCGCCGGCTGTGATCTTCTGCTCGCCCTTGACAGTGCCGTCCGGATTCAGAAAAAGGATCCAGATCGCGCCGGCTTTCCCTCCATTGGTGTTGTCTCCCGGGGCTCCCACGGCGATATCGATGGTCCCGTCCCCATCCAGATCGCCAAGCACCTCCACCGACGTGCCAAAATTTGTCCCCTTCAGTTGCCCCCCAAATCCACCCTCCGACTGACTGATCTTGACGGCGCGCGGCGTCTGGCCAGTGACCGGGTTGGATATACCCGCGAGAAAAACCAGCGCCAGTACTGCCGCTAGATATGGAAAACCCCTTTGCACACCTGCCGACCGGATTGTGCATCTAAAGCGACCTGACTGGCCACCCCCCACCGAGTGTATATACCGGTTCGAACGACGAACACGTCAGCGGGGCAATGGCTATATACCTGTGGGAGAATGTCCTACACCCTACACCCGTCTACCCCGCC
>CAVYIO010000027.1:0-47748 GCA_963768565.1 Rhodothermales bacterium
CTTCAATGTGAATGGCGTCGTCGAAGTCTTTCGCATCTTCAGGGTCGATCGTGAACGTACGTTTGCTTCTCAGATCCAGCCGGCGATTTGCTTCTTTCGGGTCGATCGTATCGGGGATGTCGCGTAATTCGCGTTCCACGTCCTCGTCGAATTCCGCTTTGACTCCAAGACTCATGGCCAGAGAGAGGACCTGAACTTCCGGGTCATCGGCGTTACCGATAACCGAGAGAACGCGACCCTCCGGCGAACCATGTGGATCATCGAACTGGTCGATGGATACCTGCACCTTCTGGCCGTCGACTGCGCCGCCAAAATCCTTTTTGTCTACGTAAATGTCGCGTATAAGCCGAAGGTCGTCGGGATGAACAATCGCGAATTTACCGCGTCGCCGGAAGGTGCCCACGGCATAAGTCCGTCCGCGCTCTACGATTTCCATCACCTCGGCCTCACGTCTTTGGCCGTCACGTGAGCCGGCCGCTGTCGATATCCGTACGGTGTCACCGTCGAGAGCAGTCTTCAGGTTGGATGGGCTGACGAAGTAATCGTGGAGCGTATCCTCCACGGCGACGAAACCAAAGCCCTTTGGATTGACGGTGAGCCGCCCCACGGCTGTGCCGCCCGGTTTTCGATGTCTGTACTTGCCGCCTTTAACGCGAGCGATGAGGGCCTCTTCGACCAGATCCTCCATCACTTCGCTGAACAGCTTGTATGTCTTGTTGTCTTTGAACCCAAGCGTTTTCGCAATCTCCTTGAATCGGAAACTGCGCTTGCCGTGGTTTCGGAGGAGGCCAAGTACCTGCTTCCGAATGCTGTCGTGTTTGCTACTGACCATCTACTATCATCTCCTCAAGTCGTGGAATTGCCACAACGGGTGTCATCGATTGCCGGAACAACTGTCCGTGCGGTAACCACATCGGGTCGATCGGTGTCTTTGTTTCTTCGCGGACGCATCCAACCGAACATTCGCTGGAAGAATCGTTTCCATGTTGGAAACTCTGTGCGATATGATACTCCGGCGCCCGCGGTGCTCGTTAGCGTGCGAACCAGGAGATCTCCTTCACGTCGATAGAAGACCTCCACGGAGACATTGTTGCTAACACGTACCTCAACGACGAACTCGCCTTGCAAGCTCTCTGCCGTCGAGGCCTCCGCGCCCTGATATACACCCTGGCCGCGAATTACCAGTCGCTCATCAAGAAGGCGAAGAGCTACACCATATGTGATATCAAGCTCCTGCGATGTCTGGCCCTGTACACCGAAGCTGAAATCGACGTTGGGTAGCGCCGTGCTCAAGTACCGGTTCAGCTGCGCGGCGATCAGTTGGGAGAGGCTGTTGAACGCGCCCGTTCCGAGCGCCTCGCCACCGCTGGCACTTGCCGTCGTCAAAGCGAATGAGTTGGTGAGCAAGACACTTGTGGCGTACTCCGTCGAGAGCTGTGGATTGTTCAGAATAGTTTCAAGGAATTCCTGATCCGAGGTGCTGCCGATCGTCTGACTGCTCCGGTCGATGCTCAGCGAGAGGGCGACTTCGGGGGCGGCCACTCTTCCGGTTATCTGCAGGTTGACCACTACAGGAATAAGTGAGGCCGACCCCTCGCTCCCGGCCTGCAATCCAGCACGTGACGCCCTCGTCCTGAAAGCCGCGGGAATGTCCAGTCTTGCATTCGCGGGATCACCGTCCCAGATGATCTCTCCGCCCTCTTCGATGAGGAATCGTCGCACAAATACTTCACCCGCAGTAAACAGGTAGTCACCGGAGTTCACCTGGAACGACCCGAACGTCTGAAACTCGCCTTCCTGACGCAGAATCTGAATCCTGCCAGAGCCCACACCATTGATGACATCACCGAGGAGGGGATCGATCACAAGATGCACGGTGGACCCGGGCGGCGCGTCGATGTTGAGTTCCATGTCCATTCCTTCCGTGAACCCGCGCTCGCCGGTCGGACGACCTGAAAGCAGATTGCGCCTCTGCGTAAGAGTAACAAGGTCCGGTATCTCACCGGTGGAGTCGGCGAAGACAATGAATCCTGCGTCGGAGCTCTCTCCGGATTCTACGATCGGGATATACAGTTCGCTGCTTGATGTTGCACTCGCATTGGTGGCCCGCAGCACCGTCTTTGAGAGAGGTCCGCTAAGTGTCGCCGTTCCGGACGCCCAGATGTGTCCATAGAATGGAAGTTCTCGAGAGCTTGCCACATCCATGATCTGGAACTCGTCGAGTTGGCCTTCCAGATTGAAGGAGAAGAACTTGTAGTCGTTAAAGAGGATATCTCCTTTCAATTGAACCGAGCCGTTCGTCTTGCCGACGATGTCGGCCCGCTTGACGTGAATTCCATATCTGTCGACCTCCACGTCAGCGGTCAGGGCCATAGCGAGATTGAAGCGCGGTACATTAAAGTGTCCGTCTGCGATTTGCAGGTTTGCATCGAAGACGGGTCGCGACAGGCCTCCACCGATATGGATGCTGCCGGCCGTATACCCCGTTACGTTCTGCACGGTGCCCGGGAAGATGTATTCGAAGAAGAAGAGATCGGCTCGATCGAGAACAGCCGTCAAATCGAGGTAGCCGGGGTCGGTTCGATTGCCATTCGCGTCGAACGACGGCAGGCGGAACGTGCCCGCGACCTTCGCCTGGTTGTGTACTCTCGTACCTGCCGTACTATCGAGCGACGTGGGAGAAAGCGTCAGGTCAAGGATGCCCTCAGCCGTGCCCGGAGTCAGTGAGCTGGACATCACCAGATCGCCCAGAATGCGCTCATCGAGCCCAAGGCCAATCACGGACGCTCTGGCTTCCACAACGGGCGTACCGTCCTGACGGGAGAGAGTGAATTCGCCGCCCAATCGCCCGGCCAGACTCCGATTCATAGAGAGGATGTTTGACACCTGAGCGAGATCGACGTCGTCGGTTGTAATCAGCAGTCGGTCGGACAGTGAATTTGAAATACCTCCGCGCAACTCCACCCGTTGTCCGGGGATGGATCCGGTGGATGGATTTTGAAACGCCAGAAGCGAGGTACGTACGGAGTTGCGGGTAATGCGGATGGGAGACGTGTCGGTGAGCTCCCAATCGTAGCCTCCGGCCCGCATGTTGAAGTGCCGGGGCGTAATCGCCAGTTGATCAGATGAAAGGGCGAGGCCGGCGGATATATCCAGAGGACCGATCCGGTCACCCTGGCGGGCTGTGATTGTAATCTCGCCCGTCGTGTCACGATATTCGAGTTCGACACCTATGTCGCGAATGCCGCCGCCTCCCATCGAAAATCGCTCGGAGGAGAATGAGCCGGCCACGGCGAGATTCTCGATCAAGCGAGAACCCTCATTCGTCGAGGCAGAGAACGAACCGGAATACTGGTCCAGCCGAACACTACCGATTTGCAGCGAGTCCCCATCCAGGCCAAGGCGAACGGAGGCTCGGGATCGGGCCAGATTTGCACTGAAGTCGGCTCTCACTGCCGCACTTACGTCGGGCCATGCCGGCAGAAACGCTCCAAGCGTACGCGAATTCAGCACCGCGAGCGAGCCGTTCAGAACAACGGGTTGCGCGAGTTCTGGATCGCCTTCTACGGAATCGGCTGAGGCTGACAGCATTGCCCCTGTCGCTGGCCGCGCTTCGCTCCGAGCCGCCCGTATCTCCTGTATCCAGTGACGTGTGAGGTCCGCGACGATAGAGAGCTCGCCGCGCGCATTTAGCTCACCGGCCAATATGTCGCCGGATATCCGCAGCGAAGAGATATTGGTTTCAGGCCGGGTCAACTCTACGGCAAGCGTGCCCGGGTCCACGATCCGACTCCGCCCGGAATATTCGACGAGCGAACTGTCGACCGAAATGGCGAACTCCCCGACGATGTCGTTCAGGTCGGACATGCTGATCTTCGCTTCACCACGTGCTGTGATTGACGATCTCAGCGAGTCAACCGCCAGGAGCGGGCCGAAATCCATCCGGTCGACGCTGGCGTTAACGGCGTAACGATATGGTTTTACGCTAATGTCCGCCTCAACTCGCGCATCGGCGCGGCCGTCACCGCGTGAAGCCTGCAGCTCGCTCCGGATTCGCCCCTCACTAAGAACCATAACCGCCCTCAGCGTGTCAACCGGCCTTGACATGATTGATGACTGGCCAAGGCTGAACTCTGCCGTCAACTCCATTTCCTGTGGATCAAATCCTCGCATGGACATGCTCACGTCGCCGTTGATAGACGTGGATCCGCGGATAGCTGGAATTACGCGGTCCAGCCGAAGGTCGCCGGCGAAGAGGTTGCTTGAGATACTCCATGCTTCACCGGTCGGATGACGGGCCGTAACCCGTCCGGAGACCCGACCCGCGTCACCGCCGATATCCAGGAAGACGTCGCCCGAGATCGACGCGCTTTCGAAAGGATCATGAATGACGCCCCGGGCAAGCAATGAAATATCGAGGCTGTCGACATATGTGCGAGCAAGGGGACTGGTGTCGAACAGGATTTCCTCAAGCTCTTGGCGTCGCAGGGTGCCACGGGTAACAGAGATTTCAAAATCGAGGGAATCGGGAAGGCCGACGAGTGTACCGTCGAGTGTAAGGTGCGACGCTCGGCGGGTCATGCTGAGTTCCTCAATAACCAGCGCTGATATAGGGCCCTGAACCCGAGCGACCACCGCGGTGCTGCTGCGAAATGGACTCCTGGGTAGAATCCGGCTGAACTCGGTGTGATCAATCGGATCAGCCGTCAGACTGATGTCGATTCGCGCATCATTGGCTCTCTCGCCCTGCAAGTTGTCGAGTGCTCCACTGAACTGGACGCTGCTTCGCGGAGTGCTGATCGAGAATTGGTTTGCCAGGATCGTGTTGTCATTGAAAACAATCTGCCCCGCCATCTCCGACAGATCGAAATTTCTATTTTCGACACTGGCTGAGAAATGAATCACGTCGATCTGGGCGTCGGAAGGCCGCCAATCTAGAATTGAATGCAGATTTCGGATGGCCAGACGAGAGTTCTCGTAGTCAAACAGTACACCACTCTCTACGATCCGGAAGGTGGAGCCGTGCTTGAGGTTGACACAGACGAGCCGGAAATTCGAAGGTCTCCGATAGCAATGGACTTGATTCCGCTGTCGGAACTGTCCGGCGAGAGTCTGGATGCGAAAGCCTTCTGAAGATTCCACTGGCCCCGAATGTCCCGCACGAGGTTTGCGTGCATCCCGAAAACATGCAGACGTCCCAACTCGACACGCCCCTGGGCCAGTCTTCTCCAGCGCGGGCTCGCAACCAGTGAGTCGATTCGTAAGACGATTGCGCCTTCGTCGTCGAGCAACTCGATATCTCTTGCAATAAAGCGATAGACGAGGTTGCCTGTGAGGTTGCCAATCCGGAGCGTGCCGTCAGCCTGACGATTAAAGCGACGTTCAATCTCAGACTTGAGAACGTCTCGACCCACCTCGGTGCGTGTAGCGATGAAGAACCCGCCGACCAATAGAAGGGCAACGAAGAGGGCTATTCCTGCCGCTCCTCTGGGAATATGGATCAGCGGGCGAAAGGACACCGGACGCGTGGCGGGGTTGCAGGGATGTAGAGACGGTCACTCCGCCTCGCCTTGATAACGACCAAGTGGGCCAATAGTGCCTCAATCACCGGTCGATTTCGGGCTGATCAACCAATCGTATGCGGCCTCGATATCTTTGATCGAGACGGTCGTGGAGATCTCGGGCTGTCCCGGAGCCGGCAGTAGAATAAATCGTTGAACTCCGGACAGGATCTTCTTGTCGGACGCAAGGCCGTCCATGATGTCGCGAACGTCAAGATGTCCGGTGGACGGCCATCCGAGTCGCCGTAGCAGATCCCACGCGACGCCGCGGTCCTGCTGAGGATATTTCATATCCGAAATTTGCAGTGCGACCGCGAGACCTGCCGCCACGCATTCGCCATGAGACAACTCTCCATAGCCTGCTGCGCGCTCGATGGCGTGGCCGACCGTGTGTCCGAGATTCAGGACTGCACGACGGGTGTCCTCCTTCTCGTCGTCGGCGACTATGCTCACCTTGAACGCAGCGGAACGCGGCACAACCATGCGCAGCGTATCCGGGTCGCGCGCAACAATCTTATCCCAGTGGTTGAGAACAGTCGTCGTGTGTTCACGGCTATCCAGCATGGCATGCTTGACCATCTCAGCCAGTCCCGACCTCCATTCCCTGTCATTGAGTGACTGCAAGACACCGATGTCTGTCAGGACGAGACGCGGTTGGTAGAAGGAGCCAATGAGGTTCTTTCCTGCGGCGTGATTCACACCAGTCTTGCCACCGATGGAACTGTCAATCTGTGCCACCAGAGTCGTCGGGACATGGACGAGCGGGACTCCTCGTAATAGTGTGGCCGCGCCGAGACCAGCCAGGTCGCCGACTACCCCGCCGCCTAGCGCGATGACCGGTGTCGCTCGATCGACTCGCGCGCCGAGTGCAGCGTCGTACAACTCCTCCAGAACTCGCAGCGACTTCGAAGATTCTCCTGGATGTACGGAGAACGTCGACGTTCTGTAACCAGCTTGCGACAGCGCAGTACCAAGCCTTTCCAGATAGAGTCCGGCAACATTGTCATCCGTTACGATGAGGCAGGGCCGGGGTCCGAGCCCGCACGCAGCCATTTGCGTGGGCAATTGCTCGAGCTGATCGAAAACGACCGCGTGCGATCGTCCGTCTGCGAACTGAACGTTAATCGTAGTCAATGAAAGATTCCCGGACGTGGTGACGTCGACGTTGTGAGTCTGGGTTAGCCGGTAGCGATACACGTTGTCAGCGCCGCCGGCACGAATCCGTAGCGAAATATATCCACGGTCCCGACGACAAGCCCGTCCGGAGCGATAATCGCCACAGTTCTCTATTCAATCTGGTGTGGGTTCGCCTGCTCAATGGCGACGCCCTGATAATGCTGCAGAGTCCGACGTGTGGCGGCAGGTTCTTCTGGCTTGCCTCTGTACCACGCCGGGACAGAGCATTGTAACAAGTTCCGCTCTCTGAATACACAGATGGCCGGGGAGGAGGGTCGAAGCTGGTGCGGTGCAATTGACTTCCCGTTGACTTAGACTACCTGGCAGGTACCGCTGGCGGGGCCACATCCGGGATGTTGTGGGTCGTTATGAGCAAACTCCGAATCCGAAAACAAGAGCAAGATTCATGCTATTCAAGAAGCTGACTTTTGAGAACGCGAGTGGTGAGACGCTTGCGGCGAGACTCGATCTCCCACCGGATGAAGCACCGGTTGCCTACGCCTTGTTTGCTCACTGCTTCACATGCTCGAAGAACCTCCGCGCCGTAGGCAATATCGCACGAGCCCTGACACGACAGGGGATTGCTGTGCTGCGGTTTGATTTCACCGGCCTTGGTGAGAGCGAAGGTGAATTCGCCGACACGAATTTCTCGAGCAATGTAGACGACCTGCGATCCGCTGCACGTATGCTGGCGGACCGCTTCGAGGCTCCGAGAATCCTGATCGGGCATTCGCTCGGCGGTGCGGCAGTATTGCGTGTTGCTGCGAGTATACCTGCGGCTGTCGCAGTGGCTACCATCGGCGCCCCATTTGATCCGGGTCATATCAGACATCTGTTCGAGGAGTCAATCGAGGAAATCAGTGGGGAAGGCTCGGCAGTGGTGAATCTCGGCGGCCGACCATTCACGATCAAGAGGCAGTTTGTTGCCGACCTGGCGGGCCACGATCCTTCTGAGCACATCGGTCGACTCGGTCGAGCGCTGGCGGTGTTTCATTCGCCATTCGACCGCATCGTCGGAATCGAAAACGCGGCCAGGATCTTCGATGCAGCCAGGCATCCAAAGAGTTTCATTTCGCTGGACAACGCGGACCACCTCCTCACGCGGGAGCAAGACTCGTTGTATGTCGGTCACGTTATATCCGCATGGGCTCGCAAATACATAGGCGTGTCTCAGGAGGAGCAAAAGGAGACGCCGGTTGATGACAACCGTGTCGTGGCGCGGATCGGATCGGATCACTTCCGAACCGAGATCCTCGCAAATGGGCACTCCCTGGTGGCGGATGAGCCACGTTCGGTGGGCGGGACGAATCAGGGTGCAACACCGTATGATCTTCTGGTCGGTGCGCTGGGTGCGTGCACGGCCATCACGTTGCGGATGTACGCGGACAGGAAGGAATGGCCCCTTGATTCGGTGTCGGTCAGGTTGTCGCACACCAAGGTCCACGCACGGGACTGTGACTGCGACACGGAGGTTTCGGGTATGATCGACGTGATCGAAAGGGAACTGGAGTTGGTCGGAGACCTCGATGGTGAGCAGCGGTCACGTCTTGAGCAGATCGCAAACCGCTGCCCTGTGCACCGCTCTCTGGAAGGGGAGGTCGTCGTCAAGACGAGTCTGGCGCAACCGACGGACGCGAATACGGACTGAGCGACCTGTCAGGCCTGCCGGGGGGATTCAATGGAGAGGATCAGCTCGACGCCGTTGCTGACCGCCTCAGCCAGATGAGGCAGGATCAGTCCGATCACTTCTCGCGGCGATGATGCTGAATCAAGTTTGATGACCCGGCGGGTGATGGGGGAGTCTGCGGCTGAGGCTGTCGAGCGACTCATCGCAAAGCAATCCCTGACGTGCAGCCAGGGCCACGGATTCGGTCGCCGTGCTCGCGGACGCAGATCTGACAATTTCGTGCTCCGTCCGATTGCCATGAGTCACTGAATTCCCGGCGACCGGGATCGAGATATCCACTCTTCCTGGTCGGACGTCCATACCGGAACGCTGGCTGAGTGTCTCTGCGCAACGAATGCTGAGAAAACGTCCACCCCTCCTGAGTCGGCTCATCTGATCAACGACGTCATCCGCCGCGTCATCGAGACTCGATCCGTCGTCGATGCGGTGTAGCAGTTGTTCATGCAAGTACTTCGACGATGCGGCGACGTGTAGCTCAACTTCCGGTTCGTCGATGCCATGAAACGCTCCGGGGATGTAGGGACTGTTGCCCGACGCATTGGCGAGCACGGCAATTCGGTCAGGCCTGTGACCGTCGGGCCCGGAGACGGACTTGATGTCGGCCAGGACCGACGCGACTAGTTCACTCGCGGCAATGCCGATACCTCTCTTTGATGTGGCGCACTCCACCGAGGCACACACACGTCCGGTAGAACTCAGCATGGCCGGCAGAGATCGGATCAGCGCTTGATCGCCTGCGGATATTCCGGCTGAGCAGAGGGCGCTGTACCCGCCGATCGCCTCAAGGCCGATATCGATTGCTGCAGCATCCAGCGTCTCGGCGATTCCAACGTAATCGGACTCCGACATGGCGTCGAACAAAGCGGAAACGGGTGACACGGTTGCGAATACGTGTTCCGCTGAACTTCCGTAGTGGTCTACCGTGTCGTTCACGCAGCGGGCGAGTTGCCCACCCGCACGCCTGACCTTGTCATAGATTCGGGCCGTGGCCGTCGACGCGAGTCTGCTGCTGCAATCGCGCAATGAGATTCCAAGCGTCACCGACTCCAGATGGAGACGAGTGATTGAGTTTCGCCGCTGATCGTTGGCCTCACGCTGCATAAAGTCTCACCACCACAATCAACGTCTGTCGCGGGTAATCACGAGCGGTTCATCGCGTTGAACAGTTCCTCGTGCTGAACGCTGACCGTAGCGTCCTTCGAAGTCGAAACGGCATCCAACCTGGTCTGAAGTTCGGCGATCGATACGCCCGACTCGGGAAGTGTCACAACCATGAACAGGTCAGGGCGTTCATCAGTCTGGTCTCGACTGACTTCGACGATTACTCCGCCGACATCTGTCAAGATGCGTGACATCGACGCTCGAACAGTCTCAATGTCGGGGCCGATGGCGGAAACCACAACGCGGTGCCCCGACGGTCGTGCCGAATTCAGTGCGTACGAAACCGTGTTGCCGGATTGCAGAATTTCGTCCAACAGGAGTCTGGAGATCGATTCAACCCGCTCGGGCGTGGCAGCCGAGCCCATCGCGTCAGCGACGCGGCCCACAAAACGCTTCAGGTCAGGCATACACGGGATAACGCATAGGTTGGACGTAGACCATCGCCGGATGATCATCAGCGGCAACTTATGCATTTTCATCCATTGCAGCTAGAATTCCAACGGCCGGCCGGAAATCGCCGCACCGCATGGAGCCGACGTGACGGGTCTCGGGAGATAGGTTCGGTTGAACCCTTATTGCTTCTTCAGCGCCGTAATGAAGCTCCGCGTATCCGTTCCCGCGGGTCTGACAATTCGAACCAGAAACATGTCGCCGGCATCCACGGCCTCGTAGGCCCGAAGCAATTGCGCTCGTGACGTAATCGGCTTTCTGTCCACTTCGGTAATGACATCACCCTGGCGAAGTTCTGCTTCGCGATACGCATCACTGCCGCGATCAATCTCCGTGATTACCGCACCCTTCAGGCTCTCATTCGAGAATCCGAAACGTCGCAGCAGATCGGGCGACGTATCACTGATGGTCATTCCAAGAGATTCTAACTCGGTGTCAGGATTGGCAGTTGGTGCATCCTCACTTCTCGCAATAGCGTCATCATCTCGCTGCCCGAGCTTCACCGTGATGGTCCTCTTCTTTCCATCGCGCACAACCAGTAGATCAACGCTTTCGCCAGGCAGCTTGTTGGCGATTGTGGTGCGTAGCTGGTTGTAGTCCTTCAATTGCACTCCATTCACCGCGACGATGATGTCACCTGACTTGAGGTCGGCTATTTCAGCCGCACTCCCGGCGGTAACGCCCTCCACCTGTGCGGCGCCTCGCGGAACACCGAAGGCATCGGAGAGGGAGGGGCTAACGGGACCGAACGAAACGCCGAGAAACGCTCTCTTGACTTCACCGGTCTGGATCAGCTGAGTGGTCACATTGCTCACCACATCGACGGGTATTGCAAATCCGATCCCCTGACTTCCTCCCGATCGACTGAAGATTGCCGAATTGATTCCCACGAGCTCGCCACGCAGGTTAACCAACGGCCCTCCGGAGTTGCCCGGATTGATGGCGGCGTCCGTCTGGATGAAGGAAGAAAAGGTATTGAGCTGTGAGAGGGCTAGGCTCGTTCGACCGACGGCAGAGACAATTCCGGCGGTTACGGTATTTCCAAGATCCTCAGACAGCGGAGAACCGAACGCCATGACCCACTGGCCGATTCGGACTTCATCGAACGACCCAAACTTGATGGTAGTAAGGTCCTGTGGAGCGTCGATTTTGATGACTGCAAGGTCGCTGTTTGGATCCGTCCCGACCACTTGGGCATCGTAATACTCGCCATTGAACAGCTGTACTTCCAGTTCCTCGGCTTCCTGGATCACGTGGTTGTTCGTAATTATGTGGCCGTCGGCATTGATGATGACTCCGGAGCCCAGCGCGTTGGATCTGAACTGCTGCGGCGGAATGTTTCTCCTGAACATGTCCTCGAACGGCGTCCCTTCAAAGGGATTGGTGGCGAACCCTTCGGTTTTTGAAACCCGCTCGGACCGGATCTGAACCACGGATGGGTTCACCGACTCCGCGATCTGTACGAAGACGTCTTCAAATGCAATTGCCGCACCGGCAGCCGTGGACTGGACAGGCCTGTTGGGGGGCTCCAGCAGCGTCCCGGCCTGGGAATCGCTACCTACTCTGTTGGCCAACCCGAGAACATTGGTTCCGACCGTAGCAACGAGGATCCCGGATACAAACGTGACAACTACGATGACGGCAATCGATGCCTTTCCTTTAATGCTCATGGTACTTGAAAACCGTTTTGCGTCTTCCATTTTGTCAACCTTCTCAGACAAATTGGCAGATGTGATGGTCACAACAACTCTACTGGTGGTCTAGAAAAAAGCGTGCCGGGCGGGCGCCTCCCGTAGCATTCTTCGGCAAAGCGCGCCGCAACCCGGAGGCCACGGCGCGCTGAACCTAACGGAGGTATCACTCTCACGCCACACGCGGATAATAACGCCCGGGGTCGGCCGATTATTGTGTGGCCGCGGCAGCAATTCGAGGGAGGTACTAGTCGCCCGGGATTCCTGGCTCCGTCATACCCTTTACATCGAGGTAACGATCCAGCTGCGC
Source organism: Rhodothermales bacterium (assembly GCA_963768565.1). GTDB lineage: Bacteria > Bacteroidota > Rhodothermia > Rhodothermales > JABDKH01 > JABDKH01. Next base: position 12,037 of record CAVYIO010000027.1, read on the forward strand.
GTCGTCCAGGAGTCCGAGTGCCTTGGCAGCGTCACGGACGGAGATGCGTTCGGCGGCTGACTTCTTGGCTACTTTGGCCGCGGCGTCATAGCCGATCGCACTGTTCAGGGCGGTTGCGATGGACGGATTCAACTCCAGCAACTCCTTGCAGCGGTCGCGATCGGCCACAATCCCGTTCAGGCAGTTCGTGCGAAAGGCATCGCACGCCCCGGTCAGGATCACGATACTCTCGAGCATCGCGTGCGTCATGACCGGCATCATGACATTAAGCTCGAAATTCCCGTGCTGCCCGGCAATCGTAATGGTGGTGTGGTTACCCATGACGCGTGCAGCGACCATCATCATGGCCTCGCTCATGACCGGGTTCACTTTGCCAGGCATGATCGACGAGCCGGGCTGTATGGCCGGCAGTTTGATTTCGGACAGGCCGGACGTGGGCCCGCTGGACAGATGTCGGATATCATTGGCGATCTTCATCACCGAGACGGCAGCGGCGTTAAGTGCACCCGCACACGACACATAGGCGTCTTTCGACGCCTGGGCTTCGAAGTGATTGGAAGCCTCGTGAAAATCGAGCGCTGTCTTTTTGGAAATACGATCGATCGCTTTTGCCGGGAAGTCAGGGTGCCTGTTAATACCGCTTCCGGTGGCGGTACCACCGAGAGCAAGCTCCGACAGCTCGGATGATGCCCGTTCGAGACGCCTTATCGTGCTCTGGATCTGGGCCGCATAACCGCCGAATTCCTGTCCCAGCCGGACCGGCGTGGCGTCCATCAGGTGGGTCCGCCCACTCTTGAGTACGTCATCGAACTCCGTCTCTTTTGCTCTCAGCGCATCGAGAAAGCGATCGAGTGCCGGCAGCAGCTCATGTTCGATCGCAGATCGGGCCGCGACATGCATCGCCGACGGGATGACGTCGTTGGACGACTGCGACATGTTGACGTCATCATTGGGATGAACGAAGCTTGCTGCCAAGGTCGCCACCCATGGCCTTCGACGCGTGATTTGCAATCACTTCGTTGGCGTTCATGTTGGTGGATGTGCCACTCCCGGTCTGAAAAATATCAATCGGGAAGTGGTCGTCGAGCTCCCCATCAATTACTGCCTGGGCGCTGGCGGCAATCACGTCGGCCTTCTCCTTCGACAGAAGACCCAGCTCGAGGTTGGCTTCCGCGGCGGCCTGCTTTATGATCCCCAGCGCCTGGATAAATCGGCGTGAGAATCGCAGACCGCTGATCGGAAAATTGTCCACAGCTCTCTGCGTCTGGGCACCGTAGTATGCAGACGATGGCACGTGGACGTCACCCAGGGAATCTTTCTCTATTCGGAACTCGGACATAGTGTTAGGGGAGTCTATGTGAGGTCGCAGGACTTGAATTGACGGCCGGGTGTTATCTGGCACCGACCCGTACTCAAGATATGCTCGGGCGCCGAGAGTTGCGTCCCCAGGGATGTAGGGACAACTTGCAAAAGCCAGCAGTTTGGAGTCTATTTTGGTCGTACAACAAAGGACTCTCGGGAGGATGCATGAAAGTCATCAGCGATGTTGACGAGATGCGCGGATTTGCGCTTTCATCTCGCAAGCGCGGTAACGACGTAGCCCTGGTGCCAACCATGGGTGCCCTCCACGACCGGGCACCTGTCGCTGCTGTCGCTGGCCCGCGAAGCGGCTCCGGTCGTGATTGTATCCGTGTTCGTCAATCCGTCGCAGTTTGGACCAAATGAAGACTTCGGACGGTATCCTCGTGACCTGGCCGGCGATCTGAAGAGTCTGGAAGAAGCGGGAGGTGTTGACGCCGTGTTCGTGCCAACGGTCGACGACATCTACGCCAACGGCGTGTCGTCGCAGGTGATACACGTCGTGCCCCGGTCGTTGACGGACCATCTATGCGGGCCGTTTCGTCCCGGCCACTTCGAAGGCGTGACCACCATCGTCGCGAAGCTGTTCAACTCATGCATGCCAACCGTCGCTGTATTTGGACGGAAGGATGCACAGCAGTTTGTGATCATCCGCAGGATGGCACTCGATCTGAACTTTGGTATCGAGATTGTCGGTGGTCCGACTGTTCGAGAGCCGGACGGGTTGGCACTCTCTTCGAGAAACAAGTACCTGAACGAGGAGGCACGAGCGCAGGCCACCGTGTTGCATGAGGCGGTCTCCACAGCGCAGAGGCTTATCGAAGAAGGCGAGTCGAACCCCATGGCTGTGGTGGACGCCATGAAAGCGTGTGTTTCGTCGGCTCCGCTGGCGAAGTTGCAGTATGCCGAGGTGGTAGACGCGGAGACCTTGCAGCCGATGTCGATGCTCTCCGGCGGCGATCACGTGGTGGCCGCTCTGGCCGCCCATTTTGGAGAAACGCGCCTGATTGATAATGTCTTTGAGCGCGTGCCGGAGAATTGACGGGCCAGCCGATAACGTCCGCGGTTCAAGAATGCCCACGGGCATGGCTTATCGAGAACGTTCTCCGTCGCGGCTGGACAGACCGGGACTACATGGTGATGGTGAGTCTCTTGTGCGACCTGCGGCCGTGAGCACGGAGAAGGTCATTGGCAGAGTGAGCATGACAGCCTCAGTCCGATCGGGACGTAAATGTCCGTTGCGATTCACGGGGCCTTGCGTCGCTTTCGTCGAGGGCGGCGCGACGCCACTGCTACGCCGTCGTAGCGGAGAGTACATCTGGCGATAGCGCGGTGACGCGATTGCGTTCAGAGGCGTCTTCTTACGATGACGGCTCGCCGGCTGTCTTGTCGCTCTCCATTTTTTCGTAAGCGGCGATAATGTCCTTGACAAGTTTGTGCCGCACCACGTCCCGCGTATCAAAGTGGACGAACGATATCCCATCTACATCGGGAAGAATCGATCGGGCCTGAATCAATCCGCTGTCGTATCGACTCGCAAGATCGATTTGCGTGATGTCCCCGGTCACGATGGCCCGGCTTGATGTTCCAAGGCGGGTCAAGAACATCTTCATCTGCTGAGTTGTCGCGTTCTGTGCCTCGTCAAGGATGACGAACGAGGAGTGCAGGGTCCGGCCGCGCATGTAGGCGATCGGGGCGATCTCAACTACGTTCTGCTCCATGTACTGCGTGAGTTTCTCACGCGGAATCATATCCTCCAGCGCGTCATAGAGGGGTCGGAGATACGGGTCGACCTTGTCGCGGTAGTCACCGGGCAGGAAGCCGAGCCGTTCGCCGGCCTCGACGGCCGGTCGACACAACACAATGCGACGAACCTGTCGGGACTTCAGCGCCGAGACAGCCAGAGCGACGGCGGTGTATGTCTTGCCGGTTCCAGCCGGACCAATCGCGAACACAATGTCGTGGCCCCGAGCAGACTCCACCAGCGCAATCTGATTGGGTGTGCGCGCCTTGACCGTGCCTCCATCAGGCTTGTAGAGAACCACGTGTTCACCGAACGTCGCCGGACCACGCTCCCCATTCGTGGTGAACAGCGCCAGCACCGTGTCGACGTCGTTCTCGGTCAGGTTGCCATTGCGGCCGATGGCGAGCGTAAGTTCCTCCATGATGCGCTCGATGAGTCTCAGCTGATCGTCGCTGCCTCTCAGAAGCAACTCGTTTCCGCGAGCTGTTATCCGAGTCTCAGGAAAAGCGGACTCGATCTTGCGCAGGTACGCATCGTTCAGCCCGAACAGGAGGAGTGGCTCGACGGTCTCAATCGTGTAACGTTTCTCGGTCAATGGTTGGTGTGCCCGTGACGTTGGCGTAGCTTCGGAAAACAGCAAAGGGTCAAGAATCGATATCGGCAATCCGGCCGAGAGCAAAGTTGCGAGATGCCACGTTCGCTTGTTGTTGAATTTACCAAAATGAACGGTGCCGGCAACGACTTCGTCGTGATCGACAATCGTTTCTTCAAGTTCCGCGACGATGAACTGTCCGATATGGCGCGTGAGCGATGTCGGCGCCGTTTCGGAATCGGTGCCGATGGGCTGCTGGCCCTCGACGAGCCGGAGAATGCCGCCCATCATTTCCGGATGCGGTACCTGAACGCTGACGGATCACTCGGGACCATGTGCGGCAATGGAGCTCGTTGCCTCGTGCTTTTTGCCCGTGGAGCGGGCTACACGGAGCCCAATCTGGTTTTTGAGACCGACGCCGGCGTATATCGGGCCAAAATCAGTGACTCTGGAGACTCGGTGACACTCTACCTTCCACCGCCGTATCCGGATCTCGACCTGGTCCATCGGACGATCGATACCGGAGGACTGCACGCCGATCGGGGTAGCGGGGAGCACATCGACGCATATCCGATCTGGACCGGCACTGAACACGCCGTTTGTTTCACGTCAGATGTGGGCGCGGTGGATGTCACGAGGCTTGGCACACGAATTCGACGAGACCCGGGTTTTGCTCCGACCGGCGTGAATGTTGATTTCGTCCAGATAAGCGAAGTGGAACGGTCGAATACGACGGCCACAATCCATGCTCGTACGTTCGAGAAGGGCGTTGAGGCGGAGACGATGGCGTGTGGGACTGGCGCTGTTGCTGCGGCGCTTGTGTCTGCCGCTCGTTTCTTGCGTCAGGCCACAACTGTTCGTGTCCAGATGCCGGGCGGCGTGCTTTCAGTTGGAATCCGGCGTGATGGTCAGCGAATAGAGCAGCTGACACTGGAGGGTCCGGCAGCCATTGTGTACCGGGGAAGCTTCGACTACGAAGCCTGAGTCCCCGGCACGACGACTCCGAGGAGTGCCCGTGCCCGCTCCGCTACTGCAGGAAGAGGCGGCGATTGTCGGTTACATCCGCCTTTGACCTGAGGGAGGTCAGCCACTGAGACCTGACCTGTGACCGTCTCTGGGTCAGAAGCTGATTTCGGATACGTTCCTTCTCGGCATCAGTGATCTCCGGGGGCTCCGCGATACTGAGTACGTCGATAACGAAGGCGTTATTCTGTCCGGCGATCGGGCGCGACACCTGACCCTGCTGGAGGCCGAAGGCTGCTCCCACAAACTTGGGCTCGCGGCCCAGACCCGGGACGACAGGCTCGGACATTGTCAGTCCATTGGCCGTTCGGACGGTAGTTGACAAAACGGACGCCAGTTCTGAAAGACCGGATGCGTTTGCGTCGGCCATCTTCGCCAACTGAACATCTCGCTTCTTTTCCAATCGAACCCGCGGTTCTATTTCAGCCCGAACGTCCGCCAGAGGCCGATAGCCAGCCTCCTGAATGCTTGTTACCTCGGCGACCATGAAATCGTCGTTCAGCTCCACGACAGGGCTGATGGAGGACACGGAGGCCGTAGCAAGGAAATTGAGCAAGGCCCGGCTATTTCCAATTCCAGGGATGAACTGCTGGCCTGCCTCTACTTGAACCGTTTGCACCGTCAGGCCTCGTCGTTCGGCCTCTGCTCGGAAACCGCCCTCTTCCTCGGCAAAGAACTTCAGGTCGTCCAGGTTCTCTTCCACGCGAGTCAGCGTGGCAACGCTCGGCGAAAGTTTCAGAGCGAAATCGGAGATCTGGACTTCATCGGCGCTTCGACCAGTTACCTCGATGACGTGATATCCAAACTGGGTTTCAACCGGGCCGATCAAGCGGCCGACGCGGGCGGCGAAGGCAGCATCTTCAAATGGTTTCACCATGCGACCCTTGCTGAACCATCCCACGTCACCACCGTCTCGAGCAGACTGGGTGTCGTCGGAAATCGCGCGAGCCACTACGCCAAAGTCCTCACCCGAACGAATGCGTTCCATGACAGATCGAGCGAGCTCCCTTGCGGCCTCTCGCTGGACGTTGTCGCCTTCGGCAGCCCTGATCAGGATGTGACGGGCACGAACTGACGGGTCATCGGCCGACTGAACAGCCAGTATCTTGACCAGATGCATGCTGCCACCAGCTGCAACCGGGCCGACCACGTCGCCTTTCCGAGGGGATTGGAAGACCGCCTCGGCAATGGCGTCATCCAGGTCTCCACGACCAAAAAAGGCATCGGAAAACGGAGTCTCTGAGAAATTCTGGGCCAGAAAAAGGGAGTCGTCCTCGGCCGCTTCGAAGCGAGGCTTCAGCCGTATGAGCTCGTCCGTCACGGCGGCAGAGTCGCTTCGAGTCGGCGTCTTGCTGCCCCTGACATAGACCAGCGAATATGCGCGCTTGCGCTCATATTCCGACAGATGAGCGTCGTAGTACTTCTTGAGGTCGCGTTCGGAAACCGTTATCGCGGAATCTGGCACCAGTGCGTACGGAAGAGCCACATACTGAACGTTGATGCGCTTCTTCTGACTGGTGTACTCATTGAGGACGTCCTGGTCTGAGACGCGTACCGACGCGTCGATCAGGCGATCGAGTTTCTCTCGCCGCCGTTCGGTTCGGAGATAGTCCTCAATCCGAATCAGGTCCTCCCGTGCATCGGGATTCTCAATAAAATTGCGCAGTACCGCCTGGTCGACGTTTCCCTGACCGTCGCCGAAAAACGTGCGGATTATCTGGTGCGGATTGTCGCCGAGAACCATCTGTCGCACCTCGTCATCCGTGACGACGATACCGATTCGGCTCATCTCCTGCTCGCGCAGGCGATCGTCGACCAACTCGTTGAATACTCGCTCTCGTTCAGAATCCAGAATCTGAGGCGGAATCGACTCGCCGGTGCGCTGTCGATAGGCCTCTACTTGATTGTTAACGTAGTTGTTGTATTCATCGAGCGATACCTCCTGACCGTTCACCTTGGCAATGATGTTGCCGGTTGCTCCGATAACGTCAAAGACGTTGGTATCCTGGAGCATAAAGATGACGCCAAACGCAATCACCAGAATCCAGAGGACAACGCCCGTGTTGTCCCGCATCTTGGTCATGAGTCCCATGACTTATATCACCTGAAAATGGATCGCTCTTGTGTGGGTCCGGGTGCAGGATGCGATTTGCGATCTGACGCTGCGCGTCGATGGGCCGTGTTTCGCTACTGACCGGCGGCTGGAAACACAAATATACTGGCAATCAGGCCAATTGTTTTGCGGCTTCGCACAAGCTTAACGGCAAGCCGCTCACCGAGGAGGCGGAGGGGATATGGACGTCCGTGTGGTTCTAGGCCGCGCGAGCGTGCGTCTTGGCGAGCTGGGCGCGGAGCGTTTTCAGGATCTTACCGAGGATCTGCGATATACGAGCTTCGGTGAGGCTGAGCAGGGCGGCGATTTCTCTGAGCGTCAGGCTTTCGTAGTAGTACAGCGCGAGGATGGTTTGCTCCCGTTCCGGCAGCTCTTTGACGAGTGTTCCGATGTACCTATGGAGAGAGTTCGTATCGATTCGCTCAAACGCTTTGAGCGTCTCCTCGTTCGGGATCGTCTCGAGGACTGTCTGTTCACCGTCGCTGTCAGTGGGTGCATGGAGCGACAGAGCGAAGCGGCACTGGGCGTCCCGAAGGAGCGTGTGATATTCCACAAGTGTCATTTCAAGATATTCGGCGACTTCGTGGTCGGTAGGCTCTCCGGCCTTCTTTTGCCGCAGGATGTCGATGGCCCGCTGTGCTTGCGCCAGCTTCCTTCGGCGTTCTCGGGGCAGGGCATCGATGGATCTGAGGTAGTCTACGAGTGCTCCGCGTATGCGGCCGTAGGCATAGGAAACGAACGGTGTCCCGCGATCGGGATCGTAGCCGTTCAGGGCCTGCAGCAGTCCGAGCAGGCCAACGTTTTCGAGGTCTTCGCGTGCCGCCAGAGGATGATCGGGAACGCTGAGTCGACCAACGACTGACCGCACGAGTGGAATCGCCGCGACGACGACTGCTTCACGGTTTGAAGGGGACGTATCGCGGGCGTAGAGAACGGCGAGACTCTGTAGATCTTGCGACATGCGAATCAACAGTTATAATGTGGCGATGACTGGCGATGCGAGAGGCGGGCGTCTAGGCAGCGAGCGCGTCGCTTTGATCTCCGCTGTCGCGATTGGGGACCGGGCGGGCGGACGAAGCTTGTACCGGTGAGTGCGACCGGACGACGGTCTGAATTGCGAGGTCACCTAGCAGCATGACGAGGAAGATGGCGGACGCCGTGGCAAGGCCGCGCAGCATCGACGATTCGAGTGCCATCCCGCTTGTAATCTGGCTCACAAATGTCAGGACCCCGATGAGGACACTGAACTGAAGCGTTAGAACGCGCATGGTAGGACCGATGGGTTGGATGCTTGGGTAGTGCGAGCGCAAGCAATCCAAGATTGATGCCAGTGACGGAAGAGCTGGTGCATGCGTCAACTTTATCGTTATCGGCCGTTCGCCAGATTGACATAAACGGTCCGATCGATCGCGTCCGGCGGTCGGCAATGATTGGCCAAAAATCGGCGATTGCAGCCCATGAGGGCCTGTTACATTGCAGATCGCTGCTGGCCGGCAAATGTTGCGAAGCGCCACTTCACGCGTTTGTCCTGTACGTTGCGCACCTCGTCGGACTCGAGGAGGTGGCTCATCCGACCCGGGCAATCGTTCGGAAAATCCTACCGCACGATGACCCAAAGATGCCTCCGGCGTGACGCCGGATTGCGGTTCGGACCACCTCGAAAAACTCGCTCGACGAGCCCGTTCGGGCAGGAGAAGTTTGAGCCGGCCGCTGGCGGATGCACGTCATCGCTGTCGAGATAGTTAGTATCTTCGACATCAACCCACCCGTGATTGCTGCCGGAATCTGAGATCAATGGACCACACTCCACACATCCTCTTCGTCGACGACGAAGTGATGCTTCACAAGATGTTTGAGCGTCTTGTGGCTCGTCACGACATGAGCGTGACATGTTGCTCCAGTGCCGTCAAGGCCGTGGAGCATTTGAAGACAGAGAAGTTCGACCTGGTCGTGACGGACTTTATGATGCCGGACATGGACGGCCTCGAGCTGCTTGCGCACATTCGTCAGAATTACTCCGATCTCGGTGTGATCATGATCACCGCGCATGCAAACGTACAGCACGCCGTGCGCACCATGCGATCCGGCGCCGTGGACTACATCGCGAAGCCGTTTCAGCCTTCTCTCGTCGTTGAACGGATTCAGGACGTCCTGAAGAGGAAGACGCAGGCAGCGCCGCGGGCGGCTGCCGAGAGCCCGTCATCGCGCAAGAGATCAGCACCCACGGTTCAGTTCATCGGAGAGCATCCATCCGTTGCCCGGCTTCTGGAGGTCATACCGAAAGTGAGCCGGAATGCCGCGCCGGTATTTATCCAGGGTGAAAGCGGAACTGGCAAGGAGATTCTGGCGCGGTTGATCCACGAAAGCAGTGATCGTGCTACCGGGCCGTTCATCGCCGTGAACTGCGCCAACTTGCCTCGAGAACTGGTTGAAAGTCATCTCTTCGGTCACCGAAAGGGTGCGTTCACGGGAGCAATCGATGATATGATCGGTGCGTTTGAGAAAGCGGACAAGGGGACACTGCTGCTGGACGAAATCACAGAGATCGACCTCCCGACCCAGGCGAAGCTCCTCCGGGTCCTGCAGGAGAACGAGTTCATGAAGGTCGGTGCCTCTGAACCGCAAAAGGTTGATGTGCGCGTGATCGCGACCAGCAACCGAAACCTGTCCGAGTCTATTCGTGCGGGCGATTTTCGCAAGGACCTGTACCACCGGATCGCCGTCTTCCCGGTCAATGGCGTTCCGCTCAGAGACCGCATGTCGGACGTGCCGGTTCTGACAAAACACTTTGTGGTCAAGTACTGCGAGCTCTACGGACTGCCTTCGAAGCAGGTCTCGAAGGAGCTTCTGGATCAATTCATGACCTACTCATGGCCCGGGAACGTGCGCCAGCTTGAGAACATGGTGCAGCGAGGTGTATTGCTCTCTGCGGAGCGAACCACCGTCGAGAAGACTGACGTCTTCGACAGTTTCTTCATCGATGCGGACCTGGTCGCGGGGGGCGACGGGGCGGACGCTCCCGTCAATATTGAGACCATCGAGGAGATGGAGCGGCACATGATCATGCGGACCCTGTCGGAGACGAACAACAATCAGCAGTTGGCGGCTCAGAAGCTTGGCATCAGCGCCCGGACAATCCGGAACAAGTTGAAGAAGTACCGCGAAGACGGGTTGATCTCGTAGACCGGTGCGGGACAACCCTCATCTTTCCGGAAACGCTTGCCGCCAACGACCGATTCATCGTCCGCGAGCGGCGTGGCCTCTGGCAACAACTCCGGCGCCAGGATCGCTCTTTCTGGCTTTCCGGGCAGCTCCAGGGGCAGATCCGCGGCGATCGAAATTGGTGCGGCTGTGCGTTTGGCACGATTACGGCGTCGGAGTGACGCGACACCCATACCGACATGGAAACACCATGAAGGAACCATTAGAATCCAATCGCAAAACGTGCCCGCCGGCCGAACCTACGGCGCAGGTTGTACAGCTGAACCCGTTGAAATCGGAGTTCATCGTCGATGCGTCTTACGTCGTCCAGCTCTCTTCGGGGCGGCCGGATGAACTTGATGATTCGGGCGAGACGACGCTGACGATCGTTGAGCTGCGGGCAGGTCCCGATTCAGAGCCTGACATCCGAAAGGCGGCGTAGGGAAGCTCGGAAGTCCGATTCTCGCATAAAGAAACAGCGGCCTCCAGGTAACCTGAAGGCCGCTGAGGGACGGTTCGCCATTCCGTCCGTTACCCAGGGGAACCATTATCGCCAGAACCTTTCCCGTGGGATTTCCCGATCTATCGACCGGGGTCGCATGCCGCTGACAATGTTCTTATCGCCAGTTCGGGTTCGCGACTTAAAGATCTTCCGGAAAAACTTTCCGGTGCGTGCGATGGGCGCGTAGCACGGCGTAGTCGTCGATTCCCGTTCCTATGCTGCCAGGTCCAGGGCACCGGGTCGCGTAAGATCCCGTGCTTCCTCAAGTTCACCCTCGCGTATGCATAGCGCGACAAGACGTCGCCGAAGCAGTTGGCTTTGCGGTGCGCTCTCGTATGCGGCACGATAGAGGGGAAGTGCTTCCTTTGTCCAACCATTCTGGACGAACGTCTGCAGCAGTTCATCGGCCAGGTCGACAGGACGCTGCTCAATCAGTAGCGAAGCTACAGCGACCGCGTCCTGTGGGCGTCCACGGTACAATGAGAGCCTGAACCAGTCTTCCTGAATTTCAGCGGGCATCGAATCTATTCCGTCGGGGTAGGCTTTCTTCAGATGGCTCGAGACGCGTTCCCACTCGCCCAGCAGCCAGGACCAGGCCGCCATGACGGTGTGTCGTTCGGTGGTTCCTATCGGGCAGTCCCACAGCGGCACGGGGCCGGGCTCGAGCTTCCGCAGCTGCAGGTATGCCGCCTTGTAGGCCTGTTTCAGGTGGAGGACGTGAATCAGGATTCTGTGGCCGGACCACTGGTTGGGGAACAGATCCAGCGTCTTTCCTGCGGTCTTTCTGGCGCGATCCGTCTTGCCCATCAGTAGCTCTGCATTGGCGAGAGCGATCATCATGGCCGTCTTTTCCTCAGCGCTGAATAACCGCTGGCCTTCGAGTTCGGCGGTGACGAGGCCGGCTGCGATCCGGTAATCGCCTTCTCGCATAGCGTCCCAGATCGGGGCGATGACCGGGAAGTTCGGGTCCTTCTGGGCGAAAGTGCGGTGGGGAAGTCGGTAGTTGGCAAGAAACGCCTGAGCCGACGCGGCGCGAATCTGATGAATCATGGCGATACTCGGGTAGAGTGGAAGGGAGCGTGATCTGGTGACGATCGACGCACCCGGTGGAATGCTACTCATATGCAAGCAAGTGTCGCGCCAACGTGTGGCGGCGACCAGACCAGGGATTCGGTCGCGTTCAGTTATCACATAAGGACGAGACCATAAGCCTTTGTCGCACAGCGGAACACCGCTATCTTCGTAGATGTCTTCGGAGATAAGAATCTTGTCAATCCAGAGTCGTCATCTCCGACCGAACAGTGCCGTCACGTGGAAATCGATTCCACGTACCTGAAAGAGCTTCCGATCACGAGGATATGGTGCGGCCGGGGACGGCATTCCGAGTGGCCGATCCGGGGTCGCGGTCAGGACTCCGAAAATAGGGGGTCTGCAACCCCTTAACGGACCCTTTCAGAGGCCGATAACGATCATTGTCCGGTCTTCATTTCCGGCGCAAGTTCCGCCAATTTCCTGTTCGTCTCCGACACAACCATGGCAGAGTCATCCAAAGACCAACGCTGGCAGGCTGATGCATTGGCCGGTCCCGATTCAAGCCCGAGTGGGAACGGTTCCGCCGGAGTGCCTGAGTCGCCGGACTCATCCACATTCAACCCACTTGATCTGCGCGACCGTGTTGTGATCAAGCTCCTGTACGAAGAGCTCGTGCTCATCCAGCACGTGCAGGCGGCGTGGGATCGATGGGTCAAGAAGGAGGGAGGAACGAGTTATCCACTCTGGCGAGAACTGGCGGAAGACCCGGAAATCGATCCAGAAATCGTATTTGAACAGGCCGCGGTCGTGTATTCGTTTGCGACGATCAGTCTCGAGGGGATGGACCCTACTGACTTTCTGAAGGGCCTTGGTGCCCGAATTACGGCCGACCAGTGGGTCGCGCTGGAGCAACTCCGAGTGGCTCCCGTCAAGATCGAGGAAGGCTCAGAAGGGCGACGCGTAATCATGGCTACGCACGATCCGGCCCGCCAGGATCTGATGAGAACGCTCCAGAAACTGGGTTTTCGGGAGATCGAGATCCGTTTTGCGAAACGCGCCGAGGTTGATGGATTCATTGATGAGGTTCGCCGGCGTCGTAAGGGAGATTTTGGGAAGGCGGCGGAAGGCATGCTCGCGTTCGACCTGGGCGCCTCCGTGGACGATGCTGAGCGCGCACTTTTTGACGAAGACGCGCTTGAGGCCGAGATCAATCGGTCGGCGCTCATCAACCTGTTCGAAGCAACGTTGAAAGAAGCCGTGCGTCAGGGTGCGTCCGACGTGCACATCTTCCCGAACGCCCGAAAAGAAATCGAAATCCGACTGCGGATCGACGGCGAACTCACCAGTTGGCACATTGAAGACCGCGTTCACCCGGAGGCGTTCCTCGCTGTCGTGAAGGACAACAGTATCAACGTGGATCGATTCGAGCGGGAGCGTGCTCAGGACGGATTCATCCAGAGAAAGATCGACAATGCACTCATTCGGTTTCGCGTATCGGTGCTGCCGATCGCGAATGCTGAAATGACGGTTCGATCAGAGAGCATCGTTATCCGGATCCTCGACGACCGGAAGGTCATCAAGGATCTGCGAAAACTGGGTCTGGCAGAAAGTGCACTCGAGCGTTTTGAGTGGGCGATACACCAGCCTTACGGGATGGTCATCCTCACGGGCCCCACCGGTTCCGGAAAGAGCACGACCCTCTACGCGGCTCTGAGCCACGTTGTGACGCCAAAGGTCAATGTGCTGACGGTGGAGGACCCCGTCGAGTACGTTATCCCCGAGGTGCGCCAGGTGAAGCTGAGCCACAAGCTGTCACTTGATCAAGCCCTCCGTTCTATCCTCCGACACGACCCGGACATCGTCATGGTCGGAGAAATGCGCGACAAGGACACGGCCGACCTGGCCATCAAGCTTGCGAACACGGGTCACCTGACGTTCTCGACGCTTCATACGAACGACGCCCCGAGTTCTATAAGCCGTCTCTACAAGATGGGCATTGAACCGTTTCTGATCGCGTACGCGATTAACCTCGTGGTTGCGCAACGATTGATCCGGACGGTCTGCCAGGACTGCAAGGCGCCGGCAACATCTCTTGAAAAGAGCAAGCTGTCACACCTTGGTTTCAATTCCGAAGAGCTTGACCAGATTACCTTTTACAAGGCGACGGAAGGCGGCAAGTGCAAGACGTGCCGCGGGGCCGGTTACAAAGGGCGTCGTGCAATCACGGAGACGATGCCGTTCACACCCGAGATCCGGGAGATGATTGTCGAAGCCGATGAGGCGATCGACGAGGCGGCCCTTGGAAGACTTGCGGTCAAGCAGGGAATGCTGACGCTGCAGGACAGTGCGCGCGCCATGGTCATCGCAGGCGAGACGACTATCGAAGAAATGTCGCGAGTCGTATTCAGCGGCCTGTAGGCTACTGCGAAAACGAAGAAAGGGTCTCCACATGCTCGTGGGGACCCTTTTTCAGTTCCTGACCGGAAAGTACGTGTGCGTCTACTCTGCGGGATCGACGTGCACAAACTTCCGATCGCGGCGGCCTCGCGTGAATCTCACGTGGCCTTCGGCGAGTGCAAAAAGCGTGTCATCGCCACCACGTCCAACGTTCGTACCGGGATGGAATTTGGTACCCCTTTGCCGAACAAGTATGCCGCCGGCCTTGACGAATTCGCCACCGAAGGTCTTGATGCCGAGCATTTTGGGTTTGGAGTCGCGACCATTCTTCGTCGACCCCATTCCTTTCTTATGTGCCATTGTATCCTACCTGCAAATTGCCCCAGCTGGACTAAACGTCGCTACTTGGCCTTGATGGATGATACTTCAATCTGGGTGTACGGCTGACGATGTCCGTTTTTCACCCGGTACCGCTTTCGGCGTTTCTTCTTGAAGACTAAGATCTTGTCAGCTTTGACCTGACTCAACACCTTTGCCTTGACCGAAGCGCCTTTCAGGACGGGAGTTCCTACCTGAACGTCATCGCCGTTAGCGAGCAAAAGCACGCGGTCAAAGGTGAGTGACTTGTCAACTTCGACGTCCTGGCGCGGTACAAAAAGCCGGTCGTTTTCCTGGACGCGGTACTGCTTTCCAGAAATTTCTACGATCGCATACATGAGTTTCTCTACTTTGGAGCGCCGGATTGGCTACCGACGCGAGAGCGGGAGGTTGGCGCGGGCATAACGCGCGTATTTAGCCTTCTAAAGTATGAATAACTACCGGCCCAATCAATCTGTTTCAGTGAATGGATATCGAATTACCGATCTCAGGTGAACGTCTCAGACCGGGGAAACTCGTCTGCGTTGGCCGCAACTACGCCAAACATGCCGCAGAGATGCAGAGCGAGGTTCTCGCTGAGCCGATGCTGTTTCTCAAGCCTTCCACTGCGCTGGTTCCGGACGGAGGCGAGGTCGTTATCCCTTCCATGACGAATGACGTTCACCACGAGGTGGAGCTGGTCGTGGTCGTCGGGCGTGATACGCGATCCGTGTCCGTGGAGGAGGCGGGTGAGTGTATTGGAGGATACGCTCTCGGCCTCGACATGACTGCCCGGGATCTCCAGTCGAAGGCCAAGAAGAGCGGACACCCGTGGTCCGTTGCGAAAGGCTTCGACACGTTCGCACCATTGGGGACGATTGTTGCGCCCGCCGCCGTCGGCGATGCGGGTGAGCTTACCCTGGAATTGCGGGTCAACGGTCGCCTCGTCCAATCCGGGCATACGGGGGACATGATATTCTCGCCGGCATTTCTGATTCACTACGCCTCGCAGATCTTTACCCTGGAGAAAGGGGATTTGATCTACACAGGTACGCCTGAGGGAGTGGGCCCCGTGGTCGCCGGTGATCTCCTTGAAGCGACGGCGATCGGATTGCCATCTCTTACAGTCACCGTGGCAGGTTAGCCTGGAGCCTGGAGACGACGGGCGAGCAACCGATCGACGAGTTCGCCGGGCGACTCTCGCTCGCGGACCAGCCGCGCGCTTCCATCCTCGTCAATGAATACCTCAGCCGGTGCAGGTCTGAGATTGTATTCGGAGATCATGGAACTGCCGTACGCTCCCGCATCGAGTATGCCGAGGATGTCGCCCTCACGAGCCTCCGGCAAGGATCGATCGCGAGCGAAGAAATCGCTCGACTCACAGATATTGCCAACGATCTCGTAGTTATGACGCTTGCCGTCCGGGTTCGACAGATTCACTACCTCGTGATAGGCGCCGTACATCGCCGGCCGGATCAGGTGATTCATACCCGAATTGGTTCCAACGTACGTATGTCCGTGACTGGACTTGATCGTATTGACCTGCACCAGCAGGGCACCGGCCTCGGCCACCAGATATCTCCCGGGCTCCATCCAGAGTTCGACATCTCGACCGGTGCGGTCCATGAAGGTCTTGTGTGCATCTGATACTACCGATGCGAAATTGTCGAGGTCCAGTTTATCATCGTCGGGGCCATAGGCAACACCCAGTCCGCCACCGATGTTTACGAACTCCAGCGCCGGGAGTATCTCCGCCGCTCGAAACAGAACTTCGAGCGACATGCGATAGGGTTCGACATCGAGATTGCCGCTGCCGATGTGCTGATGCAATCCAACAACGGTAAGATCGTATTTGGCAGCGACGGCGGCGACCGCATCCATATCCGAGATCGCTATTCCGAATTTGGAGTCGTAGCCGGCGGTTATAACATGTCGATGATGGCCGGCGCCGTGCTGCGGGTTGACGCGAATCGAAACCCGGGATCCGGAATACTGCCGGGCAAAGGTCTCGAGCCTTGAAAGCTCCCCAATGTTGACAACTGCACCCGTGGTCACGGCGTAATCCATCTCCTCGTTCGTCATGTTGTTAGCGGAGAAGAAGATGTCTTCCGGATCAATGCCGAGTTGAAGCGCGAAGGCGAGTTCACCGGGCGAGACGACATCGATCCCGACACCATGATCGCGCATGAGCTCGACCACCTCTGGCAAGGCGTTGGCTTTGAGTGCATAAAGCAATTTGTTCAGCGGACTCCCCAAGCTTTTGCGCAATGCATCGATCCGGCTGCCGATCGTTCGTGCGTCGGTGACGTATGTGGGCGTTCCGTAACGGGTCGCGATGTCCAGCAAGTCGGCCAATTCTCGTTTCTCTCTCATCTTACTCATCCATTAACATGACGATTGACCGGTATCATCCACTCACGCCCGTCCGCAGAGTTCGGTTATAATGTCAACGGCTCGTGACACGTCGTCCATCGAAACGTCGCGGTGTGCCGTGGCCCTGATCATGTCATGGACCCCACGGCAAAACGAGGACGTTTCTGGTACGAAGCATCTCAACCACGTCAAAAGAACTCCCTTCGAGCACATGAAAGGTCAGAATATTTGTCTGGATTCGATCGTGGTCGACTCGAAATTTCGGAAGTCGCGCAAGCCCCTCTGCCAGGTGGCGGATCTTCTCGTGGTCGTCTCCAAGGTGCTGCCTGTGGTGTTCCAGTGCATATGACCCTGCTGCCGCCAGTACTCCTGCCTGACGCATCCCGCCCCCGAACATCTTGCGATAGCGGTGGGCCGACTTGATGGTGTCGGCAGGGCCAGCCAGCAACGAACCGACGGGTGCACCCAGCCCTTTGGAAAGGCACACGGTGACCGTGTCGAATAGTTGGGCATACCTTGCTTCCGGGATGCCGGTCGCGGCAGCGGCGTTCCACAGTCGGGCTCCATCGAGATGAAGTGACAATCCGGCATCTCTTGCCGTCGTCGTTACTTCGGCCATTTTCTGAATCGGGAATATGGTTCCGCCCGTACGGTTGATCGTGTTCTCCAGGCACAGGAGACGAGACGGAGTTTCCCAGTAATAGCCATGACGTATTGCAGCCGTAATTTGCTCACTGTGCACCACTCCCACGTCGCCGTCGAGCACGTGAAGTTGAACTCCGGACAGCAACGCCGGCGCGCCGGACTCATAGTTGAAGATGTGACTCTGGCGCTCAACGAGAACCTCGTCCCCGGGACTGGTTTGAGACTTGATGGCAAGTTGATTCGCCATGGTCCCACTCGGCACAAACAGCGCGGCTTCCTTGCCAAGAATATCGGCGACCTCTCGCTGCAGCCGGTTGACGGACGGATCCTCGCCGAACACATCGTCGCCGACCTCGGCTCCGGCCATGGCGGCACGCATGCCCGCAGTTGGCCTGGTGACCGTATCGCTTCGCAGGTCGATCATCGAGTTTGCTGGAGTCATTTCAAACGGTCAGTATCCCATCCGGTCCATCCGACGGAGGATGATGTTGGTGTAGCGGCCGTCAAGCTGAGGCCGTCGCCGACGGGGATCCGGCAAACACGCAGCCATAGCGGCAGCCTGTCGTCTGGATATGTCACGCGAATCCGTTCCATAGTGATAACGCGCTGCAGCTTCGGCGCCGAAAATGCCATCGCCCCATTCGACGACATTTACGTAGAGTTCGATAATCCTCTCCTTTGGCAATAGCAGCTCGATCAAGAAAGTGAGTGGCAGTTCAAGACCCTTGCGAAAATAACTCCGGTGGGTCGTGAGAAACAGGTTCTTGGCGAGTTGTTGCGAAATGGTTGATGCACCCCGCCCCCTGCCTTCACTCATGGCCGTTTCGATCGAGTCCCAGTCGAAGCCGCCGTGCTCGAAGAAGCGCCCGTCCTCCGCGGCTATCGCTGAGGTCGGGATGTGTGGCGAAATCTCGGACACCGGGCGGGGCTTGTAGGTCCGGGAGTATTCACGACCCCCGATGAGAGCCTCGACGTGGCGCTGGATCTGGACGGTGGTGGTTGGCGGATCGATCCATCGGTACGTGATGATCAGCGTCGTACAGAATCCGCAGTAGCCAATAACTATGGCTGCCGCGACGATGGTCAGGCGAACGACGCCCCGCTTCAACCGTCTCCCGAGCCGATCGATCGTGTCCCGGTTCGTCATGGCGTGAAACCCCGCTCACGTCAGCGACTTATCCCGACAATCTCGAAGCTTACGTTGCCGGCTGGAACCTGAATCTCAACCACGTCGCCCACGGCTTTTCCGAGAAGCCCCTTCCCGATAGGACTGGTAACTGAGATCTTGCCCGACGCCAGGTCCGCCTCTGGGGCGGAAACCAGCGTAAACGTGTTGGTCTTTCCGTTGCTCTGGTTCTTGACTTCCACACGCGACAGGATGAAGGCCTTACTGTCATCTACCTTCGATTCGTCCACGATCCGTGCGTTCGCAATGACATCGGCGGTCTTTGCTATTTTCGCTTCCAGATGCCCTTGCGCTTCTTTCGCCGCGTCATATTCGGCGTTTTCGGAGAGGTCACCCTGGGCACGCGCTTCGGCGATCTCGTCTGCGATACGAGCCCGCTCTTTGGTGCGGAGAAAATGGAGCTCTGCTTTGAGCCGAATCAGGCCATCTTCGGTGAGGTAGATGGGTTTTGATGAACTCATAACGGCGGAATGTTGCTTGCTATCGTGGACTTTGACGGATGTCTGTATCGCGCACAAAAAACGAATCGCCACAGTCGGTGAGTCGACGGCGGCGGCAGGTGGTCGCTAAGTGCGGATGGTCTCGGACGGCAAACAAACGAGGGCGCCGCAAGAAAGATCCGATTCGGGCCTTTCGTTGTGAGCGCTTCTGGCTCACCAACCGACGCGCCCGGTCGATGGAGGGGCGGTGGCAAGTCGAGCAGCGCTCGATGGAGCCGCGTGTGTCTCGGATGATTGCTCCGAGTCGCTGATATCTTCGAGGTGGAGCAGTCTTCGAGCGGTCCGATAGGATTTCGACCAGTAGGATTCGCTGAGGTGCGAGATCATCACTCCGCTGCTGGACGATGCGTGCGCAAATTCACCATCTCCCAGGTATACACCGACGTGGTCGCTTCGAGCGGGGGTCAAGAAGAAGATCAGGTCTGCCGTGCGAAGGTCTTTCCGCTTGACCTCGGAGCCGACGCGCATCTGCGCCCGAGTGGTCCGAGGTATGGACTCGTCGAAGGCATCGCGCATGACGCGGCGTACGAATCCGGAGCAGTCGAATCCGGAGACGCCCGTGCCGCCGTAGCGGTAGGCCGTACCCAGCCACCGATCTATCTGCGAAACGAGCTCGGCCTTTGCGTCACTGACATCTCCTGAAATGCTTCGCACCGGAGCAGAGTCACTATCGGGCCCTGCGGAGCGCGAGGCCCCGGCGCCGCTGCAGCCCGCAACGAGCAGCGCAACAACCGCAAACGACAGGTACGTTAAGTGGTGGCGTAGCATCACGTGGAGTCCGGAAAACGATATAGGGCCAGCCAGGCACGACCCCCTCATTCTTGCATTATCGGCCCTTCATATCGCGTGTTAACCGGTGGCCGACTCGCGAGGATCAATCCTGAGTGCTATCACGTTATCGGGGGGCGCTCGTATTTCGCTCACCTCAATTTCTTGCAGATGCCCTATCCCGAAGCTCTCGTCGCACCCATGCGCGAGGAACTCACCCGGCTTGGAATCAACGAACTGAAGACACCTGATGAGGTCGATGCAGTTTTTGATGCCCAGAATGACACTTCGACGGTACTCCTCGTCGTGAATTCAGTGTGTGGCTGCGCCGCAGCGATGGCGCGGCCGGCGGTTGCACTCGCGAGGCAGTCCGGCGACAAACAGCCAGACACGTATGTGACGGTGTTTGCCGGGCAGGATCTGGAATCGACAGCGCAGGCACGCTCGTATCTACCTGGTATCCCGCCGTCATCACCGTTCATCGCGCTGTTTCGTGGCGGAGACCCCGTGTTCTTGCTTGAGCGAAGGCACATTGAGGGCCGTAGCGCGTCCGCAATCGGTATGGATCTGGTGGAAGCGTTCAACACCTTCTGCGGTGCCGGTCCGAACGGGCAATCTCGGTCGGCTCCTACTGAGGCTGAAAACGATCTTCCGGACACGTTTCGCTCGATCCTCTGATCGCGTCGGACGTGCTTGCGCTGCGCCACCGCCGCCGTCCGCTTCCTGGTCGTGCGGCCGGCAGCCGCGTAAACAGTGACGGTTTTCGAGAGGATTCGTAGGTTGGCTTCCAAGTGGATGTGTGGTCAGGAACCGGGTCGAGTCAACCGTTAGCCGCTCATGGAAGAAATCGTCGTCGGTATTGTTGGCGTAATCGTGCTGGGGATTGTCGCTCAGTGGCTCGCGTGGCGCTTCAAACTGCCGTCCATCCTGCTCTTGCTCGCGTTCGGCTTTGTCGCGGGCCCGATTACCGGACTGCTTCCGTCGGAGTCGCTGCAAGGCGACTGGTTGTATGCCTTCGTATCGATTTCCATAGGAATCATTCTATTCGAAGGTGGCCTGAGCCTCCGGCTCTCCGAGCTGCGGGAAGTGGGGACGTCCGTCCTGAATCTCGTAACGATCGGCGTGCTCATTACGTGGGTGCTGGCGGGCATTGCCGCATACTTCGTTGCCGGATTTCCTCTGGGCCTCGCGATTCTCCTCGGTGCCATTGTCACCGTGACCGGGCCCACGGTGGTTGTTCCGCTGCTGCGACATATCCGACCGACGGGTCGCGTAGGCGCTATCGCCAAGTGGGAGGGAATAACGGTCGATCCGGTGGGCGCGATTCTGGCCGTGCTAGTCCTGGAGACCATCTTGCTGGTGGAGAAATCTGTCGTCGGCGGGGACGGAGCGGAGGTTTCGACGGTTGTATTTCACGCTCTTGAGGGTCTGCTCCTGACGATTGCTACCAGTGTTGGCATCAGCGTTATCGGGGCCGGCGTTCTGATCTTCATGCTTCATCGGCGGCTCGTGCCAGACTATCTACAGAGTGCGCTGGCGCTGGCGATTGTCGTTGGGACATTTGGACTGTCAAACAGCCTGCAAGAGGAGTCCGGACTCCTGGAAACGACTTTGCTTGGCATTATGATGGCCAATCAGAAGTGGGTGAGGGTGCGTCGGATTTCCGAATTCAAGGAAGACCTGCAGGTCCTCTTGATTGGAACGCTGTTCATTCTGCTGTCGGCGAAGCTGGATGCGAGCGCGCTGGACTACATGCTGCAACCTGCCGCCCTCGTATTTCTGGCCATCTTGATTCTGCTTGTCAGGCCCGTCGCCGTACTCGTATCGACGGCTGGTACCACGCTTAAGTGGGGTGAAAAGCTCTTCTTGTCGTGGCTGGCCCCGCGCGGAATTGTGGCTGCGGCCGTGGCTTCACTGTTCGCTTTTCGACTGACTCCTATCTATCCCGAACACGCTCCGGCGATAGTTCCGACCGTGTTCCTTGTCATTGTCGGGACGGTGGCCATCTATGGCCTCACGGTGCCGAGGCTGGCACGAAAACTTGGCCTCGCTCATCCTAATCCACAGGGCGTACTGATTCTGGGCGCTAGCCTGTGGGTTCAGCGAATGGCGATGGCCATACGTGAACTTGGTTTTGAGGTCATGATGATTGACGCAAATGCGGAGAACGTCGCGGACGCCAAGCAGCGCCAACTTCCGGCGGTCGTCGCGGACGCGCTCTCCGAGACCATCGTTGACGATCTTGAGCTGGGTGGAATCGGTCGCTTCCTCGCACTCACACCGAATGATGAAGTCAACTCTCTCGCGTGCCTCAATTTTTCCGAGATCTTTGAGACCAGCGGGATTCTGCAACTGGCTCACAGAACCGAAACGGATGAGGTGACTGATTCCACAAGTACACTGGCTCAACACCTCCGCGGCCATGTTCTTTTCGGGGAGAACACAGGCTATGCCTACCTCGACAAACGCTTCGCAGCTGGCGGCGAGATCCGGACGTTTCATTTGACGACGGCGCTGCCGTACGAGGATTTGCTCAAGCGGTACGACGATAATCTGATCTTGCTGTTCGTTGCGCGAGCGGAGCAGCTGCACATCGCATCAGCCGACAAGCTCGTTACGCCGATGCCAGGTGACCGGGTAGCGGTGTTTCTTCCACCGTTTGCGAAAGCGCGGGACTTCGAAGACCAGAGTCAGTTTGACAGGCTCGTCGCGAACGCGCTTGTCATCGATCTGGATGAACCGGTTCCCTTTGAGCAACTGACAGAGCGTGCCGCATCTATGTTCGCCCAGCGACTTCCTGTGACTGCGTCGACGCTCATGTCGGGCTTTATGCAGGGGGCTCGATACGGTGCAATGCCCGTGGCTGAAGGTGTCGCACTGCCCCATTATCGTCTGCCGAATATTGAGCAACCGGAGTTGCTTGTTGTGCGGTGCAAGAAGGGCTTGACAATCAGCATGGAAGACGTGTCCGATGACGCCTACACAGACCTGACGAAACCGGTGTATGCGATGGTCTTTCTGGTAAGCCCCCAGGAACATCCAGGAGATCATTTGCGGATCCTGGCCAGTCTGGCGGGTCGAATCGACGACGAAGATTTCATGCCGAGCTGGCGAAATGCGGTGACGGAGCAGGAAATCAGGGAGAGCCTGCTTGATCCGGAGCGATTTCTGTTCATTCCGGTCGCTGAGGATTCTCGTGCAAGCCGCTTCGCGGGCAGGCAGGTCAAGGATCTGGAGCTTCCGGTCGACTCCACCGTGTCGCTTATCGAGCGTTCCGGTTCGATGGTCGTACCGACACAGCAGACGATCATTGCGCCGGGCGATCGTCTGACAATCACTGGTGAGCCTCCAGCGATCATGCAGCTCAAGGACCAACTCGATCGGAGCGGCTCTAAGAGCCAGCAGACCGACCCGACGCCGGACCCCGACCCGACGCCGGACCCCGGCCCGTAAGATCGGCGCCGCAACCATGGCACGGGTTCGAGATGTCTCGGTGGTTTCGGTGGCCCTTTGTCAGGCCGCCGGCGGATCTTCGGCCGTCGTGTCGGGGCGAATCGAAAACAGAGTGGCGTCCAGTCTGTGAAGTACGAGTACGTAGGCAAGTACAGCGACAACCGCTACTGCCGAGACCAACAGGGAGTCGAGGACGCGCGAACTACCCCAGATGACCGCGAGAAATGGCAGGGATATCGCAGCGAAGCGGGCGAAGCGCGTCAGTGCCTGTAGAACGGACCAACCCGACAGTCTTATCATCCAGACAATCTGCAACAGGCTCATGGCCGCACCGGTCAGCCCGAACAGCGCGATGGCGAGCACCTCACTGCCGGCAAGTCCGCCGACGATGATCGATGCTACGCGGGTTACTAGCAGCGCGGCATTGTAGAACAGCAGCTCTCTTTGCTTCTCGAGTACGTCGAAGAGTCTCGACAGGGGAGCGGCCAGGAGCAGGAAGAATATCCACGGTGCGAGGAATTGCGCAAAGATGCCGGCCTCACGCCAGGTCTCTCCAAAGACGACGGAGAAGACATCGGGCCCGACGATCACAATCGCCGCCAGGGGCAGTGTGCCGATTGCGGCCAGGCGGGTCACGACGCCCTCGGTGATTTCCGCCAACCTGTTCGTGCGAGCAGCGTCCGACGCGCTGACGTAGTACACCTGCGCGACCGCCGTTCCCAGCAGCGTCAGCGGTACGCCGAGCGACGCGTACGCAATCGAATACTGCCCGAGTACGGCTGCATCAAAGAAGAAGAGCAGTAAGAGCGCAGGCGTCTGAACTGACGCGACGTTGAGAGCGGAGGCGGGAGCTCCGAAAAGGGCGAATCGACGGTAGCGACGAGCCACTTTCCGGATATCCGCCAGACGCATGGTAAGCGTTTCCAGCTTGCGCTTGCCGGCGAAGCCGCGGTAAGCAAGAACGACTGCCTGGACCGCCTGTCCAGCGATGATTCCTCCGATCAGTCCTCCGGCACCGGCATCCATCGATCCGGCTGCGACCTGGGACGGCGTGCACGTGAAGGCATAGGCCACACGTCCTGTCGCCACGCCGGAAAAGATCCTCAGCCTTGTGAGCCAGGAGTCAAATACGCGGATGGTTCCGACGAGGAGAATACTGAGAGGAAGCCAGACGAGGTACTCCGCCGCCTCCGGGTTTTTGAGCAGTGCAGCCAGTCCCGAGCGCATGGGTAGCAGCGCGAAAACAAGCAGTCCAAGGCACAACGTCACCGAAACGCTGGCACCGACCAGCGACCATGCATCGCGATGATCCGAAGGCAGTACGACCGCATCGTCGAACTTGCCGGTGGACATTGACGAAAGGACAGCCACCGACGCGATGTAGAAGCCGAACATGCCGAACTCTTCCGGCGTGAACAGGCGCGTCAGGACCGGACGCGCGAGATAGATGACGAGTTGCGCTAAGACCGAACCGGAAAGGAGAGTCAGGACCGGTTTTACAAGCTCGCGCATATATCGAAGTGGAGAGTACAGGGCGACCCGCGCAATCGCTCAGGAGTCGGCGACATCAACGGACCGGATGAGGCGATACACGACCCACGCGCTGTCGCGGTATGAAACCTCGAACGGCACGTCGTCTGTCGTGGAACTGCGGTGGACAAGATAGTCCACCCCGTAGGTATCCGCGACCTGCGACCAGTGGCTCCATGTCTGAGCGTGGTAGGAACTGTCGAGTTGCAATCGAAGGCGGTGGCCGGTACCCGGCTGCGGGACAGGCGCCACCGTCCTCAGTCGGTCATACCACTCCATCATGTCGTCTGCTGCAAACGGGACAGCAGCATAGTTCACCACGATCGCTCGCCGGCCGCGACTTCGAAGAGAACTGTTTGAGGGTGGGACCGCAAAAACAGCATTCGAAGGCGTCGAGGCTCTTGCCCATTTGTCGAGGCCCGATTCCGAGTGTTCGTTCCACAGTGTGGCGTACAGGACGTCCGCTGTTTTCGGCCAGATGGCACCGACGATCGAGGCCACGAAGATGGCGGTTGAGGCTCCCGCGACGATCCGTCGCACAAGAGAATCGCGCGCCCGAGTCCGCGAGTAAAGCAGCGACTCGGCAGATGTCGCAATCAGAATAATCAACAGAAGTTTGCCGATGACCGTCAGCTTGAAGACCTGGAGTTTGACCACAATCTCTACCGGGATCACTTCGGTCATGAACCAGGAGGCCAGGCACATACTCGCTATTGCAAAGAGGATGATTCCAGGTGCTGGTTGTGGAGGTGTCTGCGATCGTCGCCCGCGTAGAAATGCAAGCGCAACGGCCGCGCCGACAAGGAGCCCCACCCTGGCCCATGAGCCGAGAGAGAACGACGACGGGAGGTAGTGGTGGGGCGCACGAAACTGCGTGAGTATGAACAGGATGGAGGGAGACGTCTCCGCTGCGGCGTTGCCCGCAAGACTTTGCAGGCCCATCGGTATCAGAATCGGGAGAGCGAGAACAGCAGCGACCGAACTGAGGGCGATCGCATGGCGCCAGCCGTTGCGATTCCGTTTTTCCAGAATCACCGAAAGCGCCAGCATCCCCGCCACCAGGATGCCGACGAGCGGTTGGAACCAGCTCGCAACGCCAAGCAGAACACCGGCGATAGCATACCGACGCCGGAAGAAGCACAGCAGAGCCGGTAGTGCCCACGCCCACGCGACCATCTCCGGGACGAGCATCGTATAGACCAGGTCATTCCCGCCCAGTGTCCACTTCGGTGTCAGGCAGAGCGCCACAATAATGGCGGCAGCGCTTGCGAGACTTCCTCCGCCCAGGACTCTGACCAGGCGATCGATTCCGATCGCTATGGCAACCCACGACGCGACAAAAAGTGCTGCCACGGCGAGATGCGGCGGCAGCGCGACGCAGAGTGCCCGGAGAAGCCAGACAAAAAAGGTGCGAACGCCAATCTGAGACGTCTGCGTACCGACAAACCAGTCTTCGGACAGGAGCCTGTCGTCGAGCAGGTGCAGCAGGTACGGCACGAATTCGTCCTGGTCGCCAGAACCCCAGGAGTAGTCGTATCGAAAGATCCAGATTGCGAACGCCGCCAGTACAGTCGAAAGCAACACGAGCCATCTTGGGGCCCCGGCAACGGATCGGGCAGGACTGGCAGCTTTCGTTGACATCACCGACGCAACCGGAATCTGTTTCGGGCTGCAAGCAGGTAATCCAGTAGCCGGGATCGGGATGAGGTCAGCCTGGTGTACTCGTGCAACTTGGGGCCGAAGCGACGCTTGAACTCGGCGATCGAAGGCGTATTCGCGCCCAGAAAATCGAAATCGGTGAGGCCGCTTTCGCGCAGCACCTGAAGCACGTGACCGATCATCACGGTCATCGCGGGCCCCGGCGTACTTCCGGCGATCCAGTAGAAGGCCATGCCGCCGTGTTGCAGTACAACCAATCCGGCTTCGGCAACATTGGAGTCGCGGTTGGTCGCGAGAAATGTTCGCGTTGAAACATCACCGGGCGGCTGTTGCGCAAACTCGGACGTTGCCCGTTGATCGATGGGCAATGGACGTCCGGCACGAGCGTAGGAATTCCAGCAGAGCTGAACGGCCGTGGCGGTGTCAGCCGTTTCGTCGACTCGATACGACTCGACGTTCTTGCGATACAGGCGTCGTGTTCCGGCTGACCAGTTTGCTGCAATGTCATCTGTCAGCTTTGTCAGGTCGAATCGATACGTGTACAGAGGAGTGGAACCCCAGGCGGCGTTCGAAACGAGCGGGGCGACGTCAGCGGTAAGGTGGAGACCCACACGGTGATAGCGACGGGCCATGCATGCAAGTGCCGACTCGATGGCGGCATTGCGTACCGCGACCGGGGCGTCCGTCGGAATCAGTACCGGTGAGGTCGGGCAGAATCTTGGAAGTATGGCGTCGCGGAAGGGTCCAATTCGTCGGAACGGTAGAACGGCGGCGAACTGATCTACGTTGTCGACTGAGGTGACCACGACCTCGGACTCCAACTGCTGAGCGTGAGAAAGACCTGTAACGAAATCAAAGTCATCGAAAGCTCCGCGACTCGGACAACGGCTTTGCAGCTTCTCCCACCGCTCGCGGGCCTCAGGCGAATGAGCGGAGAGTATGGCGTCCTTCGCGCTAGGCATGAGGCCAGCGGGGCTAAAGGATGTAGTGACTCAGATCCCGGTCCTCGACGATCGAAGCGAGTCGCCTCGTGACCGTCGCTTCATCAATATTGATTTCCGTGAGGTCCATGCTGTCCGGTACATCGTACAGGATGTCCTCGAGCAGTGTTGTCAGAATTGTATGGAGGCGACGGGCCCCGATGTTCTCGATCTGTTCGTTGACTTCGGCCGCAATGCCGGCAATCTTCCGGACGGCATCATCCGTAAACGTGATCTCCACGCCTTCTGACCTCAGGAGCGCCTGGTATTGCTTGAGCAGCGCATTCTTGGGCTGCATCAGAATCTTGAAAAAGTCCTCCTCGTCAAGCGAGGACAATTCGACCCGAATCGGAAATCTTCCCTGCAACTCGGGGATCAGGTCGCTTGGCTTTGCGATGTGAAACGCACCGCTGGCGATGAACAGGATATGGTCGGTCTTTACCATGCCATACTTCGTCATCACCGCCGATCCTTCAACGATCGGCAGGAGATCGCGCTGGACGCCTTCCCGGGAGACGTCGGGTCCGCTCCGACCGGACGCCGAGCGGGACGCCACCTTGTCAATCTCATCGATGAAGACAATACCGGACTGCTCGACTCTCTGAATTGCTTCACGGGTGACCTTGTCCATGTCGATGAGTTTCTGCGCCTCTTCCTGAGTCAGCAGCTCTCGGGCCTCAGCAATCGGAACTCGTCTCTTCTTCCGCTTGCGCCCGCCGAGATTTCCGAAAAGGTCCTGCAGATTGACTCCCATTTCTTCCATTCCCATGGGGCCAAACACTTGCAGCATGGGTGACTGGTCACTTGTCACCTCTATTTCGATTTCGCGTTCGTCCAGCTCACCGCGACGCAGCTTCTCCCGAAACTTCTCGCGGGTCCGCTCCCTCAGGTCGCGATCCGCATCATTCTCGGTCCCAGTCTCGGTCGTCTTGAGGAGGAAACCAGTGCCGGTATCGGAGCTTCCTGAAGCGGGTATCAGATGATCGAGGATCCGTTCTTCCGTCATCGAACGTGCTCGTTCCTGCACGCTCTCCGTGTGCTCGTCGCGGACCATGCTGATGGCGATGTCGCACAGATCGCGAATCATGCTTTCGACGTCGCGGCCGACGTACCCGACCTCGGTGAACTTGGTGGCCTCGATCTTGAGAAACGGTGCACCGGCCAGGCGGGCAAGTCGTCGAGCGATCTCTGTTTTTCCAACGCCGGTGGGCCCGATCATGATGATATTATTCGGCATGATCTCGTCCCGCATCTCCTCAGGCGCGTTGAGTCGACGCCATCGGTTTCGTAGCGCAATGGCCACGCTCTTCTTTGCGTCGCCCTGCCCGATGATATACTTGTCGAGCTCCGCCACGATCTGGCGAGGGGTCAGCTCATGTCTGGATGCGAGATCGGATGAGCTCGTGTTCGTGATGCCGTTGGATTGCATAGGAAGGAGTTAACATAGGACGGCCCGCGACGGAGACGCGCATGCAGCGCAGTGCCCGAGTCGCAGGCCGGTTATACCAGAAAGCACCGTGCTTGCTATCGCTTGTCAGTCGGTATCCATTTCAACCGACGAAGTTCCTCCGTCGCCGTACGCCGGCTCCGTTTCACGATAGGCCTCTACGACATCGATGTCGACGTGAGGCTTCTCGGCCTCTGCGGGCATCGCAGCACGGAGAGTCTGCACATCCGGATGCTCCGTATCGATAATCAACACCGTGTAGTCGTACGGGAATCCGCGTCGTTTCTCCAGCCAGACGGCGCCCGATTGCTCCAGCTCGTTGATGACGGTCTTGGGGTCGGATTCCGGCGCGTCGAACTCCTCCGACAGCTTCCTGAGAAGCGGGGTGAGATATACCTCGTCGTACTGACCGAAATACCGCTGGACGATTTCCAGCGTTCGTTTGCACACGGGATTGGTCACGATAGTGTGCTCGACGGCGGATCGATCTGATCCCGTCAGAACGGACTCGAAGCCTTCGTCAAGGCCCTCGATCAAATCGGTACCCGACACCTTCTTCATCGCATCGCTTAGCAGCAAGGACGCGCTCACGTAGCGGACTCGCGGATGCACGTCGCGGTCACTCACTTCGCCGTCCATACCAACGGGCAGAACAATGACCTGTCTGGCATGCTGGGCCAGAACATTTGCGAGGGCGTGGTAGATGCGCTGCCCGGACAGGATGACGAACGTCGTCTCGTCGGCATGCCGACCAAGAAGTTGACCGGTTTCGAAACTCAATACACTTTCCGGCGCATTGGGCTGAATAGTCGTCGGGACAAACCGGGTTTCGATTCCATTGTGCGCGAGTTCGCGCTGGATGTGGCCGGCGTGATCTCCGAGCTGGGAGAAGTCGGCGTAAGCCCGGCAGTGGCCGACCTCGCATCCGAAATCTCTTTGCAGATGTCGCCTTAGTTCAGCGATCATCTCCAGAATCACCTCATCCGGGTAGCACGTCTTTCCGGTCCTGGTTTCGACGGCCTTGAAGAGGCTGCTGTAATCAATGAGCATGGCCGCACGCGTAAGGGGGCCATGCGTGGCGGAATACTTGTTGGTGCGCATCTTACCGATAGGTTGTCAATTCGTGTCGACTACTCCAGTTCAAGAATCGTTCGATTGTGGTTGGTATAGATACAAATGTCTGCCGCAATTGCGAGTGATTTCTCGACGACCTCTCGGGCGGACATCTCATCATGCGTGGACATGAGGGCGCGTGCCGCTGCTAATGCGTACGGACCACCGGATCCGATGGCGACAATGTCGTCGTCGGGTTCGATCACGTCGCCGGTCCCGCTTATCAGGAGCAGACGTTCGGGAGCCGCCACGGCGAGCAAGGCCTCCAGTCGCCGGAGATATCTGTCCGTGCGCCAGTCCTTCGCCAATTCAACGGCAGACCTTGTGATGTTGCCGCCATACTGCTGAAGCTTCTCCTCGTACCTCTCGAACAGCGTGAATGCGTCAGCTGTTGCACCCGCGAAGCCTGCGAGCAACTTGCCGTCATAGAGCGAACGCACTTTCTGCGCGTTATGCTTCATGACGGTCGTGCCCATTGTGGCTTGTCCGTCGGACCCCAGCGCGACTTTGCCTCCGCGACGAACGCCGACAACGGTGGTCGAGCGGAGGATCCGGGCGTTTGTTTCTAGATCGGGAGCGACTTGAGCTTCCACAATTATTCCGCCTAAGAAATCGATTTCTCTTCGCAGCCGCCCCATCTAACCGATCGAAAACTATCCTGCACGTCTCTCGGGGCGTCTTCCGTCAAAATACGGATTTGCTGTTGGGATGTCTTACTGCTGACCGGATATTCATCACAGACGAAACTGCCGTCAGAGGCCGTTTTCGCCGAATGTCGTCACGGGAGATCTGCCAGGAGGTTTACAATCCGGTCCTGCGCACGCCGTACGGCAGAGGTCGGCGACGTGTAATTATTGCACATGAACGCAAACGCGAGCGGTCGCCCGGACGATGTGCGGACGTAACCGGCAAGGCTGCTGACGGACGTCATCGTTCCCGTCTTCGCGCGCACATTTCCACGCGCGGCACCATCCGGATATCTGGACCGCAGCGACCCGTCAACGCCGCCAACCGGCAGTGATTCGATGAACGCATTCCGAATGGCCTGATCGCGATGGTTCCACATGTAGGCAAGCAGACTCGCAGTCATGGCCGTGTTTACGAGGTGATAGCGTGAGAGCCCCGAACCATCTGACAGTCGAATGCGACTGGTGTCGACGGACGCCGCGGCGAACGTTCTGGCGGCAGCTTCCGCACCCATTCGCGCCGAGCCAGGGGTCAGACTGGAATCGGCCACGGGAAATTCAGTGCCCAGCTTCCGAAGCAGGAGTTCGGCGTGAAGATTGTCGCTCGGTTTATTAACCGCGGCGACGAGTTCGGACAATGGGGGGGAGGTGTACGTCGCGACAATCCTGCGCTCTCCCGACAGGGCGCCCAGATCCGCCACATCGTCTATATCCACCGGATTGCCGAGAACACGAATTCCGAACCTGCCCAGAACGGCCACCAGCTGATGCGCGAAGAAGCGTGTCGGATTCTCGATGCTGATGCACTCGGAGTCCTCGCTGTCTATCGCGACCTCGGAAAGCACCTCGATGCGGTTGGAGGCCCGCGCCCGATAATAGGATTCGCGGGTCTCGTCGCCCTCACTCACGGTGACGGTTCGGTTGGTCATCACCACGTAGTCCGTTGAGTCGGGCTTCCACGATACCTCCGCGGGTTGCCCGGGAACGGTCGCCCGGACCGTAACGTCGACGCAATTGTCGTTCAATGAAAGGGCAGAAATCTGAGCCGAGTCCTCGAACGGCTCGTCGTCCCACATCCATCCGGCTCCGAGCGGCACGTCGTCGAAGAGGTCGTCATCACCGATAACATCTCCCGTGATGACGTTGATTCCTTTGCCCTGAAGTGAGTCCGCCCATGCTTCGAGCGGTCGAAGCGCGTGGCCGTCCTGGAACTGGGGACTGAACGACGGATCACCCGAACCGCGAATGACAAGGTCGCCGTGAAGCGTATCATTCCGCACGTCTCCGAGCGCTTCCAGGTGCGTCACGAATCGAAAGTCGGCTCCGAGTTGGTCGAGTGCGGCCGCGGTGGTATACAACTTGGCGTTGGACGCCGGAAGCAAATTCAGATTCTCATTTCTTGAGAACAGAGTGCGATCTGTTGTCAGGTCGCTGATTTTGACCGACCAGATACCGCCAATGAAAATCGAATCAACCAGAACGGAATCGACGCCCATCGCGAGTGTTCGTAGCTCGGCGGGGGACAGGAACGACGAGTGATCCACGCGTGTCGCCGAAGGGGCGCTGCACCCGGCAAGGTAGATTGCGACTACGATTGTGCCGGCAATGCGGCGATATGCCGAACCACGAGACGTGTGACCCGGACTAGAAAATGCTTTCTGCTTCAATTTGAGTTCGCTCCTGATCTGGTCGGTTCAGCAGAACGAATACGTGCTCTGCCTTTTCAATGTCCGACATAGGAGAGACAAAAAGAATAAGTTCGATGCGACCGGGTCGCACGAGCACGGAATCAATCCGACCGATGGGGTAACCCTTCGGGAAGACCTGGGAGAATCCACTGGCAACGACAAGGTGTCCCCGTTCGACAGGTTCGGTCTTGACGACATGCTCCATGATGAGCCGGTCGCGGCGGTCACCATCCCAACGCACGATGCCAGGGGTCCCGCTTGGCTGAACTTTGGCCGGGATTCGGAGGTCGGTGTTCAGATAGGGCATCACCCGGGCAAACCGGTTACTCACGAGTACCACCTTGCCGATGATTCCTCGATCGTCAACGACAGCCATATCGGCCTCGACTCCGTCGCGACGCCCGACATCGATCGTGAATAGATTCCGCTGGCGTGTCAGAACCTTGGATACGACTTCAGCCGCCAGAGTCGGTGTGCCGATGGTATCACGCAGACCGATGAGTCGTCGTCGTCAACCGCCTGCGGTGCTCGTGACCCGTGTGACCGGCGCTGGCGATACCTTCATGGCCGCGCATATCGCTTCCGAAGTGCAGGGCATGGATGCCGATACCGCCCTCGTACGCGCGCTTGCTGCCGCGGCCACCTATGTCTCGGGCGACAACCCCTCGTGAAAGGCGCTCCCGCGTGATCAAGACCAAACAACCCGCCCTGCCCCTCGTCTTTTCCGCCGAGGTTGCCGCCGCCCGCGCCGCCAACGGGCCGCCCTCGTGGCGCTCGAAAGCACCATCATCACCCACGGCATGCCGTTTCCGCAGAACGTGGAAACCGCGCGCGCCGTTGAGGAAACCGTGCGCGCCGAAGGGGCGGTGCCGGCGACAATCGCCGTGCTGGACGGACGGCTCCACGTCGGCCTGACCGCGGCGCAGCTCGACGGGCTCGGCCAGGCGCAGGGCGTCGCCAAGCTCTCACGCGCCGATTTCGCCGCCTGCCTCGCCACCGGCGGCACCGGCGCCACCACCGTCGCCGCGACGATGATCGCGGCCCGTCTCGCGGGTATCGACGTGTTTGCCACGGGCGGGATCGGCGGCGTCCACCGGGGCGCCGAGACCAGTTTCGACATCTCCGCCGACCTCGCCGAGCTGGCCCAGACGCCGGTGACGGTCGTGGCGGCGGGGGCCAAGGCGATCCTCGACATTCCCAAGACGCTGGAAGTTCTGGAGACCTCGGGCGTTCCGGTGATCGCCTTCGGACAGGACGCCTTCCCCGCCTTCTGGTCGCGCTCGTCGGGGCTTGCCGCCCCGCTTCGCATGGACACGCCCGAACAGATCGCCCGCGCCGCCCGACTGCGCGCCGAGATGGGCTTGCCCGGCGGCCAACTGGTCGCCAACCCGATCCCGAAAGAGGACGAGATCGCGGCCGAGACCCTGGCGCCGGTCATCGCCGCCGCCCTCGCCGCCGCCGCCGCGCAGGGCATCGCCGCCAAAGAGGTCACGCCGTTTCTGCTCGACCACATCTTCCACGCCACCGACGGCGCCTCGCTCACCGCCAATATCGCGCTGGTGATGAACAACGCCCGGCTCGCCGCGAAAATCGCCCAAGCTTTCGCCAGTACTGGCTAACAAAGCCGCGTTACTGGCACCAAAGCCCCATTGCCGCGCTGCCGCAAACCCCCTACATAACCGCGGAACGCAGCGGCAACTCCGGAATCTATGGACCTCAAGGACCTCAAGCAGATGAGCACCGACGGCGAGCATCCGCACGCCGAGAAGTCCCGCATCCGCCGCTGGCTGCTGCGACCGGTCACCGCGTTTCGCAACAACTTCCTCGCCGGTCTCGTCGTGGTGGTGCCGATCGCCATCACCATGTGGCTGATCTGGACCTTCGTCGGCTGGATCGACAGCTGGGTGATGCCCTTCGTGCCGGGCTACTACCATCCGGACGTCATCATCGAACGCTGGTTCGGCAGCCAGCCCTGGTTCATCATGCTGTTCGGCGAGAACGTGCATGTGAACGTGCGCGGTGTGGGCGTCGTGGTCTTCCTGCTGTTCACCTCGATCGTCGGCTGGATCGCCAAGGGCGTGATCGGGCGCAGCTTCCTCGCCTGGGGCGAGCGGATCGTCGACCGGATGCCGGTGGTGCGCTCGCTCTACTCGGGCGTCAAACAGATCGCCGAGACGGTGTTCGCCCAGCAGGATTCGAAATTCGATCAGGCCTGTCTCGTCGAGTACCCGCGCAAGGGGATCTGGGCGATCGCCTTCATCTCGACCAACGCCAAAGGCGAGATCGACGCATCCATCCCGGTCGACGAACCGATCGTCTCGGTCTTCCTGCCGACCACACCCAACCCGACCAGCGGGTTCCTGCTGTTCGTGCCGCAGCATTCGATCATCATGCTCGACATGACCGTCGAGGACGCCGCCAAACTGGTGATCTCGGCGGGGCTCGTCTACCCGTCGGAGAAGGACGTGAACGGCAAGAAGATCGTTACGATCGAACAGGATGCGGGCTGAAGCTCACCCGTTTCAAGAGAACATCTCGTCCATATCGACCGTGTTCACCTTGCCGATGTCGCCCTTGTGCGCGGTCAGGAACGCATCCATCGCTGCCCTGCCTGCCGCGTTCAGCCGCTCGAGGATCAAGGGCGTCGCCATCGTCTTGGTCGCCACGTTCAGGTCGTTCATCAGCGCATCGTCGGCCATCATGTGCACCAGTACGTTCTTCATTGGCCCTCGGCGCCGCCGTCCGCGATCAGACGGTGGACGAAATGGATCGACCGCAACTCGCGCAGCAACGACGTATTGAAGCTGATCTCGTTGATCCGGTTCTGGATCTGCGCTGTCCACGGGCAGGTCGTCGCGCTCCATCGGGTTGATATTCACCATCAGCATGTCGTCCGGCAGGTGCCGCTCGCACAGCGGGAACAGCGCAGGATTGCCGGTGTAGCCGCCGTCCCAATAGGCCTCCGTGCGGCCGGTTGGGGTCGTCGATCTCCACCGCCTGAAACAGGGTCGGCAGGCAGGCCGACGCCAAGATCGCCTCGCGGGCCGACGTCGGCACCGGTGAACACCCTGATCTTGCCGCACCTCACATTGGTTGCGCCCAGGTGCAGCTCTGGCCCCTGGTGCTGCAAATGCCTCGTTTCGAGATCCGCCACGATCCGCTCGAGCGGGTTGCGCAGGATCGGCCCGTACAGATAGGGCGACATCAACCGCGTCGTCATGTCGAAGGCCATGTAGGCCGCCGAATAGCCCAGAGCCTGCGCCATGCCCGGCACGAAGGCCTCGGACGCCGTCAACCATCCCGCCACCCGAGGGTCCGTCACAGCGCCCACCTGCGCCCACACGGTGGCAAGCTTCTCGCGCGC
>CAVYIO010000028.1:0-25541 GCA_963768565.1 Rhodothermales bacterium
TCTGGCCTGGTTCCGAATGTTCAATGATCGCTCGCGGTCCGGCGTTGATTGACCGGCTCAAGGCCGCGACCGAAGCATGCTCCGAAATCGAAAACATCCGGGCCACCGAAGCAATGTCCACGGACCGGCTGGTTTACAAGGTTGAGCCAGGCTGTCGACGTCATAATCGTCTTCACGCCCTCTGGCGGCACCGTGGCCGGATAAGCCTTATTAGTTAGATGCTAAACTGTACACGAACGATTGCAATGAAGTCTATTTCGTTCCTTCTGATTCTTCTCAGTTCGATTCTCTTGCTTCAGCCACTGCAGGCGCAAGAGGTCACGAGTTTTGATCCAAGAGGCCTGGTACTCGGACTTGACCTGGGCATGGCCACGTACAACGGCGACAATGCCACTGCGTTTGAGGACGCTAACACCGGCCTTCGTTTTGAGGCGTACTACAATCTCTCCCGGCAATTCTCCACGGGGTTGTCATTCGCCACATCGAAGTACGGGTCATTTGACGATAATCGGAACAGCCTGGGAGTCGGCATGCGGCTCAAGCTCGTGCCGGACCGGATCAGTCCATATGTCGGGCTTGGAGCGCACATCGTAAACGGTGGAGAGAAGACGGGTTTCGGCCCCGCGGCCTCGGTGGGCATCGAACTGGCGACCACGGACCGGTTTTCGTTCTTCGTCGAAGGCCAGTGGCGTGGATCTCTGCCGGACGTGGCGCTTGACGCCGCCGAAGAAGACAGCGGAATCGACCACCTCATTGGTGTCGGCGTTGGCGCGCGTGTCCGATTGACTCAGCCCATGCAACCACGTTTTTCGGTTGAACTTGATGTTCCCGACACGGTCCTCGTTGGGGACATATCGATTCTCAACGCCATCGTCACCGGTGAACCGGCGTCGGACGTCTATCTGTCGTGGGAGGTTGAGCAGCTCACGTCCTATCGAGGCCCCGAGGTGCGGCACGTTTTCGATTACCTCGGTCCGCAAACGATCACGGTGGCGGGTCGCAACAAGCGATACGAAGTCCGAACATCGGCGCAACTGGTTGTGGTCGAGGACGAGAGGTATCGGAATCTTGATGATCCACTCATCGCGTCGGCGCCCTTCGACGGAAGGTCGGATCAGAATGGTCGAGATCTACGGGTCAAGAACGCCCATGGTGAACGAACACGTGAACTATCGCGTCCGATTGCACCACGGTGCGACGTGGCCGGTGAACTATCTGTGGGACATGGGCGACGGGACGAGTCTTATGGGCAATAACGTTCTGCAGCGCTATCGTGAGCCGGGCTCCTACACGGTTAGCGTCGTCGCACAGGAACCGTCTCAGCGCGGACACGCTGACGACGCAAGTTGTTGTGCTGTCTCCTGACGGAGAACGTGTAGACCCGACTGCATCTACTCAGGTGCCGGCAGACAACCAGCCGGCAGTTATCGCTCCGGTTCGCCAACGAGTACGGTACTCGCCCGACGAGTTGCGGAGCACCGCTGCCGTGTCGCGCTCATCGGGTGGCTACGGATGGGTTGTGGGGACGTATCTCGACCGGCCGTCGGCAGAGAACCTCATGCGTCAGTTCAAGGTCAAAGGCCTGAGAACGGGAATCATCACGGACTCGCGGGCGGACGCCAGCACGGCCTACCGTGTCGTAGTAGGACAGTTCGCTTCGACGGGTGCAGCCCTCGCGGCCAAACGGGAAGTGCAGCGCTTGATTGCCTCGCCGATCTCAATCATTGATATCGCGAATCCGTCGATTGCGGTGGGCGCCAGGCCGACACCTCCAGCTCCAAAGCCACAGCCCGCTCCGCCGGTCGTCGCTCCTGCAACGGATACGGCGCAGGTAACCCCAACCACGGTGGAGCCCGCTCCGAGTCGGCCAGAGACACCCGACATCGCCGCATTGCCGGCGCACAATGAAGCGACTGCCGAACTGCCTGCAGCTGAGCCGGTGATCGAGGCGCCCCGGGCGACAGATCTGAATCCTGAGGTCACCGGTCCGCAGGTGAAGTCGGTCAAAGTCTATCTCCGCGATGAGCGTCTTCTCATGTTTCTGGACGGGATCTCCGATCGTAACTCGCCCATCAAGCGAGTCGAGTATCGCGTTCTGGCCGAAGACGGGACACGGCTCTCCAACTGGTCCGAAGTATCTCTGATTCCGCCCGGGCCGTTCCTCGTATGGATTGCAGATGCATCGCGTCCCGGTGCCGGCCGGACTCAAGACAGCAGGGGGGACCCTTGAGCTTCGTGCGGTCAATCAGGCGGGCGGCTTTACAACCATGTCGGAGACGATCGGGAAAGAGTAGGGAGTCGTCTCAGCCCTCGCGCCCCGGCGGTTCTCCCGCTCTGATGATTCGATCCAGCAGGGCGGCACCTATGCCCGACGCAGGTGGGCGTTCGCAGTAGATATTCCGCACACCCTTTCGATCGCATTCGCGAAAGAAGTGGAACAGCTCGTGCGCGTAGTGATCCACGTCGCGGCAGATCATGACGATCTCAAAGCCGGCCTCGGCTATCCGGCCTCGACACTCCAATGTAGGCGCTTGATTCTTCTCTAGCCGGCGTGGCAGGATCGTACAATCGGACCCGCGCTCCGGGCGCATAATGCCGGTGCCGGAGTCCGGGACTTCTCTCCAGTGCGGCCGGCGGAGGCGGAAGACGGCTGGACCTCGGGTACAATCGTGCGCAGCGTTTCCAGACCGATCGCACCCTCTCGCAGGATCACCGGAGTCGAACCCGTGCAATCGACGACCGTCGACTCGAGGCCGACAGCAGAACGGTCGCCCTTGAGAATGCAGGGCACGAGACCGTCGAGATCCTCCTGAACGGACTCCCACGTGGTCGGGCTCGGGGCCCCGGAGCGATTGGCGGACGGTGCCGCCACGGGTCGACCACATGCGCGCAGAAACTCACGGGCAACAGGATGCGACGGGACGCGCACGCCGACCGTCGCCAGACCGGCCGTGACCTCCATCGGTATTGCGGAGGCCTTCTCAAGCACGAGCGTCAAAGGTCCCGGGAAGAATTCTCTTATCAACAGCCTGGCGGCTCGCGACAACTCACGGACGACCGATGCAATGTCGCCCGTGTCCGCCAGATGCACGATCATGGGATTGTCGGTGGGCCGCCCCTTGACCTCGAAGATCCGTTTCACCGCGGTCACGTCAAGGGCGTCCGCCCCAAGACCATAAACCGTCTCGGTCGGAAATGCGGCAAGCTCCCCCCGACGAATGAAGGCCGCTGCTTCCTCGCACGAGGATGTGAGAATTGTGTGCACGCGGGAGTAAGGCACCGTTGGCAAGGAGAACTGGTGGGCGAAATCTAGCCCCGCACGGCCGATGGCCCAAATCCTACCGGTCGGCTCTTGCGTACGCCACCACGCGCCGACTCCAGGCGCGGACGTCGTCGAGCATCACATAGATCGACGGCAGTATGATGAGCGTAACGACCGTCGAGAACGTCAAGCCACCGACAATGGCACGTGCCATCGGATAGTACGGAGGACCGTCGCCGCCAATCTGCTTGGTACCGATGCAGAGTGGTATCAATCCGAGGACCGTAGTCGCCGCGGTCATTATGATAGGCCGCATTCTGTCGCGACCCGCCTGGACGATGGCCTCCGACCGCGGCATGCCTTCCGAACGCAGAAAGTTGATGTGGTCGATGAGCACAATCCCGTTGTTCACGACAACACCGACCAGGACCAGTATCCCGATCCAGGCCATGATGCTGAACGTGGTGTTCGTGATCAGGAAGAACCAGTAGACGCCGATGATCGAGAAGACAATTGATGACCAGATTGCGGCCGGGTGGATCAGAGATTCGAAAAGCGCCGCCATAACGAGATAGATCAGCGCCAGCGCCAGCAGGAGGTTCATCAGCATGATGGCCTGCGAGTCCTCTTCGTCACGAAAGGACTGTCCCAGATCCCACGTATATCCGGTGGGCATCTCGTATCTCTCGAGGGCCTCGCGGATTCTGGGCGTCGCCTCGTTCGATGTAATCCCGTTCAGGCCCGCGGTCACACCGATCATGGTTTTACGATTCTCTCGATGGATACCGCGCGGCCCCCGCGACATATTGAAGTCAGCAAGCGATGCCAGACTTACCTGCTGACCCTGGTCACCGCTCAGCGTGAGATTACGCAGGTTGTCCACGGTCTGGCGATCGACGTCCTGATACTTGATGCGCATCTCAATCTCGCCGTCCGGGGTGCGAAAGCGGCGCAGGTTGCGACCGCGCATCGCTGAGGAAATGGTGATAGCCACATCCTCGCTCGAGTACCCGTACTGCTGTGCACGATCACGGTCGACGACCACGTGCACTTCCCGCTCACCCAGCGACGCCTCGCTGCGCACATCGACCAGACCGTCGATCCGGGAAAGGACAGTCTCTACGTCTTCTGACAGCACCGCAAGCAGCTCGCTGGACTCGCCGCTCAGCGTGACCCTCACCGACTCGGCACCGCCCGTACTTCGCCAGCTGTACGACGGCGAGCCGATCGAGATCTTGGGAAGATTCTCCTTGATCAGGTCCCTGATTTCGGATGCGTCCTTCTTTGCCTCGTCCGGATCGTTCAAAATCAACGTGGATACGGCCCGGTTGGGGGTATAGTAAGAGTAGACCGACTCGATCTCGAACTCGTCCCTGTTTTCGAAGAGGTAGGCCTCGATCTTGTCGACCGCCTGCTCAACACGCTCAAGCGTGTACGTATCGTTGATATGATAAATCAGGCGAATCTCGTCCGCGTCTTCCTGATCGGGGAAGAAGTCTGACTTCACGAACTTGATCGGTATGGCGGCGGTGACGAGGACCAGCATGATAATGCCCGTTGATCCCCACCGGTGGCCGATCATCCACGACAGCATTCGCGCATACCGGTCGATCGCCCTGTCGATGATATTCGACCCGGCATGCTTCGGGGGTTTCAGACGGGCGGTCAGTAGCGGTACGACGGTCAACGAGATCAACAGCGACACTACGAGTGCAACGCAGATCGCCACGGACACATGCTTCAGGTAGATGGTGACCTCGTCGGCCTGGCTCACGATCATGGGCAGAAAGACAATGGCGGTAGTCAGCGTTCCCGCGGTTACGGCGAGCGCAACCTCCTTGACGCCGCGTAACGCCGAGAGCCTCGAGTCACCTTCGCTGTCTATATGCTGATGCCGATGGATGCTCTCGGTGACTACAACCGCATTATCGACCAGCATCCCGACCGCCAACATGAGCCCCATCATCGTTAGGATGTTCAGGGAGAAGCCGAGGAAGTACAGGAATCCAATGGTGACCACGATCGAGATGGGCACCGCCATAGCCACGATCAGCGTCGTGCTCATTCGGCGCAGGAAGAAGAAAAGGATCACGAATGCGAATACACCGCCGAGGATTCCTGCATTCAAGAGGTCCTCGAGCGATGACGTTATGCCCTCCGCGGCATTGTCCATGAAGTACAGGTTGATGCCCTGCATTTCGGGATCTTCCTGAAGGTCATCAAACTCGGCCGTTATCCGGCGTACGACCTCGACCGTGTTCGCACCGTTCTCCTTGAACACGCTGAGACCGATCGCAAAGTTACCGTCGAGATGTCGACCCTCACGCAACTCGGGATCGTCGTAGACGACCTTCGCAATGTCTCCAAGTCGGAGACCTGTCCGTGAAATCGGAAGGCTCTCAAGTTGTTTGAGATCCGAGATCTCGCCGACGGGCCGAACCAGGTAGCGCCTGGAACCGTCGGTGATCTTTCCGGCCGTTACCGAAAAGTTTGCACCCTGGAGCGTGCTCATCAGTTCGACAAGACTGACCTGGTGAGCCGAAACCCGGTCGGACTCGAGCTCAATCCGCACCTCCCGGGGCCACACGCCGTAGAGTTCGACTTTTGAGACACCGTCGACCCGCTCAACCGGCAGAACCAGCTTTCGCTTCAACAGATCGTACGCGCCGGACAGGTCTCGCTGCGACGAGATCCTCATCTGGAGAATCGGCATGTCAGTGCTGGAGAACTGACCGACGAAGAACCGCTGGAAATCAGGTGGGAGCAAGTGCCGAATGCCATCGAGCTTCTCCTGAACCTCGATCGCTTTGATGTCCGTGTCGACGCCCCAGTCAAACTCCAGATGCACGTTCGCCCCGTCCTCCCGGGAATCGGAGCGCATTCTCTTGATGTCCGCGACAGTCGCAATGACTTCCTCGGCCGGGCGAGTGATTTCTCGCTCAATCTCGTCCGGCGTGGATCCCTGATACGGCAGATTGATCCACAGCATGGGAGCGTCGAACTCCGGAAACAACTCCAGCGGAATGAGACGCGAAGAGATCCCGCCAATTGCGACCAGACAGACGAACGCCATCATGGTCGTAACCGGGCGACGCATTGACAGGTCGGAAAGTGTCATGTGTGTTTGTCTGGCTATCTGGTCACGCAGGATCTACCGCCACTTTGGCATCTGGCTTTCGATCAAGGATCGAGTACATCACCGGTATCACGATCAAGGTCAGCAATGTCGAGACGACTAACCCGCCAATCACTGTGATGCCCATGGGTGCGCGGATCTCTGCACCCTCGCCGAAACCCATCGCCAACGGCAGGAGGCCGAGTGTGGTTGTGAGCGTGGTCATCAGAATCGGACGCAGACGGAGTCGGGCAGCTTCACGAATCGCCTCCATCTTGGGTTGTCCGTTCGCCCGCAGCTGGTTGATCAGATCAACGAGCACAATCGCGTTGTTAACGACGATACCCGCCAGCAAGATCAGACCTATGAAGACGACGACACTCAGCGTCGAGCCCGTTATCCACAGCGCAACGATAGCCCCGATTGCTGCGAGAGGAATCGAGAAGAAGATGACGAACGGATGGATCAGCGATTCGAACTGGGACGCCATCACCAGGTAGACGAGAAACACCGCCAGGGAGAGTGCGAACAGAAGCGACCTGAAACTGCTGGCCATCTCTTCACTCTGTCCGGCGAGCCGGACCGATACTCCGTCGGGGAGGACGAGGTCGTCGACAACCGACTGGATGATTGTGGTCGCCGCGCCAAGATCGCCATACCGGAGATTGGCGGTGACGATGGCGACTCGCTGCTGGCTCACCCTGCGCACCTCACTGGGTCCAATGTCGATGACGATATCGGCTACGGACTCCAGTGTCACGGGACGAGCGCTCTCCGGATTGATGATCAGCTGGCGTAAATCGTCGATCGATGCCCGGTCTTCCTCCCGGGCCCGGACGAGAATGTCAATCTTGCGATCTCTCCACGAGTATCGCGTTGCGACCTCGCCCCGAACCTGGTTGACGACGCGGTTCGCGACGTCATGGACCGAAAGCCCCAGGGTGGCGGCACGATCACGGTCAAACAGGATCTTGACTTCCGGATGACCCTGCTCCGTCGTGCTCTTCACGTCCGCAAAACGATCCATGCTGGATAATCGCTGCGAGAT
The DNA here is from genome assembly GCA_963768565.1 of Rhodothermales bacterium. Taxonomy (GTDB): domain Bacteria; phylum Bacteroidota; class Rhodothermia; order Rhodothermales; family JABDKH01; genus JABDKH01. Next base: position 7,426 of record CAVYIO010000028.1, read on the forward strand.
CGCCTGCGAGACGCGTCTCAAGTCGTCGAGATTGTAGCCTGATACCTCGACTTCGATCGGGGTCTTGAAGGTGAACAGGGTGGGTCGACCGAACTTGTATTGAATCGCCGGAATTCGCTCCAGCTCGGTTCGGAGGCTTGCAAATGCGGCGGCTTCGGCTGGTTCGTCCGTTGAGGAGGCCATCTCGACATGGAGCTCGCCCCAGTTTTCGCCACCCTCATCCGGATTTGCGTCCATGCGGTTGCCGGTCCCAACCGACGCGAAGGTGGACTTTATCGCATCAACACCGATCGCCGAACGCTGGATTCGCGCCATTACGGCGTCCGTCTGTTCGAGTGGCGTCCCGGGCGGCAAGCGCATCTCGATCAGAAACTCTCCCTGCGAAAGCGGTGGAATGAACTCCACGCCAAGTCGCGGTACAATCAGCAGGGAGGCGGCAAACAGGGCGAAAGCAGATACCAGGACTACGCCACGCCTTCGAAGCGACCAGTCCAGTACCGAGGGATAGGCGCCAGCCGCGCGGTCGTACGCCCAGTTGAACGAGCCGGTGAGAGGTGTAAGGATGACACGGAAGCTCACCGCGATCCACTTGGAGGTTCGGACAACGATCCGAGCTACGAATGACGGCAGGGTGTTGAACAAGAACAAACGAATCGCGCGAAGCCAGCGGCCGAGCCGGGTCCGGGGCGTTCGCAGCACTGGAGCCTGCACATCTTCGTCCGTACGCCCGCCACCGAATGAGGCCAGCATCGGAATCAGCGTTATCGCTACGAGGAGGGAGGCAAGCAGAGAGAAGGTGACCGTCAGCGCCTGGTCCTTGAAAAGCTGTCCTGCGATCCCTTTGACAAACACGAGTGGTGCAAACACAGCAACAGTGGTCAGCGTGGATGCGATCACCGCCATCGTCACTTCACTGGCACCCCGCTTTGCGGCCTCGAGCCGCGTGGCCCCGAGCTCGCGGTGTCGGGCGATGTTCTCGAGGACGACAATCGAATTGTCGACCAGCAACCCGATGCCCAGCGCGAGCCCACCCAGCGACATAATATTCAGCGTGATGTCCGACCCATACATCAGATTGAATGTGGCGATCACCGATACAGGAATGGAGATAGATATAATCAGGGTCGTGGAGAAATCGCGCAGGAACAGGTACAGGATCAAGACCGCCAGGAGACCTCCGATTATTCCCGCTCCTACGACTTCGTTCACGGCACTTGAGATGAACGTGGACTGATCGTATATCTTGATCAGTTCCATGTCGTCAGGCAGAAGCTCCTCCACGCGTCGAAGACGTTCGCTTACGTCCTCGGCAACAGCAACGGTATTCGCATTGCCTTCCTTATACACGGCGACTTCGACGGCCTCGACGCCGCCAATGCGATTAATAGACTCGCGCTCCTTGTAGCCCATCTGAACGTCGGCCACGTCGCGCAGGTACACGGGCCGACTCTGGCGTGTCTGGAGGATCACGTTTCCGATCTCTTCCACGGTGCTGAACTGGTTAATCGTTCGCACCAGATACTGCTGTGTCCCTTCCTCGAGCCGTCCCCCCGACAGGTTAACGTTCTCCGAACCCAGCACCTGAACGACACGCTCCAACGACAGATCGAGCTGGGACAGTTTGTTCTGGTCGACGTAGACCTGGACCTCGTCCTCAAGCCCTCCGCTAACCTTCACGGCCGCCACACCGAGCGAAGACTCCAACTCTTTCTTGATTTCCTCGTCCGCGAATCTTCGTAGATACTTGAGAGCGTTCTCGTCGATCGACGTCTCTTCCTGCAGCAGCGTGACGGGACGCGTCGGCTCACCGTCTTCGGCAGATGCGCGTGCAGGCTCGGGCTCCTTGATCCGCAGAGCAAATCGCATGATGGGGTCGAGCGATGGATCAAACCGGAGAATCACGGGTCGTTGAACCTCGAGCGGAAGCTGCAGTCCGTCCAGCTTCTCTCGCACCTCAAGACTCGCGTAGTCCATTTCGGTGCCCCACGCAAACTCCAGAACGACGTCTGATTGACCGGCACGCGACACCGAGCGCAGTTCGTTGACGTTCTTGACGACGCCCAGAACCTCTTCGATGGGTTTGGTAATCAGGTTCTCGATCTCAACGGGCGCGGCACCGGTATACTCGGTGCGCACCGTGAGTGTCGGATAGGTCAGCTCCGGCAACAGATTTATCTTGAGCCGGGAAAGAGAAACCGAGCCGAACAGCAGCACGGCGATCGTGAACATGGCGATAGTCACGCGCCGCCGTGTTGAAATCTCAATGATCTTCATATGCGATAGGGCGATCCTGGCGGGAAGGGGAGTCGTCGCTTAGTTACTGCTGACAATCTCCACGCGCGCGCTGTCTTTCAGGCTGCTCTGGCCCGTCGTAATTACCTGGCTACCTTCGTCGAGGCCGTCAAGGATCTCAACAAATCGCTCATCCTCGTAACCCGTTCGAACGATCTGGCGGAAAGTCATGCTGTCGCGAATGACGAAGACCGTCGATTCGTCGTCCTCAGCAAGAACCGCTTCCTTTGGCACAAGAAGTGTCTGATCGTGGGTGTCATAGACGATCCGGATACGGGTGAACATTCCGGGCTTCAGGCGTTTCGACGAATCTCTGACTTCGACGGTCACCTTGAACGTCCCGGTGGCAGGGTCCAGGACGGGACTTATCCGCTTGATGCGCCCGGCAAATCTCTCTGATGGATAGGCATCGACCTTCAGGTTGGCGCTGTGGCCTACGGTCAGCTTGTTCAGCTCCCGCTCGGGGACGTGCATGATGGCATGGAGCGGATCAAAATCAGTAATCTGGAATGTCGACTCGTAGGCCTGCACCATATTACCGACCTTGATCAGGCGCTGCGAAATGATACCGGAAATAGGCGCGACAACGGTGGTGTGATCCAGGCTCAGGCGGGCCAGATCACGAGCGGCCTTCTGGGCTTCATACTCGGAACGAACCCGCTCGTACTCCTCTGAGCTGACAAGCTGCTTCTCGTACAGCTCTTCATTTCGCTCGAATTCCCGCGCCAGCTTCTGCAGACTTGCCTCGGCACGATCCACTTCAAGCGCCAACCGCTCATCATCAAGCTGTGCGAGCTTCTGTCCAGCCTTGACATAATTGCCTTCTTCGGCGAAGATCTGCTCGACGATGCCGCCGGATTTCGAAACGACCATCGCCTGTTCCTCGGCCTCAAGCGTCGCGGTACCGACCAGGTACGCGGAGATGTCACCGGAGACCACTGCGGCGACTTCGACGGGTACGGCCGGACGGGAGTCTTTGTCCTCGTCAGAGTCCATGGATTTCGCGTCGTTTCCGCAGCCGAGTTGCGTTGTTGCTGCTATCACCAGCAGGAGGGTGAGCAGAAACCCTGAAATACGAATCATTCTTACCTCTAATGATGGCTGGCCGGCTGAAGTGGATGGATATGCCGGGCGAACCGATTATTGCGATTCAGCCCTCTGCTACGGCATCGTCAATTCTTAGTTGCAGAGCCAGATTTGGTAATCTGAATCGAATAGGGCTACTCTCCACGCCAATGACTAACCGCCATTGCAGCCACTGATCCGGCCGATCGCTCGACACCTGAGGTCCCGACCACAAGTCGCTCGATCCCATGAACAAGGCCCAACCCCTATCGTAGTACTAAATCCGCCCTCATCCCTCCTTACGTCGGTCCTGCTTGCGTCGAAACTTGCTACGAGTACACCCTTCCTCACTCTGGCCTTTCGTCACCGGTGCGTCTACTCGTCATAGCATTCCTGATGGTCGGGTTGGTGGATTCGGCCCGGGCGCAGGATTCCGGTCACCGCGTTGACAGCACGCTTCTGCACACGGACCTGTTTCCAGCGACCGATGCGCAGCCGTTCCGGCTCAGGCCGTTCATAATCGAGGGATCGGAGTCGGTGAGGGTGGGGAATGCGCCGGTGGACACGGCTGGCTATAGCATCGACTACCGATTCGGATTGCTGGAGGTAGACCTGTCGTCATTCCGGGGAGACACGGTGGTGGTCCGTTACGAAGCGCTGCCGGTACGTTTTCGGGATGTCTACAGGGCGAACACGTTGACGTCCTCAGCCGACTCGCTGGTGGACGAACCGTTGCCCAACAGTCGGCCCCAGGTACGCGGCGGGACGTCAGATCCGTTTGGCAGCAGCAACCTGCGCCGAAGTGGATCCATCACCAGAGGCGTTATCGCCGGCAACCGGCAGGACGCAACAATCGAGTCCGGACTCCGGATGGAACTCAGCGGTGAGATCGTGGATGGTGTGGACCTCCGTGCCGTCCTGACGGACGAGAACACTCCGATTTTGCCGGAGGGTACGACCCAGCGTCTGAGTGAGATCGATCGCGTGTTTATTGAGGTCCGGTCGAGGCGCGGGGTGGCGCAGTTGGGTGATTTCGATTTCGCTCTGTCGTCTTCGGAGTTCGCACAATTCAATCGCAAGCTGCAGGGCGCCAAGGTGCAGGGTTCAATCCCTGGAACGGGTCGCTTCTTCAGCGGCGGTGAGGTAGTTGTTGCGGGCGCTACCACGAGAGGCACATATCGGTCTCAGACCATTCAACCGGCCGAAGGGGTGCAGGGCCCCTATCGTCTCGAGGGAGAGACGGGTGAACGTTTCATCATTGTCGTGCCGGGCACAGAGGAGGTGTACGTCGACGGTCGGCGACTGGTGAGAGGCGAGACGAACGATTACGTCATCGATTACGCTACCGCCGAGATCTCGTTCACCCCGAATCAGATCATCACGGCCAACAAGCGCATCGTCGCGGAATTCCAGTACTCCACGAACCAGTTCACGCGGTCCCTTGTGGGAACGAACGTGCTGGCGAACTTTGGCTCGCGTGACGGAATATCGGGGCACCTTGGGGCGACGTATTTGCGAGAAGCCGACAGCAAGGACTTCAATCAGGAATTCGGGCTGACGTCGGCGGACTCGGCCTTGCTGGTAGTGAGTGGAGATGCGGCCGCAACCCGTTCCGGTGCCGAGCGCGTTGAATACGATCCCGAGGCCCTCTTCGTTCAGTACACGAGACAGGAGGTCGTGAATCCGGATGCAAGTACCGATACGGTTTTTGTCGCCGTTTCGGTTGCACCGGCTGAGGATACGGAGGTGTTCCGTGTTCGCTTCTCAAGAGTCGGTTCAGGCAATGGGTCGTACGTTCGAACCGGTCGCTCTGTGAACGGCATTCTGTACGAGTACCGCGGACCAGGTCTGGGTGAGTATGATCCGGTTCGCCTGTTACCTAAGCCGCGGCGCCAGGATTTGTTTGATCTCGCGGGTGGTTTCTCCCCGGCCCCGGGAGTCGAGTTGTTTGGAAACTGGGCCCATTCGGTCAACGACGAGAATCGACTCTCGCTGGTTGACGGGGATGACGACCAGGGAGCCGCCTACACCGTGGGTGGCCGGATTCGTGAGGTGGGAACGGGTCTGGGGAATTCCCGGATTACCGTCGAAGCCAGGCGTCGATTTGTCGAAAGCAGTTTCCGATCGTTCAATCGTGTTCGTCCCGTCGAGTTCGGACGGCAATGGGGACTTGACCTCAGAAACGTAGGTGTGTCGGGCGGCAACGAATTCGGATCGAGCGAGATAACAAATGAACTCAATGGCGACGTGCAGTTTTCGGATGAGTCGACTGTTGCGGCCGAATGGGCGACAATACGGTTTGGTGATTTCTTCGATGCCAATCGTCAGTCGGCCTCGCTGGAGTTGGGCGAAGAAGGATTCCCGAATGTGAACTACGAACTGGAGCACATTGTCAGCGAAGACCGCAGTTCGTTGCAGCGTGGAGAGTGGTGGAGGCAGACGGCAGGCCTGAGGTTCTTGAACGTCATCGGAAATCTCACGCCTTCGATTGAGTTCGAGCAGGAGGATCGACGGCTGCGCGATTCCGACGCGGATAGTCTGACGGCGTCCTCTCTTGCATTCGTCGAACTGCGACCGGCTCTTGCATGGCGGTCGGAACGACTGGAAGTCGGCGGGGGCCTCGACTGGAGAAATGAGCGAATGGTGATGGACGGTGCGCTTCAAGATGCGGCGACGGGATGGACGGCGCGCAGCTTCGTACGGTATCGGGATGGCCGTCGTTTCTCAACCGATGCCACGGTCGGATTTCGGCAGAGGAGATTCACAGAAGCGTTTCGTCTGGCTCAGGCGGGACAGAATGCGGAGTCGGTCGTCCTGCGGTGGAACGGGGCATACAGGCCGCTGGAGGGCGCAGTGAACACGTCATGGCTATACGAAGCCCAGACGGAGAGGACGCCGAAGCTGCAGGAGATCTATGTCAGGACCGGAGTGGAGTTTGGTCAGTTCGTGTGGACGGACAGCAACGGCGACGGAGTCATACAGCTCGAGGAGTTTGTGCCCGAGACGACGCCGAACGAAGGTGCGTACGTGAGGACGTTTGTTCCATCGGATACGCTCTTCTCTATTATCGGCGTTCAGGCGCGGCTGCGTGTCGGCCTGGAGCCTGAGAAGCGGTGGAAGAACGCGGACGCAGTCTGGAAACGATGGCTCAGCCAGATTTCGACGCGTACGACGCTTGAGGTGGTGGAGCGAAGTCAGGAGCAGGACTTGAAGAAGGTCTACCTTCTCGACCTCGGCAGCTTTCGGATGCCGGGCACGACCCTCAACGGTCGGGTCGCAGTACGGCAGGATGTCACCCTGTTTCGAAGCAGACCGGACGTCGGGTTGGACCTGTCATTCAATCGAATTAGAAGTCTGACCGATCTTGCCGCCGGTCTTGAGGAACGGTCCATTACCGCGTGGCGTGCATCGGGACGGGTGCGTCCCGTACGCCGTCTGACGTTTCGACTAAGCGGAAGCACCGAGACCAATCGAGTTGACAGCGAGTCGTTCTCTTCGAGGCGCTACGATCTGCGAACGCTTCGGCTCGTCCCGGAAGTGTCCGTGTCGGCATCGAGGCATCTACAGCTCAAGACCCAGGTGGATATCGCACGCAAGAAGGACCGATCGCTCGCGAGAACATCGAGCATCGTGAAGGTGCCGGTCGAAGTACGCTACAACAAAGCCAGACGGTTTCAGCTCACGGGTCGGCTTGAGGTGGCGAGTGTGACTCTGTCGGGCGAGGCTACCGGTGTCGCACAGTTTGAGCTCACTGACGGGCGAGGAACGGGCACGTCATGGCTCTGGTCGGCGGGCGCCCAGTATGCCATCAACAGATACATCCGCGCCAATTTCGCCTACGACGGCAGAGCGCCATCGAACGCACCAACATTGCATACCCTTCGAATGCAAGTGAGTGCGATTTTCTGATCGACTGCTAGCTCGCAGGGTCCGCAAACTCGTCGTATCGTTCTCTGCGGATGTCGATGCCTGCTCCGGCCAGCTTGCCTTCGAGGTTCTCGTAGCCTCTGTCGAGATGGTAGACACGCAAGACCTGCGTTTCACCTTTCGCGATCATCCCTGCCAGCACAAGTGACACGCTGGCCCGGAGATCCGTGCTCATCACCTGTGCGCCCGACAGAGTACTCCCGCCTTCAACCACGACCTCGTTCCCGATGACGATCGCGTTGAGGCCCATCCGGCGTAGCTCCGGAATATGTTTGAAGCGATCGGTATAGATGTGCTCAACGACCTTGGCATTTCCTCCCGCATGTCCCAGCAAGACCGTCCATTGGGCCTGAAGGTCGGTCGGAAACCCTGGAAAGACACCGGTCTCGATGGAGACGGCCTTGAGGTCTGCCGTTGGCGTCACGCCGATCGTTGTCCCGGCGATATCCACAGCAGTGCCTGTTTCCTCGAACGCACTCATGAACGTGTCGCCAAGGTGCTCGGGCTTCGTATTCGTTATTTCGACGCGGTCTCCGGGCGACCCGGCGATCGCTGCCGCTATCATGTAGGTTCCGAGTTCGATTCGATCCGGGCAGTTCCTGAGGGAAGCGGCGGTCAGAGCGTCCACTCCCTGCACGTGGATGGTGCGGGTGCCGAGACCATCGATACGGGCACCCATTGATTTGAGGGCGTCTCCAAAGACGATCACGTCGGGCTCGCACGCCGCGTTGTCAATGCGTGACTCGCCGGAAGCCGTTGATGCTGCGAGAAGGAGATTGACGGTCGCTCCGACACTTGACGGCGTCAGCGTAAAAGATCCGCCACGTAATCGACCTCCTGTGGCCTTCGCAACCACATAACCCTGATCCAATTCGATCTCCGCTCCGAAAGCCTTCATGCCCTCGATGTGCAGATCAACAGGTCGGGGGCCCCAGGCGCATCCCCCGGGAAGCGACACGCGTGCGCGGCCAGATCGCGCCAGAAGAGCACCGAGCATGTAGAACGACGCCCGCATCCTCTTGACCAACTCGTACGGAGCCTCGGGACGGGTGATGTTCGTCGCGTCGATGACCATCCGATGCTGCTCGGCGTCGAAGTCCACCGTGGCACCGGTGACCGCGATAACACGCGCGAACGTGTTGATGTCTCGCAGTGCCGGGATATTGTCGATGACGGTCCGACCGCCAGCCAGCAGGGCTCCGGCCATCAGCGGAAGAGCCGTATTCTTTGATCCGCTGACGTTGAGTGCTCCTGTGAGTTTGCGTCCACCGCGAATGACTAGTTTATCCATGTGCTCCGCCGAACGTGGTCGGGATTCGTAGTGTGGGATGGGGCAGCGGGGTAAAGATAATCGTCTCGTCGAAGGGTGACAGTTCCGTTGGGCGACGAATCTCTTGCGGAGCGACACGTCTGCCCGAATTCATCAAATCCGCGACCCGCAACCTCATTGCAGAACAGCCACTCGCTGCAAGCGTTCCTATCCGATGCGGACTCGACTAAAACGCAGCAGATGAAACCTACGATATATCTGGACCACGCCGCGACAACCCCGTTGGATGCGAGGGTGTTCGAGTCCATGTTACCCTACATGAAGGAATCCTTCGGCAACGCGTCGTCGGTGCATCGCCTCGGGCGTCAGGCCCGCGGTGCGGTGGAGGAGGCAAGAGAGAAGGTCGCTGCGGTGTTGGGGGCGGAGCCGTCCGAAATCGTATTTACGAGCGGTGGAACGGAGGCAAACAACCTCGCGATTGCCGGAACGATGGTTCAAGGCGGAGCAATTGTCACGTCAAAAGTTGAACACGAGGCGGTTCTGGAGCCGGTGAACTGGCTCTCCTCCCGCGGATGCAAGGTTCGGTACGTGCCCGTTTGCGCAGATGGTACCGCCGACCCGGATGTGCTATCGGAAGAACTCAAGAGTGTCGAGAGTCAACGATGTCTCGTATCCCTCATGCATGTCAACAACGAGGTCGGCTCTATCAACGACATCAGCCGGCTGGCTGAGGCAGCCCATGCCCGTAATGCGTACCTGCACTCGGACGCGGTACAGTCGATCGGACTTCTGGATGTGGATGTACAGTCACTGGGGGTCGACCTGATGTCGATGTCGGCACACAAGCTTTATGGCCCGAAAGGGGTCGGAGCGCTGTACGTCAGGTCAGGCGTCGAACTCGAGCGTCAGAACCGCGGAGGGTCGCAGGAACGTAATCGACGAGCGGGGACCGAAAACGTGGCTGGAATCGTGGGGTTCTCGAGAGCGCTTGAGCTCGCCGTGGAGGAGCGTTCACAGCGCCACGAGCGAATCTCGACGCTGAGAGATCTTCTGAAAAAGCTGCTGCTCAATCTCTCAGGGTCCCGCTTCGTTCTCAATTCTGTCGCCGTCGACGACCGGCTGGCTCCGCATATCGTTAATGTGTCGGTGCGTCGCGATGACGGACTTCCGTTCGATGGCGAGATGCTGTTGCTGAACATGGATATGGAAGGTGTTAGCGTTTCGTCAGGATCGGCTTGCTCGAGCGGGACCGTTCGCCCGAGTCATGTACTCGAGGCTCTTGGCCGATCGAGGGACGACGCCGGCGCGGCCGTCCGGTTCTCCCTCGGAAAAGACACATCGCGGGCCGATGTCGAATCTGCCGTCGATCGACTGCGCACGGTCGTCGAGCGGATGCACGACGCGCAGGGATCCACATCGCAGACGAGTGACGCCCGTGTCTGATGCCCTGGCCGTCTTTGCGAAACAACCGGTTGCGGGTCGGGTCAAGACGCGTCTCCAGACGCTGCTGAATGCCGCCGGGGCCGCGGAGATGTACAGGGCATTCCTGGTCGATTCCGTTCATCAGTACATCTCGTTGGACAGCGAGATATATCTGTATCTGGATGGTCATTCGGCGGACCAGAGTATCGTTCGTGATTTGCCCGACGTTGATGTGCGCTATCAGCTTGGCGCGGATCTCGCGGAGCGCATGCGGAATGCATCGCTGGATATGTTCGCTGCGGGCCACGAGCGATGCGCGATCATCGGGACAGACCATCCGTCTTTGCCGCTTCCGTTCATCGAACAGGCGTTCAATAGCCTGATGGATCCGATGAGCATTACAATCGGACCCTCGGAGGATGGCGGCTACTACCTGGTGGGGATGAATGACTTCTTTCCAGATCTATTCGACGGAATGACGTTCAGCCACGAACGAGTGTTCGGCGACACACTCGAGAGGGCTGCCGCAACTTCGGCAAGTATCACCGTTCTTCCGGTCTGGTATGATGTTGACACGCCCGACCAGTTGCCGCGGCTCTACGCCGACTTGCTTGCGGATCCGCTGCAGGCGCCGCGAACGCTCGCACTGTTGGAGAAGCTGGCACGTCAACATGCCTGGACACGGTCCGTGTAGCTCGATGCGCGCTATTTGGCACGCTACTAATCGGTCGATACTGTAATTTGACGTTGATCCCACCGGCAACACCAAGGAACATGGAAATCAACAGTCCGACCAACGACTTCAGCCACCTGGAAACCCTCGAGCAGTTTATTATCGAGCGAGAGGAGAGTTTCCCGCACTCGACAGGCGCGTTTTCTCGCGTGATTCGTGATCTCAGTGTCGCGGGCAAGATTGTCAATCGCGATATGCGGCGTGCGGGTCTGGTGGATATCGCCGGCCCGTCGGGCGAGATCAACGTTCAGGGCGAAGTGCAGCAGAAGATGGACGCCCTTGCTCATACGGAATTCGTTCGGGCGCTCAGACGCGGCGGCGAGTGTTGCCTGATTGGTTCGGAAGAGCATGCCGAGGCGATTCCGATTCGAACGACAAATGCTGATTCGGATGGCAAATACATCGTCCTCCTCGATCCTCTGGACGGTTCGTCGAACATTGAAGTGAACGTGTCGGTCGGAACGATCTTCAGCATCTACAGACTGCCGGACGGGTTTGGTGAACCGACGCTGGAGGCAGCGCTCCAACCGGGAGTGGATCAGGTCGCTGCCGGATATATCGTGTATGGCTCCTCGACCATGTTCGTGTACACCACACGCGAGGGTGTAAATGGATTCACGCTCGATCCATCGATCGGGGAATTCCTGTTGTCACATCCGGACATTAGAGATCCCTCAACAGGGGCGCCAGTACTCTATCAACGAGGGTAATTACTACTCGTTTGAAGACGGCTTGAAGCGATATATGAAGTGGATGCAGCGGACGGACAAGGCGACAAATCGTCCGTACAGTACGAGGTATATCGGGTCATTTGTGGCCGACTTCCATCGCAACCTGCTCAAGGGTGGACTGTACATCTATCCGGCGACGGCGCAAAGTCCGGATGGAAAGCTGCGATTGATGTACGAGGCGAACCCGATGGCGCTCATCGTCGAACAGGCCGGTGGACGCGCCAGCGACGGGCGGCAGCGAATCATGGAAAAGACGCCCGATAAACTGCATCAGCGCACACCGCTCTATATCGGAAGTGAAGAGATGGTGATTATGGCAGAAGAATTTCTGAGTGGGCGAAGAACCCTGGACGACTAGAACGGGTTAGTAGGTGCCGAAACCGGCATCAATTGTCTTTCAGCGTACCAGGTTTCGTCAATAGCGTCGCTCCTCCAGTCGATCATCAGTGCAGATATGGAAGCCCCGTTTTTTAAACTCACCCGAATCGATGTATCGGCAGGCACCGAGAAGGAGCCTATGGCCGAGGTGGAGGTGTATCACTTCAAGTCTGATTCCGTGCGTGCGGAACGCGCCACAGGCGATGGCCCTGTCGATGCGCTCTACAACGCTATCGATGTTGCCGTCGGAAGTCCGCACAAGGTGCTGAGCTATTCGATTCGGTCAGTCAGTGAAGGTTCGGACGCACTCGGTGAAGCGACGGTGCTTCTCAATTACGGCGACGTGGCTTTTCGAGGCGTGGCTCGCGATTCGGACGTTCTTCAGGCATCGGCACACGCCTACATGGAGGCGCTGAACAAGCTCGAGACCTTCCGATCGGAAGAGGAGAACGAGGTTTTCGTGAGAGGCGGCATCATCGACTCGTTTCGGGCATTCGAAGACGAGTAGCCACGAGCTCGACGGATTGAAGCGTTTGAGCTCTGCCGGAGATACCGATGACTCGAAAGGAAGACGTCAAACCGATCTGCGCGTGGGCGCCGGCATCCCTGTCGAACCTGGGACCGGGATTCGACACTCTCGGCGTCGCAATATCCGGGATTGGCGATCGTGTTACGGTCCGTCGGACGCGTTCTGAAAGTATCGTCGTCATTGTCGATGGATCCTCCAAATTCCCGACGGACCCTCGCTCAAACACCGCATCGGTCGCCGGACTCAAAGTACTCGAACTTGCCGGTGTGGAGGGTGGCATTCACGTCGAGTTGGAGAAGGGCATCCCGTTCGGCTCCGGACTCGGTGGATCCGCAGCCTCTGCTGCCGCCGGTGCGCTCGCCACGAATGCGCTAATAGGTTTTCCACTGGACGAGGCGGGACTTGCCGAGGCGACGCTGGCAGGCGAGACGGTCGCAAGCGGAAGCACGCACGGCGACAACGCCATTCCGTCGCTCGTGGGCGGTGTGATTCTGGTCGACGCGACCAATCCCGCGACCTACCGAAGAGTGCAGCCCGGCCACGAGATCTTCTTTGCCATCGTAGTGCCCGAACTACATGTGGAAACATCCATAGCGAGGCGAATGCTGCCCGCCGAGGTTCCGCTCTCGGATGCGGTGCGCAACGCGTCGTCCCTGGCGTGGTTAACGGAGAGCATTCGCGACGGCGATATTGATCTGCTCGGGCGCATGATTATGCGAGACGTTATCGTAGAACCGGTTCGAGCCGCCCTGATACCTTGCTACGACGTGATCAAGACTGCAGCACTGGAAGCCGGTGCGCCAGGGTGCGCGCTCTCCGGGTCGGGCCCTGCGATCTTTGCCGTCAGCGGGAATGCGGAGCAGGCCGAGCGGGTAACCGCTGCAATGCGATCGAGCCTGTCGAGGGGCCGGTTTCGGATGCCTTTCGCTGACCTCCACTGTCGACGTGGTCGGTGCGAGAATCGAAGAATCGAATCAGTAGCCACGGCTGGTATGTCCGTTCGTTTTGTCAGCACCAGATCCGAGAACAACGGAATCACTTTCGGTGATGCGTTGCTGAACGGTATCGCTCCGGACGGTGGTCTCTACGTGCCTGAGCAGATCCCGGAAGTCGGACCGGCATGGCGGGAGATGAGTTCGTTTTCCAGTGTTGCGTCCCACGTGCTCAAGTCCTGGCTGTCTCCCGAATTTGCGGATGACGAAGTTGACGAGATCACCACGAAGGCCTTCAACTTTCCGGTGCCCGTACGCCGATTGGCTGGTGGCGAATGGAATGATGTGATGGTTGTTGAGCTGTTTCACGGTCCGACGCTCTCCTTCAAGGATTTCGGTGCTCGATGCATGGCCGGGCTCATGGCCCGCGAGCTTGGTCCGGGAGAGGAGAAGACCATACTTGTTGCCACCTCCGGTGACACGGGAAGCGCCGTCGCAGACGGGTTCTCAGGATTCGATGCGATCCGCGTCGTACTTCTGTATCCGCGCGGTCAGGTGAGTCCGACGCAGGAGCGGCAGTTGATCGTTCGTCGACCGGGAGTGACGACTTTTGCGGTGGATGGTACGTTCGATGACTGTCAGCGAATGGTGAAAGAAGCGTTCGCGCAGCCGCTGGAACATCACCAGCTGACATCGGCCAACTCGATCAGCGTGGGGAGATTGCTGCCACAGATGACGTATTACTTCTGGGCAGCGCGACAATTCGAGTCCGGGAAATTCGCGTGTTGCATTCCTTGCGGTAACCTTGGGAATCTCACAGCCGGGGTGATGGCTCATCTCTCGGGGATCGGTCCGGCCCGGTATCTTGCAGCACACAACTCGAACGATTTCTTCCCACGCTTCCTGGACACGGGCGACGAGACGTATGGCCCGTCGGTTCGTACGCTGTCAAATGCGATGGATGTCGGAGTGCCCAGCAACTTCGAGCGTCTCCGCTTTCTTCTTACGGAAGATAGGATGCGAGAATTGGTATGGGGGACGTCAGTAGACGACGTCGCTACCTCGGACACCATGAGGCGGGTGTATGAAGCAACCGGTTATGTCAGTGACCCGCATACCGCGGTCGGATTTGAAGCGGTCGCTCGATACCGGCGGGAGACGGGCGATCGAAGACCGATCGCGATCATGGGTACCGCCCATCCGGCGAAATTCCCTGAGGCCGTGTCGGACGCCCTCGGTTTTGAGCCCGACACACCCGCGCGTTTATCGGAGTACTGGAATCGCGATACTCGTTCGGTCATCATCGGTCCCAACGTGAGCGAGTTGCTGGCGGCCCTGTAGCACCACACCGGGTGCAATGATCGCCGATCCGTATCGGGATCGTCAAAGTGGCAGGACGCCCGCGGTCGAGTTATTTTGATCGCAAAATCCACTCCTTCCGCATGTCCGCAAAAACGATAACGATAGAACAGGCTGATTCGATTTTGAGGATAACCCTCAATCGGCCAGCAAAACGCAATGCGTTAAATCAGGAACTTGTCAGGGAGCTGATCGATGCCTTAGATCGGGCTCGCGACGCGAGTGAAATCCGGGTCGTGGTCCTGACCGGGGAAGGCACAACGTTTTCAGCCGGAGCCGACCTCGATGCGTTGAAGAAGTTGCAGTCTGCATCTCGAGAAGAGAATGAGTATGACTCGAACCTTCTGGCGAATCTGTTCAGCACGATCTACCGGCATCCAAAGATTGTTATCGCGCGCGTCAACGGACACGCCGTCGCGGGCGGTTGCGGGCTCGTGGCCGCAGCGGATTTCGCCATCGCGGCCGACACGGCGAAACTCGGATTCACGGAGGTAAAGATCGGCTTCGTTCCGGCCATTGTATCGACTATTCTGATTGGCCGACTGCGCGGTGCGGATGTGCGACGATTACTTTTGACGGGCGATCTCGTCGATGCCACGGAGGCGGTACGAATGGGGCTGCTCGCTTCTGCTGTGCCGCCCGACGAGCTTGACGACGCCGTTGACGCCCTGGCCGGCAGGATAGCGACCGGGACGAGCCCGAATGCGATCGCGCTGACGAAGAAGCTATTGTGTGATGTGCCGGGCATGTCGTTTGAACGGGCCCTCGAATACACGACGGATCTGAATGTTCAGGCGCGCTCAACGGACGACTGTAGAGCAGGGGTCGCGGCCTTCCTTGATAACGAGGATCCGCCCTGGAAACGTCGAGCGGGTTGAAGGACACTCATGAGGGCCCAGGATCGACCTTTTTATCTCGACCCGTGGAAAGGGGATCATCTGGAAGCTGCCCGGTCGATCTGGGACTGGCATCTGGCGATTCATGAGGCGGCACTGAATTCAGGCGGAGGCCGCGTCGATTTTGGGGCCGAGGCGCAGGTGGTTCGGTCGGATCTGTCCAGTTCGCTCATTGACGACGAGCTCACTGCGCGCATACGTGCTACGGCGCTCACATTTGGCCTGGATGCCGACGACTTTGCACGTCAGGTAGTGGCGGCAGAGCGCTTTGCCGGACCCATTCGGTTCGCCGACTATGGCGAACTCGGAGAGTTCGTAGACAGCTGGATCGGGCCGGTTGCGCGTCAGCTCGCGGCGATTGCCGGGCTATCGGGATATCTCCACGCCAGTAGGGTGGCGGCACTGGGCGACGGGTTCTTCCTGCTCGGTGTGCTTCTCGATCTGCCGCAGGATCTCGCGCGAGATCACGCTATTCATCCCGGAGGAGGAATTGAGGGCCTTCGCGGTATCAGAGGAACAGCTAAGGGGCTGTCCACCAGACGACCAGGTGAGAAAGCTTGTCTGGAAACAGTGTGTCAGGATACGTGATTCATTCGCGACGGCGCTGCCGCTGTCTCGAGATCTGCCACGCCGCTATTCGGTAGGCTTCAGGCGCTGGTGGCTAGGTGGTCTGGAGATAATCAACGCTATTGAGCGAAGGAATTTTGACGTCTGCTCTGCGCCAGTTCGGCTGTCATTGTATCATAGAGCGCAGGCCCGCTTTCAGGCTCGCTTTGCACGGGTGTCATTTCGGCCATAAGTAGCTTCAGTGGATAAGATTAAAGGATAAAACTGATAAGTAAATGAAGTCTGTTACCTACAGTGACGCGGGCGTCGACATCAGTGCAGGCGACGAAATGATCCGCCGGATCAAGCCTATCGTCAAGAGTACTTTCACGCCGGGGGTGTTGGCCGACATCGGTGCATTCGGCGGGTTTTTCGAACTCGATCTCGCCGCCTACTCGAGGCCTGTACTGGTTTCGTCGATGGACGGGGTCGGGACCAAGGTCAAGGTCGCCACGCTCGCCGGTCGCTACGATACGGTTGGGCAGGATCTGGTGAATCACTGCGTGAATGATATCGCCGTCTGTGGAGCGAAGCCATTGTATTTTCTCGACTACTACGCGACGGGCAAGCTCGATCCGACGATCGGCGCGGACATTGTTCGTGGCTTTGCGACGGCATGTTCGGAGAATGCCGTTGCACTGATTGGGGGCGAGACGGCAGAAATGCCAGGGCTTTATGCCATAAACGACTATGATCTTGCCGGTACGATCGTCGGCGTCGTGGAGCGGGACCGAATCATAGATGGCTCCAGGGTAGAGGCCGGAGATGCGTTGATCGGACTGCCCTCGACTGGACTTCACACAAACGGCTACTCGCTGGCTCGGAAGGTGCTTCTCGAAGACCTGACTGTAGATTCCACACCTGTCGCATTGGAGGGGCAGAGTGTCGGGCAGGCGTTGCTGGCCGTCCATCGGTCCTATCTCGGTGCGATTCAGGCAATTACTCCCGATGAGCGGCCTGAACGGATTGGCGCACATCACCGGAGGCGGTATCCCCGGTAATATCTCACGGGTTGTCAGAGGTGGCCTACGGGCAGAAGTTGACTATTCTGCGTGGTCGAGACCCCCCATCTTCAGGCTGATCCAGGACATGGGCGGCGTGCCGGAGTCGGACATGCGCCGGACATTCAATCTGGGAATCGGCCTTGTCATAGTCGTGTCGTCGTCCGAGCGCGACGACGCGCTCGATCGCCTCAGAGGCCTGGGTGAAATACCCGTGTCGCTTGGGAATGTTGTAGTCGAATGAAACCGACGAGTCCGGTTCGGAGTGTCAAGAAGCGCTTCCAGGTCCTCGACCTCGGCCCACCAGCGCCATTGTAAGTCATGATTTCCCTAGCGACCATCGTCGTGCTCAGCTTTATTCTTGGCTCTATTCCCGGAAGTCTCTGGGCCGGGAAGATGATGCACGGTATCGATGTCAGAGAGCACGGCAGTGGGAATGCAGGTGCGACGAACACGTTTCGCGTCCTTGGTTGGAAGGCGGGAGTGGTCGCCACGCTCATTGACGTGGGAAAGGGTTTCATTGCCGCGGGCCTGATCGCGAAATTCGTTCGAATTGATGCGCTGCCCCAGGACCTGCCGTTCTGGAACGTCAATACGCTGGCGCAGATGCTGGCCGGCATCGGGGCGGTGGCCGGACACATGTTTCCCATCTTCGCCGGTTTTCGTGGCGGCAAGGGGATGAATACGGCGGGGGGCGTCCTGTTCGCCATCACACCGGTCTCCATGGCCGTCACAATGATCGTGTTCATTCTCGTACTCCTCACTACGAGAACCGTCTCGCTGGCATCGTTGACGGCAACCCTGGCGTTCCCGATCAGCGTCGGCGTTCGTAAATACTATCTGGGAATCGAGCAGCTTGATGCGAGTCTCTTTATTATCAGCATTGTGATTTCGGCGGGATTGATCTGGGCACACAGATCGAACATTCGCAGGCTGATGGACGGCACCGAAAGCCGTGTTCGATCGTTCAGGCCT